>DATDBU010000073.1:0-46262 GCA_036524675.1 Chthoniobacterales bacterium | reverse complement strand
GCCAGCATAGGAGTGACGGTTTCGACTGCTTCCTTCTTGTTCGCGAACGTGGTGTTAAACTGCAAAATCACGTATTCGCCATCGGGCGCGCCTGGAAGGGTTTTTGTGTATTTGGCGCTTTTGAGCTTCCGCGAGACGAGGCTGCCAAGCGGCTTGCGGACGGCATCGAGGGAGGACTTCCATTGCGGTTCCGATACGGCTGCCTTGAAGTATTCGGCTGCGCTCTGCCAGCTCTCCGCAAATCTCCCGCTATCGACGAGTGAAAGCCACTGCTCAGCGGCGGCTTGTGCTAATTGCTCAGGCGTCTTCTCTGCGCCGGAGACCGGAGCCGCTGGCGTGATGGCTGCTACGCAGAGCCAGATAAATGGAAGGATGTGTTTGATGATCATGCGTTCTGTTTGGTTCGCTTCCTTGCGGTTGTTTGGAAAGAGACGCTCTGAATCGACAGTCGGCATGAGCAGTCGCCGCGAGGCCGCCATTCGGTGCGCTAGCGAATGAGCGTTTGGCTCGATGGCATGTTATCATACCGCATAAAGTTAGGCCGTGTGTGGTCGAAATGTCACACGGAGAGACGGAGAACACGGAGAGAATATATCTTTACCTTAATACCTCCGTGTTCTCCGTGTCTCCGTGTGACATTCTCTATAGGAATTTTCGCGCGAAACTTTCGAGAAGCGGTTTGAATCACGATGGTCAAATATTCCGGGCCAAGCTCACATCGAATTTGAGAGTGAACGGGCTGTCGGGAGCTTCGGGGACGACGATTCTTGAACTCGGGGGCTCGTCGCAGCGCAGAGTGAAGTTTTTCACGAAATAGCCAATGACCAGGGGCGCATGGACGCGGGCAAGGTTCATGCCGAGGCAGATGTGGCTGCCGCCGCCGAAAGCGCCGTGTTGTGCGCGGCGGTCTTTGCTAACATCGAGCGAAAGCCAGCGGGCCGGATTCCACGTGAACGGATCTTCGTAAAACTCGTCCAGATAATGCGTGAGGGTGTGCAAATGCAGGACGCGCGTCCCGGCCGGAATGGTTTGCCCGGCAAATGTGATGTCCTGAAACGCCACGCGCGGGAGCACCGGAGCGGCGGGATACATGCGTTCGGCTTCGAGGATGGTTGCTTTGAGCAGCGGGAATGCGCTCATGCCGGCAGCCAGGGAGTCGCCGCTGAAGCCGGCGAGTTCGTTGCGCAGTTTCTCCAGCCAATCGGGATTTTCGAAAATATGATAGAGAGCGCGGCAGATGATTTTGGCGGTATTTCCTGAGCCGGCGATGAGGAGGAGATACGCATCAAAGATCAGCTCTTCACGGGTCGGAGGCTCGAAACGGGCGCCTTCAGCGGCATCCAGGATATCCGAAAGGCCATCCCCATTTCGCAGGCCCGCGAGGCGGTCATCCACAATTCCGCCTAGAAAATTCAGCACGTCGCTTTTCAATTCCTGATACCCGGCACGCGAATAGTACCGGTGACGCCGTTCACGCTCCATCAATGCTGCGGTGATGAATTCCTCTTCGAAACGGACGAGCTGATGCAGCCGTTCGTCGCTGAGCTCAACGGAAAGCGACGCACGGCTCTGGACGTCCGTGAGCAGCGTCATGAGGAATTCGTGGAGCTCAAACGGTCCGCCTTCCGCCCGCGGAAGCCAGGACTCGATGACTTGCGCCATTTGCGGGATCCGGCGCATGACTGCCGGAAGACTGAAGCCTGGATTGAGCAGCCGCCGTTTTCGCCGGTGCGGCGCCCGGTCCAGCTGCGTCAGATGCGTCGGCCCCAGCTCTTCTGTAAATCCCTGCATCGCGTCGCCGTAGCTCCAAAAATCAGGATTCCCCCAGCAGAACGTATTGGCCTCAGGTCCGGCGAGAGCAACCCACTGCGCTCCGTCGATCTCCACCGGAAATATCGGCCCCTGATTGCGATACATAGCGATCGCTTTCGGGATCGGAATACCGGAAAAGTTGATCGCCGGAAAAGGGTCCATCGGGAAAATTAAGAATTAGGAAGTAAGAATTAGGAAGTAAAAATTAAGAAGCCCTCTCTGCCTTCTGCGTTCTTCATTCTGCCTTCTGCCTTCTGCCTTCTGCCTTTTGCCCTATTTCCCTGCTACTTCGAGACCCAAGGCGGCGCTGCCGATGATGCCGGCATCGTTACCCAGGGCGGCTGGAATGATTTTTAGCGATTCGTGCAGGTCTTTCATGGTGCGGCTGTTAATCGCTTTACGAATCGGGTTGAACACGAGGTCGCCCGCCTTGGCTACGCCGCCGCCGATCACAAACGCATCCGGATTCAACAGCCAGACGATGTCGCTAAAAACGATGCCGATTTCTGTGCCGATTTGATCCCAAAGCTGTTGAGCGATCCGATCGCCGGCGTTTGCCCAAACGGCAAGCGCAGCTGGGCTGACAGGTTCAGCGCCAGGGAATGGGCCTCCGCTGTAGGCCGCGATGGCGCGTTGGGTGATCTCCTGATTGCCAACGAGTTTTTCGAGTGCGCCCGTGTTGCCGTAGTGCGCCGGTGGGTGATCGAGCGTGCAGTGTGTCTGGCCAATTTCGCCCGCGCTATTGGCGGCCCCACGGTGGAGTTGACCGTTGAGGATGAGGGCACCGCCGACGCCAGTCCCCAGGGTGACGCATACAACATGGTTGAATCCCCGGGCAGCACCAAACTTGAACTCGGCGTAGGCCATGGCTTTCGCGTCGTTTTCAATGGCCGTGGGAAGCCCGGTGGCGCCGGTAACGATCTCGCGAAGGGGGACGTTTTTCCAATCGCGGACGTTGGTAAGCTCGCGGACAAAACCGCGAACGTTGTCCACCAGGCCGGGCAATCCGATACCAACAGCCGCAATGTTGGGGTACTTCTCCCGGAGCCGGGCGATTTCGGCAAGCATCGCTTGGGTAATTTCTGCGGACGTATGGAATTTGCGTGTGTCGATCAGATTGCCGTACTCGACAATCGCGCCGCCGCGTGTGACGCCAGGTTTGACGGATGTGCCTCCGAAATCGATGCCTAGGGAATACATGAGTTATTGATTAGTGGTGGTTGGTATTGGGTTTCGTCGGGCCACGATTCGCAGACCTTCGAGAGTTAAATCCGGATTTACATTTTTCAGCACAGGAAGCCGGTCGGCGATGAGATCCGCATAACCGCCAGTGGCGACAATGTGGAGTTTTCTGCCGGCTTTAAGTTCGGCACGGATCTCGATTAGGATTTGCGAGATGAGGCCGCGATAGCCGTGCACCGCACCGGCCAGCATCGCTTCTTTTGTCGACCGCCCGATCACCGAAACGGGCTCCGAGAGTGTGACTTTCGGAAGGAGAGCCGTGCGTTGGTGGAGGTAATCGGTCATGACCTCCAGCCCGGGTGCAATGACGCCGCCGATGTATTTTCGATCTGCCGATAGGATGTCGAACGTCACCGCCGTTCCGAAATCCACGACCACAGCTGGCGCGCCGTAGAGTTCGGCGGCTGCAATGGCGTTGGCGAGGCGGTCGCCGCCGATGGTGGCTGGTTTCGGGTAGTCGATGCCAATACCGAGATCCAGTTTTGCGGAGAGCGTGAGGACAGGGCCGGAGGTTTCGAGGAAGCAGATGAGCGTTTTCAGTTTCTCCGGGACAACCGAACAAATAACGGTGCGATCGAATTTCCAGCCACGCAGGATCTTCGCCAATGATTCGTCAGAGATGGCAGGAGTGGGCAGTTTGCGACGCTGTAGAATCCGGTCGCCGTCGCTGACAGCAACTTTTGTGAAAGAGTTGCTGTTATCAACCAGGAGGAGGCGGTGGCGTTCTGGCATTTCGGGCGCGGCGATGGCGAAGAAGAACAGCGGATCGCGGGCGCGCCGTCAACGCTCCAGCAAAGCCAGAACGGCTTTCTGCGCGTGGAGACGGTTTTCGGCTTGGTCGAAGATGGTTTGCGCATGCGCTTCGAGGACGTCTTCCGTGATTTCTTTTCCGCGATACGCCGGCAGGCAATGCATAACGAGCGCGCCCGGCAAGGCTTCGGCGACAACCTTCGAGTCAATCCGATAGCTCTTCAGAACCGCTTCCCGTTGAGCGCTTTCCGATTCCTGTCCCATACTCACCCAGACATCCGTGTAGAGAATGTCGGCATGCATGGCAGCCTCGAAAAGGTCCTCCTTGCACGTGACAGTGCCATTGATCAACGAACTGAGTAGGCTGACAGCCGGCTGATGTTTTTCCGGCGCGGCGATCACCAGTTCGAATCCGAGCCGTTCGGATGCCCAGATCCATGAGCGCGCGACGTTGCTGGCGCCGTCGCCAACGTAACAGACTTTTCGCTCCTCGATGCTACCGAGCTTTTCCTGGATAGTCAGCAAATCCGCCAGAATCTGACAGGGATGTTCTTCATCCGTCAGCGCATTGATGGTGCGGAGTCCGCTGAACTGCGCAAACTCTTCCACATCGCTCTGCGCGTACGTCCGGATGACGGCACCGTGCAGCATCCTGCCCATCACGCGAGCCGTGTCGCGTATTGGCTCGCCTCGGCCGAGCTGGATTTCGTTTGCGGAAAGAAATAGCACCTCGCCTCCAAATTCCCGGATCCCGACTTCAAAGCTCACCCGTGTGCGCGTCGAGCTTTTGTTGAAAATGAGTGCCCAGCATTCATGACGAAGCGGATGTTTTGTATGATGACCGCGTTCGGCCTTCATGAGCGCACCAAGATCTACGAATTCTCGGATTTCATCAGCGGAAAGTGCCTGGATAGAGAGGAGGTTTTTCATAAAGCAGGAAACGCGCGGACGGTCCGCAGCGGAAAGCGTGACTCTTAGCTGATGTGAATGGACAGTGAAGCAGAATGTTTGCGATCATCCGAGGTTCATGGAATTCGACGGGGTGGTAGACAAGACCAGATCCACGCTCGTCCCGCTGCGCAACCTCATCGAAGCAGCGGGCGGCTGGCTGTCCTTCGAAAGATTCATGGACGCCGCGCTGTATGGAGCAGAGACCGGCTATTACACGCGCAATATTCGGGAAATCGGCCGTCGGGGTGATTTCACGACATCTGCAGAAGCCGGAAGCCTCCTCGCAGAAGCCGTCGGAGCATGGGCGGACAAGCAGCGCAAGCGCATCCAACGCAATGGCGAACGGCGTTGGCATTTGATCGAGATTGGCGGTGGCAACGGCGCAATTGCCCACAAGATTCTCGAATCCCGCAGCTGGCTTGCGCGGCTGACGTTGCAGTATCATATAGTCGAAATTTCGCCTTCACTGATCGAAATACAGCGGCGCCGACTTGGAAGATACAAAATCGAATGGCACACCTCGATCGAGACCGCCATCGAGGCTGCCGAAGGCCACGCAATCATTTTTAGCAACGAGGTCGTCGACGCTTTCCCGTGTGTTCGGCTCGAATGGAGAAACAATGCCTGGCACGAAATTGGGCTCGTCTGGGAAAATAATCGCCCCGTCGAACAGTTGCGGCCCCTGTCTCCGGAGCGAATCGCTGCCTTGGATTCCAGCGCCACAAAAATCACGGTTCCGGAAGGCAAAACCCAGCGGATCGAGGCCCACCCCGCCTGGCGTGATCAACTCCAGACGATTTTCCGCGAGCTGGAGGCTGGTATTCTGCTAACGATCGACTACGGCGACAACTTTCCTGCGGTCTATTATCGTCAGCCGGCCGGGACGTTGCGGGGCTATTACCACCACGTAAAGATCGATGGCTCTGAACTTTATACGCATGCCGGACATCAGGATTTAACGGCCGACGTCAATTTTACCGATATTCGAAATTGGGGCATGCAAATCGGTTTTGTTGAGGAAAGTTTCGACACACAACGCGATTTTATCCTTCATTGGACCAGGAACATTGACACGACACACACTGCGAACGCGCGTCTCCTCGACCCTATCGGCGCCGGCGTAGCGTTCAAAGTTCTCGCCCAATCCAAAAATCCCGGCCTGATCTAAAACCCAGCCGGCCCCCTCTCCCGCTGCGTTTACCCACGACAACAGCCCATGAATTCCACACCTGCCACCAACAGCCTATCTCCAGGCCGCCGTTACCCCATCGGCGCAGAAATCACCGCCAGCGGTGTCCATTTTCGCGTCTGGGCACCCCGTAGCAAAAGCGTCTCCGTCGTCATCGACGGCAAACGTGAAGAACCCCTTCAACCTGAGGTGAATGGCTATTACTCCGGCCTCGTCGAGAACGTCCGACCGGGTTCCCATTACCGCTTCAAATTGGGGACCGGCGAGTTTCCCGATCCCGCTTCCCGTTTCCAGCCGGAAGGCCCCCATGGACCCTCGCAAATCGTTGATCCCGCGGGTTTTCAATGGACCGATTCCGCGTGGAAAGGCATTCCGCGTCAGGGCCAGGTTGTCTACGAATTTCACGTCGGCACGCTCACTCCCGAGGGGACGTGGCGGTCGGCGATCAACGAACTCCAACGCCTCGCCGACCTCGGCATCACGACTCTCGAAGTCATGCCCGTCGCCGATTTCCCCGGCAGGCGCGGCTGGGGTTACGACGGCGTGGACATGTTCGCTCCGACGCAATTGTACGGGACGCCCGACGACTTTCGGGCCTTTGTCGATCGGGCTCACGCCCTCGGCATGGGAGTCATTCTAGACGTCGTTTACAACCACTTCGGCCCCGACGGGAATTACCTCCTGCAATTCTCCGAGAATTATCTAACGAAAAAGCGCAAGAACGATTGGGGCGACTCCATCAATTTCGACGGCCCGGATTCCGCTTCCGTCCGGGAATTTTTCATTACCAACGCCGCGTACTGGATCGATGAGTTCCACCTCGATGGCCTGCGTCTCGATGCCACCCAACAAATTCACGATGCATCCGAGAGCCATGTCCTTCTGGAAATGCAGCAGGCTGTTCGCAAAGCCGCTGGCGGGCGGCAAACCTGGATCGTTGCCGAAAACGATATGCAGCAAGCATGGCTCGTTCGCGACCCGGAAAAAGACGGCTTCGGCCTCGACGCCACGTGGAATGACGATTCGCATCACGTCGCAAAAGTCGCGCTTACCGGACGCACAGAGGCCTACATGGCAGGCTTTACAGGGGCCGCGCGCGAGTTCGTCGCCTTGTCCAAGTGGGGCTATCTGTACCAGGGCACGCGCCACGAAATCGTCAACGGCGTCCGGGGTGAATGCGCCATCGATCTGCA
The DNA here is from genome assembly GCA_036524675.1 of Chthoniobacterales bacterium. Taxonomy (GTDB): domain Bacteria; phylum Verrucomicrobiota; class Verrucomicrobiia; order Chthoniobacterales; family DASVRZ01; genus DATDAW01. The sequence goes on along the minus strand of DATDBU010000073.1, from coordinate 39,125 downwards.
GCCATGGAATTTCGTTAATTTCCTTCAGAACCACGATCAGGTCGCCAATTCGCTGCGCGGCGATCGTGTACATGCGATCTCGAATGACGGGCGTGTCCGCGCTTTGACCGCCTGGCTGCTGCTCGGCACTGCGACTCCCATGCTTTTCATGGGTCAGGAGTACGGCGCCACGACGCCTTTCCTGTTCTTCGCCGACCACGCGGAGCCCAACCTTTCCAAAGCCGTCGCCGAGGGTCGGGCGAAATTCCTTGCCATGTTTCCCAGCGTCGCATCCCCGGAAGCCCAGGCCGTCATTCCCAACGCGGAAGCCGATGAAACCTTCGTGCGGAGCAAGCTCGATTTTGCCGAACGCGATCGAAACCACGAGGCACTGACCCTGCATCGAGACCTCATCGCACTTCGCAAGAGCGAACCCCATTTCGCCAATGCGCTCAGAGGAAACTTCGACGCAGCGGTGCTGACGAACGATGCTTTTGCAATCCGCTGGTTCCGCGAAAAAGACGATCGATTGCTTATCGTCAATCTCGGCCACGACATCCACTGGGAATCCGTTCCCGAACCACTGCTTGCGCCCGGCCTCGGGGCAACGTGGAAGTTGGAGTGGTCCAGCGAGCATCCAAAATATGGCGGCATTGGCACGCCGCCCATCCAGACAGATACCCATTTCCACATCCCGTCTCAGTCCGCCATCCTGCTCCGGGTGTAACACTCCGGTCTTCATCTTAGTCCTGCCCCTGCTCCAGCGCAGGCCGGGAAGCGCCAGACTTGACTGCGTCCCCCTTCCGATGCTTTCATCCGCCCCGTCATGACGTCGTCTCCCCAGGATGCAGCGCTGAACCAGTTGCAACGCGGTCTCTCCGAATTCATAGACCGCTTGCAATCCGCTCTTGGCGAGACGCTCCTATCCGTCGTTCTCTACGGCGGTGCCGCCCGCGGACGATTTGACCCAGCGGTATCGGATGTAAATTTGATGCTCGTCTTGTCGGCGATTTCGATCGCCGAGCTGGACAAAATCGCCGCTGCTGCCGCGCCCACACGGCTGGAGTATCAGCTAAGCCTGCTCATCGTCACCGAAACCGATCTCGGTGATTCGGCAGAAGTGTTCCCAACCAAATTTCTCGACATCCGGCGGCATCACGAGACGCTTTTCGGCCCGGAACTTGCGAAGGATCTACAAATTCCGCGCGACCGCCTCCAGCGCCAGACATGGCGGCAATTGATGAATCTCCATCTTCGGTTGCGCCAGGCTTATCTGGACTCCGGCCGTCGCCCGGAGCAGCTCGACAGCGTCCTGCGGCGGTCGATTACGACTCTGTTCCTCCACCTCGGCATCCTGCTGGAATTGAGGACGGGAAAACCGGCAGCAAACTCGCTGGAGATTCTCGACATGGCACTCAGCGCCGGACTCGACAGCGACGGCCTCGCCGAACTCCGCAATTTCAAAAGGAACCGCTCCGCCCTGGCTTCGGTAAACCTCGTGGTGCTTTATGAAAAACTTACCCACCAGGTCGAAGCCGCACTGAAACTGGCAGACGAGCGGGAAGTATCTCCCCATGAACCTCCTCCGGCATAATCCGGTTACCGATCTTTCCGGCCCGCAATTCCTGGCATTTTTCGCCATAGTGGCCGTCATCACCTGCTTTCTCGCTTATTGCGTGAGGAAAATTGCGGACCGAACGCGATATCTGCAAACGCCGACCCTCCCCGAAACATTCGACCCATTTGAAATCGCCTACTTGCGCGGCGGTTCGCATGAGCAAAAACGGCTTATCATCCTGGATTTGGTCATGCGGGGTTATCTCAGCCATACCGAGTCCAGTAACAGATTGTCGGGGCGATTCTCGATCATCGAACAGGCGCCGCAGCATCCCGACCCGCACTTTCTGGACACGGATTCACGGATGATTTTCAATCGGATCACTTCTGGATTGAAAGTCGACGAGATCGCCCGGATTCCAGCCCCTTCGACAGACGATCATCATAAGCGCCTTTCCGAGAGCTATTTGGTCACGTCGAAAGAAGACCAGGCGAAGGTGCTTCGAGCCATGGGCCTGTTCCTGTTTCTCATCGCCGCGCTGACCGTCTATAGACTGGCTGTCGCCCTTTCTCGGGGACATACGAACGTCGTTTTCCTGATCTTTCTGACCGTCGCAAGCATGATCACCCTGTTCCTTATCGCAAGGCCGAGACGGCTTACCTCGCTTGGACGACGGTATCTGAGAAAACTGCAGGGAGCCTTATCCATGATGAAAGCTCGCGTGCCCAATCTTGCCAGCGAAGAAGTCCTGCTGGCGGTGGCTGTCCACGGCATAGGTATTCTCAAAGGCACGAGTTACGACTACTACCCGAAAATGTTCCAGCAAGCATCGCAGGGACATGGAGGCTGCGGCTCGGCGTCTTGCGGTGGCAGCGGATGCGGCGGTGGTGGGGGCGGATGCGGAGGTTGTGGCGGAGGAGATTAAAATGATTGAAGCGCTGCCTGTCCTTGGAGTTGGTCTCGGTTTTCGCGCGCCTCATTTCAGCGAACTGTTTTTGTATCGGCGTGAAATCGATTTCCTCGAAATAACGGCGGATCATTTTTTTGACGCCACACTGGAGCGTCGTGTCCAGTTCGACCTGCTGGCGGAACATTTTACACTCATCCCCCATGGATTGAACCTTTCACTCGGAACTGCAGAGGGCATGGATTCCGAATATCTTGCGAAATTTGCAAGTCTTGTCGAAAAGATTGACCCGCCATGGTGGAGTGAGCATCTGGCATTCACCCGTGCCGACGGCGTGGAGATCGGGCATCTGACGCCGCTGCCGTTTACACGCGAAGCGGTTGAAGCCGTACGGCAGAACGTCTCGAAGGCGCAGGAGAGAATCGCAAAACCACTCATTTTGGAAAACATTGCCTACACCATCCGGCTGCCTGGTGCGGAGATGAGCGAAGGCGAATTTCTGCATCGCGTGACGCAGGAAACGGGCTGCGGACTCCTCCTGGACGTAACTAATCTGTTTATTAACTCGCGGAATCTCGGGTTCGACCCACGTCGATGGCTCGATGAAGCGCCGTTGGATTGCGTGGTGCAGCTTCACTATGTCGGCGCCGAGAAATCCAGCGATGAGGTCTGGATCGACAGCCACGCAGAATCCGTCGATTCAGCCATTTGGGAATTGCTGGACGAAGTGCTAGCCCGGACTCCGGCAAAAGGCGCAATCCTGGAACGCGACGAGCATATCCCACCGCTTCCGGAGCTCCTTCCAGAATTGCGCATGGCCCGCGAACTGGGCCGCAAACGCGAGCGATGGGTTTAACAGAAATCCAAACGGCCCTTGCCCGCCTTTACACCGATACGGAAGCGAGATCCGAGTTTTTCGCTGACCGGTCGGCGTTCGCCGTCCGCTTCGGATTGTCGCAAGAAGAGACTGAAGCGCTCGCTGACAGCGCGGGTGTCGAAATCGAACGGTTCGCTGGCTCACTGCTGCGCAAACGTTTCAACGAAGCCACTCGTTCTGTGCCACTGGCGCGGAGGGTGCTTGGACAAAAACTTTTTGGCGTCTTCGAACGTTACACCGCGGAAACCGGCGCTGCAGCAACGCGTAATCCCGCCCTTGATGGCCTCAGCTTCAATCGATGGCTTCTGACCAACAGTCTGGTCCCACTGACTGCTGCGAACAAAGACCTTCTCAGATATGAAGTCGCGTGGTTAACGATGCAGCACAGCTCACGACGATTTCTCATCCGCCTGTTGCACCTTCCCGGCTGCTCACCGTTTCACCGTTCCCTCCTCATCTGGTTCCGCTGGCGAAACCACCTTCACCATTGGCATGGGCCCTGAAAATTGCGCTCAAAACAATCCGGACTTGCGTCAATCCCGTTTCACTTTGCCAGTAGGTGTGAGCGGTAAGCGCTCGACAAACCGGAACGCGGCCGGAAGGCGGCTCCATGGCAGCCGTTTTTCAGCCCAGCCAATGAGTTCGGCGATATCCGTATCGCCGGCCCGAACGATCCGCGCTTCCAGTTTTCCATTCACCACGGTTACCAGACTCTCGAGTATTGCCGGGTTGCCGTTAAGGACCGTCTCCACTTCCTCGCAGAAAAAATGGTCACCGTTTAGGTCCAACCGATTTTTCCCGCGTCCAGTCAAATGCAGCACGCCATCTCCGTCGATCCAGCCGAAATCCTGGGTCGAAAAGCCATTGGCGTCGAGGAGCTTGTCCCGCGGAATCCAGGGAGCGACATACGCATCGAGCAAACCTTTGCCCGCGACGGTCACTTCTCCGATTTCGCCATTCGGCAAAGGATTTCCAGCAGCATCGGCAATGGTGATTTTGTAGCCCGGCATCGGCTTCCCGGAAAGCAGTGGTTCGCTCCCCGCGCGCTCGTCGTTCAAGGTGAGCAAACCGGCCTCGATCATGCCAAGTGCCTGGGAGAGAGGCACCTGGAAGCGCTTTTTAAAATTCATCGCGGTGGTTTCCGACAGCCGTTGTGTCGTGGAAATCGCCAGGCGCAGATCCGACAACTCGCCATCGCCCGCCGAAAAATCCCGATATTGCCCGGGACTCGCGTACAAGACCGTTGCACGTTCCTCAGCCGCCAGCGGCAACGCGTCGGCTGGATCTTCTACCAACAGAACCGTCGCGCCGTATCGCAAATAGAGCAGGATCGACACGACGAGATGATCCACCATCGGTAACAGGCACAACACACGATCCGACGAGGAGATCTGCAACCGTTCGTTTGCAATCGCCGTCCGATCCAAAATCGTCTGGTGCCCGAGCAAGACACCTTTGCGCTTCCCCGTGCTGCCGGAAGTAAACCGCAAGTAGGCGGGATCGAGTGCGCAAAAATCCTGGTCACCGTTTCCATCGATGGCGTCTGTCGCGGGCAGAATTTCCAGATCGACACCCGGACGAACAATGGCGCCAACGCCGGCTCGAAGCAGCAAATCGGCAACATCACCGGGGGGCAAAAGCGGATTCACCGGCACCAGGCAATGTCCCGCTGCCATGATCGCCAGTGCTTCGATCAAGAACTCAGGTCCGTGTAGCGCCAGTAACGCAACCCGCTTTATACCAGGCACTTCAGACTGAATTTGCAATGCCCGGCGCGTGCTTAGCCGGCTGAGCTCAAGATAAGTCAACCGTTCAGTAACGCCGTTCTTCCTGCGGAAAACACATGCGAATTGTCCAGGATTGGTTGTCGCCCATGAAAAAATTTCTGTGAGGACATCGGCGCGCTTATCGGACATCCGAGAGATTTAGACCCGAATTCCCAAGCGAGCAAAGCAAGATGGGTATCTCTCCGAAGTGATTCAAAGAAACAGACGAGCAATCTCTGATCGCAAATCTACCGGCTGGACGTGCTGCCATTTTGTCTGGTTTCTAAACCACGTTTCCTGCCGCTTCGCGTAGCGACGGGTGGCCAGTTGAATGGCAGCCAGGCATTCGGAACGGGATATTTCACCGTTCAACAGCCGTCGAATTTCCCGAAAGCCAATGGTGGCCTCGCATGTCTCGCTAACTTCTCTTCCCTTCAACAACGTTGCGACTTCTTCGATTGCACCGTTTTCCAGCATGTATTCGGCTCGCAGATTGATTCTCGCAAACAACTCTTCTCGCGGCAGTTGCAATACGAAGCCGCGCACGTCCACCCCGGGTTTTCCAGCAAACGAGGCGAACGGTTTCCCCGTGGAAAGCACCACTTCCAGCGCACGCTGCACCCGGCGCGGATTTCGAAGGTCGATCCGGGCAAAGGCATCGGGGTCAGAGATACGCAACCTCTCCTGAAGGTCTCCTAGTGAGAGCTGCGCAAGTTCCTTGCGCAGAGAAGGTTCTGGCTCTGGCGCGACGGCTCCGCCAAATAGCGTCTGCAGATAAAAACCTGCCCCGCCAACCACCAGCGCCGTGCGCCCGCGAGATGCTATTTCAGCGAGTCTTTCGTTCGCCAGAGCCGCGAATTGGGATGCGTTAAATTTCTCTTCCGGCTTCAGGAGACCCACCAAATGGTGCGGGACTGCTTTCAATTCCTGTGCGGAAGGTTGTGCCGTAAGCATCGCAAGCCCGCGATAAATTTGGAACGCATCGGCACAAATAATTTCGGCTCCGATTTCGGCTGCAACCTCAACAGCCAAGGCTGTTTTTCCACTTGCCGTCGGTCCGGCTATAACCAGGGCATTGGAAAACATGTGTTTTTCATATTATTTCACGTTTTCTTGCACTCCCCGAGAAAGTTTCCACTCTAGTCCATTCTTCCATTTCTTTAGCAAAACGAAACTTGCCCGATCCCTCGCGCTGCGTTAGTCTGTCCGACATCCGGTCCGACTGCACGGCCTACTTCTCCAAAGGCAGGATTCATTCCCGCATCCGGGAAGAAATCGTCCACGGGCCCGGTTCTGTGACAAAGCATCCGCGCACTTGTGATCGCATCGCCACCACTATCAGTGGCGTTTTCTGCACGAGTTCGAGGACGAAGAACCAATGGAAACGCGCTTTGTCATGTCCTCAAAAATATGACCTTAGATATGAAATATAATAGTTCGCAAAATGGTAGCGGCCAACGAGATGCCGGCTACCGGGGAGGCCGCGGCGGACGTGGCCGCAGGCGCCCGGGCAACCGAGACCAAAATCGCGGGCCCCGGGATGATCGCGAGTCCAGTTCCTATGGATCGCGCCCGAGCCAGAGCAATCCTCCAGTGGCGGCACCCGCGCCCAAACTCGCCTTTTGGCAGAAGTTGATCGGTTTTTTTACCGGGAAACGCAGTCAAGCTCCTGAAAAATCCGCTCCCGCCCCATCCAATCGCCTGGTTCGGCCTCAGGCTTCTGAAACCCCGCGCACAACAGCCGCTCCGGCGCCTCGCATGCGCGAGGCCCGCAAGCCGGAACTCATCGAGGTGACATCGCCGAAGCTCTATGTCGGCAACCTGTCGTTTGATGCGTCGGAGAGCGACCTGCTCGAGCTCTTCAGCGGTGTGGGCAAAGTTCGTAACGCCGAAGTCGTAAGCAACTCCTACACGCAAAAGTCGAAAGGTTTTGCGTTTGTGACGATGGAGACGGTCGCCGAAGCAAAACGCGCCGTAGCTGAGCTCCACGACAAAGAATACATGGGCCGCAAACTGGTTGTTAGTGGCGCCAAAACATCGGACGTGCGCAACAACCGCTCCGTCGAACCGGCAGAGACCACGCCGGAGAGCGCCGATCTGGACGCGTAAGTTCCAAACAAGAAACCCGCTGAAGAAATTCAGCGGGTTTCTTGTTTTAAAGGCAGAAGTCACCATGCAGAACGCAGAAAGTTTGCTTCCGCATTCTGCCTTCTCCATTCTGCCTTCTGCCTTTCCCCATGTTCCACGTTGTTCTTGTAGAGCCGGAAATTCCGCCGAATACGGGTAACATCGCGCGGTTGTGCCTGGCGACGGGATCAACGTTGCACTTGATCCGCCCCTTGGGGTTCTCACTGGAGGACAAGTATTTGAAGCGGGCCGGAATGGACTACTGGGAGCGCGTGAATGTGTGCCTCTGGGACTCGCTCGGAGATTTACAGGCATCGGCAACCGCGTCGGCACAATGGTTTTACCTGACAACGAAGACGCGAAAACCGTATTTCGAAGCGCATTTCCGCACAGGCGATTACCTCGTTTTTGGGCGCGAGACGAAAGGCCTCCCAGAAAGTCTCCTTGCCGCACATCCCGATGAATGTCTCACCATTCCCATGCGCCCCGAGGCGAGAAGCCTGAATCTGGCAACCGCCGCTGGAATCGTCCTCTATGAAGCGATTCGTCAGACAGGCACATAAAAGTGCCTTCCGCTCGCAATTGTTCACACGCACGGAGCCTGGGAAAAACGAAAAATTAAGGCCCGAGCCGATTGGTGTTCTTGTTCTTCAAGCCCGGACAATCCAACCCCAACGGAGTCCTAAAATGAGCCTTCATATCGAAGAAATGTTGCAAACCCATCCGCGTAGCCGTGCGGAGAATCGTGATGTCCTAGCCGAGTGTATCGAAGCGTGCTTTTCCTGTGCCCAGACCTGCACCGCCTGTGGCGATGCCTGCCTCGGAGAAGATCGCGTAAAGGAGCTAGTCCAATGTATCCGTTACAATCTGGATTGCGCCGACCTGTGTTTTGCCACCGGCCGACTGCTCACACGGCGAACAGCCCCCGATAACGATGTGGTCATCGCCCAATTGCAGGCATGCGCTCGCGCCTGCAACGCGTGCAGTCACGAATGCGAACGCCACGCCACGATGATGGCCCACTGCAAAGTTTGTGCCGACGCCTGTCGTCACTGCGAATCGGTCTGCATGAAACTCGCAGCCTAGAAACAGGCTGGTTTAAAACGGAAAACAAACGACAAAAACACTGTCATGACGAGGGCAGTGTTTTTGTCGTTTTATAGGCTTCCTTCTGGCGAGGGAGGGAGTCGAAGGATTACGGTGCGGAGTAAGAGTGGGATTACGATCTACTTCACGGCGGCCCACACGCGGTGAACGTCATCGTGGTCGTCGAGCTGCTGCAAAAATTCGGCGACATCCACGTGGTCGGCTTCTGTAAGATCAGGGAACTGCTTGGCGATATAACCGAGTTCGCTGGTGACCACGGTCCAGCCATTGTCGGTTAACCATTTGGACACGGCGGCCGTCGCGTGGCGTTCCGTCACAAATCGCACCCCCAGCGCCCCTATCGGAATGTCATCATTTTGCTCGTGTGAAAGCGGTTCAAAATCGTCGGCGCCTGCTTCTATCGCAGTTTCCTCAGGGTCCTTTCCGGCATCGGAATGCCAGGCCTCAACGATACCGGCGTGGTCGAACAGGAACTTGTTACTACCTGGCGCTCCCAGCTGGCCATGTTTGAAAAGGCGGCGTATCTCCGGCGCTGTCCGGTTGTTGTTGTCAGTCAGAACTTCAACAATGACAGGCACTTTATGCGGGGCATAGCCTTCGAACACGATGTGTTCGAGAGCGAGTTTTTCGTCGCCAACGCCTGCGCCTTTTTTGACGGCGCGCTCGATGACGTCGCGGGAAACGCTGGCTTTCCTGGCCTTTTCGATCGCCGTATAAAGGCGGGCGTTCCCTGCCGGATCGGGCCCGCCCATTTTGGCAGCGACCATGATTTCTTTGACGAGTTTCTGCGTAGCCTGGCCTTTTTTCAGACCGGCGACTTCACGTTTTGCCTGGAGCCATTGGCGACCCATAAAATTGATTGCGGATTGGGGATTGCGGAATGAGCGAATAATCGCTTCGTCAGGAATCTACAATCCGCAATCTGCATTCTGCAATCCGCAATAAAAAAACGCCGCTCCCCTTGCGAGAAGCGGCGTTGTGAACAGTAAACGTCCGAAGCGTTTTGTTACGGCGTCGGGACAGTTGCGACCGTCTGCAGGATACGGCTTGCGATCTTGTAAGGATCACCCTGCGAATTCGGACGGCGATCTTCCAGATAACCTTTGTAGTCGCTCTTGACGAAGCTGTGCGGGACGCGAACGGAGGCGCCGCGGTTGGCTACACCGTAGTTGAACTTGTCGATGGACTGCGTCTCATGCAACCCGGTCAGGCGGAGGTGATTGTCTGGACCATACACGGCGATGTGCTCGTTTTTGTACTTATCGAATGCCGCCATAAGGGCTTCAAAGTATTCCTTGCCGCCTTTCTCGCGCAGGTATTTGGTCGAGAAGTTCGCGTGCATGCCGGAGCCGTTCCAATCGACGTCCTTACCAAGTGGTTTGCAGTGGTAGTTCACCTCCACGCCGTATTTTTCGGTGAGGCGTTCGAGGAGATAGCGGGCGACCCACACCTGATCGGCGGCTGTTTTGGAGCCTTTGCCGAAGATCTGGAACTCCCACTGGCCTTTGGCTACTTCGGCGTTGATGCCTTCATGGTTGATTCCAGCGTCGATACAGAGATCAAGATGAGTATCAACGATCTCGCGAGCGATATCGCCTACGGAATCGTAACCAACGCCCGTGTAGTATTTGCCCTGCGGAGGAGGGAAGCCATTTTGAGGGAAACCAAGCGGAACGCCGTCTTTGTAGAGGAAATATTCCTGTTCGAAACCAAACCAGGCATCCGGATCATCAAGAATCGTCGCACGCGCATTCGTGGGGTGTGGCGTGCCGTCCGGCAAGAGGACTTCGTTCATGACAATGACGCCATTTTCCTTGGTGGTATCGGGATAGACGGCGACCGGTTTGAGAACGCAATCAGAGCTACGTCCCTCTGCCTGCCGGGTCGAACTGCCGTCGAAACCCCAAAGAGGAAGCTGCTCGAGCGTGGGGAATGTGTCGAATTCCTTGACCAGGGTTTTGCCGCGCAGGTTGGCCACGGGTTCGTAACCGTCAAGCCAGAGGTATTCCAATTTATACTTCGCCATAAGAATGGGTGATAGTGTCTGTTTTTAAGCAGGTTGCGCCGAATCGACCTGCTTGTTGTTGGGTTTGGTTCACGTGGATTACAAAACTTCGGCGCGCAGAGGAACGATGCAAAAATGATGCCAGAGCCGCTGAAAACGGGGAAGTTAAATCATTCCCATCGGGCAGATTCACGATCCGTCCCTTCCATTTCGCCTCTGTGCTGGAGCGCGATCTCCAACTGCAAAGAGCCGACAGAGAAAACGAAAGATGGCCTCACGATTTGCCCACAAAGCGTTTCCAGGCCACTTTCTCCGGGCCATGCACCCAGTGAAGGATACCCTCCGCGCCCTTGTCCGTATCGGATACGACGGACGTGTTCATAAGACATTTCGCGGACCCAACGCCCAGGAACGTTTCGACACCGAAGTCGCAGTCCTGCGACATCTTGAGCAACGCGGTTGCCCGTTTGTCCCCAAACTCATCGAAAGCGACACGGAACACCTCAAGATCACCACCACGAACTGTGGCCATCGCGTGGAGCACCTCGATGAAGCTCGCGCAAAGGAGATCTTCGACGAACTCCTTCCCTACGGGGTGCGTCATGACGACGCTGAGGCCCGTAACATCACCTACCGGATCAGTGACGGCCGGTTTTGTATCATCGATTTCGAGTTTGCGACGATCCTTAATGGCCACGAAGATGGTCAGTTAACCAATGTCTAGTTTTGTTTCGTCTCGCGTGCCGCAGGAATTGCGTTGGTCCGGGCAGACCGACCGCGGAAAAGTTCGCCAAAACAACGAGGACACCTTCCTTGGTCTTGCCCTGGATGCGCGAGAGGCGCATTACTTGGGCAAGGTCGGATCCGCAACGACTGCGGAAGTCGATCTCGTGTTCGCAGTGAGCGACGGGATGGGCGGAAGCCATTCAGGGGAATTCGCGAGCAGAATTACACTCGACAAAATTGGCCAATTGATAGTGCCGTCCTTCAAACATTCCGCAATGGGATTGAGCACGCCGTTTGCCGACATTTTTACTCAGCTTTTTAATGAAATTCACAGGGCGTTGTCGTATCTGGGCGGCTCTTACGAAGAATGTGCCGGGATGGGAGCCACGCTCAGTATTTGCTGGTTCACGCCGGGGTGGATGTATTACGGCCACGTCGGGGACAGCCGTATTTATTATCTGCCAGCTCAGGAAAAAGGAAAGATCCAGCAAATTACCGAAGACGACACGCACGTTGGCTGGCTATTGCGCAATGGCAAAATCAGCGAACACGAAGCACGCGTCCATCCGCGGCGAACCGTGCTACAAAAGGCGCTCGGGGGTGGACATCACTACGTCGACCCTCAGATTGGGGCAGTCGCTTGCGAGTCGGGTGACATTTTTCTCCTTTGCACAGACGGAATCGTCGACGGGCTCTACAACGATCGAATTCTCCAGCTTTTGCGTACGCCCGACATCAACGAAGCGGCGCTCGACCCGGCCAGGCGACTGATCGCGGCATCGCTACAATCGGCGGCGCGAGATAATATGACCGCGATGGTCGTCGAAGTTGGATAACGTGGAAGCCGATTTTCGGTGTCGAAAGCGGAACGCGAAAAGCGCGTCCCGCTTAAGTTGCATCGATCGCGGGAAGCTGTGCCTGCCTTTATTTTTCCAATATCAGCGGCTGCATTTTATCCAGGCGTTTGATGTCCGCCCATTGCAGGAATCCTTTCCTGCCTGCGGTACCTCCATCGCTGTCATTAACATATAGCCCCATACTGAAACTCCCTTTTGCCGGCGTTATCGGCGCGAGCGCCTTCCATGGTAAAGCGCATTCGTAAATGGTGACCGTTCCTTCGCGTTTTACGGCCAGTTTCGCCCCCTTTGCATACGTGGTCGCGCCGGGGCCCTGCGAGCAGAAAACTTCCGGACCATTGGGCGTTAGAGCCAGCTGAATCTCCAGCCAGGGAGTATCCCAATCGCCGTCGCGCCATGGCTTGTCGGCAGAAAAACCGAACTGGATGTTGTCGCCTTTCCAAGTCGAATATCCGGTATGCTGTTGATAGAACACATCGTCCGTAATCCGGGCCGCAATGTATAGAAATCCATCGTCCCATGCGAAACGGATATCCCCGCTCAGATCGGCATCCCCCGCGCGCTCACGCATAAGTTTTACATAATTACCTTCCGCAAGGTTGATACCGTCAGCGTTCTTCCAGTCAGAAAGATCGCCGTCCACTGTAACCGTTTGTTTTGGGACAGGATTGTAGCTGACCGTACCCGAAGCGGAGAGTTGAGTGCCGTCCTGAATCGACGCCTCCACTTTCGCTGGATAGATGTGAAACGGCTTCACGGCCTCAATCGGAATTATAATGCTGGCCTCTGACGCAGGCGCCACTTCCTCATCGCATTCGGTTCTGGCTATCTGCTGCTCTCCAATGGACCCACTCTTGAAACGCACAACCGCTTTCTGATCGGGCGAAGCATTGCGGATCACCGCCTCCAACTGCGTTTTCGATGAGAAACGCGGCATGGGATCGATCGTTACCCATTGATCTGGCGTTTCAACAGGCGGACGTGGCGCAGTCCAGTCGGGTCGCGCCGAAACAACCTGGACCCCGGAAATCGCTCCGGTCGCGTACACAGGCGCGTCGGTCAATTCAATAGTAACTCTGCCTTTCTTAGGTTTAAGTGTCTTCCTAACCCCCATCAAATCCGTAAGCAGCACCGGCTTCGTCGTCTTCAACGCTACAGTCTGCGGGTTCTTCACGGCCCAGAGCACGCGGACATCCTCGTCGCCTCCCGAAAAATGGTAGCTAAAAACATCCGGCGCAGTGTCGTCACGGTCGGAAAATTTGGATCCGGTAAGCATCCGTGTGAGCACGCCATACGCCGCAAACGCGGGCTTTGGCGCGTACTTTCCGTTAGGATCATCCGGACGTCCCACCAGGCCCATTGTTGCGAACGCTTTATCGTCACGCGCAAGATACCAGAACGTTTTCGCCACATTGTTTGCGAGGAAGATAGCATTCACCCGCACCAAGTATTTTGCCTGCACCTGCTCCGTGATGGGATTGCGGTTGCCGAGTTCTCCCGGCTTACTGGTAAAATACCCCTGCTCCGTCGCCCAAATTGGTTTCTCTTTGCCGTTGTTGTACTTGCGCATCACTTCCCGGAGCGCCGCAAGTTTCGCGATGTGGATCTCCGGAGTAAACAGATAACCATACGGATGCACGGAAACGGCATCCATGTGCTGTAGACCACCGTTTTTGAAAACTTCCTCAATCCACCCCGTAGGAATGCCAATGGTTGCACAACCCAATACTGTAACATCGGGACGCAGCTTCTTGATCGTGTCGTAGGTCGGATTCAGAATCCGCGCGTAGGCTTCGGCCCGCCCGTCAGCTGGTCCCTTGCCGAAGGAGCCATTGAATTCGTTCCACACTTCCACGGCTGGAATTTGTTTCCCGTAGTGTTGCAAAACTGCTTCGCCGTAGCGTCCAAATGCAGCGATGCCTTCAGGCGTATGCGGCGCAATGCCATAGCTCGGCGCGTCGGCTGCGTCATCATAAAGACGATTCCCGAACGAAAGCGGCGTGAGCACTGTTTGGTGGTGCTCAGAAAGTATCCGCATGTAAGTGTCGAACTGTGTCGGGAATACGAATTTCCCACGTTCCTTCTCGACACCTGCCCAAAAAACTTCGTCACGCACATTCTTGATACCCGCCGCAGCCAGCACCGGGATCAAATCGGGCGACCAGGCGGCTGCAAAATGCGTCATCACCCCAAAAGGCGATTCCTTTACAGCGCTCAAATCAAACCGGGTAAAGCGTGTTATCCGCGTGCTGCCTGTTAAAGTCGTCTTTTCGTCGCGATGAACGGTCAAAGACACATCGAACCAGCCCAAGGGCAAGTCGGGCAGCGTTAAGTCGGTCACGCCGGCATTTAGCGGAGCCGAACCTTTGCCGACTTCGATTCCCCAAAAATCCGTCACCCGCCAATCAACAGCGGTGCCCGTTTCCTTAATGGAAATTTTGACCGGTTCATCTTCGAAGAAAATATTTCCGGGACGGATTTCGACGGTACGAACCGCCGGTTTTTGGGGTTCTGCTCCAGAGGCATGTCTGCCTGGGAAAGCGGCAGAGACCAGAACAACGAGGGCGCAAACAGCGCGAAGATTAGGAAGAGACATGGGGATATACTGCTTCCATTCTTATACCATAAAGCAGGTTGGCAAGTAAATCCTGCGGTCCGCGTTCCGACAATGTCGGTGATTGGGATTTCATAAACATTTCCAATTTCTTGCTTGCGCCCATGGCCTTCCAACCGTTACGACTCGGGCCGTTCAACAGTTAAATTTCTGAGGATAGGAGAGTGGAGGCAATGATGAAGGAGACTTACCCGAGATTGGCCCGAATTACCGCTTGCGCTGCAATCTTAATGTCGATTCCTGTGCGGCAGGCAGCAGCCAGCGATTTATTCACAGCGGAGGCAATAACGACTGACGAATTGTCGCGTCTTCGGTTGAACGAAGGTTCATCCGACGTGCTCGACCTTGTAGATGATTTGCTCGACGCAAATGGACGGTTTGACGCGCTTGAAGGCCGCTCCTATACAGCTTCCCTCGACTATGCGGGGGTGGATAACGCATTTATTTTCACGTCGAACTCCGAAGGCACCGAAACACGGCTACGCATTCCGTTGACCGGATTCGACAAAGTCTTTCGTGGAAACACGCGGAGCGAAACCACGGACGAAATTACTGATTTTTTGAAAAAAGATGGTGAGGAGGAATACAAGAAATTCCTGGACGCATTGCGTGGTCGCTCGCTCGTGCTGCCAACCGACGGGAATCCCCAGTCCGCAACAGCGCGCGCAGCAGCCGTAACTTTTGACGAGTTCGGCTCCGTATCCGGCTCCACCGACGACCGTGGAATTCATGGCGGCGTCTCCGCTACCGTCGAAGCTGCAAAGTTTTCTGCAGGCGATTTCGAAGGCGAATCCTATGTGCTTCCGTTGGCACTTAAGTTCAAGCTAAGCGAACAGGTAGGCTTGGTGTTCAACGCGCCACTGGGCTGGATAACCATCGAGGATGCTGATATTTACACTGCAGGGTTAAGCGCCAGCCTCCCAGTTCTAATCTCAAAAACCAATGTCGGGGAACCCTCACCTGCTCCCGCTCTCGATACGAGCAAAGACGGCGGTAAAGCGGTCGCGGCGACCATATCCCCTGAAAAACCGAATCCGTGGACTTGGATGCTAACGCCCACTTTCGGCGCTATCGCAACCGGTTCAGAACAATACGCCGCCGGCGGGCTTATTGGACACGCCTCACTAACCAGTGCTCTTGCATACTCGTGGCCCTCGCTAACTCTATCGCTGGGCAACTATATCGGCTATCTGGAAAGCATTGCGGTTGAAGGAGGCGACTACACATTCGACCCCGGCGTGACGCAGGCTATTTTTAAAGGCGGATTGAAAGCATCCTATCGATTGAGCGACATCTGGTTGCTGGAAGGTTATGGCATTTACACGCGCTTTATCGATGACGCAGCGGTGCAGGAATACTTTACGGTCGGAGCGGAGATAGGATGGAAGATCCCTACAACCGGGTCTCAGCTGAAACTCGGCGTATACGGCGAGTTCGGCAGCGATTATTCGGCGGGGAGCATCAGACTGGGCAGCAGGTGGAAGTTCTGATGGGACGTCGTGCCGAATACGCTTCAGCCACGAATGTCCGCTATGCTCCTGTTCCCACGTATTGAGCGTTGTAAGCGTCGAATTTGGCAGTGGACCCAACCGAGGGAGCCTTCTCAACGTCGTAGACGTTGTTACCGACGACTTCCTGGCTCTGTGTGTCCCACACCATGACGCTTTTCTTGCCTTTGGATTGCTCGTTTCGCTCGGTGTCCACGGCGATGTAACGGACCTTTTTTTCTTTCAGCGCGGCTTTCCGCTGTGGCGGCATCGCCCGATAAGCGCGGGCCGCTCGCGCTTCTGCGATGGCACGCTGACGCTCGGTCGCCTGATGCTTGGCAACGATGTAAGTGATTGCGCCAACTGCCACTCCCGTGGCAGCGCCAACTGCTATCGCGTCACTGGTGCTTGCACCCGACGCCTTGGCAATAATACCGGCTCCCACGCCCGCCAATCCTCCAAAAACTCCCGCGTTTTCACCAGGAGTCATCTCTGCACAGCCCGCCGTCGCGAGACCAACCGCCAACACGCAAGACTGCAATTTCACAAAACGCGCATTCATCGCGAAAACCTAGGTCGGAGAACAATTTAGGGCAAGCGCGCTTACTGAAAATTGTGAAGGGTGAATGGTCGCCGCCATAATGAACGTGACGTCTGCTCGGAACATCATCACTAATCGCCATTCAGTTTGATCCCGCGCCGGCGGCACCATTCTATCGCGTTTTTATTGCCGAGCTTCGCGGCGGCAAGGTACCAGCGTCGCGCTTCAGCAGCGTTCGCTTCGACGCCGGTTCCGCTTTCGAGAGCCATGGCGTAAAAATTCATACAGGCTTGGTTTCCGTTTTGCGCACCAGTTTTGAAAAGAGCCACGGCTTTCCGCGCGTCTTTTGAGACGCCCTGGCCATTCATATAAAGAACGCCGAGATTCCCCGTCGAATAATCGTTTCCCAACTGCGAGCCTTTTTGGAAAAGCTCAAAGGCCTTGTCAAAGTTCTGGGGCACGCCGATACCCTTGAGATAGCAGTTGCCGAGTAGATCAACTGCGTTGGGATGATTAAAAGCGGCGGCTTCCGAGAGCAGTTGCACGGCTTGGTCCGGATTTCGAGCAACTCCTTTGCCGTAGAAAAAGCACTCGGCAACCAGATATTTCGCACCGATGTCGCCCTTCGCTGCAGCCTTGCTGAACCAATCAAATGCCAAAACCGGATTGTATTGCGGCCC
This sequence comes from Chthoniobacterales bacterium, assembly GCA_036524675.1. Lineage (GTDB taxonomy): Bacteria > Verrucomicrobiota > Verrucomicrobiia > Chthoniobacterales > DASVRZ01 > DATDAW01. The sequence continues at coordinate 21,894 of DATDBU010000073.1, read as the reverse complement.
CTTGTCGCTGGCATAAATCTGACCCAGCTCAACCATTGCGTGTGGCACGCCGAGATCTGCGGCCTTTTCATACCACTTCATCGCGGATCCAGGATTGCTTCTCCGATAATGATTGCCGAGGCTAACCATCGCAGCTGTCGATCCCACATCCCCAGCTTCAATCAGTAAATTCTCGAATTCGCCGAAATCTGTATTGATAGCGCTGGAAAGAGAGCCGGAAATGACGCTATCCAGCCTGGAAATTGTTGCGCTGTGTCTACTGGGAAACTCGTTGATCATCGCAAGGAGCCCTGCGAGGGCGTTCCGATAATCTCGAGCTGTGATGGTTTGCTTGATCTCTTCCAGCCTGGTCGTGTACCTGTCTTCCTCAGAAGGCGTGGGAGCCGGCGTCTCGAAGGGGGTTGGCGTTACGACGTCCGCGGGAGTCGGTTCAGGCGTCGCCATTACGGTCGGTGAAGGGACCGGCGTCTCGGCGGGACTTGCCGTCGGCGTCGGCGTTGCTTCACGCGCAAATGCTTTGTCCCGGACAATCTGATAAACCTTGTACGCGCCAACTCCTCCGCCAGCCACGAACAGCAGCAAAATCAGTAACGTGACGATGATCGCAACAGGCGACAGTCCTTTTCGTGGCGGTTTTGGCGGCCCTTCTCGTCTAACCCCACCTGCAGGAGTTGAAACAAGCGACGTTCTTCCGTTTGGAAGCGGCGGCGGTTGGAAATTAGCAACCGATTGCTCGGCAGCCACCGAATTTTCCTGAGTTTTCGGAGGAACGGTCGTGCGGCGTGCCGGCTGCCCGCTGACCTGGGCAAGGCGCGACGACAAAGCCGGTTCACCGGTTTCCAGGGTCTGGCGCAGTGCTGTGACGAATTCCGTCGCGCTGGAGAATGGTTCAGAGTCCTGATCGATCAGGGCCCGTTTCAGAATGGCGTTTCCGGCTTCGGAAAGACTCGCCTCCGGCACGTAGCGCCGGACACCACCGGTGGCCTGTGGCCGGATTCCCCCAACTAGTTCGTAGGCGACACGGGCAAGCTTACCAATGTATTCGCGCCGCAAAGATCCTGGCGCCCCCCCACTTTCGGTCAGGAAATTCCGCCCATTAAAAAGCGTGCCCCCGATGGTAGCCATGGCACCGGCGTCGATCAGCGACCCAAACGGATCGATTTTCACCCGAAACGGCGGCCAGGAGTCGATTCTTTCTCCCAGCAAAGTCTGAAGACGCTCCCGACCTTCGGGCCTTTCAAAAGAAATCTGCAGGGCCTCGATACTAAGCTGCAGCCCACCGAGATCGAGGCTTATGGCGTGATCGATCGCGCTCGCCGCCTGGCCAAGGATAAGCAAAGTCTCACTAAGTCCTAATTCACGGCGCTTTCGCAAGACGTCGACGACACGAATGCCGTCGAACTTTTCAAAGACCAAAAAGCGCTCGTGTATTGCAGTCGAAACCGCAATTGGCCGTATAAGGTTGGCATGCGGATTGGCCGCCAGCTTTTCAACAATTGCGGCAAGCTGCGTGACTTCTTCGCTCGGCTGCGCGTCGGGCAGTGATCGCAGGCGGACGATCTCGCCGGTCATGCAATCCTCTGCATCATAGAGATTTCCCGTCCCGTCGGAATCAATACGCTGGAGAATCTTGAAGCGGTCAGGCGTCACCTTGGAACCTTCAGCGACGGAAACAGCAGACCTTACTGCCCGCGAATCAACCAGCGTCACATCAGAAGGTATTGGCAAATCGCTCGGTCCCTTGAGCGACGCATCGGGCGAGCCGACGGATATCATACCGGCATCTCCGGAATCACGTCCTAGACAACGGGCGATCTCGCGTCGGAGTTCCGCGGGGGTCTGCTGGCGCAAAGCACGATCCTTTTGCAGCATTTTCTCCAGAAGCGCTACAACATCCTTGGGAATGCCTGTGAGGGTCTCAAACGGCGGCGTTTTAAAAAGATGCGAGCTGGCCACCGTGGCGACCGAGCCCTCAAAGGGCCCGCGGCCTTTGAGCATGAACCAGAGGGTAATACCGAGCGAATAAATGTCCGAGCGGATATCGAGTTCCTTTTCCTCCAGTTGCTCAGGACTGGCGAAATAGGGCGTGCCGACAAATTCGCCAAGAGTAAGGGTCGCCGAGCTGTCGGTGCCTTTGTTGATGGCTTTGGCGAGACCGAAATCAATCACTTTGACCAACAAATCCCCGTCGTCGCGCAGGAGCATCAAATTTGCTGGCTTGATATCGCGGTGTATAAGCCCGTGGCGCGCAGCAGCACCCAATGCACGCGCGACTTGATCTGTGATATCCAGCGCGGTTTTCACCGGGAATGGGCCGGCTCGTTTGGTCAGCGCCTCGACGGTCTCACCGTCGATGAATTCCATGGCGTAGAAATACAATTCGTCGTCAGCACCGAGGTGGAAAATGGAGGCGACATTCGGATGCCGGAGTTGTGCCGCGGCTCGGGCTTCACGGAGAAACCGCTGCCGGGCGACATCATCGTTGAGGAACCGGGCGTTGATGACCTTGAGCGCGACAGGGCAATGCAGCTGGGTATCGAGCGCTTTATAGGTCACCCCCATTGCGCCGCGACCGAGTTCCCATAGGGAATTGTCGTCTCTGCGCAAGACTTGATAGTGTTTGAATTGTTCGGTGACCCCCTCTGGCACGGCGTTTTGAAATTTTGGATTTTCCGATTCTCGATTCTCGACTCAGAACGTCATTCGTAACAGATACCCGCTGACTCAATGCGAATCCAAAATCGAGAATCCAAAATCGGAAACTAGTTGCGCTCTTTTTTTCGAAGGGCAAACCAGCTTACTGCATTTGCGGCGATGAGCCAGCCTAGTTCCACAACCAGCGCAATGGCTCCGGGCTCCCAGCGACGAAACACTTCGCCAGTTTCGATTTTGGTTAGTTGTTTCAAGTTACTGACGGGAATGGGGCTTTCACTGAGAGTTTCGCGATTGAGTTCCCGATTCCAGAGAACGCTGACATCCATCAGTGTTTGTGCATTGAAGCTGGGAATAACCCGGCTTACAGCCAAAACGCTGGAGCCCATCTCCTTCGCGGGAACCGTAAATCCGGAAAGCAAAATTTGCGGAATAATCACAAGCGGCACAAGCAGAACCGCTTGCATCGGCGACCTCGCCATTGCAGAAATTGCCAATCCCATTGCCGAACCGACGAGCGCAATGGCAGTAAGGGCCGCAATTTGCCAGAGAGCCGCGCCTTCGATACCGCCGGCCGTAAACCGGGCGATGAGAAATAAAACTGTGCCCTGGACGACCGTAAGTGTTCCGATAAAGGCAATTTTGCTGAGCAGATAGGCGCTGCGCTTGAGCCCGACAATGCGTTCCCGCCTGTAAATCGGGATCTCGGAAACGATCTCCTGTGCGCCGTTCGTGCACCCTAGCCAAAGCGTAGCAATATACGCGAAGAATAACTTAAGGGATGAGCCTTCCGCAGCCCACGCCAGCAGCAGGCCGATGAGCAGCGGTTGGCCAAAAAGAATCGCGAAGTTTCGCCAGTCCCCCCGAAGAATCGTCCACTGGCGCTGGATCAATAAGGGGAATTGCAATGCCCGTTTTCCCGAAGGGGCTGCGGGTGCCGGCGCGTCGACCTCGACCGGCGGAGGGCCCGGTTTTTTGCCGGCCTCGAAGCGCGCACGCCACTCGCGTGCCGGGAGTTCTTCCAGCCTGTCGTAAAGCGCCGTCATGCGCCGCACACCGAAAAATTCGCGAGTCTCCTCGGCGTTTCCGGCGAAAACGAGCGAGCCTTGCGAAAGAACGAGCACCTGGTCCATGAGAAAGACGTTTTCCATCACGTGCGTCGTGCAAATGACGGTGCAACCGGTGTCGGCGAGATGCCGCAAAAGCTCCATCAATTTAAACTCCGCCGCTGGATCGAGACCGGAAGTCGGTTCGTCCAAAAATAAAATTCGCGGCCGGTGCAGCAGCTCGACGCCGACACTGACACGCTTGATCTGCCCCCCGGAAAGGCGTCCGACCTGGACGTCCAGCCGCTGATCGAGGCCAAGTTCCCAGGCGGTGCGTTCGATCAATTTCACGATCTCGGAATGAGGTGTATCGCGAGGGAGACGCAATTTTGCCGCAAACGTAAGCGCTTCGCTGACAGTGAGCTCTCGATGAACGATATCTTGTTGCGGCACCCAGCCGAACCCGCTGCTCAGCCGTTCGAAATAGGCGTAAAGATTCACGCCATTCATAAGAACCTTGCCGCGATCCGGCGGTCTCAGGCCCGTCAGCGCGCCAAGTAAAGTCGATTTTCCAGCGCCGCTCGGGCCCAGGATTCCGCAAAACTGGCCGGGCTCAATGGTGAGCGAGACTTCCTCCAAAATGGTTCGACCGCCGGCCTGCTTCGAGAGTCCGATTGCACTGACCCAACCACCCGCGCTTGCCTGCAACAATTGCAAAATCCGGCCGTCAAATCGGAAATGCAGCGGTCCAATGTCCAGCTGATCTCCGTAGACCAGCACATGCTGGTCGAAATGTCGGCCGTTAATCCGACAGCCTCCTCGTGAGCTAATGTCGCGTATCCGAAACCCTTCCGGGTCGAGCTCAATCCGTGCCTGCTGCCGCGAAACCTCCGGATTATTCAGGACGACATCGCAACGCAGATCGCGGCCTATCGTCAAAGGGCTCCGGGAAAGATCAATCTCCGAGGCTGGTTTCCCCTGGATGACCATCGGCGGATGCGGCGGCAGTATTGTCGCAGGCTCGGACCTTGCCAGGCCCGGGGCTTCTATATTTTCCGCATTCGCCGGGATGCGCCCCTGCGCTCTCGGCAGGTCCGGCAAAACGCCGAAGTTATATCGTAACTGGACCGGTCCAAGTTGCAGAAGGTCGCCCGGTTTCAGCTCGCCCGTATCGACGAACGCGGCGCCATTGATCTTCGTCCCGAGGCGGCTCGCGAGGTCCTTTACCCGGCACAACGGCCCTTCTCGTATCAATTGGCAGTGCTGGCGCGAAACCGAGGGATGGCTGATTCGAATCGTCGAATCAGAGGCTCTCCCGAGCACGGAAACACCATCGCCCACGACGAAGACCTGCGTTGGAAGTCCCGCCTCGACAACAAAATACGGCGATTCATTCACCGGGCTCTCCGGCAAAACAGGCGGTTGCAGCGCATCCGGCATGATGGAAACAAACTGCGTTAGATCCCCATCTCGTTCAGGGAATAACCGCCCAAACTTCGACTACGCGGTTCTTCGCAAGATCGTCTGTGCTCAGTAAATCTGAACCGCCCATCGGGACGGAATGAATGATGTTCTTAACGCCGCATTCTGTCACGAGGGCAACCTCCACCGCCTTGGCCCGCGTCTGTGAGAGGGCGAGATTCTTTTTCACATCGCCCACCTTGTCGGCAAAACCCAACACCACGATAACAAGCGTCGGGTTCTTGAGAAAATCGATGACCTCCGGCTGGGCAAGACTGACCTTCATCAACCCAACCTCCCGAGGTCCGACCGCATCACGCGACGTTTCAAACGTGACGTTAAACAGACGTTTCATATCCTTGGCCTGCTTGACGGCAACATAGAGCCGGTCCTTGTCTTCGTCGGAAAGGTCCGGGATGATATCTACGCGTTGGAGCACTTCCTTTTGAACGGCGGACATATCCGGTGGTGGAGGCGTGGGCGTCGCGGGTTCCGGGGTCGGGGTTAAAGGCAGCGTAGGTGTCGGCGTCGGCGTCCAGACGGTTGGGCTGGGCACAGCCGTTGGAGTGACAATCGGCGTCGGCGAGGGTGAAGGTAAGCGCGGCTTCGGTTTTGGCCGGAACAATGTCCAAACAACGGCAAAAATCGCGAGCAACAGAAAAATAAAAACGCCTCCAGCAACCACCCAGATCAACGAGGAGCTTTTGGGAGCATCGATCGATTCCAGGGGTGAACCGCATTCCGGGCACCGGAAATCTTTGGTTACCACGGAGATTTTTTCATTCCGATACGCCAGTTTGCAGCCGGAGTAGTTGGTGCATTTCCCGATTCGAGCAGCCATAAAAAGTCCTTCCAATCTAGAGGTCTAACGTCAGCGGGGTCAAACGTTTACGTTAGCTTTCCGATGGGTCACAGCGTGCCGGCTAATTGGGGACAGCCAAAAGTCGGGCAACGACGAAAAACCAATAAGCAAAGTTTCCTAAAGTCGGTTGGAACAACGTGGAGAGGAATCATGAGAAGCGGCATTCGCGGAGACCGGAATGCGGCGATTTACTGATTTACATCGCTCCGCGAATTGTTACTGTGAGCATGAGTCCTGCGGCGAGGGGTAAATGGCTTGCCCCCATGGACTTCCGTTCCGAACCCCAACAAGACAACATCGATGAGTGAATCAGGCGAGGCAGGTGGCATCCGAGGCAGGGAACTGACGCTCCAGGATTTGGCGGTGGCCCGAGTCAATACCGAAACGATTTCCCAGTTTCTCCAACAACAACTTCTGGGCTACCTCGCCACTCTTGGTCAAATCCTGCTTCCGGAACGGCTCCTCGGAAAATACGTCGGATTCAAGGGCGAAGTCGCCGGCGCAGATAAGGCCCTTGCGGAACTCCAGGCCAGCTACCAACCCTTTACCGGCGCGCCCTACAGCGTCCCACGGGAGTTCGAGACCGAGTGGCTTACCGAAATCGGCACGCGCCTCGAGATTTACCGCTGGGAACGTCCGCTTAGTCTCGGGCCGCGCACCATCACTATAGCCTCTCCGGCTCGCTGGATTCTAACTTATACCGCGCCCTATACCATCGCGCAGATGCCTCAAGCGCTTGCCCAAAAAGAAAACCGGCGTCCGGCATACATCCGTCAATTCATCATCAACGCATTGGTGATCAAACAGCTCATCGCACGCAACACAGGCCTGCAGGCACTATTCGCCGATCTCGGCTACCGGATTTCCTTCGAGACCAGCCCCAACCTTCCCAACCTTCCCCTCGTCGTCCTGACGTCGCGCCTCCCCAGTTTTCGCCCGGCCGACGACCTTGTTGCCACGGCCACTGCGCTCTCCGGTGTATCGGCATTCATCGAATTGATAGACCTGGATGCTGTGGAAGAAATCGTCGACCCGCTCAAACAGCAGATTTCAAATCTCCTCTCGAAAGCTTGATGCCACCAGAATGAGCCGGCGGATTTTGGAATTGTTCACCTGATTTCGCCATGGGTACCAAGGAGCGATCGCACCTGCGCGGTCGATCACCAAAAGGACTTGCGTCTGCCCTTGTCCACCTTCCGCATCTCGCGCATGACCCCAGGAGGCAGGCCATTCGCGGACCATTCGAGCAATAGACGTTCTACAAGCCGGATTCGGCGTGGCAGACTGGCCAGTTCAACGAATTCGCGATCGTTGTGGAGGTTGCCGCCACACGGACCGAGCGTGTCGATATTCGGCAAACCGGCTGCCGCTAGATTGTTGCCATCGGATGCGCCGCCGGTGTTCTTCCATTGCAAAACCTCACCGTTCTCGGCCGCAAGCGCCCGGATTTGATCAAATAGGATGGCCTCCGCCGGACCGGCAATTTTGGGTGGCCGTGTAAAACCCCCTTCCCAATCCACGGAAATCCCTTCACGACTGTTCATTTCGGCAATCACAGACTCGAGACGAGCAGTCACTTCGGGGATGGTCGTTAAACTGCTAACGCGGACGTTGAACTGAGCTGCGGCACGGTCCGGAACAATATTGACTGCGCCGCCACCCTGTATCCGGCCAGCGTTAAAAACCGCGTCCGGAATCTCGTCATTGAGAGCGTGGATGCGCTGTATGAACTCGGAAAGCGCAACAATGGCGCTGCGGCCCTCCAGGAAATCCCGTCCCGCGTGAGCTGCGCGTCCGTGCACGACCGCGTTGAAAGTGCCGAGGCCCTGGCGCGAGCGTACTAGCGAGCCATCGGGAAGACTCGGCTCGAAAACCAGTCCCACGTGATTGCGTTTTGCGGCTTCAATGAGAAGCGAACCGCTCGAAAGACTGCCTATCTCTTCGTCGGGAACGATAAGAATTTCCCAGCCGATATTGGGATGAAGCGACCGTTCGAATGCCCGGAGCGCGTAAAACATCACGAGCAGACCGCCTTTCATATCGACAGCACCCGGCGCGTTGAGGATGCCATTTTCCGCATCCAAGGCAGCCTTTTGGAAGGGATGATCTCGTCCGAAAACCGTGTCCATGTGACCGCATAGGAGCACCTGCAGTGGCGCCTCCGGGCGGCAGCGCCGGCGGTAAGCTTTGCCAACGGGAAACAACGCTGTGGTGCCGTCTGCAAGAAACTCACGCATGGGCGGCAGATCCAAACGTTCCGCCTCACCCGGCAACTCATCAAATGCTTCTTCGAGAATCCCCAGCATTCGGTCCAACCCCTCCAGATGGTCCGATCCGGAGTTCACCTCACACCATTGGATGAGGCGCTGGGTCATTTCCGTGATCATGCGGCTGGGTTTTAAAGTGCACCTGCCGGAAAGAGCAAGAAAACCGTTTGCCCGCGGGGACGTGCGGAGCAATGATCTTCGCCCACTTGTTACTTATGAGCGATTCCCTTTTGGAGAAATACACCCTTCCCAATTACCGGCGTTACGAGTTCTACCCGGAACGCGGAAGCGGCTCATACGTGTGGGATCGCGACGGGAAAAAATATCTCGATTTCGCTGGAGGCGTAGCCGTGTGCCCACTCGGGCACTGCCATCCGGAAGTCGTCACTGCGATCCAGGAACAAGCGGCAAAACTGATCCACGTATCGAACTGGTATCAGATCCCTGGCCAGGGCGTGCTCGCGAAGATGCTGGTGGAAGACGTCCTGGGTATTCCCGGCAAAGTGTTCTTCGGCAACAGCGGCGCAGAGGCGAACGAAGGGCTCATCAAGCTGGCACGCCGGTATGGCGTGACCAAACCGCAAGCAGACGGCACGCCACGTTACGAAATCATCACGTTCACCGGCAGCTTTCACGGGCGCACCTTTGCAACCATGACCGCAACCGCCCAGGACAAAATCCATGGCGGCTTCGGCCCGCTGGTCCCCGGCTTTAAGTATGTGCCGTTCAATGACGTCGCCGCTCTCGAGGCGGCCATCACGCCCAACACCATCGCCATCCTGCTTGAACCGGTGCAGGGCGAAAGCGGCATCAACCCCGTGACGCCCGAATTGCTCCGCGCGGCTGCCCGGCTTCGCGACAAGCACGATCTGCTCCTTCTTCTCGACGAAATCCAGTGCGGCCTTGGCCGGGCCGGCGATCTCGCAGGCTGGCGGCGCATTATTCCCGGAAACGAAATCATGCCCGATGGCATTAGCTGGGCAAAATCCATCGGCAGCGGATATGCCCTCGGTGCGTTCTGGGTCCGCGACCGCTCCATTGACGCCGACGAATCTTCCACCAACCGCCTTTGCAACATCCTCGGCGCCGGCAGCCATGGCAGCACGTACGGCGGTTCTCCCCTTGCCTGTGCCACAGCCATCGCGACCCTGAATGTCATCCTGCGGGACAGCCTCGCTGCCAATGCTAAAAAACTGGGGAACTTGATCGCCGAAGAAGCGCTTTCGTGGAAAGTCCCGTCCCTCACAACGGTCCGCGCCTTCGGTTTTCTCATTGGTTTCGAACTCAACCTCGCAACGATCGAATCGCGAGAAGATTTCAAAGCCAGCGGAAAACTGCCGTCCGTATGGTTCGGTCAGCTTTGCATCGACGCAGGGCTCCTCGTAGTGCCCGCTGGCCCGACGGTTGTCCGGTGGCTCGCTCCGCTGAACACGACCGAAACCGAAGCCCGCGAAGGCCTTGCCATTTTGCGCAAAGTGCTCGAGACGCTGCTCTAGTTTTCGGTTTTGCTTTCCGACGCATGGCGCCCTTTGGCCAAGCACGACGCACTTAATTTCAGTTCATTTTGAATTGAACTTTCGACGGGATACGCTAAAAACCCCTGCGTGTCCGAACAACTCGAAGCTCAAACAACGCTCGAACGCGAGTTCGTCGCCATTTTTAGCGACCTCGCGGATCTTTTCGGCAATCCGCCATCTCTCGGTGCCATTTACGGCCTCCTCTTCGCCGCCGAGCAACCGCTTTCCATGGAAGACGTCGTTCAACGGCTCGGCATCAGCAAAGGCTCCGCCAGCCAGGGGCTCCGGCAATTGGAGGAACTGGACGCCATCACCCGTTGCCGGGAAAATAACGGGCGCAGCCATGTGTACACGGCGCGCCTGGAACTAAAACCCCTCCTCTCCGGTTTCCTCCGCAACCGGCTCGTCCCCCGGCTCACCGGTTCCGCAAACAGGCTCCGCGACCTCAACGATCTCCTTCCCCGCCTATCCGAATCCGGACGCGCCTCCGCCGAACTTCGCCTCGAACGCATCACCAAATGGCACGACCGCGCTTCCACCCTCCTCCCCCTAGCCCAGGAGATCCTGGAAGTATGATCTTTGCTCCAAGCCCACACCGGATGGGTTAGTGGCATTAGTCACGAGAATATGACCTACGACCAATAACGGATAACTGAAAACTTCCTGCCCATCGCGTGAGCACATCCCTTGACGACAGTTTAACTAGTTCACCGGCATCTGGTCCACCCAACGCCCCGACCGGGTTCAATCTCATCCTTGAAGCGGGTCGAGCCAGCCGACATTACTGGTTCGATCTCTGGCGCTACCGCGAACTGTTTTATTTCCTTGCCTGGCGCGACGTGCTCGTCCGTTACAAACAAACGGTGATCGGCATTCTATGGGCCGTGCTACGCCCATTGCTCACCACTTTCGTTTTCGTTTTTGTCTTTGCGAAAGTCGCCAAACTCCCAAGCGAAGGCATCCCCTATCCAGTGCTCGTAATGGCCGGAATGCTGCCGTGGCAACTCTTCGCCACGTCCTTGTCCGAGGGCAGTAACTCACTCATCGTCAATTCAAATCTCATTTCCAAAGTCTATTTCCCGCGACTCATCGTTCCTGCGAGCGCCGTCATCGTTTCTTTCGTGGACTTCGCCATTTCAATGGGACTGCTTGGAATTTTCATGGTCTGGTATCAGGTCTGGCCCGGCTGGCATCTGCTGGTACTACCACTCTTCACTTTGCTCGCCTTGGTAGCTTCGACCGGGGCCGGTCTCTGGCTTGCAGCGCTCAACGTCGAATACCGCGATTTCCGTTATGTCGTTCCTTTCATTGTGCAGTTTGGCCTGTACATTTCGCCCGTCGGTTTCAGCAGCTCCATCGTTCCGGAAAACCTGAAACTTCTCTACGCGCTTAACCCGATGGTTACCGTCATTGACGGCTTTCGCTGGGCCATTTCCGGTGGTCAAACCCCCTTCTATCTTCCCGGCCTCTGCCTCGGCGTTATCACCATGACCCTTCTCCTCATCAGTGGCATTTGGTATTTCCGCAAAATGGAAAGGACGTTCGCAGACGTCATTTAAAAAACCTAAACCGAGCGAAGCGATGGCTGCTCGATTTACTTTTTGACACTAAAGCAGCAACCTGAAACCACTGATATGACTCCAAGAGAGGCCGCCCAAACCATTGCTGAACGGCTCCGACAAGAAATGGCCGCGGAAGAAGTGTGGCTTTTTGGCTCCCAAGCTCGCGGCAATGCAACCCCGGATAGCGATATCGATGTCGTTGCCGTCGTGGCAGATTCCAAGGAATCGCGCTATCGACGGGCTGTTGCCGCTCATGGTTTGCTCTCCGACGTAAAGTTTCCCAAAGACGTCATTGTGCTCACACGGCAGGAATGGGAAAAAGAACTCAAAGTACCGTCTTCGCTGTCGAGCACCGTTGTTCGAGAAGGAATCCTCTTGTCCCATGCCTCCTGAATGGATCGAAGCAGCCAAGGTGTGGCTGGCAAAAGCGAATTCCGATCTTGCAACAGCCCGCATCCTCATCGAAGGCGATCCAAAACATTTGGATACCGGCGTCTATCATTGCCAACAGACCGCAGAAAAAGCCATCAAAGCATGGCTGACCGTGCAGGGAGCCATTTTCCCAAAAACGCATAATATCGACACGCTGCTCGATCTTTGCCTGCCTTCCGACCCGTATTTTGACCAATTTCGCCATCACGCAGGCAAATTGACACCACTGGCAACGGAGTTTCGCTACCCTGGCGACGAATTTGAACCCTCTTTGGCGGAGGCGATAGAAGCGCTGAATCTCGCTGCGGAGTTGCACGAGTATGTGTCGACTGCCCTCTCACGCGTTACTCCACAATCCAATTCATGAGCGACACCATCATCCAGGTCGAAAACCTCGCAAAACGTTACCAGCTCGGCGCATCGAAGGGAGTCAACAACGGCGGTTTTCACCGCTACAAAACGTTCGCGGAAACTCTCGTTCACGGCGCCAAAACCTTCCTCCGCCCAAAATCCAATTCGCAGTCTGCAACCCACAATCCGCAATTGGAAGAATTCTGGGCGTTAAAAGATGTTTCCTTCGAGGTAAAACGGGGTGAAGTGGTTGGCATTATCGGCCGCAACGGCGCCGGAAAATCGACCCTGCTTAAAATTCTCAGCCGCATTACAGAGCCCACCAATGGCCGCGTTCACCTGAAAGGCCGTGTCGCCAGTCTTCTGGAAGTCGGCACCGGCTTCCATCCGGAATTGACCGGACGGGAAAACATCTTCCTCAATGGCGCAATCCTCGGCATGAGCCGGTCGGAGATGCAGAGAAAGTTCGACGAGATCGTCGCATTCGCCGAGGTAGAAAAATTCCTGGATACCCCGGTTAAACGCTACAGCAGCGGCATGTATGTCCGCTTGGCGTTTGCCGTCGCCGCCCATATTGAACCAGAAATCCTGGTGGTAGACGAGGTTCTCGCTGTTGGCGACGCAGAGTTTCAAAAAAAGTGCCTGGGAAAGATGCATGACGTCGCAGCCAATGAAGGCCGGACCGTGCTCTTTGTAAGCCACCAAATGAATGCTGTAGAAGAACTCTGTACGGAATGTCTTTTGCTCCGTAACGGCACTCTCCAAGCCGCTGGAACCCCTGCCGATATTATCTCAACATATCTGAGAAACGACGCTACAGCGACAGTCTGGATGCCGGAGCCTAGCAAAAAGTCGACACATCAAAACCCCTACTTCTCTCCAACGCTGCTAGCGGTAGTCGATGCTAATCTAGCTCCTATCTCCCGAGCCATCAGGTCCGATGAACAGATTGGAGTTTTAGTTGAAGGCACAGCTGATGAAATGGACGCAGCTTTAACGGTCGGCTTTGCGGTTTCTACATCATCCGGAGTGCTTCTATTTTGGAGCTATCACACTGATACTGCCGAGAAAGATTGGCCTCAGATTTCAAGGGGTAACAACAGACTACTGGCCTGGTTGCCCCCACGCACTCTTAATGAGGGTGACTACCGGATCGAACTCATCTCAAGCCTGCATTTCCGCTCCTGGCTTGCAGAGCCAGGAGTCAAAGCGCCAGCGGTAAATGTCAGCATCCGTGGCGGTCTAAGTGATTCGCCACTCTGGCGCGAAGCTCGGCCCGGTTTGCTCGCGCCTATTCTGCCGTTTCACTGCTTGGCGGACGCTAACAACCATTGAAAACTTTAAGATCAGCTAAGGCTCGCAGCTGTAAAAAGCAGCCCAACTTATTGAAAAGCAAACACGCAACCCGTGTCGAATTGGATGGTCGCTTAGGCAACCACCTGTTTCAAATCGCTGCCGGCTACGCCCTTTGCTTAAAAAATGGCAATCCACTGAAACTCGACTTTTCCCTCGCAACTCTCCTGCCGTTCAAGTCGGGCGCTCTGGCCGCTGCTATGCATATCGGCCGCACGATGAAAGTTGCGCCGTTGCGCCATCCGGGTCTTCGCCGACGCTTTAGCCGCACTTTCCCTGAAGCTGGGCTTGGCTATACCGTCTTTCGTCGGGATCACGAATACGATCTATCATTTGAATCACTAGGACCCAAAACAGTGCTGCAGGGTTTTTACCAAAATGAACGTTATTTTAAGCCCCATGAGCGAGACATTCGCGCATTGTTCTCAGACGATATGGGCATAGACGCTTCGTCCACACCTTACTATGAAGACATCTTAACTTCTGAATCTGTGGGCGTGCATATTCGCCGAGGCGACTACCTGGACGCGTTTTTTTCCCATCTTCTTGTTTGCAATCTTTCTTATTACAATCAGGCGATCGATATTTTTCGCCGGACATCGGAAAAGTTCCGCTTTTTCCTTTTTTCCGATGATCCAGTTTGGTGCAAACAGCACTTCCCCGCTCGTGACTTTACCATCATAGAAACTCAGACCCCTCTCGACGACCCAAGACTGGACTTCGCGTTATTGCGACGCTGTCGTCATCACGTCATGTCCAATAGCACTTTTTCTTGGTGGGCATCTTGGCTTAATCCTTATTCTAAAAAGAACATTATTTGTCCCGATCGCTGGTCCACCGACAATCAAATTCGCCTAGAAACCAAACGTTTTGAACGTCTTCAGACTCTTTCGGAAGCCACTAGGGCAGGCCTGTTAAAATGAAGCATCGCGTGATGAAGGAAAACTCAATCGACCGGAAATCTTCAGGAATATCAGTAATCATTTGCACTTTCAATCCTCGACTGAACTATCTCCAACGCACTCTGGAGGCGCTATCGCGACAGACCCTAAATACGCAAGAGTGGGAGTTGATTTTGATCGACAATGGCGACAAGCACGAATGGAACACAGCTATATCACTGGGATGGCATCCATTTGCCCGAATCGTTCATGAACCAACGGCAGGTCTCACACATGCACGGTTGCGAGGAATATCAGAGTCAAGCAATCCGCTAATAATATTTGTAGATGACGATAATTTGTTGAAAGAGGATTATCTTGAAACAGCTTTGCAGATTGCCGAATCTCATCCTCATATTGGTGCTTGGGGCGGCCAGGCGATACCGGAGTTTGAAATCGAGCCGCCTGCGTGGATTGCGCCTTATTTAGGTTTGCTCGCATTAAGGCAGTTCCAGGACGACCGATGGACCAATATTCCCGGAATATCCGCGGCAATGCCTTTCGGGGCTGGATTGTGTGTAAGGAGATCTGTCGCACAACAGTATGCAAAAGGTGTCCATGGAGATTCGTTTCGCCAACAACTTGACCGTAGTGGCTCGAACTTGAACGGATGCGGCGATGTGGATTTGGCCTATACCGCCTTCCAAAAGCAGCTAGGAATCGGACTATTTTCCAAGCTGGTTCTGACACATTTGATCCCGTCCACACGGTTTTCGGAAACCTACTTACTAGGACTGACCGAGGGAAACGCCTTCAGCCATGTCTTTATTAAGATTCTCCACGAGAACGAGAATCCACTTCTAAAAAACAAATCGCTTACCACACGACTAGCTGACATTCTCCGCTATTTGATAATGTCGCCGCGTCGGAGAAGATTTTACAAGAGCGCACGGCGCGGTCTTGTTCGTGCATTCAATCGAATAAAAGCCTGTAAGGCCGACAGTAATCCCGCTTCGTCGTGAAAGTTTACTTCCCTTCGACATTCTTATTCGCCGGCGAACGCGTGGAGATTGGAAAGAAAATCGGAACTAAAAAAGTCGATGCCACGTCAGCTAGACCCTATGAAAATTTTTTTTACGAATGACATATTTACTACCCAAAGAGTGGGAGGCATCTCGCGTTACCACTACGAGTTGGCTCGACAGTTGGAGTTGAATGCTGTGCCCTATACACTGTTTGGCGGTTTGTATCTTACGGACGCTATACGTGACTTAAAATACACCAAAGGCTTTCACCTTCCAAAGCCAGGCTGGCAATTCAATCGCCAACGCAGAATGGTTAGCGATTTTCTTGAAAAATTTTATATTCCGGACCGCGACGATACGATCGTTCATTACACCTACTTCAGGTCCCCACGTCCGGTGCGGCAAAGCAGCGTCATAGTCACCGTGCATGACATGATTCACGAACTTCATGCCAACGATTCCAACAGGCAGGTTTTTCACGAGCATTCGAAAGCCAAGAGGGCGATTTGCGAGAAGGCGGATCGGATCATTACCATCTCCCGTTCCACCAAAGCGGATTTGACGAACTTGTTTCAAATCGATCCGGAGAAGATAATCGTAGTTCACTTGGCCAATTCGATCCATCCAAGTCCTAAACCTGAAATTGAAGTGGCCCACGACAAACCGTACCTCCTTTATGTCGGGAATCGCGGCGACTACAAAAATTTCGAACGGCTGGTGCGAGTGTATGCGACATCCTCGTGGCTTCGTAGCGAGTTCGATTTGGTATGTTTCGGAAGCGGTCCCTTTTCGGAAGTGGAGGTTCGCCTTTTTCTGGAGCTTCGGGTGAACGGCAAAATACATCACCGAACCGGCTCCGATACCGCGCTCGCTTCGTACTATGCCAATGCATCTGCATTTGTATATCCCTCCTGTTACGAAGGGTTTGGATTGCCGCTCTTGGAAGCGATGGGGATGGGTTGCCCCGTTTTCGCAGCCCGGAACAGTTCCCTTCCCGAAGTCGCCGGCGACGCGGCAGTCTACTTCGAAGCCTCGGATGAAGAGAGCATGCGACAGTCTCTGGAGGCGACCTTGCAAGATTCCGACACCTTGAAAAAGCTGGTCCACATGGGGTTCGAACGCGAAAAAATGTTCTCGTGGCAAAAGTGTTTTCAGGAAACGATGCAGGTTTACAAAACGGTCTTAAAGGGCAAATGACAGTGCAGACGTTGCCCGATCGTCGCGCTCAGCAATGAATCTTTTTCCAGGTCAGCGAATATTCATTGTCATCCCGGTCCACAATCGAAGGGTCATCACTCTGGGTTGCCTGGAGCAATTGAGTCGTCTCGGCGTTCTCAACTGGGCAACGCCCATCGTGATTGATGATGGCTCCGCCGATGGCACTTCTGCGGCGGTCCGGGAGAAATTCCCGGATGCCATTTTGTTGCAAGGCGATGGCAGCCTTTGGTGGACCGGCGCAATCGCGGCAGGAATGAAGGAAGCAATGAATCGTAACGGCACCGTTATCATTTGGCTTAATGATGACTCGTATCCTCGCGCAGGCACGTTGGAAATGTTGGTCTCCGAGACCTTGCGAAACAAATGCATATCGGTAGGGCAAACGATTGCACCGCCGGGCTGTTACGGCGGAATGACCAAAACAGCCTTCGGTATGCAGACGATTTTTTGCCCACCAGGACAAAAGATATCGTGCGATTCGATGGCCGGAAATTGTGTGGTTATTGAGTCCGAGATTGTCACGCACATTGGCTATCCAGATTCAAGGTTTATCCCGCAGGTGGGTGCCGACGTAGATTACGGACTGCGCGCGACATCCAAAGGCATCAGTATCTTGATCGTTGGGGACGCGCTTTGCGATAATCGTCCCTCCGACAATCCGCTTTCTCACTCTTGGCTGTTTGATGACCAGTCCTTTCGAGAACGCTGGAAAGGCGTTCGCTCGATCAAAAGTGAAATGTATCCGCCTGCCAAGTGGCGGCTTTACACACGGCATTGGGGGCTACTAGGCATCATCTTGTTTGCGCTGCCCTACATCAAACTTTTCGCCTATCACGCGGTCAAGGCAGTGGTTCCGCAAAAAGTGCTTCGTAGCCTCTTTGCGAGCCGGTCCGCCACGTTGCAGGCCACAAAACATACGGTGAAGACGAATGCATCTTCGAACAACCAATCCTGAATGACTAACAATAAAGGTTCCCAATGTCTGCCGGAGGCGCCAGTTTGTCGGCCCTTGAATTCTTGTCGCCACCTGATTTTTTTCCGCACAAGGATGGGGTTCTTTCGTAGTTATCGCTCCAAGCGGGCTATGGGTTTATTGTTCGCCAACAGCCAATCGATCCGCTGGCAAACTCAGGGCCGCCTTCTCGCCAGAGCCGCGCGGAAATTGCACCAGGCACAGGAGATGTGTGCCGAATGTAGGTTGCATCGGAGATAAGCATTGCGGGAAAAAAGGAATTGGACGCGGCAGGATCATGAAGAATCTTCATCCCGCGCATCGATAAGGATGAGTTCCACACCCTGACGCGAATCAGCACAAGTTGCCCATGAACCATAACGCCGCTTTGAAACTGTTCACCGCCGTCGGTGGCTGCTTGTTGTCGGTCTTTCTCATTTACCAGATTCTGTACAGCCGGACCGGAGGCGTGGCCATGTTGATTGCCTGCCTCGGAGTCGCCGGAGCGGTTGCAGCAGTCGTCAATCCAAAGACGGGCCTTTATCTGGCGGCCATTTCCACCGCTTACGTGGACTTCGGCAAACAGGTCGCTGTCTATTATGGCGAGGTATCTCAACTCACCATCATTCAGGTGCTGATGGTATCCATCGCCTGCCTGGGAGGAACGTATCTGGGCATTTTCTTTCGTGCCGTTGTGTTCCGGAGACTGAAGCTGCGTCGCTCAGACGTGGCATTGTTTGGTATCGCAGCGGGCATCTGCGCAATCCTTTTTGGGCTAAACCGTGAAGCAGGGGTCGCCGCAGCAGCCCAATTGGCCATCAACACGGGTCTTTTCGTAGGTCTTATGCCGACGGTGGCAATCCTGCTGAAAGAAAAGGAGGAAGTCTTGGGGTTTGTTCGGTTCCTTTTCTGGATTTTTTTGCCATGGCCAATTTGGGGTATTCGACAACATTTCTGGGGCTTTAATCAGCTTGAATGGGACTACGCTCTTACGGGGTTGTCGCCAACAACCTCTAGCTTCATGCTAAGCTTTGCGGATCCTGCTCCAACGGGATTTGGGTCGAACCCAGGTTCTTACTCGATCATCACTTTGTTTGTGCCGCTGGGACTTTGGCATGCGTTTCATTTCCCCAAAAAGCGACTGCTCTATCTCCTGGCTGCCGCAATCTACTATGCCGGATGTGTCTTTTCGGAACACCGAACGGTTCTATTTTTCCCGTTCATTGCCCTCGCCTTCTACTGGTTTTGCCTCCATCCACGCCGAACGGTTGCCGCTTACGTGCTCGGGTTCGGCTTGTTCGTCCTCGGCGTCGGCTTTGCGGGTTACCTTGACCAAAACATCGCCAGAATATCTGACTTCACGCGATCATTGGTGCCCAACGAGTGGGGACAGACGGCCTTATCATTGGAAACCTTTTCTGATCGTCTCAAAGGGTGGCAACGGCTCGCTGAGCCAGAATCGTATTCACTCGCAGGGCGCTTGGGGGGCGGCTGGACGGGACCAGCGACTGCAGCTGAGGCATCACAGGAATACAATCATGACATCATTAACAAAATACTGATTAACTTCGGCGCTGTTGGATTGCTAGCGGTCGCTGTCACCGCCTGTTTCCTGTTACGCAGCCTGCACCGGCTTCCGCTACGCATGGAAGATGCCGATTCCAGATGCTTCGCTGCCATCCTGGTCGCGTGCGTTCTTCCAATGATTTTCCTCTCGTTCATCGGCGGCGGCAACCTCAACACAAATCCACATAACCTGGTATACTGGGGCCTTTTGGGTGCAGCGCTCGCCATGAGCCGATTGGATGCCGTGAGTGCCCGCGCTGACGATAGTGCATCCGCCATACGAACATCCGGTTCCCCCAAAATTGCGGTGGCAGCCTCTGCCTGATTGCGCCCAGTTCAAAATCATGGGGCTCGATTTCAATTCAATAAAACTGCTCATTTGGAGCACAACGGCGGGCATTGATATTTCGAAATGCGCCATGTTGGGAAGATTATCCTTCATGGGAGTATCTGACGCCGATGTTGCCAGCCTGTTGGCAAAAGCGGCACCGACACAGCCAGGCGTCACGTCTACTGGATACGTTGAGCCGCTACTCAAACATCTCGGGGCACAGTCGATAGAGAGTTTCGACGCCAGCACGTACGAAAGTGCCACTCATCTGTGGGATATGAACACACCGGTTTCGCCCGAATTTCACGATCGATACAGTCTCGTCCTGGATGGAGGAACGCTCGAGCATGTCTTCAATTTCCCGAACGCCATTTTGTCCGCCATGAGGATGGTGCGGCGGGAAGGCCATCTGGTTATTTGCGTTCCAGCCGATGGAATGTTCGGCCACGGCTTCTATCAATTCAGCGCTGAGCTGCTGTACTCGTTATTCTCGCCAGGCAACGGTTACAATGTAATCAAAATGTTTGTATTTCAGGATTATGCTCGCGCGCCAATTTATGAAGTAATCTCTCCGGTCGCGCTTCAACAACGAAACAAACTATGCTCAAACATGCCAGTCCTGCTCTATGCAATCGGCAAGCGGATAGGTGATGTTCCAGACAAACTTGAAGTAATGCAGTCTGACTATGTGAATACCTGGACGGCCAATTTTGAAAACTTGCATCACACCCACCGCAGAAGGATTCGCATCCCATTCGATACTATTTACAAGCGCCGTTACGTTAAGTCCCTTGCGACTGCCTTTCTTAACTTCCCATTCTGGGACAGGCGCAGCTTTGTCGAATGGAAACCTTGATCGGATATCCCTCCATTCTGGCTGTGGACCAACCTTCGCAATTTGTGCGATGCGAGTAACCGAAACAGGGTATGCGAATAGCTATTACTAGTCGCCAGTACTTGCCGGTGCTGGGTGGGACGATTCAATATACTTCCATGCTCGCCTCTGAATTTTCCAGGCAGGGGCATGCTGTAAAACTGATAACACGCACCCCTGAAAGGCACCCAAGCGATCGCGAGACACCCTTCGAGCTCATCCGCTGTCCATCCCAGAATACGCTAATGGCATCGGCGGATTGGGCGGACGTTGTCCT
The DNA here is from genome assembly GCA_036524675.1 of Chthoniobacterales bacterium. GTDB lineage: Bacteria > Verrucomicrobiota > Verrucomicrobiia > Chthoniobacterales > DASVRZ01 > DATDAW01. Next base: position 1,267 of record DATDBU010000073.1, on the reverse strand, counting down.
GCAAGTCGAACCTTCCTTACAGGATGTCTGGCCTTTCCTAATAAAACGGAAACCTTGGTTTCCAACGCTTCACGTTGGACACAGCACACATGATCTATCACGTAAAGACGCATTGCTGCGCGCAATCCAACGTTTCTCCCTGCGGTTTGGCCGGCCAATAGGCGTCAGTCAATACGTGTTGAACTCCTGGGGTAGCCGTGGTGTTTCCATCCTAAATCCGGTTGATTCCACGATTTTTGAACCGCCTCCCGACAACGTTCGCCGCGATGTGGACGTCTTGTTTGTCGGCAGAATGACGCATGACAAGGGCGTCGGTGTGCTGATGGACGCTTTGGTTAGGTTGGTAAAGGAAAAACTCGTAAGCCATGCGGTTTTTGTTGGCGACGGGCCAGCCTGTCCTGGCCTGGCTGCGAGAATCTCGGAAACTGGTCTTTCGACAACGGTCCAACTAGTCGGCAGGGCTGACGCCGCCGGTGTCGCCGCCTGGATGCAGCGTTCACGCGTGCTTGCATTCCCCACCACGCCAGCGTGGTTGGAGGCGGCCGGGCTTACCCTGTTGGAAGCACTCGCCTGTGGATGCGAGGTCGTCGCGTCCGACATCGGAGGAGTCGCGGAGACGGGTGGCGGTTTCATTCGTCTCGTTAAACCCGGGAACGTTGACGAGCTGTATGATGGCCTTCGCAAGACCTTGATGGGCGAATCCGCCCGCAACGCCGAAGTCGACGAGTATCTGAAACAACAAACACTGCCCGAAGTCGCCCGTCGTTATCTGCAGTTGATGAAATCCGCTGTCAACGGATCTTCCCGCCCGGAAAAGCGTTCAAAGGTTTAGATAATTGCCGAGGCAGGTTCCATTGCCGTTTCTATACCAGAACAGAGGCTACGGGCATATATCAGCTCGATCTTGGCAGAGTAGGCAGTGCGTGTTAGTCCCAAGCCACTTTCCCCCCGGACGGACTCCAACGGCTTGTCCACAAAACTTTTGATTTGCTGGCTCATCACCGTTACGTCGAAAGAAAGCAACACCCCGTTGACTCCATCCTGCAGAATCATTTCGGACCCATGGTGTGGCGTAAGGAGCAGAGGCAATCCGCACGCTCCCGCCTCGATTTCAGCCAGGCAGAAGGCCTCGAAATACGACGGAAAGAGGAAGGCATCGGAGGCGGCCAGGTATTTTTCCGGTTCAGACTGGCTGCCTGCCAGATAAATCCAATTCTGCCAGTCGGGCGCCACGACCGTCAGTTTCTGACGCAGTTCGGCCAGACGT
>DATDBU010000072.1:0-6530 GCA_036524675.1 Chthoniobacterales bacterium | reverse complement strand
ACGCACGTTGCCCCGCACCCTCATTTGCGAGAAGATCTGGGAGTCGCATTATGACGTTGATACGAATCTTCTCGACGTTTACATGAGCAAGCTAAGGTCGAAGCTCGAAAGCCCGGGCGGAAAGCCTCTCTTCAAGACGGTGCGTGGCGTCGGGTATCAACTCATTTAGCGAGGCTCGGGCAAGCATACGTGCGGAACGCTGTGATTGAAACTGGTCGCTTATTCGCCGAAGCCGCCTGTCAGCGTCGAGTAGGCGCAACCCTAAGCATTGGTGCGAACGTCGTGCAGCCCGTCTGGACAGTTCATGAGGGAATCAGTTCGTCCACAAGGGTTCTTTCTTCTGAACGATTGATAAATTCTCGTTAATGTGCACATTCCTCGTACGAGCCGAGAAGCAAAGAGTTCATTCAGGAAACAAGCATGCGTGCGCGCATCATTAGAGTTCCCCGGGAAATGAGATTTCCGATTGTCGAAACTCAGCGGCCGCCGGACGATCTGCGCCACCAATGAAGACGCTCGGTGCCCGCCTAGCCTTGCTGTATTCGCTGGTATCGACGCTGACGCTCTTCGTTCTGCTCGCCATCGGCTACTATTTGCTTAACCGTCATTTGATCAACGGTCTTGACTTGCTAAACGCCAGCGAGTTCGAGCGCGTAAAGGTCCAGCTATGGGCTCTTGCCGCACTGCCGGGCGATCCGGAGCGCGCCGACACGGCGTCGACGGACCGATTATCGTTCATGCTGGAGATTCTCAAACCGGATAAGGGTGTCGTGTACAGCTCCGTCAATCTCGGCGGAAATCACCTGCCGACGAATGGAACTGGAAAAGCGTTCAACGCGGAATTGCCGGGTCTGGGCGAACTACGAGTCGGCCGATTTTTCTACAGTGGATTTGAAGCAAGAATAGCGACGTCAATGGGCCCCGTGCATGAGGTGATGAATGGCTACGCGCAGATCAGCCTGGTATTGGTATGCCTGACTTTGCTTGCGAGTCTGGCCAGTGGCCTCGTTCTCAGTCAGCTTGCCTTAAGGCCTGTGCGTCTCATTCAGGAAACCGCGAACCGAATCCAATCCGACAACCTTAGCGAACGCATCCCGGTTTCCAATGTGCAGGATGAGATCTCTGGATTGGCACGGTTGCTCAATGAAATGTTTGACCGGCTTGAATCTTCGTTTGAGCAGGTGCGGCGGTTCAGCGCAGAGGCTTCGCATGAATTGAGAACGCCCCTTTCGCTCGTGCGTCTGCAGGCAGAGAAGCTTCTCACAGAAGGCGGGCTCAATAGCGAGCAGGAAGAAGCGGTCCAGGTTCAACTCGAGGAAATTTCCCACCTAAACCAGATCATTGAAGAACTGCTGTTTCTTTCGCGGGCGGAGGCCCAAGCCATAGGTACGAAGTTTCGCATCCAGGATGCCAGCCCGTTCCTAAAATCTTTCGCTGCCGATGCGCGCATGCTGACCGAGCATGCGGGGGTTCGCTTTGAGGAAACAATCGAGGGTTCTGAGGAAGTGCGCTTCGACCGGAAATGGATGCGACAGGTTCTGCTCAACCTCATCACCAACGCTTTGAATTTCTCACCGCAGGGAAGCCTCCTGACCTTGGAATCGACGTTTACAGTGGACGCGTGGCGCATTGCGGTCGAAGACGAAGGTCCCGGAGTGGCAGCCGACCAGCAGAAACGGATTTTCGAGCGTTTCGTTCGAGTGGCTCCGGAAGCTTCTGCCAAACCCGGCAGTGGTCTGGGGTTAGCCATTTGCCGGAGCATCATCGAACTTCACCATGGCACTATTCACGCTGAGACCGGCAAGCGCGAAGGAGGCCTTAGGATCGTTTGCGAAATTCCCCTTCCTCCTGTTTCCGAAGCTTCGTCAAGGCATGAGACGGGTCGTTCGATCGAGCATGACTCGAGATCACCAGAGGCCAACGAAGCTCCACCAGAGCGAGCCAAGTCCAAGCCAGATGGCGAGGTTGACGACTGAAACAACGAAACCGACAGCCCACCACGTATTCTGCGAAACGTACGAACCTGCAAAGTAGACAGGCGCGGAGCCTGTTCCATAGTGCGTGAGTCCCGCGTTCAGATTGGACAAGAATGCCAGCGTCCATGCCGCAAGCGGAGCAGGAATGCCGACGGCGAGAGCCGCGCCGAGGAAACCTGGATAAAGAGCCGAAATATGAGCGGTCAGGCTTGCGAACCCGTAGTGGGCATAGAAATAGCACAGAGCAAGCGCCGCCAGGGAGAATGCCCATGGCAAGCCCTCGAGGTGGCTGAACCCGGAGTCGAAGATCGCGCGAATCACGCCTTGTCTGCTAAGTTCGTCGGCCATCATGAGCAGGGGGGCAAACCAGATAATCACCTCCCAAGCCTTCGCATTGCTAAGGATGTTTTCCCAAGTCAGCACGCCGCTCAACAGAATGGCGCAAACTCCCGCCATCGCCATGGCAGTATTGCCAAGGCCGTGCCAGGGAGAAGTCATCCAGCCGATGATGACCGCGGCGAGAATGACCAGGAGAGTACGCTCCTGTCGTGTCATCGGGCCGAGGGCGGCCAGTTTGCCATTGGCGAAGGCTTGCGCATGTGCCGTCTCGCGCAGTTGCGGAGGGTTCAGATTGTAGAGGAGCCATGGAATGAACGCGAACGAGCACAAACCTGGGAGGCATGCGGCAAGAGCCCAGCGCGCCCAGGTCAATTCCACATTCGCAATATCAGACGCAAATTTCGCGATGAGCGGATTGCCCGCCATGCTTGTAAGAAACATTGCCGAGGCCAGATAGTTCGTATGAAATCCTACCAGCGTGAGGTAGGATCCGATGCGGACAGAGGTTGGACCGGGTTCTGAACCCAGCACCTCTGCGACGTTGCGGAGTATCGGCGCCACGATTCCTCCTCGCGCAGTATCGGACGGAACAACCGGCGCAAGAACTAAGTTCGAAACCGCCACCGCATATCCGAGGGTGAGCGAATTGTGCGCAAGCCGGCTGATAAAAAAATAAGCTATACGAATGCCGAGGTGCGTTTCCGTGACAGCCTGAGCGAACAGAAATGCGGAAAAGATCAGCCAGACGATCGGGCTGCCAAATCCTGAAAGCGCCCGGCCGATGGGGAGCGTTCCCGTTAGAGCAATCAAGGTAACGGCAAGGAACAGTGTGACACCCATTGGCGCCGGCCGAACCACCAAGGCGAGGATTGACGAGCAGAAGATAGCTAGCAGATGTTGCTGGTTCGGGGTCAGCGTGCCCAGCGGGATGAAATACAGGAGGAGCCCCGGCACGAGCACACAGGCCCAGCGGAACCTGGCCGAATCGACAGGCAACAGGCGGCGTTCCTGGTCATTCGCGGCACCGTGTTTCTTCATCCAGGAACGCCCTCGTCTAGCTTTGCTTCAGTTCCCTATGCCGCAACTCCATCTCGCGACGCAATTCCTTGCGTACCTTCGCGCCCTTGAAGCGTCTGTGCTCCTCGGGAGTTGACGGGTTGAGAGGCGGCACGGCGGTTGGCTTGCCGTTGTCATCCACCGCCACCATCGTAAAGAAGCAGCTATTTGCATGGCGCACGCTATGGGCCTGGATGTTCTCGGTGATGACCTTGATACCAACCTCCAAGGACGTGTTTCCTGTGTAGTTAATAGAGGCAAGAAAGGTAACCAACTCACCGACATGGATTGGCTGCCGGAAGGTGACTTGATCCACGGACAGCGTGACAACATAGCGCCCAGCGTAGCGGCTTGCACAGGCATAGGCGACCTGATCCAACAGCTTAAGGACGGTGCCGCCATGGACGTTGCCCGAAAAGTTTGCCATGTCGGGTGTCATCAGCACCGTCATCGCAAGTTGATGATTTGGAAGATTCATTGGGTTTGATTTTATCTTGGATCTTTCGCCCAAGTCTTAGAAGTGCATTGTGCGAATCCTAAAGTTTGTCTCGAAGCCGAGAAATTCCTGACGCTCGCACTCGGCACAGCATGCACCACGGCAGGCGGGTATCGATGGGAACTGAAATTGATCAGTCGCTCGACAGCCCGCCCGCGCATGGTCATTTTCCTCGCCTCAGGTTGCCTGGACGGCGACGGGGCGCGTGGGATCGAGTTCTTCGTCACGATCGAGAATCTGCGCCTTGGAAACCAGCATGTGTTCTTCCTTTTGATCGAGGACGACTTCGGGTTCGTTGGCTTCGAGCTCAGTTTCCTGGTCGAGGCAGCGGCGCATTTGGTTTACGTCGAGTTCTTTGCACCATTTGCCGACGACCACGGTGGCGACACCGTTGCCGATCAGGTTGGTAAGAGCCCTTGCCTCGGACATGAAGCGATCAATGCCGAGGATGAGGGCGAGACCCGCGACAGGCACGTGACCAACCGCGGAGAGGGTGGCAGCCAGCACGATAAATCCGCTGCCAGTGATGCCCGCGGCGCCCTTGGAAGTGAGGAGCAAGACTCCCAGCAGGGTGAGCTGCTGCATAAGATTCATGGGCGTGTTGGTCGCCTGGGCGATGAAGACGGCGGCCATGGTTAGATAGATCGCTGTGCCGTCAAGATTGAAGGAATATCCTGTTGGAACAACGAGCCCGACGGTTGACTTCTTAACGCCGAGGTTTTCAAGCTTTGCCATCATGCGCGGCAGCACCGACTCGGAGGAGGAGGTGCCAAGGGCGATGAGAAGTTCCTCCTTGATGTATTTGATGAACTTCCAAATGCTAAAGCCATGCGCTCGGGCGATTGTCCCCAGCACGACGAAGATGAAGACCAGGCAGGTGGCGTAGAAGGTTCCCATCAGCTTGGCAAGCGGCAGGAGAGAATCCACGCCGTACTTGCCTATGGTGAAAGCCATCGCGCCGAAGGCACCGATGGGTGCGACCTTCATGATGATGCCCACGATACCGAAGAGGACATGTGAGGTCTTCTCGATAAGATCGAAGACAAGAGTTCCGCGGCCACCAAAGGAGTGCAAGGCGAAGCCGCAGAGCACCGATATCAAAAGCACCTGCAGGATCTCCCCTTTGGCGAACGCGTCGACGATCGTGGTGGGAATGATGTGCATGATGAACTCGGTAGTCGTCTGCATCTTGCCCGGGCCGGTGTACTGCGCGATGGCATTGGCGTCGAGCGAGGCGGCGTTGATGTTCATCCCCGCTCCGGGCTGCACCACGTTGACGATGATCAGCCCAACGATCAGCGCGATCGTGCTGACGATCTCAAAGTAAAGAAGAGCGAGGCCGCCGGTCTTGCCGACTTTCTTCATGTCTTCCATCCCGGCGATGCCGATGACGACCGTGCAGAAGATGATCGGAGCGATCATCATCTTGATGAGCTTGATGAACCCGTCGCCCAGAGGCTTCATCGCCTCGCCGACGCCGGGTAAAAAGTGACCGAGCAGGATTCCGACGACGATCGCGGCGATCACCTGCACGTATAGTGAATGATAAAAAGGTTTCTTTTTCATGGTTATAAGAGTTGGAAAAGGTGTTTGGGCTTGGGTTTAGCGATCTCGCAGGTTGGATCGGCACGGAGCTCCGCGCATGTAAGAGTGGAATGGCTCTGGTTCCAGAATTTGTGGGTAAGTGCTGTTCATAAGGTTGGTGTTGTTAGGTTGAGCGAGAGCCTGACGCATGCGTCCTATGCGAAGCTGAAAAGAAACTAAAAAATTCTTCAGATTCGTGACGTTCTCCCCAAAAACTGGACCGGGGAAATTTGAGTGTTCTGATGGTCGGGGTTCTCCGAAAAAGGAGGAGAACCGAAATGAAAAAGACACACAGTGAAGAGCAGATTATCTATGCCCTGAAGCGCCTGGAAACAGGCAGCACGGGGCCGGAGGTGTGCCGGGAAATGGGAATCAGCGAACAGACGCTGTATAGCTGGAAGCGGCAGTACGGTGGGATGGGCGCGGGAGAGTTGCGGCGCTTAAAGCAGTTGGAAGAGGAAAATCGGAACCTAAAGCAATCGGTGGTCGATCCGAGCGTGGACAAAGACATCTTGCAGGAGGTGGTGCGAGAAAAGCTCTGAAGCCCGCAGAGAAGCGGGAGTTGGTCGAGCAGATCACGCAGTGGTTTGAGATTGGCTGCGGCCGGGCGTGCGGGCTTGTGCTGATGACGCTCTACTATCGAAGTCACCCAAAGGATCGCAGCGCATTGAAGATGAGGCTGCGGGACCTGGCGATGAGCCGAGTGCGCTTTGGATAATTGATTAGCAAACTTGCCTCCGGCCGCGTTTGCCAAAGAGCTCAGACAGAGAAAGCCAACAACAAATCGAGAGCTCCTGGCTGCCGGGAAAACTCAAGCTGACTGCGGTCCAGAAATCAGGAGAACCCTCGGAAACTCAAGCTGACCGCGGTCCACAATTCGGGAGAAGGTCACCTTTAGAACTCGAGACCAAAGTGCAGTCCGAGCACGGTCGCGTTCTGGACAAGGCCGGTTCCTGCGGGCCGGATAACGTATTGAAGGAAGGGCTGGACGAACGCCCACTTGTTGACTTGGATGCGGTAGTCGAACTCCAGAACGCCCTCATAGGTCTGGTGAACGGTGCGCCCGGCCTCGTAGTCCG
>DATDBU010000071.1:0-3724 GCA_036524675.1 Chthoniobacterales bacterium | reverse complement strand
CGCATGTTTCGCACGCCTAAAAAGCGACAACTCGGGCCCGCTTGCACGCGCGTTGAGCGGAATATTGTCATAGGAGCCATCGAACCTGAAGAAAACCGTCGCAATATCGCCGACGACGCCCTCGCGTTCCAACTCCGCGGTATCACTCGGTTCCAGGAAGCCGCCAGCATGCACATAGCTTGGGATTCGGGCATCGGGCGATCCAATGCTGTAAACCAAAAGGTCCGCCTTAGAACCCATTTCCTTGATTCGCTGAACGGAGCGCTCACGCCACATGGCCTGCTTCGATTCCCGGTGATCGAAGAAGGCCGGCACCGGGAAGAGATGAGCGCGTCCCCCATAATTCAAGGCAAAACGCGTATAGATATCGCTAATGTAGAAATTGCTCATGCTGTAAACGTTGCCCGATCCGTTCAATTGCACGATGTCGACATGCACGCAGCGTTTCGGCGTCAAGTGACGGGAAATCGCGTCAGTGGTCGTCCCCCATGCAAGGCCGACGATCATTTCCGAATGGATCAAGCTGTTCAAATGTTTCGCAGCGTAGATCGCCACAGATTTGAGCCATTCGTCCTCAGTCGAATTCAGCGGCACCGTCACGACCTTTACCGCCGGGACGTGGAAGCGATCGTGGATCTCTCGCTCCAGTTCCTGAGGCTGCGCCTCCGGATCGTGGACGCGGATTTCGATCAGACCGGCCTTCCGTGCGTGGGTCAACAGGCGCGAGATCTTCGAGCGAGACAGACCGAGTTCGCGAGCGATTCGCTCGGTCGTCAGACCCTGATAGTGATAAAGCCGTGCGACCTTGACCGCCAACGCGCTAAGATTTTCAGCTCGGGTCATGATCTGCTTCTTAGAGCAAGGGATTTGTGCGCTGTCATAGAAAGGTCGCTCAAGAGCAATTCATTAAAACTTATCGAGAAGCTTATCGCACAAAAATGAAACTGCATAAATGTTCGATTACGATTAACGGATGTGCAAATTTCTTTCGTCGGTTTGTTCGTGCGAATCAGACGGAACACTGAGGAGGAATTTCGAGGTCAAAGACAAGATGCATCCCTGGCACCCCTGGCCCGTCCGACGCGCGCGTAGTGGTTCAACCACCAAACGGATTTCGTCGGTGAACCTTCTATCGAACAAACGTGCATTTTTTTTGACAGAACGTGCAACATCATATAAAAGCGCGTTTCGAACACAACTACTATGACCCCCCTAATTGGTGAATTTGTCGGAACAATGTTTCTAATCATCCTTGGCGACGGCGTGGTCGCCAACGTGCTCCTCAACAAGAGCAAGGGCCAAAATTCCGGCTGGATTGTGATAACTGCTGGCTGGGCTTTTGCGGTATTTGTTGGCGTCTCCGTCGTGGCGAGAATCAGCGGCGCGCACATCAATCCCGCCGTCACCATTGCGCTCGCGGTCGTCGGCGTCTTTCCCTGGGCTTCGGTTTTTGGCTATATTGTCGCACAGATGCTTGGGGCATTTGCTGGCGGAGTGATCGTTTACCTCGCCTACCTTCCGCATTGGAAAGAAACCGAAAACGCAGATCTTAAACTTGCCGTATTTTGCACCGGGCCCGCTATTCGAAACACGCCCACCAATTTCCTCTGCGAAGTCATCGGCACCTTCGTCTTGGTTTTTGCCGTGCTCGGCATGAAAACTGCCTTTGAGTTTCCACTGAGCGGCGCGGCAGTTCCAGTCGATCTCGGAGCTCTAGGAGCGGTTCCGGTGGCACTTCTCGTCTGGGGTATCGGCCTTTCTTTGGGAGGACCCACGGGCTATGCGATCAATCCTGCCCGCGACCTCGGTCCACGGATCGCCCACGCGCTCCTGCCCATACCCGGGAAGAGGGACAGCGACTGGGGTTATTCTTGGATTCCGGTCGTGGCTCCTCCCGTTGGAGGGATAATCGCGGCCCTTGTCTATCTTTCCCTGGGTAAATATTAGTCGCCCCTCTGGCTTCGCTGCGCGGTTACCTCGTGGTGTCAGGGAAGGATCTTCGAATTGGATTTCGAAGACATACGTTGAAGCATGCATCGCGCCTCGGGATTTCGACTCCGCGCTCGGATAGCCCCCTGCTGAATCTACCAGCCTTGGTGGTGACTTTGATCGATGCCGTCGGCGAAAACAGGCAGGAGATGGTGCCCACTGACGAAAAATTTCATAAGACAATTTTCAATTGCACAAACGTGCGATTGTTGTTGACGAATTGTTCGCCATCCCATACTTTTTGGCTGAGTCGAGCACCCGCCTGCTAGTGCGAGATATCTCTGATAAAAGAGGTTCTCTTCATGTCGCGGCGAGGTAGCCTTCCATCTCCCAGATAAATTCCCTCGATAACGCTTCAACACTTCAAATATTATGGCCAAATACGTTGCCGCAATAGACCAAGGTACAACGAGCACTCGTTGTATGATTTTTAATCACTCCGGTGAATCGGTGGCGATCCACCAGCTTGAGCATCAGCAAATCTATCCTAAGCCTGGCTGGGTGGAGCACGATGCTTTGGAGATTTGGAAGAATACACAGGAAGTCATCAAGGGCGCGCTGGAAAAGGCCGGAGCTTCGGACAAAGATATTGCCGCGGTGGGTATTACCAACCAGCGCGAGACGGCTGTTGTTTGGGATAGACGGACAGGCAAGCCCTATTACAACGCGGTGGTGTGGCAGGATACGCGCACGGACAAAATCTGCAATGAGTTCGCCAAAGAGGGCGGCCAGGACCGGTTCCGGCCACAAGTCGGATTACCTTTGGCCACCTACTTTTCGGGCCCGAAGGTCAAATGGCTGTTGGATAACGTGGATGGGCTGCGCGCCGCTGCCGAGAGGGGCGACGCTATCTTCGGCAATACGGACACATGGGTCATCTGGAACTTGACCGGTGGTGCCGACGGCGGTGCCCACGTGACCGACGTGAGCAATGCCTCGCGCACCATGCTAATGGATCTGGATGGGATACGGTGGGATGACGATATCATGGAGGTTATGACCGTGCCGAGGTCGATGCTGCCAGAGATTCGCCCCTCCAGCGATCCGACCTTTTATGGGCACACCCTTCCGGATGGCCCCTTCGGCGGCCGTATCCCGGTTTGCGGCGATCTGGGCGACCAGCAAGCGGCGATGGTAGGTCAGACTTGCTTCAGTCCTGGCGAAGCCAAAAACACCTACGGGACGGGATGTTTCATGCTTCTAAACACCGGCACCGATATTGTTCCTTCAAAGCACGGCTTGCTAACAACCACCTGCTACAAATTCGGTAACGAGGCGACGGTCTACGCTTTGGAGGGTTCCATCGCTATCGCCGGCGCGCTGGTGCAGTGGTTGCGCGACAATCTTAAACTGATTGACAAAGCTCCAGACATTGAAGGTCTCGCTCGCACGGTCGAGGACAACGGCGGGATCTATTTTGTGCCAGCCTTCTCCGGCCTTTTCGCGCCACACTGGAGGAGCGACGCCCGGGGCGTCATCGCTGGTTTGACACGCTATGTGAACCGCGGCCACATTGCCCGCGCCGTTCTGGAAGCAACCGCCTTTCAGACCCGCGAAGTTCTGGATGCTATGAACGCCGACTCCGGAGTTCCTTTGAAAGCGCTCAAAGTTGACGGCGGCATGGTCCACAACGACCTGCTGATGCAGATCCAGGCGGATGTTCTGGGCGTGCCAGTCATTCGGCCCAAAATAGCTGAAACCACCGCTCTTGGCGCCGCTTATGCTGCTGGCTTGG
>DATDBU010000070.1:0-16599 GCA_036524675.1 Chthoniobacterales bacterium | reverse complement strand
TGTGCCTTCGACATAACGCTGATTGCCTTTCATCAAACGCTGCAATGCCGCGTCGGGCCCAATGACATTTTCGGGTTTCGGAGGCGCCGAAGGAGCTGCGGCAAAACTTCGGTTTAAAACCGACCAGCCTAAAATGCCGGCGCTGGCAAGTTTGAAGAATTTACGACGGGAAAGATCGAGGGGGGGCCAACATGAATCGCACATAACGAAGAATGGCTTATCGCGGCAACCATCGGGAATCAACTCATGCGTGGGTATTGATTGGAATCATTATACCAAGTGCTGATCTAGAGACCAAAAGCGAACATGGTCCAAGGGATGCAGCGGCTGCAAAACACCTCTATGCGCCTTTCAACCCTACGCGGCACCGATTTTTACGGTGACTCTTCGGTGACCACTACAAGGCGGTGCCTGTAGAGCCAGGTGGCTTGGGCATTACTGTAAGGCAGTCTGTTATCCGACGCTATCCGAGCTTTTCAGCTAACCCGGGCTTGTTCAACAAGGGTTGCATTCCGGCTATCGCGGAATGCAACCTTCAAGGTTAGGCGATTCTTCAGCGGCGTCGAATACCGAGAGAAGGACGGCGCCGATGATGCCGGACGACCAAAATCCGCACCGAGTCGCCAACGATGCGGAAAAGAAAATGGTAAGGAAAGCGATGGAGGTTGGCGCGGTGAAGATCGCGCTCGCGGATGGAAAACGATTCTGGGCGCTCCGCCGCCTCCAACATGAAGCGCCGCAACTCGCTGTAGAAATCGTCCGCGAGATCCGGGCTGGCGACCCGCTCGTAATACTCCATGATGGCGTGGACATCGGAGTTGACCTTCGGATGCAGGACGAGCCGCATCAGGCTCGGCGAGCAGCAATTTGCTGGTCGAGTTGCTCCAGAGTAATCCCAATATCGTGTTTCGCATCGAACTCGGCATCTCGGCGCAAAGCCTCCGCAACGCCCTCGTCCTCGTCGTGAAGGACTGATGGAAGGGATCGGAGCAGATGAGCTGCGAGAACAGCCCGCTCTGAATCAGGCAGGTCAAATGCGAGTTTTTCGACTTCAGTGATCGTGGCCATGTCGGGAGTGTAACGTGGGGCGATTTTCAGAGCAAGCGTGCGAGAACGGCTACCGACCCAAGCTCAGCGACCCGGCCCGCGGGACGTGTGGATGGCAACCGGAGTGCGATGGCCGGGTTCGCTGATGGTATGTGGGGATTGTTGAAGGTTGCCGGAGGTCGATGACCGGGCAAACTGACGCCTGATGGAAAGGGGGCAACCCCGCCACCAGAGCGCCTGCCGTAAATTTGAGCCCGTGCGCTGTCCCGCCGAGGCGGAAACCATTTCCTGTTTTCGCTGCCTGCAGCGCAGGGTTCATTTCGTTTGGCGAAACGGCCAGTAAGGAGCCATGTCCGAGCTCGTAACCGCTCCCGCTCTACCACCCATGCGGAAGGACGGGTCTTGGTCGGTGGGATGTAGAATAGCCCCTCGTTTGTCGGTGTAGAGATACATGCTCGGCCACTTCGAGGGATAGCGTCGAAGGGAGACGTGAATCGCGCCAGATGCGTCAACGGAGTAGGTTCCGTTGTAGGTCTCCGGAGTATATCCGGCCTCCATTACTTCGGTTTTGTTGTTCCGGGTCAGGGTGATTCGTGCGTCGGAGTCCATGCCATACATGCGACCGTTGCGGCTGACGAATGTAACGCCGGCGGGTTGCGCGGAAATGTGACTGAGCACTTCGGCGCGGTTGAGATGACCCGCCTGTGCCGGAGGCGCTGGACGCGTAGCCGTGCAGGCCGAAAAGACGCAGGCGAGCGGCAGAAGTGCAATGAGGTGTCGCATAAGGATCCGTTAGCTTCGATTGGAAGAGAGATGCGCGCAGTCGCCTAGACTTTATAGCTGTCGGCGCCTGGTGATTCGTGCGGCAGCCTGCGTGGGAAGAGGTTGGAAAGGTGGGTGTGGTTGCTCCCGCCTCGGCGGGACGGGTTGCTCTCGCAGGCGAGCGCAGAACCGAGTGGAACGAGATAGCTTGACCGCCAGGTCAACCCGAAGGGTGGCTGCGGCGGCAGCCAGCAACCGCACTTAAAGGGCGGGCAGGACAGGGCGTCGTGCCGCCAATCATTAACTCGAACCAGCAGCCACACCATGAAGAAAACTACACACTCCATCTCGGACTGGATGTCCATAAGGAATGACTCGCTCGCTCCCGCTCCGTCTCGCCCTGTGGGCTGCTTGGCCCCCAAACCGGAAAAAGTCGTCCGTTGTGGTGCAACGCAAGACGGCACATCGAATCGAACACCGTTCCCGGCGCCTATCCTCGCGGTTTTACCACGCCCAGCCACTAACACAAGCGCCATACGCATTCCGCCATCCGGGCATCTCCGCTAACCCGGGCTTGTTCAACCACGGGTGTATTCGCCGGCTTCGCGGCAATACACCCTTTATTGTTAGGCGTTGCCGGTCGCATCAGAAGGATTGGTTGATAACGTAGTGCTCTGCTGGGACGAGCAACGCTGCCTGCCCGAACTCGGGAAGAATGGTGTGAACGGTGCCAAGCGCACACGCCTCATAGTGGACGCACTGAGGCGGCTTGGGCGGGTCGCCCGGGTAAATCGCGATGCGAAAATAAGCACGGTAGCAAGTGAAATCGCCGTCCCGTGGATGAAAGCGGATGCCGCGGATGCTGTCGCCGATGACGGCAACCTCCTGGTGCATGAAGCGACGGAAAGCATTGTCCGGCTGCGGGGCTGAACGGTCGGAAAGCAACCAAACCAACTCCCAGCCGAGCGCAATGGCTTGGGCGTGTGCGGGAAAGCAGTCGCGCAGTGACGCATCGCAACGAGCCCGGACCTCCGCCTCGTAGTCAGTGAGCGCTTCCCACATAAGGGCTGTTTACTGCCGAGTTCATAAAACGCGAAGCGACGCTTAACGACCCAATATTGCTCATCGCGGCTTGCGGTCGAGTCTGATCTCACCTGTTACTTTTGTTAGCCGGAGTGCAATAGCGATGCAGATCAAGAGAGGCCCCATGATACGATAGATAAACTCACCTTCTCTTCGTTTCGTTTGGGCTTGAAGCTTTTCGAGTGCCTTTCGACGATTCTCATACTCGTCAAACCACATACAAATTCCTCCGACGATATCCAAGATAGTCTTGTCGGTTACCGATGCCGGAAAGTTGGTATCCGCAAAGTTGAGAGGCTTGAAAGGAGGATTATCTGAGTCGGGGAGAACTTTGGGCGCTGTCTTTAACCAAGCGCAAGCTGAGTCGAACTGCTTCTGTATCCCGTCGAAATTGGCTGGCGAGAACTCCGAGCGGACAAACTTGGTGCAGAGATAACGCGGGGGATCCGTCACTAATGATTGGCGAAGATACTGTAGGGCAAAAGTCGTGCGTTGGGTCGCGAGGTCCAAGCTGTTCGTCGCGAGAAGGACTCGGTTGTCTGCCGTCGTGGAAATCAGACCGAGCGCGCCTACTCCGATCCACACATAATCGACCTTTTTCCATGCAATCTTGTCGAACTTCAAGAGGCCGATGCAAATGAGGTGGAACAGCCCTGTAAGTCCGAGCAGTAGAAGAAGCAGCCAACCGAAGCTGGTGCAGAGGATTAACAAAATGGATTCGTCACTCATGCTGCAATGTGGTTTGGCCAAGACTTTATGGCTGCCGGCGCCTGGTGATTCGTGCGGCAGCCTGCGTGGGAAGAGGTTGGAAAGCGGGGTGTGGTTGCTCCCGCCTCGGCGGGACGGGTTGCTCTCGCAGACGAGCGCAGAACCGAGTGGAACGAGATAGCTTGACCGCCAGGTCAACCCGAAGGGTGGCTGCGGCGGCAGCCAGCAACCGCATTTAAAGGGCGGGCAGGACAGGGCGTCGTGCCGCCAATCATTAACTCGAACCAGCAGCCACACCATGAAGAAAATTACACTCCATCTCGGACTGGATGTCCATAAGGAATGACTCGCTCGCTCCCGCTCCGTCTCGCCCTGTGGGCTGCCCCGCCAGGGCGGGGCAGCCTCCCGGCTGCCGATGGTGCTTCTCCGTCGTCGAACGGCTGGAAGCCATCGGACGAAAAGCCCTCATCCTGGAGAGCCACCGGGCGGGCCAAGTCGGCAAAGCCTATCTAGCCAACGACAAGCTCGACGCCGCCAAGGTCGCTCGCATCCACCTCTCGGGCTTGTCACCGACGGTCTGGAAACCCGACGCCACCACTCGCGGGCGGCGGGAACTTTTTTTCCACCTACCAGCGTTGCGTGAAAGAGGCCAACCGCTTAAGCAACCCATGCCCATGCATCACCGTTTTCGAAATCCAACTCCGGACGACGGCGTCGAAGGGCATTGTCTTGGCCGGTTCGCTTCGCTTGAAAATAAGGATGGACGCCTCCAAGTTGCCCCGCTTCATTAGCATCGCATAACTCGAAATTTGCCGGGTGCGGTTCCCATTCATGCCGCCCGTCGAATCGAACACCCTTTCGGACGGCTATTTTAGCGACACTGTTGCTCCATGGAACTAACACAAGCGCCATAGGCATTCCGCCATCCGACATCTCCGCTAACCCGGGCTTGTTCAACCACGGGTGCATTTGCCGGCTTCGCGGCAATACACCCTTTATTGTTAGGCCTACGTTCGAGAGTCAGCAAGGTAAAGCTCAATATATCCACACTTCGGACAAGCCAGTGCTTTGACTTTCTTCTTCAAACCAAAAATTGAAGCCGCCTCTGACTTAAATCTGACGTCCCAATTCGATCCCTTGGGAAAAATCTCACCCATCTCTCGATTCGTCGCGCCACACTTTGGGCAAGGGGTAATGTTCATGTGCTAGTAGGCCTAACGACATAAGCTCACCGAGCGCGAGCCCTGAGCAATTGATAGCAGAAAAACAGCTTACGAGCGATTCGGTGCAGCGCTTGGTTAGGCCGCGTTTGTGGCATTGGGATAAAGCCATGACAAGACTTGTCGGTAAGGTGGTGTGTTGCGGTCCCAAAAGCTGTTGAGTAACTTTCGTTTGGTTTGGTTGCTGTGCTCGGCGGCGTAAGCGGATTTGAATTCGGGCGCGACTGCATCTGCGTAGTCGAGTAAGGGAGTAACGTCGGTCAGTGCTGGAGCTGCACCGCACAAGAGAGCATCCGCGCGAGACGTGTCCAAGGTCTGAAGGGCCTCTCGCCAGACGCCGAAAATGTAATCGCGCACTGCTTGCTGTTCGTCAGGCGGCCAGTCGCGAAAACCGCCGTAATAAAGCTTCTGGAGTAAAATCTCTGTGTCGCAGAGAAGGCTGCCGCTGTCGGTGAGTTCGAGAATGCGCGGAAGGAAATACTTGTAGTCATTGACCGTTCCCCACGTCGAGAGAGCCTTGAACGCATAGTGCTCAAGTTCTGGTGCAGTGAGAGTGCGGATGGGCTTGTTGACGAGCAGCAGCGCTTCGGCGGGCGACGTGCAGCACGGACAGCCCTCAAGCTGAGTCGGGCGACTGTAGCGCGAAAACACGTCGTAAAGGCGCTCGATTTCTTCACGTGGCATTGGCGTTTAGCGGCCTAACTACAATTAGACGAAAGACTGTTTCGTCTATTTCGGGATTGAAAAAAAGAAAAGTTTCGCCTATTCAGGCTGGAAAGTCGGGGGGAGGACATGATAAAACGAACACATGGCCGGAACGGTTTCAGAAAATCACGAAGCCAGCAAGCCTAAATTGCTGGATTGCGTTCGGGAGGCTTTGCGGTTGAAACATTACAGCATCCGGACCGAACAGGCCTATTGCGATTGGACCCGCCGCTTCATTCTTTTTCATGGGAAACGCGGTTGATGGGTCACCTGTTGTACGGAAGCGGATTGCGACTTCTACGACGATGATCTATTGCCGGCTTACAAACATGGGCAAAGATAGGCCGGCTGTCTCGCTGAGCTCGGCTCTCACGTCTTGAACCGTCCGGGTCGGCGGTGCGCAGCCCGCTGGACTGATCCCGGGTTGATGAAAGGATAAGCCTAAAAGCGTGAATGGAGAAGGCTGTGAAAATAGGCAAGTATCTGCTGGATTGAGGGATAGTGCAGTCAGAATCCATCAGAGCGAACCCTCGGACTGGCGTGGGAAAAGGTGCAAGCCGACGCAGGGGCGTGCGGCGTGGACGGCATCACGGTAAAGCGCTTTGCCAAAGACAGCCAAATCCGCTCCGTCTATTGGCTCCGAAAACGGAACAATTCGCCGGTTGTGGTGCAAAGCAAGACCGCAAGTCGAATCCAACACCCCGCCCGGCCACCATTCTCGCCGCTCCGCCACTCCCTGCCGCTAACACAAGCGCCATAGGCATTCCGCCATCCGGGCATCTCAGCTAACCCGGGCTTGTTCAACCACGGGTGTATATGCCGGCTTCGCGGCAATACACCCTTTATTGTTAGGCGGCGTCATTTGCGGTATTGATTGCCTGTCAGGATATCGAAAGAAACCTTCTTGTCTCCCAGATTGATCACGAAGGCGTACTCATTGGTGCCGGGAATCTGCTCACAATCTGCGACCGTGAAAACCGCTCGCTCTCCACCATAATGGCTTCGCTCGACTTTCGCTCCCAGACTCTGGAACTCCGCAGTCGTCCAAGACTTCAACAACTTGCCGCCGAGATAAATGCTGATCTCCACCTGCTTGTCCAGCGCAACCGGCTCGTCCTTGCGAATCGCGAGCAGTGCGACCTTTCCCGCGATAGGACTCCATCCCAAAACGACTCCATGCTTGGTGTACCAGTCGTAGCGGTCAACCAACTGATCACCTTCCTTGCGCACGATATAGACTTCGGTGACACCCACCGGTCCTTTG
This sequence comes from Chthoniobacterales bacterium, assembly GCA_036524675.1. Taxonomy (GTDB): domain Bacteria; phylum Verrucomicrobiota; class Verrucomicrobiia; order Chthoniobacterales; family DASVRZ01; genus DATDAW01. The sequence continues at coordinate 9,810 of DATDBU010000070.1, read as the reverse complement.
TTGGTTTCTGGGATGCACCGAGCGTAAAAGACCCCATCGGGACCTGACTGCATGTAGGGGCGATTACTGGCCTCCTTGAACGCAAACACTTCAGGAGCGCCGACGAGCAAAGCGATGACAAGTAAGAATCGCAGGATTTCAGTCTTCATAATCATATGGACGTATTTTCACGTGAGGATGCTCCGCCGCCTAACGACCCCAATATTGCTCAGCGACTGCGGAGCGCGGCGCGCTGGCTGCGGAGACATGGCGGGCTAACCCGGGCTTGTTCAACCACGGGTGTATTTGCCGGCTTCGCGGCAATACACCCTTTATTGTTCGGCTCATCTTGCGAATATGTCTGTGTTGAAGTGAGAAACCAAAAGAGGCTTCATGGTATCATTATATGTTTCAGTAAACGCGATCACACTGTCCGAGACTACGCAGCCAATGGGGATCGAATAAACTGCATATTTTTTTCGCAGCAGTCGTTCTTCCGGACCCTCGCCGGTCGGATAGCCAAAGAAGAGAGTTCGATAGATTCCTTTTTTGTAGTCGGAGGTTGCGAGTGTTCTTGCTCGCTTTTTTGCATTGGGGACAGAAAGTTCGAAAAGTTCGTCCGTGGAAGAGAAAGCATAGGTGGGTGGATACTCATAGGCTCTATAGGTGCTGCATGCCGATAGAACCACTGCAACCGCAAATGCGAGGATGTTCTTCATTTTATATAGCCGAACGCCAGCTCAGCGACCCGGCCCACGGGACGCGTGGATTGCAACCGGAGCGCGATGGTCGGGTTTGCTGCAGCGATGGTTAGGTCGCGGTTGAGTACTACTTGTCATGATTGCGAATCCAGTTGATGACGTGTGTATAGTCGCGCAACTCAAGAACGTGTTTGTGCCTCTCCTGAAACGCCACAGCGTCGGGAGAAAAATACGACGATGTCACGAGCAATGAGCTGTTGGCTTCACGGTCGCAAAATGTGCCATAAAGATTGCGCACCAGTTGGACTCCGACAGGGCGGTCTGGTCTGTAGTGCTTGGCCTCAACAATGCAAAGCAACCGTCCAATCGGGGTATTGAGGTAAGCAAGTATGTCCATCCCGCCGTCTCTGGTGGCTGGGGTCAGGTAGGTATCCCAACCCATCCCACGGAGCAGGTCGGCAATAAGCTCCTCAAACTTGCGAGGAGAAAGCTTATGAAGGTCTTCTGGAGTCTTCTTGAGGGCCTCGATGACGGAATCCGTCGCGGGAATGATTATGCTCCCTGCGCTGGAGGTTTCCTCGGGAGGTAGCGGCGTTTGGTAAATCTCCCCGTCAAGTCGCTGAAGAATGTCGCTGGCGGGAGTCCCTCCGAGCAGGCGGGCGGCTAGCGAGAGAGCAAGCGGGTGGCCGTGTAAATGGTTGGCAAGTCTTTGGAGGTCGGCACCGGAATGGAGAACTGCAGACTGTGAAGAAAGTAGAGAGAGCGCGTCGCGAATGGAAAGCCCGGAGAGCTCAATTCGTTCAGAATCGGGAATAGGTAACGCACGACGGGTAGCGATGATGGTGCGTATTCCGGCGCGGCGTGCGTGGTCAGCGACCCGCAGAATACTAGAGTCCTCAGCAACCTCGGCACCGTCGAGAACCAAAAGGTCTTTGTCAGCCAGCGCCTCCGACGGATTCGTAGTAAAGTCAGATGGCAGTCCACCGCCGGGACAACAATCCACATATAAATGTCGCAGATGGTTGAACTCGTTGGCCAAAACCGCGCGAATAAGGGTGGTCTTGCCGATGCCGCCAAGCCCCACGACCTGAATGACAGACGATTTGGACTGAGCAAGCTGTTGGCGCTCGTTCTCGCGGCCAATCATAGAACTGTTCATTACAGCGTAAGGGGTTGTGGCGTCGAGCGACCTAACGTATCAAAGTGAGCGACTGCCGGCAATCGACTTCAACCGCGAATGCGGAAAATCCAGATTTTACCGGCAGTTCGTCTCCATTGCTTTGTTGGGCTGGGGTGGTCGCAGGACGCGGGCGGAACGTCGCTTGCGGAGAGGCAGACTCCGGTATGGCGTAGGCGAGCTTTCGCGAGGGGGACTCTATCACCGACTCAACCGAAACCGCGAGGTTTCCAGAAACCAAACCAAGACGAATTGCAGATGGCGACATCCAACCGGCTTCATCACCCCAGGTACAAAAGGACCCCGTCTCCCGTGGAACCAGGCCTCACTGCCTTAAGTGGATAACAATAAAACCAAAAAACCTTTTGACAATAAAATCAAAACGTTATATGGTATGCCCGTGAATGAAATTGACCTTACTCTAATCAGATCCCTGCTGCGCACACAACCAGTTGCCAAACTATGCTTTGAATACTGGGCATCAAGGACTAACAGCGCGACCGAAACAACCGTCGACAAGCTCCAGCAAATCCTCGCTCGGAATGGAAATTCATTTTCGCGTAATGAAGTGATTCGCTTTCTTAAGGATCTCGAATCTGCAAAATGCGGGACTTTTATTAGCGGGCGCCATGGAAATAGCAGCAGAATAGCTTGGGACGTCAATATCGTGACGCTTGGGCAAACGGCTCTAGGGCAAAGAGAGACCGTCGAGGATCGGGTACTGCCCGACGAAGATGAGGAGGACGATAGCCTGGCGGCCACCAACGGCAAAGAGCCAGTCGAACCCGTTGCAGACAACAATCAGTTCAAAGTCTTATTTCCATTACGGCCAGAAGAAAACTTTTCCGTAACGTTAACTGTACCGCGCAATATCACTCAAAAGGAAGCAAAACGATTGGCTGATTACGTAATGACCCTGCCTGACGAGTCGAAGTAGAATGAGCCCAACTACAATTAGACGAAAGACTGTTTCGTCTATTTCGGGATTGAAAAAACGAAAAGTTTCGCCTATTCAGGCTGGAAAGTCGGGGGGAGGACATGATAAAACGAACACATGGCCGGAACGATTTCAGAAAATCACGAAGCCAGCAAGCCTAAATTGCTGGACCGCGTTCGGGAGTGTTCGGGAGGCTTTGCGGTTGAAACATTACAGCATCCGGACCGAACAGGCCTATTGCGATTGGACCCGCCGCTTGATTCTTTTTCATGGGAAACGGCATCCGCTGGAGATGGGAGCGGCTGAAGTCACCCAGTTTCTAACCCATCTCGCCGCGGAACGCGACGTGGCCGCATCCACTCAAAATCAGGCGCTGAGCGCGCTGTTGTTTTTGTATTCGACGGTGTTAGGGAAACGCTGATTAAATCTAACGAAGAGAGATTGTCCGCAGATTTCACAACCGAGCAGCGAGATAGCCTGCCCCGCGATGGCGGGGCAGCCCGAAGGGCAAGCGAAGCGCTGGCAAATTTTCGCAGATTTTGAAGGCCTGAATCGAGGATTTTAAGAAATCTGCGTCCATCTGCGGAATCTGCGGATTAAAATAAGTGCTTCCCTCGAAAGGACTCCCGTGGTGGCGGAGCCGTCAGCGCCCAGGTATTCAGCCTTGACTGGGGAGGAGGGTGACGGGGTCCGGGGCGGCCGATTGACGCAGGATACCGGATCGGAGGATTCGCGCACGCAGGCCGCCTTTTCCCTTGAGCCACTGCTCGGCTCCGTCAGCGACAACGTGGTTCATCCAATAGCAAGGGGCGGCTTCGGCCGTGCCTTCGAAAAGGATGTCCTGGATCACGAACTGCCTGCCAACCAGCGAAGGGAGGTCTAGGCCGGAAACGAGGATATTACGGCGGAATGCCGACGGAGAGAGGTCAGGGATATTAAAGTGCCGGCGCGCGGCGTCAAAAACGTCCCAATCAAAAAAAGTGACCTGGCCTTTGTAGTCATCCTGGTAATTGAAGAAACGGTCGCCTTCGATACCGCTGCCGGCGACGACGGGGACGTCGGATTTCTCGATCATGTCATGCGTGCCGGGTTCCTGCCCATGACGTCCGAAGAAGTTGTGTCCCGGCGAGATGAAAATGTGGTGGATGAAAACGGGCATACAGGAGGGTAAACCTGAAAACCTAAACGTGAAACCCGAAACCGGGCGAGGCGAGTGGGTGGGGAAGGATTACGAAGCAGTTATACTTTGGGAAGCAGCACTGAACACGGCGGTTTCGAGCGGAGAACCAAGGAGAGGCGGTTTCCAACCGCCCGAGAAAGGGCGCTTAAAAAGCGCCCCTCCTTGAAAAAGCGCCGCGGACGACGATTAACCTCCGAGGTACGCTTCGCGGACCTGGGGGTTGGAGCGAAGGGCGTCGCAATTGTCATGGAGGATGATTCGGCCGGTCTCGATGACGTAACCGTAGTTGGAGGCTTCCAGCGCCAAATTGGCGTTCTGTTCGACGAGCAGGACCATGATGCCGAGGTTCTTGTTAATCTCACGAATTTTCTCGAAAATGGTTTTCGTGAGCAGGGGCGCAATGCCGAGCGACGGTTCGTCGAGCATTAACAATTTCGGGGCGCTCATCAGCGAACGGCCGATGGCTAGCATTTGTTGTTCACCACCGGAAAGAGTGCCAGCGGCCTGTTTTTCGCGTTCCTTGAGACGCGGAAAAATGGCGAAGATGTAGTCGAGATCCTCAGGGAATTTGTGTTTGTCTTTCCGCAGATAGGCGCCCATGCGCAGATTTTCCATGACAGTCAGATTGGAAAAAATCATGCGGCCTTCGGGAGATTGGGCAAGGCCTTTGGCGACGAGCTTGTGAGGCGGAAGATTGGTGATGTTTTCGCCGTTGAAAAGAATCTGTCCGGATTTAGCCCGGACAACGCCCGAAATGGTGCGCAACGTCGTCGTTTTCCCCGCGCCGTTCGCGCCTACAAGGGTCACGATGCTCCCCGGCTCGACAGTGAGGGAAATGCCATGCAGCGCGGCAATGGAACCGTAGTTGACGACGAGGTCTTTGATTTCGAGCATTGCAAAAGGAATTAAGAGTTAGGAATTAAGAGTTAAGACGGGTGGTTTCGGCGCTTTGATTTGATGATGGTGACCCAGATGGCAGTGAGTTCGTTGATTTCGGTTTCCAGTTCGGTCAGTCGTTGTTTTGGCACGATTCCGGAATCACCGAGTAAGTCGAGCCAATATGCAGTTTCCTCAATCTCCCTGAGCGAATCACCCATCTTCGAAATGAATTCCGCATCGGAACGAGCGCGATAGGCTTCGCGATAATTGGCTCCTACGGAAGTCCCTGAACGAACGACCTGTCGAATAAGAATATCCGCTGCAATGCTTCGTTTGCTGGATTCCGACATCTTGATGATTCTCAGGGCCAATTGCTTCGTCCGATTTTTCAGTCCGTCAGCAAACTCGTTCATAAAAACACAGCATGTTTCGTAGGGCTTCTTAACTCCTAATTCCTAACGGCTAGTTCCTAACTTCCTCCCCCAAGTACGCTGCGATCACTTTCGGGTTGGCCTGGATTTCGGCCGGGGTGCCTTCGGCGATTTTGCGGCCGTATTCCAGGACGTTGATACGGTTGCAAATGCCCATGACCACTTTCATGTCATGCTCGACCAGCAGAACGGCCAGTTTGAATTTTTCCTGCGTGAAACGAATCAATTTCATGAGATCGACTTTTTCAGTCGGGTTCATGCCGGCGGCGGGCTCGTCAAGGAGCAGAAGTTTCGGTCGCGTCGCGAGGGCGCGGACGATTTCCAGGCGGCGCTGGTCGCCGTAAGGAAGGCTACGACAGGGAAGATCGGCGTGGCGTTCGAGATTAAAAATGGCGAGGAGTTCGCGCACGGATTTGTCGATGGAAGTTTCCTGCTTGTAGAATTTTGGGCCTCGCAGAAGGGCGTGAACGATGCCGTGGGCGAGATGCATGTTTGCGGCGCAACGGACGTTGTCGAAGACGCTCATCGAATCGAACAGCCGGATGTTCTGAAAGGTGCGCGCGATGCCGCGCGAAGTGATTTGGTAAGCGCGCTGTTTGTAGACGCGTTGTCCGTCGAATTCGATTTCGCCCGAGGTCGGCGTGTAAACACCAGTGATCATATTGAACACCGTTGTTTTCCCCGCGCCGTTGGGGCCGATCAGGCCGACGAGTTCGCCGTCGTCGATGTAAAAGTTGACGTCGGAAACGGCCTTCAAGCCGCCGAACTGGATCGAAATATCTTTGAGCGTGAGCAGGCGTCCCATGGCGTTCTCTGTCAGGTGGCGATGGTGGGCGCAGAGGATTTTGGCTTCCGTTTGGGCAGGCGCACGCCCCCCAGGAGGCCTTGAGGACGGAGAATCATCATTATGATGAGCAGTAAGGCGAAAACCACCATCCGGTATTGCTCAAACTCGCGGAGGAACTCGTTGAGGATGGTGAGCAGGATGGCTGCAAGCGTGACGCCGACGGTGCTGCCCATTCCTCCCAGGATGACCATCACGACCACGTCGACGGATTTCATGAAATTGAAGCCTTCGGGCGTGATGTACGTGATGTAATGCGCGTAAAGGCTGCCGGCGATTCCGGCGAAAAAGGCTCCCAGGACGAACGCGAGGACTTTGTATTTCGTCGTGTTGATCCCCATGGCTTCCGCGGCGGTTTCATCATCCCGCACAGCGAGAAAGCCGCGACCATAAGTGGAATCCACGAGGCTGCCGATGACGTAAATGGTCACCACTGCGAGACCGAACGTCCAGAAAAGGTTCGTATTGGGCGGGATGAGGTTGAGCCCGCGCGGGCCGCCCACGGCGTCGGTATTCTGGATAACGACGCGAATAATTTCGCCAAAACCCAGGGTCACGATGGCGAGGTAGTCGCCTCTCAGTCGCAGCGAAGGGAAACCGACGAGAAGTCCGACGAGCGCCGCGCCCATGCCTCCAAGAAGCAGAGCGACCAGAAACGTGACGTTCGTGGACCAGGCTGCCTCTCCGCCCAGGGTTTTCAACAGGGACGGACCCGCGTGTATGGAAAATGAGGCCGAGACATACGCCCCGACGGCCATGAATCCGGCGTGACCCAGGGAAAACTGCCCGGTATGCCCGTTTACGAGATTCAGGCTGACCGCGAGGATGATATTGATGCCGGCCAGGGTAATAACCGTGACGGCGTAATCATCGATATTCGGCGCCATGAACGACAGAATGCCGCTGCCGATCAGTCCGAGGATGAGCAGAATATGGGAACGTCGCATGTCGAAATGGCTTCCGGCTAAACCTTTTCCCGGGTTGCCTTACCCAGGAGCCCGGAAGGCTTCAGGATGAGAATCAGGATCAGGATGACGAACGCGACGGCGTCGCGATACCCCGAGGAAATTCCGATCATCGAACTGTAAGCGACGACCATGGTTTCAACGACGCCGATGAGCAACCCGCCGAGTGCGGCACCCGGAATGTTGCCGATGCCGCCGAGCACCGCGGCAACGAACGCCTTGGTTCCGGCAGTCACGCCCATGAAAGGCTGCACCTGTTGATACAACATCGATGAGAAAATTCCTGCTGCGGCGGCAAGCATCGATCCGAGGCCGAACGTAAACGAAATAACGACGTTCGTGTTCACGCCCATCAGCTGTGCGGCCGTTGGGTTCAACGACAGGGCGCGCATGGCGAGCCCCATTTTGGTTTTCATCACGACGAAATGCAGGCCCAGCAGCAGCAAAATCGTCACGCCGACGACGATCAGCTGCGTGTTCTTCACCGTGATACCGCCGAGTCCATGGATGGTCTGGGTTTTCACCAAATCCGGAAACGGCTGCCGGTTCGGTCCGAAGACCCACTGCAACTGGCAGAAGTATTCCAGAAACAGAGACACACCGATGGCGGTGATGAGCACGATGAGCCGCGGACGCGCCCGCAACGGGCGGTAGGCGAGGAATTCGATGACGATACCCAGAATCCCGCAGAAAATCATCGAAAGGAGCAAGATCACACAGGCGCCCACTGGCCCCGGGACTTTCCCAAAGACCGGCTCGAGCCAGCGATGGAAATACAAGCCCATGTAGGCTCCGATCATGAACACGTCGCCATGGGCGAAGTTGATGAACCGGAGCACACCATAGACCATGGTGTAGCCCAGAGCGATGAGAGCGTAGATGGAGCCTTGGGACAGGCCGTTGATCAGCTGTTGAAGAAACTTACTCCATTCGTCCATGTCCAGTTATGGCTTACGGAGCAACGGTTTCCACGAACTTGAACTGGCCTCCCTGAATGGCCAGGATGACGGCCGGCTTGTTGGCGTTGCGCTCGGCGTCGAGGGTGATTGTGCCGGTGACGGCTTCGTAGTTTTTCGTGACGGCGATGGCTTCTTTCAGTTTTTCGCCATCGGTCGTGCCAGCCCGCTTGATCGCGTCGGCGAGAATCATTGTGGAATCATATCCGAGCGCAGCCATGGCGTCCGGCGACTCTTTGTATTTCGCTTTGAAACGGTCGATAAAGCCTTTGATGACAGGCGACTCGTTTTCCGCGGAGAAATGGTTGGAGAAAAAGTTGCCTTCCATGGCGTCGCCCGCGACCTGCACGAGGGAAGGGGAATCCCAGCCATCACCACCGAGCAACGGCGCGGTAATGCCAAGTTGGCGGGCCTGTTTCGCGATGAGACCGCTTTCGGTGTAGTAGCCGCTGGCAAAAATCGCCTGCGGATTTGCCGAGCGAATCGAGGTCAACTGCGCGTTAAAATCCGTGTCATCCGTGCTGTAATTCTGCTCGATGACAATGGTCCCGCCGTTCTTGGTGTAATACTCCCGGAAAAACTGGGACAGGCCCACGCTGTAATCCTGTTTCACGTCGGTGAGAATGGCGACCTTGGTCCAACCCTTGGAGAGTGCGAATTTCGCCATCACCGTTCCTTGAAACGGATCGATGAAACAGATCCGGAAAATGTAATCGCCGACCTGTGTGACTTTCGGATTGGTCGACGCCGGAGAGATCATCGGGATCTTTGCTTGCTGCGCGATGGGCGCGGCTTCGAGCGAGCGCGAACTGGCGACTTCGCCGAGAAGCGCGACGACTTTGTCGCGGGAGATCAGTTTCCGGACGACCGTGGCGGCTTCGCCCGCCTTTGACTGGTCATCTTCGGTGACGAGTTTGATTTTCTTGCCCAGGACGCCGCCAGCGGCGTTGATTTCCTCCACGGCAAGCACGTTCCCCTTGTGAGTGGATTGACCGAAGGTGGCGGTTCCGCCGGTGAGCGAAACGAAATCGCCGATGACAATCTCATCGGCGGAACCTCCTCCTTTTTGTTTGCACCCTGCGACGAGGAGGGCGGCTGCAGTGACAAGTGCGGAAATGGATAAGGCTATTTTGTTCATGAGTGAAACGATTCCCTTGGTGTCTCAGCCCGATGGTAAGGACGCAACAAATATATTTCAATGCGCAACATCCGGCGGGTGGGAGGGGTGTTTTTTGCGCGGAACGCCGTCCTGACTGCGGTGCCGCGGCACCGCAGCTGGGGAGGACAGGCCGCTGGCTTGTGGTAGCCGGCGGCTCGCCGGTCAGTTATGAACGTCTGCAGATTCGAACGTCATTCGGCGGGCCGTCCCGCCATGGCGGGAGCCAGCGGCCTGTCCTCCCCAGCTTCTCGAAACGGCGCAGCAGTCCAGGGCGCCTCGCGCGATTCGATGCGACATCGAGGGAACGAAATAATCGGAGTTCCAAGACGCTTTCCGCTCACGGCAAAATGCTTTCCGCTCGCGGCAAGACGCTGTTCCGCTGATGGACAAACGCTGTTCCGCTGATGGACGAACGCTGTTCCACTGATGGACGAACGCTGTTCCGCTGATGGACGAACACTGTTCCGCTGATGGACGAACGCTGTTCCGCTGATGGACGAACGCTGTTCCGCTGATGGACGAACACTGTTCCGCTGATGGACGAACGCTGTCCCGCTGATGGACGAACGCTGCTCCGCCGATGGACGAATGCTGTCCCGCTG
>DATDBU010000069.1:0-4489 GCA_036524675.1 Chthoniobacterales bacterium | reverse complement strand
TCGGCTTTGCTATGCCGGCATTTGCCCAACAAACAAACGCGCCCGATCCACAACTACGCCAGCAGATTCTCGCGTTCGTTCAAAAGTTCGATCCTGTGTTCAACAATAACGATCCCGCCGCCTTGGCCCCGTTTTATACCGAGGACGCGGTTCTGGTGGTGCCGGACGGACTGAAGTACGGTCGGGAGGCTATCGCAAAATCCTGGGCAGAACTGTTCCAGAAAATGCGCTTCAGCAATCATCTCACCTGGCTCGATGAGTATTCGCCTCATATCATAGGAACGTCCGGTAATGAGATCTGGGCGACCGGAGGATGGAGTCAGACTATTGTGGGCCCGAACATAAGTGTCGAGGGCTATTGGTCAGGGATTGTTGTCCGCGAGGGCGATGCCTGGAAGTTCCGGTTGCACGCTATAACCGTACCACTACCGCCCGAGCCTGCTCAGACGAAATAGATGCGAAGAGGCGAGCCACCGAGCGCGAAAAGCTGCGTTCTAAATCAACATAATAGACCCCTGTTGCCTCGTCCCTGCCCGCGCGACGAAATCACGCACTATGGTATTTACTTGTGTGACAAAGTCCCCGAAGGAGAGACCGAATACAGATAGGTATGTGACGCTGGACTCCGATTCCATGCTGAGGAGGCGCAAGCCCGCGAGCGCCGTAAATGTTGCGAATGGTGTCGGATCAGCTGGGCCAGCGGATCTGCAATTCCGACTCGCAACGCGCCATATGAGCGACAATCCCGAAACTCGTCGTTTGCTGTCGGACATTCTCTAAAAAATCTTGGATCTAAAGACACCGCGGTAACGCTAGCTCCAGACCCAAAAAGTCTCATTACTTTGTTTGAGGACCGCTGGAATGCCGCACAAACCCGTATTTAGGAATAACCGGTGGCAAGTAGATAATGGTGCGGGTGCGACCGTTTCAGTGCTTTCTGATGATACGAGGTGAATCTATCAACACCCATGGCTGAAATGGTTTTCGGCACCGGATTACTTGGCGTTGCGGACCATTCCGCGACATCGGCCCCGTCGTGGCTGCCCGCGTTCATGGGCCAAGCTCGCTACAGCCGCTGGCGTGACGGCGCTCAGCGAATCACTCGCACGTTTGGTCTCGGGTTGCCGAAAAAGCGATCCAGAATATGCGGCTCTGAGTCGTTGAAGTCGTAACCTCGAAAACTTCCTGATTGAGCCGCGGGCTCCTATATAAAGCATTCTTATGCGCGCACGAAACCCAGCAAGCCTCAGCTCGAAGGCATGATAGCCGAGCGCGTGGCCCGGAATCGCGCGCGCCACAAACTTGACTCCTGAATGAGTGAAATCCGGCTAAGAGCAATCGCTATTGGCAAGATCAGCCGGGCATGGAGAAGGCGACTACTAGTTGTCGGAGAGTGACTCGCCGATGTTCCGATACAGCTTCAGTGTTCCGTCTTTTCCGACGCCGCGGAAGCGGTGATCGCCGGCTGAGGTGTTGCAGGCCGCAAGGCGTGCTCGAAAGCCCATTCCCCAATTCGTTCGCCCTGGATATAGCCGGCGTTCACCGCGGTCGAGAAGTGAATTCCGCAAAGGACACGGGACGCACCATTTTCTCGCGCTGCTTCCGAGAAACTCCAGAACTTGCGGGTCATGCCCGGATAGGGGGCACCGCTGGTCATCGAGAAACTAATGAAGTCTGTGTTGAAGAATCGGGCCAGCACCGTAGCCGCAGCAGCCCCTTCCACCGTATGTGTCGAGGGATAATCCGGTACCGGCGGGGTCGAAAGGCAACTCAGCCATTCGCTGTCGCCGCCTTCGCGAATGGCAGTGACCGGCCGCCAGTAGTTGTAATGATATTTGCTATCGAAACCGGCGATGTAGCCGTCGGCCATCGCAAGATTCAACAGTGCAAAGAGTCGCGCGTTCTCCCACACGTCGAATTGCCGTGCCGCCAACACCTCGCGCGCGATCCGGTTCCAACCCTGTGGCGAACTCTCATACCAATAGCGGCCGATCTCGCTTTGCTCGGCAGTTCGCGTGGCACTCTTGCTTCCTCCGATCGCCTTGACTTCTTCAAGGTCTGCAAGAGCACGCGAACTGTTCACGGCCGGTGGTTCGGGGCAGCGGAACTGATCGGCCGACTTTAGCACAAACGGCGTCACGCTCCCCCACTGCACCAAGGCTGCCGCTTTAAAGTCCGGCGCAGTCGGACGGTAGTCGCCGGGCTTCGTACCCGGAGTGTAGTCCACGGTTCGATTCTCACCGTCGTTTTGCCGTGCCGTGAGCATCGCCGCGGCAGCAGCTCGTCCAACCTCCAGACCCGCTGTTCTTCTCGAATCGTCGGTGATGGCGCGAAGCGTTTCCTCCAAAGCCGCGTCATAAATTGCTTTCGAGTCCGGAAGTAAAGCGACCAGTGTAGCGTGCGCGGCCCCGGCGATGGCTGCCTCGACTGAGGCGCCGGCCGGGGCTGGAGATGTCCTCGGCTGATAGGGCTCATAGCGGGGCTCAACGGCATTTACTGCATCGTGAATCGCCACGTGCAGGATCGCGAAGATGCGACTTTCCGCGAGCGGGTTAGTATTGGCCGCGACGGTGGCATCGGTGGCGACTTGATTCCACCGCGCAACTTCGTCAACCGAAGCTCTCCCCACGACCGTGACGGCCAGCACCGCTGTGGCCATCATAGCTTTAATACCAATTGATCTTATGGTCAGACGCTTAGCGCCGAAGCGATAATTGGAATTAGAAACAGAAGGCATAAACCCTCCTCGTGAACGACTAACTCCCGAGATACGCTACTAACAAATGTAACGAATGGCCGTTTTTCCGAAAAGTCAAGTCAATAGTGATAAGTGAGACTATGGCTGTGATTATCGGGTGTGGAATCTAAAGACCGGTACAGATTACCGGGGGCTCGTCAAGAACCTCATATTTGGGCTTGCAGCGACGGGCCTGCGCACGAGCGACCTCAACGTTGCGAGAGCGCCTCAGAAGCCGTCATTGAAGTCACTTCAGTGAAATCGAAGCTGCGGTATTCCCCGAAAGAATTTCCAAGATTTTCTGAAAATTTTCCTCGCACACCTCGATTGATCAATTAGGGAAAGAGGCGCCCCCGGCAAAACCGGCCCCCCTCGCCGCCCGGCCAGATAAAGTATGGGACCCACTGCGCACGCCTGGCCGCGCCAGCCTTCAGCCGGGGTTCCGCCAATTTGCACGGAAGAGTACACCGATGCGATCATCGACCGCGGAAAGGAGGCTTTCGATTTTCGGCTCTAGGATGTAGTCGGGAGGCAATAATCGGGGAAAAATCGAGCTTTGCGAGGCAATTGCCTTGTCTTTAGGCCGAAAAATTGCAGCCAGTATCTGCTGATCGACGATTCTTCAATATGAAAATGACCATGTTCGCACTTGCTCTGGCTATCGGAATGGCCTTCTCGGCTTTCGCCGCAGATGAACCCCAGAAGATCGAGCTTGAAGGAGTCATTCAACAACTGCCCGCCGGTCGACTTTTCGGGATCTGGATGGTCTCTCAAAGAGCGGTTTTCGTCACGGAAGCTACCGTGGTTGAGGAGGAGGACGGACCGATCAGAGTTGGTGCCAAAGTTGACGTCAAAGGATTCGTTCAACCCGATGGGAGCATCACGGCCACAAATATCGAAACGGATGAGTGAATGAGGACCCACGCCGGCCGGGCCAATTTTCAGTTGCGCGGGATTGACGGCCATGGCCGATACAGCGGACAAGCGATGCCTACTTCGATGTGAGCGACCAAGGTAGCGAAGGCCTGATCTAATGCGCCCGCTCACGTGACCTCAGGTAGGACGGCCTCCGTCGATGCGAGCTCGGCTAATGTTCTCGGGCGTAGGCGCGGCGAGGTCGAAGTGCTTGCCGTTGCTCTGAGCCTTCTGCACTTGTATCAAAGGATTGCTGTCGATTCTTCCTTGCTTCGCCATCCAGTTGAAAAGCGACCGGCCGCCGCCCTCGCCTTCTCCACCACGCCGAAATCGTACCGCCCGATCTTCACGATTTTCACGCCGCCGCTCGCAAATCTCTCCACGGGATTTTATTCTGATTCCACACCATGAGCGTGATCACTTCCACCCCCCAAGCGGACGTTATTGTGATCGGAGCAGGACTCAGCGGTCTGCTTGCCGCTGGCAAGCTCAACGCAAGCGGTTATCGCGTCATCGTTTTGGATAAAGGGCGCGGGGTCGGCGGGCGTCTCGCCACGCGCCGAATGGACGGGGCCGTGTTCGACCACGGCGCACAATATTTCACGGTTCAAGACCCAGGTTTCCATGCCATCGTTCAGGATTGGCAAGAAAGGGGGATAGTCCGGCCCTGGGCCACGGGATTCGCCCTGACGAATGGCAGCCTAAAGCTCGATGGAGTAGAGCGGTTCTGCGGCGTTTCTGGAATGACTGCCATTGCCAAGCACCTGGCCCGGGAACTTGATGTTCACCTCAATGCCAGGGTTATCCGCCTGGCAGCCGAAGGCGATGGCTGGAAGG
>DATDBU010000068.1:0-5914 GCA_036524675.1 Chthoniobacterales bacterium | reverse complement strand
GCCGCACAAAAAGCATGGAAACAGACATCAAAGTCCAGACCTGGCCCCGGCATACTCGTCGCTGCAGTCGAGAAGCAGAAAGCTTCGGAGCAATGGCAGCGAGATGGCGGCCAGTTCATTCCCCACCCGTCCACCTGGCTGCGCCAAGGGCGGTGGCTGGATGAGGCCACCAACATTCCAGACCCTTCCGCGCCCTCCTTCGAGGGAGATGCGCCGCGGGATCAATACGGGCAACGCATAAAAATTGTGACATGACAACCCCTACCGACACCACCATCCTGCCGCATAGCGCGGACGCTGAGCTGGGACTGCTTTGTTCGCTGTTCCTGTGTCCTGGCGACATCTTCAACACGGAGGAGATGGCGCGTCTGCAGAAGGAACATTTCCACATCCCGGCGCACGCCTTGGTGTTTGCGGCGATGCAGGATTTGTTTGCGGAAAAACGCAACATCGACCGAATCACCGTGACGCAGTTGTTGCGGGATCGGAAACAGATCGACCAGATCGGTGGTGCGCAGTTCCTAGCGGAGCTGTTCGATTTCGTGCCGACGGCCGCGAACTGGCGGTTATACCTGGCGACCGTGCAGGAAAAACGGATGCGCCGTGAATTCCTGCAAATGGCCCGTAATGCATCGGCGGATGGGTTTAATGAGGTTCGCGATGTAACCGCTATGGTGGCTGATTACGCACAACGGCTGGCCAGTCTGGTTACGGTCGGTAAGGAGAAGCCGAAGCGCAGCTTCAGGGATGCGATCATGGATAAACTCGAACGGATGGAGAGCGATCGGGAAAACGAAGACATGATTCCAACCGGCCTTGAATTGTTGGACAAGGAAAGTCCTCTACGAAAAGGAGATATGCCGCTTATTGCGGGGGAACGGAAAGCTGGGAAATCCATAGTAGCCATCACGCTAGCTGTGAATATCGCGCAACGCGGGAAGCGGGTTTTGTATTTTTCTTTGGAAGATCGCGAATCGAAAGTGGTCGATCGCATCGTGGCTGGCATATCCCGGATACCGATCATTCGGCACAGCGCCAAACTCATGACGCTCGGCGAGTTATCTTCCATGCAGCGGACCGTGGCCGAACTTGCCAATCTGCCGATAATGCTCCGGGATGATCTGTTCGACCTCGTCACGATCGCGGCTGTCATTCGTCAAGAGCAAACGCAAAATCCCGACCTCGGGGTTGTGGTGATTGATTATGCTCAGCTGATTCAGTGTGACCGTAAAAAGACGGATAACCGGGAACAGGAAGTTGCCATGGTGAGCCGGACTCTTCGGTTGCTGGCGATGGAAACCGGGCTGGCAATTATCCTGCTGTCACAGCTGAACGAGGAAGGCAAGAGCCGCGAATCGCGTGCGCTCGAGAATGATGCCACGGCGATGTGGAGGATTGATCACGTATATCGCGGGAAAAAGGGCCAGGAAGAGAAGCTGGATAACGAACGAATGCTTGTGGTGCCGTGGCAACGCAACGGCGGCAGTAACGTGGCTGGTAAGGTTACGTTTCTTGGACACATAGCACGAGTGGAGAATTATGCCGGGGAGGAAGAATGAGGAAAAGGCGCTTTCGGCGAAATCGCCCTACCAAAACTTACCTTATACGGAAACAGAGACCTGAAAACTGAAAATGCCTTTAGCAAACCCTAAATCCGTAATGACACCAAGGATGTAAGCATCCAAGAAAAGAACCAAAAAAAACCTGACTATGAATACACCTATATTGAATGAACCCGTAACTGAGGTGCGCGCATTGCGTGATGTGCGCGAGAACAGTTACCGCGTTGTCTGTGCGTGGTGCCCGGACAAAAGCCAGGACATTGTCGATTGCGCAGATGTGTCGCACACGATCTGTGCGGATTGCCGCGACCGTATCGTGGCCGAGTATGAAATGGAGGAACTGGAATGAGTAAGGCCGCAGGTCGAGTGGCTGGAACGAAGTCCAGAACGGGCGCAAAAGTGTCGCGGTACGAGTATGGCGAGAACCGACAGGAGACGCTGTGCATGATTGTGGATGCGGCGTGCGACCGCTGGCTTGAGGAGCGCGGGCTGGTAAGGAAGTTTTCGTTCTGGAGTGGACGCGAGATTCCTTTCACGGAAGGAGATGGCAGCGAAGATCAATCGACTAAATAAAATATTTATCTCTCCCCCCGGAAATGCCTCCAAACCTGTTGAATTTCCTAGAACTACCGCGCCTCGCTCGCGTGTTGGATGAACTGAAATGGTGCTATGGCACCGAAATTTGCCGGGACCCAGCCTTAGGTGAATCGGATATGGAAGTTGTGAATAGCCGGTTCATTGACTGGATCTTAAAAAACGGACAAGCCCTGCGCGATGAGTGTGAGTGGAATGCCGTGAAGGCGTCTTCGGCGAAGCCGCCCTACCTACAATTATGAATACTTTTTTACAACAACCTGTTACCGTGGTCGATCTGCTGCTGGCAATCCTCGCATTTTCCCTGCTGCGGTTATTTATCGTGCAATTGCCTAACATTCGTAAACTCAGCCAGTTGCATTGGCTTATGAGGGAGAAGATACGGATTGAGCAAATGATCAATAAGCCGGTAACGTGGCGTAAGAACGGTTGGGTCGGAACGGTGCTGCCCATGAATCTTCCGCTGGAATACTACGGCTTTCGTGAGGGCTGGAAGGCGTTGATGATTGTGCAGTTCAGTGATGGAGAGTTCTCGTTTTGCCGAGAATTAAGTCCAGGCGATGTGCGTATTGCACTGACGACTGAGCGGTATAATGTGGGGCCGGACAACATGTTTTGTTAAACCCATTTTTCCTTATCACGCGTATGTCTAAAGATGCAAAAGAGGCGATGGGCAATGATGTCTTCGCGGAGTTTGATGGCTACGCCATCGTGTTGACTACCAACCACGGATATGGTGTGCTGGACGAGATCAGTCTGGAGCCGGATGTGTGGGCGAAGCTTGAGCAGTACGTAGCCAGGGTAAAGGAAACTGAGGATTTCAATCCGTGAACAGAAAGTGGTCGAATATGTTGCCAAATTTATTTCTGCAGAAAATTGGGATGGATCTCGGGACTTCCAACACGGTGATCTTTCTAAAGGATATTGTCCTTCGTGAGGCTTCTGTGGTGACTGTATGCAGGGGCAAGGTTGTTGCCGTGGGTGACGCGGCAAAACAAATGCTTGGAAAGACGCCGCAAACGCTTACTTCCGCCAAGCCGCTTAAGAATGGTGCGATCGCGGATTTAGAGTTAGCGGAAGAAATGTTGCTGCAGTTCATTGCCAAGGCGCGGTCCAAGACTAAATGGCTGTGTAAGTGGCGTCCGTTTGAGGTGTCGATCGCGATTCCGTCGGAGATCACGGCTGTTGAGAAAAGGGCCGTGAGCGATTGTGCCAGGCGTGCCGGCGCGAAGGAGGTGTTCCTGATTCAAGAAGTGATCGCGGGCGCCATAGGGGCGGGACGCCCGGTGCATGATGCGATCGGGACATTCATTGTGAACATCGGAGGGGGGACGACTGAGATAGCGTTGATTGCGTTATCCGGGATTGTCCTTGCCAAAAGTGTTCACATTGCAGGAGATGCTTTTGATGAGGCGATCATTGATTATGTGAAGAGGCGCCACAACTTGCTGATTGGCGAAAGCACTGCGGAACGCGTGAAAATAGAGGTCGGCTCGGTGAAGGCGTTGGAGGAAGAGATGTCGACGGAGGTTCGTGGTCGGGATCTTGTGACGGGTTTCCCGAAGACGGTAACGATTCGATCGGAAGAAGTGAGGGAAGCGTTGATGCCGACGATTACTGCCTTGGTTCAACATATCAAACTGGCGCTGGAGAAATGTCCGCCGGAGCTATCTGCGGATCTTGTGGAGCGCGGCCTGACGTTGGCTGGCGGCGGGGCTCTGCTGCGCGGGTTGGATAGTTTAATCAGCGAAGTGACATCGATTCCGGCGGTGGTGAGCGACGACCCTGTTGGCGTTGTGGCGTCCGGAATCGGCCAGTCCATGCATGATCGTAATCTTTATGAGCACACAAAAAAACATTCCTACAATTCCTGATTTTACTGTTACGGTAGAGCATGTTCATGCCAGGGCCATGATTGAATGGCGCGGGACACGGCATGAATTCTGGAAAGTGGGCGTCGGCTCCGATGGCCCCTTTCATCCAAGGGTTGAATTAACAATGGCACAGGCTAAGGCGGTGTTTTTCCTTTTGTCCGAGTTTAATCGAATGACGGAGGATAGTTGATGCGTTACATGTTCTGGAATCTTAAAACGCCATGGGGAAACGATTATGCCGTTTACTTCCTTGGGCCAGCCAATACAGTGAATGAGGACGAAGTCGCATTCTCCAGCAGCTAGCCATGGCTCATCGCATCGTTAAAATCCAAGGCAGTTGCGTTCACTTGAGTTGCCCTAATATCTACCGATACCGTGGGTTTACGTTCGAATTTCACCCGTATTGCGGGTTTCAAAAAGTGCGGGCGTCCGACTACAACCCGGCCAGGCGGCAAGGCCGCAAGTTTTGGCGCGTCGTCGAGGAGTGGCTCGAACTTCCGCCCTCCAAGCAAAAGAAGACGCTGATTTTTTCCTGAGTGCCAATTTTTTAACCAAAGCAAAAAACAAACCAACCAACCAAAATATGAAACCTATCATCTCAATCGAGCAGCTGGATCACGGATTCGTCGTTCACGGTGAATTCCTGGACGGAAATCGCTCTGTGGCTGCGGCGGCCATTACGGTGGCGGATGTCAAGGCGCGCGCGCATGATGTCATCAACTTTATCTTCGCGCCACAGCCCCAGCCCCAGCCGGCTCCCGCTCCGGAACCAGTTCCTGTTCCGCAGCCGGAACCAGCTCAGGAACCGGCAGAAGTGGCGGCGCCGGAGCCTGCGCCGGAACCGGAGCCCGAGGCAGAGACGAAGTAAGGCGTTTCGGTTATCGGGGAGGCGGAGGCGTTCTCAGCGAGAACGCCCTACCGAAAACCTACCCGTAAATGACACGGGCGTCGAACACGGTGTCGGTCGTGTTCGCGTTCGTGGTGACGTTCAGTCGGATTTGTTCTACGCGCTCGGCTGAGTGAACCCATTTGAGCGTGCTGGCCGAGAGGGCGCCCACTGTGCTTTCGCCGGGGTGCCAGTTGGTTCCGTCGGTGGATGTCTCGTAATTGCACGTGATAGCCTGGTTTGCCCATAACCGCAGGGAGACTGGGCTGCCACTGCAACGCACTGCGCCGGATGTGAGTGTGAGCAAGGCGGGCAATGTGGCTCCACTGTGGGCTTCTGCGCTAAATACCAGGTTGTTGTGCGCAAGTAATACGCCTGCATTGAGCGTGGCAAGCAGGCTGCCCATGACGCCGTTGGTCATGTTGCGGATGGAGAATTTTGTTGAGGACTGCGCGAAGCTCCAGGCGAGTTGGCGCGCACATGCGATTCGATCAACCAGGGAGACGACGTTGGTGGACACTGACGCCAAAAGGAACGGGTTGACTAGGGTGCCCGTATGGTAATCCGTTCCGTCACCGACGCCGTCTGCGTTGATGGCTTTCTTAAGGTTTGTGGCAGTCGCTGATGCTGACGCGCCGATCTTCACATCATACGCTGCAGCCGTGGTTGTTTTGAAACGGTAAACCTGTGCAAACCCCGTCAGCCCGATTGTGAGGGTGTCGTTATCGGCTGGGTTTGTGTCCACGCGGATGTCGCCTGTGGCGGCCGTGCCTTGGCCGTAGACCTTCACCGAACCGGCTGCGGCACTGGCCAGTTTGGCTTGTGTGAGCGATGTGAATGTGCTGGAGGATTGGACCTCGCGCTTGCCGAGCAGGGCTAAGGTGTTGCTGGATGGCGACGAGGAGACGAGGCCATACAAGGTGAGGTTCATCGTGTCTGCCGCGTCGGTGGAGCGCGCGATGAACTTTTCGCCGGCGGCTGCTGGCTGTGCGGTCAGC
>DATDBU010000067.1:0-11009 GCA_036524675.1 Chthoniobacterales bacterium | reverse complement strand
TGTGTTCTCGGCGGCGTGAGTGTAACAGGTGGATTCGGCAAGATTTCCAATGTGGTTGCTGGTGTCCTGATTCTAGGGGTTCTTAGCAACGGCCTGGTATTGCTCAATGTGAGCCAATTTACGCAAATGGTTATTAAAGGTACAGTCTTGATGCTGGCGGTAGCATTCGATTGCTTACAGCATCGCAAGGCAAAATGATAAATAAATGAACTTTGGAACTGTGTTAACCATATTAATGGTAAAAAGAAGCAGTTATTTTACATGCTGCAGCTAGCGGGAAGCATACGAAAAGACAACACCGGTGAAAACAATTGCGATTTCTAGATTGATTGGCAGCGGAGCGGCCCAAGTTGCCCTGCGAGTGACCGACGTTTTAGGGTATACTGTGGTCAATAAAAGCGTTCTGGAGGGAATATTCCGACAATATGGGCTGACCAAATTTGGCGAGTTATATACATCCCCGCCAAATGTTTGGGACATGGCAAACGCGACGAATCTGCTTATTGTTTCGATGTTAAATGAAATAATGGAAGCCTTGGCTTATCGAGGGCAGATGCTCATACTGGGGCGCGGCGGTTATTCCTCCCTGAGCAAGTATGCAGACGTGCTCAATGTGCGCCTCCAGGCCCCTTTTCCGGTCAGAGTAGAACGATTGATGGCCCGGGAAAACCAGCCCGACCGCTGGCGAACTGAGCAACTCGTCAAAGCAGACGACACGGCGCGGCAAGAGTTCGTCGCGAGGTTCTACAACGAAGGATGGGATATCGCATCAAACTTCGACCTGGTTATTGATACCCATATCATATCAACCGAGATGGCTGGAGACTGGATCGTCGAAGCAACCCAGGCGCTTGACCAAAAAACATTTGGAGCGGATGTAGTTACAGCCCAACGCGCCAAGGTAGACCCTACTTTGTTAGAAGCAATAGATATTGCCTTGGCACACCAGCTTCCTTCTGTGGATGAGGACTTTAACCAGAAGGGAATTGAGTCAGAAACTCCGGCAAAGCCGGAGGGTTGAAAGGGCATTAGCGGCTCGAGGCGGTTGCTTGTTGTCGCAGGAGCTTCCCGCTGAAGCTGCGGGAAGCGACCGGGGAAGCGACATCCCGGAGCACGTTGCGGAAGGAGCCCGAAGAAGTCTTCACACGAGTTGAGCGACGGGGGGATGGATCGGCCACTTCCACTACGGCGACAGCACGCGAGCGTTCGAGAAGATGCAGTGGCAAATCCGCGAACGCATGAGGCCACGGCTGTGGAAGAAACGTATCCGTCACGCCAACAGCATGGCGATGAGAGCTTGACTGCGGCGAAGACGGTCAGGCGTCGGATCGGCCGCTGGCGAGCCAGGCGGCTGGGGCAAGTTCGCTGACTTTGGAGGCGGGCCAGTCGGCAAGGCGGGGCAACACGTCGAGCAGGTAGCCACGCGCGTTGATACCGAGTCGAGGCAGGTTTCCATCACCGAAGCGATCGCCGCCACCCGTGGACCGGCTTCTTCGCTGCCGATGTGCAGCCAGTTTTTTCGACCCAATGCCACGGGCCGGATCGCGTTTTCGCACCGGGGACGGCAGAGACGCACGGGTGACACTCTGGCTAACACGAGCTTTGAGCGGCCCTCGGCCCTCCACGATAGCGGCGGCGAAAGTGTCGGGATGAATGTCCAGGCCGATGACGCGGTCCGGATTTGGCGGTATTTGCGATTGTATTGCTGGCGGTGATTTCATAGGCATTTGGTTCGTCATGAGTCCGGAGCGCGAAACCGTAATAGCGGGAAACCGTCTGCAAGCAGGCGTTCGGAGTCGGTTGCCCGGAGCCATTGGCTTCGGGCCCATCCGCTCCACGATGGTGTGTCCGCGTATGGCCCAGTCAGCGAAAACGGAGAGTGATACCATCAGAGAACAGGCTCCGCAGTCACGGACTGTGCGGCAAACCGCCACCACCTTTCCACCCACCGGCACAGGTCGCGCCCGCTCCGCCTGTCGCTGAGCAATATTGAGTCGTTAGGCCGTTTCCTCGCGTCAATGAACTCCGACACGATTAACGTCCGCCGCGCTAGCGCCGACCCAGCAACTGCCGAGGCTCTGGCCGACGTGCTCCTAGACTGCGTAGAGGCTGGTGCTTCCATCGGGTTTATGCATCCACTTTCCCGCTCGAAGGCCATTGCATTCTGGAAGGGCGTTTTAGCCAGTGCCGCACGCGGCGAGCGCATCGTGCTGGTTGCCGAGGACACGGCTTCGCAGTCCATCGTGGGCACCGTCCAACTCGTGTTGACCATGCCCGACAACCAACCGCACCGTGCCGATGTCGCCAAGATGCAGGTGCATCGCCGCGCCCGCCGTCGCGGCGTCGGCGCTGCTCTCTTGCGGGCCATCGAGGCCGAAGCGCGCAACGCTGGTAGGACGCTGCTCGTGCTCGACACCGTTAGCGGCAGCGATGCCGAGAGACTGTATTCCAATCTCGGCTGGCAGCGGTGCGGCGTCATTCCCGACTACGCCCTCTGGCCGCAGGGCGGGCTGTGCAGCACTACCGTTTTCTATCGCCAGTTGTAGGTGCCATGCGCTCATCCAATCAACCGGAAACGCCCCCCTGGCCGCCACACCGGTGGTCACTTTCGTCACGTTTGGGAATACGATGATTAATTATCGGAATACATTCCAGGGCGTTCTGGCTGCAGCCGCCTTTATGGTGCCAGCCTATGTCATCCTTTACTTCATTGATATCCTTATCCTTGGAGGCGACTATGATCCTCTCGGACTTTTCTTTCTACCTATTGCCGCCTGCGGCTACAGCGCGATTGCATTCTGGCTGTACATTTTCCCGGCAGCGCATCTTATCCGGCTGATAGGCAATGCCAGAGGAATGCATCGGACAAGTGCCGCGATTGCAACCGCTGTAGTCTGCGGAGCTGGCGGCGCCCTCCTTGGCGTCTTGAGTGGCGGCTTGACGGTCTCTCTCTTGTTTTGCGCCTATTTTGCGGGAAGTGGCCTGCTGTTTTTCGATTTTGCGGCAACCGCGAGCAAGGCCGAACTATCGCATCCACCAAGCTTCCGCACGTGAGAATTCAAGGAGCCTTTTCAATTGAGCCGGACAACATCGGTCGGCTTCTTTGGAATCGCTTCTAACTAAACATTTTTTCCTCTTCGTTCTCGTTCTCGTCCGTCGTCCTCGAAATGTTGTGCTGTCGAGGACGAGGGATGATTACGACATGCGGCCCCTTGGGCGTTTACAAAAAAGATCCGACTGTTCCGCTAGCTATACCCCCGCCCGTTCGAGCATGGAGGCGACCACTTTCCTTGCTTCGAAGACTTCACAGGCAAGTTCGTAAGCAAGCCTGCTGTGCTTGCGGTAATCGAGGTTGATCTCGCGGACGGCCTCAGCGATTTCTTCCAGGGTCGTAAAGGCAAAAAGGCCGCCATTTCCACCGTAGATACGGGTAAAACCGGTTTCCTGGGTAATCGCAGGACGGCCTGCCGCCAGGTAACAAGCTGTGCGATCGCTGAACCAGCCCGTTTTTAGGCGGACATACTGATCTTTGGCCACCGTAAATTCGCCTTTTGAAGCCTGAATGTAGCGGACGTACGAATCGTAATCCGACGACAAATCATGCGGTAAAACGAGGCGCCAGCGTTGGCTGAGAAATTTTTCGCGCGTCGGGCCGTCCTTGATGTCCGTGGCGATCTCAAAATCTTCCCCAGCTGCAACCGGGGCGGCGGAGAACTTGAGAAATTCGAGCGACTTGCTCCAGAGATAAGTCTCGCCCCGCCATTCGATGTCTTTTTTGCCGCTCGTGGACCAGTTGGCAATTGTACAAAAGAGAGCCTCAGGCTTCGGCGCTTCGGGTTGATACCACAGCTCGGTTGCCACAGGCTGACGCGTCGGGAGCCATTTCACGCCATGGAGTGGAACCGGGAATTCTGGGGTCCCGATATTTTCGCCAAAAGTGAAAAGCGAATGATGTTTGCCGAGATAATCGATCGTATCCTGCGTGCCTTTATCGATTTTGATCTGTTCCACCCCTGGATCGCTCTCCACGTACAAAATGCGTTCGCTCTTAAGTAGGTCTTCGTTGAATTCCTGCGCGCCACAGACATTGAGAATGGCGTCGGCCTCAACGTACAACTGCCGGACGCGTTTAAGCGGAAGGCCCAGCGTATGTTCTTCAAAGTCCGGCAAATAGCGCGGACACAGTGACCACCGTCCCGCGAAACCATAACGGCTGCCAAGAGTTTCCAGGACATGCCCGGCATAGGTGAGGTCCTCGTTCGTATCGAACGTCACCGGGTTGTAGGGCAGCCGGGCGGAATCTTCGATGTAATAGACTTCGTGACCGAGTTGCTGGAGACCGACCAGATAATGGACGTGCTGCCAGATCACTCCGGCGATCGGACACGTGCCCATGAAACCCATGACGACAACTTTCTTCCGGCTCATAAGATAGGTGTAAGCGCCTCGTCGGCTTTCAGTTCTTTCACGATTTTCGCAGGGTTTCCCGCGACAACCGTGTTAGCGGGAACATCTTTTGTGACAACAGCACCTGCAGCAACGATGGCATTATCGCCGATCGTCACCCCTTTCAAAATCGTCGCGTTCATACCAATCCAAACGTTGTTGCCGATATGCACCGGCTTGGTTCCGATCTTGGGACGGTCCGGTCTGCGAGGATAAAGAACGCTGAGGGCGAGCGCGTCCTGTTGGCGGAGGGCGGGTTCAACCGGGTGAAAATCGCTATCGGCAATGCCGACATTCCAGGAAATAAGGCAATGATTGCCAATGGTGATTTCTTCGTCGGCCATGATAAGGGCGCCGTTCAGCAGCGTAAAATCGCCGATCGAGCAATAGCCGTTCGGCCCTACAGCAAATGAACAGCCGCAATAGATGGACACGTAGTCACCGATGAGAGCGCCAGGATTTCGCGTCGCTTTGAAATGACGGAAGACTTGCGCGGATTCGAGATAAAAGCCTTCACCCCACTGCACGTTTACAGGGATCGGTTTGCCATACCAATCGTCTTCGACAAGGCGGTTCGGGAGGATATTCGACATTTTATGTTCCTGCGTAATCAGCTGATTTATAGAGCGTTGCGTAATCTCCACCTGCCGCGAGCAGGTCGGTTCCGGTGCCTTGTTCGACGACCTGCCCATTCTTCAGAACGACAATCCGGTCCACGCCATGAATGGTCGAGAGACGATGCGTGACGATGAGCGTCGTGCGGCCTTCCATGAGCTCGTAGATCGTTTCCATAATGGCGTGTTCAGTCGCCGGATCGAGAGCCGAAGTGGGCTCGTCGAGAAGCAGAAGCGGCGAATTCTTCAAAAATGCACGTGCAATACCGATACGCTGGCGCTGGCCGACGCTGAGATGGCCGCCTCGTTCACCTACCTGGCTGAGGTAGCCTTCGGGAAGGGCCGAGATGAAATCGTGCGCTTGAGCGCGTCTGGCAGCTTCGATGATCTCGTCGTCAGTCGCTTCGGGGCGTCCGTACGCGATGTTTTCACGAATGGTCGTGGAAAAAAGCAGCGTATCCTGCAACACGATGCTGATCTGCGAACGGATGGATTTTTTTGTGTAATCGCGGAGATCACGCCCGTTGAAAAGCACGGCCCCAGCGTCGGGATCGTAAAAGCGCGGCACCAGACTGAGCAACGTGCTTTTGCCCGCCCCTGTCCCGCCCACGAACGCGACCGTCTGGTCGGAAGTAATGCTCAAGTTGATGTTCTGCAGGATCCGGCGGTCGTCCTTGTAGCCGAATTGGACGTCGCGGAACGCGATTTCCCGGATGCCGCCCGTCCATTCAATGGCATTTGGGCGATCTTTGACCTCGTCTTCGCGGTCGAGGACCTCGAAGCAACGCTTAGCGCCAGCAGTCGCGCCTTCGAGCGCCCAAGCCGTGTACGTGAGGTCCTCGAGCGGCTTGTAAAGCGCCGCCACATACGAGGCAAAAATGGTCAATTTCCCCAGCGACAACGAGTTATCGAGCAGGTGATGGAAGCCCACAAAATACATTCCGGCTGTGCCCGCGGCCATGAGTGTGCCGACTACGAGCGCACTCAGGACGTTGGTCCAGGTGAGTTTCAGGTGAGCCTCGAGGCTACGCTTGGCGCCGGATTTGAATTTTTGCACTTCCCACTCCTCGCGTCCAAATGCGTGAACCATACGCACGGAGGAGAGACCTTCCTGGACAATGGAAAGCACTTCGCTGTCCTGTTCCTG
The DNA here is from genome assembly GCA_036524675.1 of Chthoniobacterales bacterium. Lineage (GTDB taxonomy): Bacteria > Verrucomicrobiota > Verrucomicrobiia > Chthoniobacterales > DASVRZ01 > DATDAW01. Next base: position 4,802 of record DATDBU010000067.1, on the reverse strand, counting down.
AATAAGCGTCGATTCGCGCCGCACGCGCGAGCCGTAGTAGTAAATCGACCAGGCCACGAACGGCAGGATTGACAACGAAACCAGCGTCAATTGCCAATCGATACGGACCATGATAGCAAACGTCCCGATCAGGAGAAGTCCTGAACTGAATATGTTCGTAAATCCTTTGTTGTAGATGGTTTGCAACGCCTGCGAATCGTAGGCAACGCGAAAACTGGAATCGCTGCTGCGCCGCGTGTCGTGATACTTGAGCGGCAACGACTGCAGATACGCATACAACTCGGTGCGCAACCGGAGCAATCCTTCCAGGCCGACTTTTACAAAAATATAATTGGTCGCCAATCCAATCAATCCCGCGACGAAATGGATGACGATGAGCGCCGCGCAAAAAATGAGGATCAGCGTCGGCTTATCGAGGGAAGGCAACCATTCGATACCCGTTTGTTGGGGGATGACTCGGTCGACAATAACGCCAATTGGCCATGGCTTTGCCAAATTTAAGGCGATGCCGAGCAGGGAAAGGCCGAGAGCGAGGAGCGTTTGCGGCAGGAATGGTCGGAAATAAGCAAACGTGCGGCGATAAATGGGCATGCGCTGTGAAGAAGCAATAAGACGTCGGAGCTCTGCCTGTCTATTCATTCAAAGCAACATAAAATGTAAATCTCTGAATCAGCCGCACGCAAAGATGAGTTGGCTGGGACTCGAACGCAGATCCAACGCCTTTAAAAGGACCCTGAATTCCTGGCGCATCATGCGCTCCTCCATGAAGCCGCCACGCGTGATGTAAAAATGAACGTCGTCTTTGGCGTTGCCCGAGACGTGAATGGTGAGATTCATCGCCAACCAAAATGACACCATTTTTTGCCGGGGGTAGCCCCCGGGGTTCGAGCCGTTCAAAGCCAGCAAAGCCGGTTGCGGCTGGGGACGCATTCATTAGGGAAACGCTGGTCCGATAGCCGCGGTAATCCACGTTTGGGAATGATTTCCCGTCACCCCGCAATGCCGAACCCCTTCTATTAATCAAACGAATCTGGTCTTTGGTCCCGAATTCTTACATTTCCCGGGTCACCGGATCGATCTGGCGGAGACGGGAGCGCTAAACTGGATGCGTTGACGGCAGCCTCTGTCAGGGGGCGCCGTGGCGTGCGCTTTGCCTCAGGCGCGAAGCCAAGCCGCATAAGCATTTGCGGAAAGCCCCTCACCTCAAGCGCCAGCCGGAGACGATTACGCAATCTAGGGACTTCGATCGGTTGATTGAAAAATGAGGCATGCACACCATTGACGGCCGCCAGCAGCAACAGCGCAGCCAGGGCTTCACCAGCCCTCAACCAATCGAGCGGTTCGTCGCGTTCGGTCCACAACATCGCCAGCGACGGCGATCCCAGTGCGAGCTTTTCATCCCTGGCGGCGCGTCTCGCGCCCCAATTCGCGCAGCGAAGATAAGCTGGCATCGCTGGCGAGATTGCCCTTGGAGTTCCAAGCGCTCCCGTGGGAATGCCATCGCGACGACGGCTAATCGGACGTACGCGAAGCCATTTTACCAGGTCGTCGCGAAACATCTCATCCGCGCTTTGTATATGGTCACCCTCTGCGATCAACGCAGCTACCATGCTGCGGGAAGTCTCGCTGTCGATAACACGAAGCTCCCCGCCTTGGCCAACAGCGGCGGATTGCAAACCAGAGACGAGGGACTCCGGCAGTGCCTGCTTCTCAAATCGCCGACGATAAGTATGCCGCAGAGCAATCGCGCGGAAGAGCAGGCGCTCCTCCAGCGTCGCCTCTCGATGTTCGCGTGCGCAAACAATTGCCAGAAGATCGGGATTGGTCTTTGGGAAAAACGTTACCTCGTCGGCAAAACCGAAATACCGCATGGCCAGACGCAAATGGAACAGCGCCGCGCCACAACTGATCGTCAACTGGCGGTCATCGGGGTCGATCACGGCTAGTCGTCGGGTCCTATCGGCAAAAAGACGCACCTGTCCATTGTCCACGACAAAGAGCCAGGGCTGGGTATTGTGCACCGAAGGTGACATGGCTGCATAGGGCAGCAAACGATAAAGCATTTCCGCTGTTGCGGTGTCGGTCTGGGTAGACATACAAGCCTCCTTGTTAGTTAAACTAAACCGCGCCGCGTGTACTCGATGCCCGTAATTTGGCCGTTCCTGTGCAAAAATTGACCTCCGATTTACAAGGGTGAGAAGCCGGCGCTCCACGCGTTCGTCGTCCGGCACACACACCGAAAGCTTTCACGACACTCAACCTTAGTTCACGCCGCCCACTCATCGGCAGAAAAACAGCAGGAGAAGCTGCACAATGAAAATCCGCAATAGCATAGTGAGAGGGTAAACCGTCGCATAAGCGATGGATGGGCCCTCGCAGTCGCCGATGCTATTTGCAAACGCGAGTGCTGGCGGATCAGTCATACTGCCCGCGAGCACCCCACAGATATTCATGAAGTTTTCTTTGAAAACAAGACGAGCGACGCTCCCCACAATGAGCAGTGGCAGAAGGGTGATCAGCGCTCCATAGCCCATCCAGGAAAAGCCAGAACCGCGAAGCAGCACTTCGACGAAATGATCGCCTGCTTTAAGGCCGACGGCGGCCAGAAAAAGCACAATACCAAACTCGCGAAGTGCTGCGTTTGCGTTGGCCGGCATATACCAGACAAGCGGACCGATGCGCCCCACCCGACTGAGGACAATCGCCACGATGAGCGGTCCCCCCGCCAACCCGAACCGAATTGGCGCAGGCATCTGACCAAGTTGCAACGGAAACAGACCGATCAGAACTCCGAGTCCGATGCCTACAAAAATCGGAATAAAGTTAGTATGATTCAATTCCTTGGCGGAGTTACCGAGGACTTCAGCGACTTTGCTCACGTCGGCTTCCCGACCCACGGCAACGACAGTATCGCCGAACTCCATGCTTAACTTCGGCTCCGCAGGCAATTCGATACCGGAGCGTGTGACACGCGTCACAGTGACATCGAATCGTTGCTGAATCCCGAGCTGTTGCAGCGATTTTCCAAGCACTTCCTTGTGGGTGACGACGATCGTGCGTGAAGTAATAGGTCCCGGCATTTCCGACAAGTCAAAGGGCGCGACCTCGCCGAGAATCAAACGAAATTGATCGAGGTGCTGCGGACATCCCACAGCAAGAACAACGTCGCCGCACCGCACAACCGTGTTCGCCTGAGCAACGAAAACTTCACTGGAGTCGGCGTGCTTCACGCGCGAAACGACTACTCCAAGCTCATGAATGCCGGGCAGTTCATGAATGACGAGACCGTCGAGATTTTCATTTTCAACAACAATGCTCATTCGCTCCAAGCGCGTTTCTCCATTACTTCGGTCTCGTTGAAATACATCGATTTCAGCGCGCACATTGATTCGGAAGCATGCGCGAATGATGAGCATGGCCAGGATGATTCCGATAACGCCGAAAGGGTAAGCGACCGCGTAGCCGATCGTCGGCAGACCCAGCCGTTCCTGAGTCAGCTCCGGAATCGTTTTCAGCGTTTCCTGAGCCGCAGCAAGCGACGGCGTGTTGGTCGTCGCACCCGCAAGCAACCCAGCAGCTGCTGCAATGTCCATTTTTGCAAACCAAGTCACTAGCAGCATAACTGTGGCGCCCAGCAGCACAACGCACGCCGCCATCAAGTTAAGCTGTATGCCGCCTCGTCGCAGCGATGCGAAGAAGCCGGGACCGACCTGCATTCCAATCGTATAAACGAACACAATCAGCCCGAATTCACGGACGAATCCCAGGATAACCGGATCAATATGAAATTGAAAATGACCAAACACGATTCCGGCGAATAGTACGCCGGCGATGCCCAGTCCGGTGCCTCGAATCTTGATGCTGCCCAACGCAAGCCCCAGCGCCGCCACAGCCGCCAGGACGATGACGGTATAGGCCACCGGCTGGGAGGTCTGGAGTTCGACGAAAGTCTGCGAGAGTTTCACGGAATGGTGGAAACAGCCTCATCAACCAACGGCGAACCCAGTTGCAAGAAATGTGAAATGATACGCGACTCCAGTTTTGATCGTCTTTCGCGGTTCATCGTTTCGTGGCTTTAATCCGACTTGGCGGGTTAACTCCACTGTCGCGGATTCTCGAAATTCCGGAAACGCGATTCTTGGCAAATGCTTGGCATTTTTTGCTCATCGGCATGTCCAATCCTTAACCGCAACCGTTGCGACAACTCCCTGGCCATTTGTCCGCACTAGTGCGTTTCTATTCGTTTCGACGCTTGAACAGCGCATAGCAACACTTTGGCCATTCAGGCTGATGGCGTAGTGCTAAAGGAGAAAAAGGAGGATCGTTAGGTAGCTCGGCTGCGCACGACGAGTACGGGACATGGAGCGTGACGCACGACCCGTTCAGCAGTGCTGCCCAGGAATACGTGCTTTAAACCAGTGTAACCGTGCGTCGTGATGATGATAAGATCGACCTTCGATTCGCGTGCAACCTTGCTAATGACTTCGAAGGGCTCTCCCATATCAACACGCGTTTCGTTTAGAAGCTCCGAATCGACAGCCTGCTTCGCCAAATCGGCCAACTTTTCTTCCAAGGGTTGGATCGGGAAAGCTTCCCGGTTCGGAGCAAAGGCCAGCTCCGACGGGTAAGGAAGCGGTGCGATTGCATGAAGCAACGTGATTTTTGCTCCAAAACGCTTCGCAAAAGGGACCGCGTATTCGAGGGCGCTCCGCGAGATTTCAGAGAAGTCGATAGGCACCAGAATGCTCTTCAGCTCCAGGAGCCCAGGGACAAAATCGCCGCGTTCATCTGATCCATCCGTC
>DATDBU010000066.1:0-18943 GCA_036524675.1 Chthoniobacterales bacterium | reverse complement strand
TGGGATGTTTTGGTCATTTTTAGGATGCTGAGTGGGAATCTGTGGAGTGAGAGCCGCGATCCAGAGACTGCGAGCGACCGAAAAGAGAATCAGAGCTTGCGAAAATACGGAACGAGCGACCGAAAATGCGGAACGAGCTATCAAAAAGATAACCAGAGCCGTCGAAAGGATGCCGCGAGAGGATAAAACGACGCAACGAGCCGTTGTCGGGACAAATCCAGAGACGATTTTTGCGCCACGAGCGGCTCAAAATAGGGTTCGTAAGACGTTGAACGCCTTGTATGACGCCTCTTCGCCTCCAGGAAATTGACCGGTCCTCTGAAAGATTACTTCCCACAAAACTCCAAAAGGGCGATGTGCGGGACAAAATCGCGAAGACGATGACTCCGCGTCAATCTCGGCGCCAGCACTAAGGTTATCGACGCCAAGTTTAACCGATTTCACGGATGCGGGCGGAGAATCTTGTGGACGCCATCGAATCGGACCACTCGGGATAAGTAAGGAGCAAATCCGAACGACAACTTTTCCGCTTCTAGTAATTCGCGATCCCGACACTACGTAAGTCGCTGACCTTCTGATGTTTACCAGAGCCGGCAGACGGGTTCGAACCGACGACCTGCTGATTACAAATCAGCTGCTCTACCAGCTGAGCTATACCGGCTTTTTGGGTCATGGCTGCGTGCACAGCAATAACGAGTGACGTATTTCGCATGGTTCGTTCGCAATGGCAAGTTCATCGTCTGCCGCGGCTGTTGAGGCACGCCGTTTTCCAAGGTTTCAACGCTATTTGGAAGGGCGGGACGGTCTCCGCCGGGTCAGGTTTCGTGGTTAAAACGCGAAACCGAAGCTGAAGTGGAAGGCGCCCCTGGATTCGCCTTCGCGCGGGCTGGGATTGAAGCCGTAATCCAGACGGAGCGGGCCTACCGGGAGGTTGTAACGAATGCCGAGGCCAATCGCATAGCTCATGTCGTCCGTGGAAAAGAAAGCGTTGTCCTGGAGAAGATTCCCGGCATCGACGAATACAGCTGCCTTCAAATCTTTGATGATGGGATACTGGTATTCGACGTTAAAAATCGTCCGCTGCAGGCCGCCGAGCGGAAATCTGTCTCGGAAAAGGGGACCAAGTTCGCGTTCTTTGAAGCTGCGAACCGTTGTGCCGCCGCCGCTGAAATAGCGTTCGTCAATGGGCACATCCGTGACGTCGCCCGATGTGAGAAGCGCCGCGGACCTTACCCCGAACGCGAGTAACGACTGGCGAATTGGCAGGTAATACGACAGCCGGAATGACGGCTTTAGTCCGCCCGAAAAGCCTCCGAACTGTGCGTAGCCGATCGCCGCATCGAATACCCAGCCTCGTCCCGGAGCAAGAGCATTGTTGCGGAAGTCCACGGACGCGGCCACGCCGAAGGACAACGATTGATAATCCGTCGGGCCGAGTAACAGAGGATCGATGTCTTTGGAAGTGATCTTGCTCGTTTTGATTTGCCCGAAAACGCCGGCTTTAAAGTGACGATTGAATTTCCGCGTCATATCCAGCCGCAAACCGAAGTCGGTTACCGAATAACCTTCATTGTCGAGCGCGCGGGAGAAGAGGCTGAGTTTCAGCTCATTTTTCCGGCCCATAAACCACGGATTCAAAAATTCAATGCCGCCCGTGAAGCCGCGTGCCGACCACTCGATGGACATCGTGACCGGCCGTCCGTAACCGAAGACATTTCGATCCTGGAAGGTTGTGCCGACAAAAGGGCCTTCATAGGAGCCGACGCCCGCATAGAGTCCGAATTCTTTCGATTTCGCTTCTACCACGGAGATATCGAGCCGGATTTTGTTATCGCCGATCGGCGTCTCGTGAATGCGGAATTCGCTGAAAAGTCCCGTCGCAACCACGTCGCGATATACCGAATCCAGCAGCGAAGAGTCGTATGTTCGCCCGCTCAGGAAACGAAAACGCTCCGGAATAATTTCGGGCCTCAGCTTCTGAGTGCCGCTGACCGTTACTCCGTCGAAGTGATAGACCTTGCCGGGTTCGACGGCGATTGCGACATCGACCAGGCCGCGGACAATGTCGAAATGCGTAGGTGTTATCGTGACGTTTGCCGTGAAATATCCCTGCGATTTCAGATACGCCTGCAACTCATTTTGCAACGTGTCCCGCCGCATTTCGGTGTAAGGAAATTTGATGGTATGGGAAATCTGGGCGCGCCATTCCTTGTCCTGCGCGGGTGTTGCACCGGAAATGCTAATATGGCCGAACCAATAGCGTAAACCTTCGACGATGGTAATGCCCGGCTTTGCGAGAGACAGGTCCGCCGTGTATTCGACTGGCCATGGCAGGACTTTTACATCCAGATAACCTTCGCTCTGATAGAAGCTGGTGATTTTTCCAATCCCTGTCTCGATGTCTTGTTCGACGAAAGGCAGCTTTTTTTTGAAAGTCGAAAAACGTTCCCGTGTAGTGCCGACCAGGAAGTCGTTGAGAAGGGTATCGGAATAATGATCATTTCCCTGGTAGGTAATGGGGCCGAGATTGGTGAGCGGGCCTTCGTTCACGTCGAGTTCAAGAATGCGGCCGCCTTCCAGGATGTGCCAGTTAACCACGGAAGATATGTATCCGTGACGCCGGTAGAATAGCTCAACGTAAAAGGCTGCGTCATCGGCCCGTGGCGCCGTAAGGCCCGTGCGGCCGCTGAGTTCAATCATTTCTGCGCTAGCCTCCCGGAGTTCTGTTTCGCTAATACTTTTCACCCCCTGGAAACGAACCTCAAAACCGGAAACGGGCCCCGGTGTGGGTGTTGCTTTGGCAGCAGCCGTCGAAGGCGTCGAAGGTGTCGGGGCTGCGACGCGGTCGGCTGCGAGAAGCGGGAGCGCTGCCATCCAAGCTAACAACTGAAAGATGCGCCGCGCGTTCATCTAAACCGGAGTAAATATCTAATCTGTCCTCGGGCACCGCCGGTAAGGTCCAGGTCGCCAACGATTTGCCATTTGTCCGAAAGCCGAAGGCGTGCGGTTGCCGACTCATGACCCGTTTTGGGATCGATGTTGCCGATTTCGATATCGACCCGATCTAGCAAGGAGTCCTGTTCCGGAGTCGCTTTTCTCCGGAAGATCTTGTTGTAATACTTCTGCACGACCAACCAACCGGCACGACCGGCGAGCAGCTGCGGGTTTTCGGTGATTTCCTGTTGAGTAACACCCGTTCCCAGCAAGGTCATGACATCTTCTTGGGAAAGCGGCGGCTGGCTCAGGAAAAGCGTCTGCGGTTTCAGCGCGTCGCCCCACACATAAACGTCAATATTGTAGTCGCGGACTCTGGAGTGGCCGCGTATGTCCAGGATCGGGCCGAGCGGCGGCAAGTCTTTGGAGAAATAGACATTGCCGTAGTCGATGTATAGCCGGCTGAACGGCAGGGATGCGATCAAATCCTGAATGTGAGCCGAGCCATCCAGTGTCGGGGCAAGCCCGGTGCCACCTAGTTTCAGCGCCGCGATGACAGTGCCGTTCGCCAGATTCCCGCGGACAAGAAACGGGTCCTGGGTTTTGATGTCGACGTTGAATTTCCAATCCCGCACGGGCGGGGCGGTGATCGAGATATTCGGTCTCGAGCTGGGCAGCGGCGGCGCAGGTTTTCCGGGCAAACTGAAGGGCAAAATGTCGATGTCCCGGAAAAACCGGCTGTCGGTTAGTGCAACGGTGCCGGCCAGTTCAGCGCTGGCGAGCGGCCCTTTTAGGGTGAGATCGAGATTCGACCGGACAATCATATTATCACTGCGTGTAAACAGAATGCTCTTGCCGCCGAGGCGGATATCGAGCTGCGGAGCTTTGGGATCGGTGATGTTGATCGTGCCGCCGCCTTGGAATGGCCCACCCGCAAGATCCCCTTTCAGCGATGAAATGGTTATCACGTTTTCCCGAAAATCGAGACCGAACGCGAACGAACGAATCACAGGCAAGGCGTTGCTGCGGAAGCGAAGGGTGTTGACGCCGGTTTTCAGATTTCCGGTGATTCTCGGCTTCGCCAACGTGCCGCCCAGATCGACTTCGAGGCTGAGTGAGCCATCGAGTTCGCGCAGGGCAGGCGTGAGCTTGGCGGCGTTCGCGAGTGAACTCTGCGGCAGCCTCACACTGGCGTGGACGGGCGAGTTCGGATCGATTTTGCCCGTCTTCACCAATGCGCCGACGTCAAAAGGCAGGTCACCGGCAAGCGTAAGCGGCTGAATGAGCGATTGTCTGGCGCGCCCGTTCAAGCTTGCACGGGCGTCCTTGAGAGAAAGCATAAGCTGGATGTCGGCAGGCTCGAGCTTCGGTACTTTGTCGGATCTCAAGCCGGTCATTGCCAGATTGAGATCGAAAATTGGGTTTTCGAGTTTGCCGCTTCCGACGGCAGTCATATTGAGTGTCCCCGCCACCACGGGTGTGAGGTGAAGATCCGTCTGCAGCTTCCCGAGATCCAGTCTGTTTGAAGTCAGGCGGATGTCGGCCAGACCATCGAGCGGGAATAAACCAGCGGGTTTGGTGACATTTTCCAGATCCAGCGGAAAACGAACACTGCCTTCCAGCCATCGATCCGTTGCCTGGGTCAATCGGAGGTCGTTGATCAGAACGGACTTGTCCGCGTAAACGACGGTTGCGGAAAGATTCCCGTGACTGCTGTGGAAATCGAATTTTGGAAACTCCGCTTGTCTGGGCGTGTAATATCCGGAAATTTCTGCGGCCGCTTGAGAGACGGTGTCGAATCGGCCTTTCGTCAGGTGGATGGCAGTCCGTCCCTCGTGTTGCTTTGCTGATAGATCGCCCGTTCCGCTCCAATCGACCTGCAGGGCGCCGTCGAGGGGTTTGTCCTTCATCTTCGCCCCGAGGAGAGGTTTGAAATAGCCGAGATCTGGCAATTTCATACTGATCTGTCCCCCGTATTGGCCGACTTTTTGGGTGTTGAAATTTCCGGTGGCCTGGACAAAGCCCTGGTTCGGCATTTTCAGCTCGAGCCGGGTGATCCGCGCCAGCTTGTCTTTAAGCCCGGCTTCGGCATTCAGTTCGCCGAGTTTGAGGCCCTTGTGTTCGAGGGCCGTCCCCGCAAGTGTTATGTTGGCAATTTGTTCGCCACGAACCAGTTGGAACGTTCCATTGCCTGCGAGAGAACCTTCAACGATGGGATTTGCAGGATCGAGGGCGAGTTCTTTCAGGACCGGCGCGCGTATTTGAAAGACTGTGTTCAGGTCGTTTTGGGAAAAGTCGAATGTGCCATCCGCGTGGACGGTGTTGGATGCCCGATGGATGTCCACCGGTCCGATCGTCATTTTCTCTTCCGCGGATGACACCGTTCCGGCGACGCCGTCGATTTGATAGCCGGCGGAAACCACGGGGCCTGTGGAAAATGCCGCTTGGAATTTGGCGCCCTTCCACCATGGGACTTCCTTGCGAGTCGTTTGATCCGGCGGTGCAACGGCCTTGGAAAACCAGCCGTTCAGCGCAATTTTCGAAGCCTTTCCCGTCTTGAAATCGACCTCGGGCGAGTTCACGTCCAGCGTGGCCTTTATTTGCTGGGGGTCAGCGGTAAATACGGATCGCAAGGTTGCCGATCCACCCGTAAGTTGTTCGGATTCCAACTGTTTTACATCGGGGACGTTGCCCGTAATCGTGATGTTGGCTCTAAATGGATGTTGTTTTTTATTGCGCCCAGGGAATTCTGCGGAGCCGGTTGCGGCGATCACAGTATCCTTTTTAGCCAGACGAACTGTTTTTAGATCGGCAACACCATGCGTGATCGTCACGTCCACGTTTGCCGCCTCAAACCGGGCAGCCGCCACACCGGGATCTGCGATGGACGTTTGAACGGTCCCACTCCATGTCCGCAAATTGTCCACTTCGCCCGTCAGCTGGATATCAAGAGTCTGCAACTGGCCGGTCACTTTGGATTCCGGGTTGAAATAGGCCACCAAGTCTTTAAGCGAAATGGTCTTTCCAGACATCGCGAGTTCCATGTCATTCGTCCCACCGAGGCTCGACATGTTGTAACTTGCAGACAGCGGACCGCCGAAAGCCTGTGCGTTAAGCTGCGTCTTGAACTGCATGTCGCCGATCTGCGACGCATCGATTTGGAGGCGATCCACGACCACGTTGTCAGCAATTTTGAAGTTCCAAAGGTTGAGATCGCGATTGATGTAAGTCGTTCTTGCGGCCAAATTTGTCCACGTCCGCACTCCTGGGATTGCAACGCGCGTCGCGTAAAGCCGCCCTTCTCCAGCGGGCAACAATGAGAGGCTGACGTCATGGATATCGATGAGCCCACCCGTGGTCGCCACCTCGACAGTCGCATGCTCGATATCGATCATTTTCGGAAAAGGAATCGGGATATCGAAATCCTCGTCGGATCGCTTGGACCGAGGTTTTGGCGGTCGCGACCGCGGAAATTTGGTTTTGCCGTCGATCCGGATGAAAAACTGATTCACCTCGACGCTTTCGACGAGTCCCTGCAGCCCTCCGCGCACGAATTCCCAGAGATGGTAACGAATTTTTGCCCGATCCAGAGTGAGCTTTTCAATCGAGTTGGGTGCTGTTGGAACGAGAGCAAACTTTTCAATTTCCAGATCGCTCCAGATGGATCCGCTCAGTTTCGCGTATTCAAACCGCATCTTTGCGGGTTTTTCGGCCAGATTGAGGCCTAACCGAACGGCACCAAAGAAAAGTGGACGATGGAACACGATCGCCAGAACGAGCAAGAGAAGAGCTGTCCGCCAGGTCCAACGCCAAAGCATCCGCCATGGCCGGCGTCGCGGCTGGGGGCCGGCGTTGGACGTCGTAGTTGGTTCCTCCATGAAAACGAAACGGGTACGTGAAATTTGGACTGGGTCTGATTACGCCCGGGAGCTACCGTCCCGGCGTTGGGAATCGAGCACCGGAAGGGCTCGAAGCACTCATTAAAGGTTCTGATGGCAAGAAATCCAGACTTTAGCCAAAAATCGTTTGTTGCGCGTCTGTGGACGCTCGTCTGGAAATCGATCGGACGTTATTCCGAGATCGGCGGGGACCAGCGGGCAGCTTCGTTCGCGTATTATGCATTTTTTTCGTTGTTTCCTTTGATCGTGTTGCTGGTGACGGTTTCCAGTCTGTTTTTGTTCAAGGACCAGCAGCAGGCGGTTAATGCGGTGATCGAAAAGCTGAGGGAATACCTGCCGCTGTCGGAAAGCGATCGTGCCATGGTAGTGAAAACCATCGAGGGAGTGATCCAGACGCGCGCGCAAGCGAGTGCGCTGGCGTTGATTACGCTGCTATGGAGTTCGTTGCGCTTTTTTCAAGCGCTTGTCCAAGGGGTGAACCGCGCGTGGGGTTGCGATGAATATTCGTGGTGGCATCTGCCGTTGAAGAATCTCGCGATGATGGGCATTCTTGCGAGCGCGCTGGTGCTGGGGGTTCTGCTTCCGACACTGCTGGGTTTCGGTTTGGAGTTGCTGAAAAACACGGACGAATTTTTTTCCACGCTGCCTGTCGTGAAGAACATCATGGCGAATCTGGTCAAAGCGCTTTATTCGAGCAAGGCGCCGACGATGATCGTCGGATTCGTCGTCCTGCTTTATACGCTTACGCTTTTCTATAAATACGCTCCTACCAGAACAACGGCACTGAGGGATGTATGGGGCCCTGCGTTGTTGGTGACGTGCTTGCTGAAAGTGATGCAGGAGGTTTTCGCGAAGTTCGCGGGGCAGATTACCAACGTGACACTCTACGGCGCGTTTGCCGGAATCATGGCGCTGCTTTTCTGGATCTATATTAGCGGTTCCATCATCATTTTCGGCGGTTGCATCAGCGCTACCAGCAAGGAATTGCGCGATGGTAATGCGCGAAATGGGCGGAAGAAAAAGTAATGACCCGCGCAGGAAAAGGCGCATGATGCGGGCACATGCCTCCGTTCTTACTGATTGCGCTGCTGTTTTTGAATGCGCTGGCGGTTGAGCTGCACGGTCAGACTCCAACGCCCGCTCCGGCACCGTCCCCTTCGGCGTTGCCAACGCCAACGCCCATCGCCCTGCAGGAGGTTCCGGGGCGGGTTGACTCCACATCCGCGAGTATCAAGGCGGCAGATGTGAATGTCCTGACTGATGAAGCCACGACAGCCGTGGACCGCCAGCTGCCGATTCTTCGAAGGGAAATTTCCGCGCGACTCGAGGAAAGCAGTCGGTTGCTTTCTTCCGCGCCATCGCTCGAGACGCTTCAAACACTCGATTCCGATTGGGGTGAGGTGCAGCGACAGTTGGATTTCTGGATGCGTTCGCTCACCCGGCGCGCGACGGATCTGGCTAAAAGCGACGCCAAACTGGGCGATCTCGCAGCAACTTGGCAGCGGACCTTGGACACAGCAAAAGCTTCCGGAGCAAATGCTGCTGTGGTGCAACGAATCACTGGTTTGATCAGCGATATTAACAAAACCCGACTGCGATTGCAGAGCCGCGGGGTCACGCTTGCTCTGCTCCAAAATCAGGTTGCCGCACAGCTAGTTTCTGTTTCGGAAGCGTTTTCGGCGGTGCGCAACGCACAGCAGAAGGCTTATGCGCAGCTTTTTCAGCAGGACGTTCCGCGTATTTGGGAGTCCGCGGCTTTTTCCATAGGCGATTTATCATCCGTGGAGGACGAGGGCAAAACGCTGATGGAAGACAGCCGCGAGACCCTCTCGGCACAATGGACTGCGGTAACTGCTTATGCAGAACGGCATAAGGGCCGTTTTGTGATTCATGGGGTGCTGATCCTGTTATTTACAGTTGTCCTTCGGTGGATGCGCGATCACATGCGTACGTGGTGTGCGGAAGAGCAGGCTTTACAAAGTGCGGCGCCCATCTTTGCCGTGCCGATGGCGACAGCCGTTGTATTATCGCTGTTGTTCGTCCAGTGGATTTACCCTTTTCCGCCGCGGCTGCTGCATGTGATTGTCGGATCGCTAGGGGCAATTCCGACGATTTTAATCATGCGGCGCATGGTGGAATTCTCGCTCCAGCGGCTCTTGAACGCGCTGGCGGTGTTCTACGGAATCGGCCTTTTTCTGGCGGTAGCCGCGTCGCTGCCGGTCGTGTCACGGATCGTTTTTCTCTTGGAAATGCTGGGGGGTGCCATTTTTTGTATCTGGTTTCTACGAACGACTCACAAACATCCTCGGGGACCGATGTGGGAGCGTGCCGGTTGGGCTGTAAAAGCGGCTCTGGTTGTGATGGTTGTAGGATTTTTGGCAAATGCATTCGGCTATTCGAGCATTTCGAAATTGCTGGTCGCTGGTCTGTTGTGGAGCGCCTATGGTGCCATGGTTTTGGCTGCGGCGGTAAATGTGGTGGACGCCATTGTTGCCGTGTTGTTGCACGTCCCACCCTTTGCCAACTGGCGAAGCGTCCGGCATAGTCGTCCGCTGTTACTGCTGCGCTTTTACCGTTTCGTTCGATGGGCAGCGATGTTGCTGTGGGTATACATGGCGATCACCGTTTTTTATATCCGCAGGCCCATATTTGACGCGGTAACGACCTTCCTGAATCTGCAATGGACTGCCGGAGCGACGACGATCTCACCGGGAAACATCCTTCAGTTCTTTCTCGTCGTTGCGGCGGCGTTCTTGATTTCGAAGTTCATCCGGTTCGTTCTCGACGAGGAAATCTATCCGCGGGTTCGACTGGCCAGAGGCGTGCCGTATGCCATTTCGACGCTGCTACACTATGCGTTGCTGCTCGTAGGATTTCTGGTGGCGGTCACGCGGCTGGGATACGACTTGACGAAAGTAACCATTTTGGCCGGCGCATTTGGTGTAGGCCTGGGATTTGGTCTCCAAAACATTGTTAACAATTTCGTTTCCGGTCTGATTTTGTTGTTCGAGCGTCCGGTGCAGGTCGGCGACGTGATTCAACTCGGCGACATATCGGGCAGGGTCACGAGCATCGGTATCCGGGCGAGCATCGTGCAAACCATGAGCGGATCGGAAGTCGTAGTGCCGAATGGAAAGCTAGTTTCGGACAGTTTTACCAACTGGACCCTCTCCAATCGTCAACACATCATCGAGATTTCGGTCAATGTCGTGCAAGGGGCGGATCCGCTCCGAATGATCGGTTTGTTGAAAGACATAGCGAAGACCCATGAGCGTATCGTGGATACGCCGGAACCACAGGCGCTTTTTGCCGAATTCGTGCCTGGCGGGCTGAAATTCATTCTCCGCGTTTGGACCGACGATTTCGAAAACTGGCGCCAGGTCAATAGTGAGCTGGTGACAGCCGTTCACGCCATGCTGGTGCGGGAGCAAATCCGCATCCTTTAGTGTGGAGCGTTGTTCGCTAAAGCTTGTGTTCGCCCTCGTCGGATCGCAGGTGGATCGTCTTTCGGTCGAGGTCGTGGTGGGCCGTAATCATTCGGATGGTCCGGCTCCGGGCGCGCATCAGTATCGATTGCGTGATGGCTGTGTGTCCTTTCACTTGGACGCCTTTGAGCATCGGACTATCGCTGATTCCAGTCGCGCAAAAGATGATGTTTTGGCCTTTCGCCAGGTCGTCAGCAAAGAAGACTTTTTCCAGTTCGTCGCCGTATCCGTCCTCAATCACCTGCTGACGCTCCTGGTCGTCGCGGGGCCACATGCGTGTCTGCATATCGCCTCCGAGACATTTGATGCCTGCGGACGAAAGGACGGCTTCCGGCGCGCCGCCGATGCCGACAAACAAATCGACACCGCTGTCAGCGATAGCAGGCGCAATGGCCGCCGTGATATCGCCGTCGGAAATCATGCGCAAAGCCGCACCCGTGCTGCGGACCCGTGTGACCAATTCCGCGTGCCGTGGACGATCCAGCACGACAACGACGAGATCCTGGATGCGTTTGCGGAGGGCGCGCGCGACGCTTACGAGGGTTTCCTCGATTGGATTGAGAATACTCACGGTGTTGATACCGGTGCGCTTCATGTAGCTGATGACACGCGGCCCGTACGCAAGCTTCATCATATAGAACGTCGGTATATCTTTCAGCGCGATATCGACGCCTTCCTCCGGGCTTGCCGCTGCGATGCAACTGATCGAATTCGGAGATCCTTTGGCGATATTCGTGGTGCCATCGATGGGATCCAGAGCGATTTGGAAATGGAGACCGCCCGGTCTCCAGGTTCCGAGATGTTCCCCTTTGAAAATCCCGGGAGCGTTGTCTTTAATGCCCTCGCCGATAACCACTTCGCCACAAATATCAATCAGGTCGAACATTCCGCGAATGGCATCGCAAGCAGCGGCATCGGCGAGTTCCTTTTCACCGCGGCCCAGCCAGGGAAGGGAATTTAAGGCAGCTCCTTCGGTGGCCCGAATGAAGTCAAACTCAATGATGCGTTCAAGGTCGTCGTGGCGCTGGGCGGTGGTTTTCATTTGGAGATCTATAGCTAACGGTGGGATGGGCGAAAGACAAGAGAGAGCCACGCATCAAAATCGGGCCGAGCCAAAGCATTCGTAGTGCGGCATCGCGGGCCAACGTAGACAAATACCTTTTTTGAGGCGGTATCAGGGACAGGGTTGCGGAACGGTGACAGATCGCGTAAGGATGCCATTCGCTTTCGGGGCGTAGCTTAGCTTGGTAGAGCGCCTGGTTTGGGACCAGGAGGCCGGAGGTTCAAATCCTCTCGCCCCGATTTTATGACCGATCTGTGATTTTTCCCGGTCAAAGCGTGACCCACGGACCCGGGCGATTTGACTTTAGGGTGAACGTGCGGCTTGTGTCGGCCGATCCTTATGCCTGTCTCACAGCGGCTGCTGACTTATCTTTGTTATGGCGCGATGATGAGCCTTGCCATCGGGCTTAATCTGTTACCCGTGTTTCTCACCAGCCTGCAGACGTCCTTTGGTGACCCCCAAGGTCTCACGCAGGAGGAATTGGGTCGCATTGGCGCAATCGGTTTTGCAGGCGTTTGTCTCGGTATTGCGATTACGGGGCCACTCGCAGATCGTTGGGGTGCGAAGATTTTCGCTCAACTCGGCCTTGTTTTAAAAGCGGTCAGCCTGATTGGAATGGCGGTCTCGCCGTCGTATAACTGGTTGTGCGCCGCCGTTTTTTCGCTCGGGCTCGGCGCAGGCATTCTGGATATGATTCTCAGTCCGATCGTTGCGGCGCTGAACCCGGAGAGACGATCTGCAGCGATGAATTGGCTGCACTCGTTCTATTGCATAGGCGCTGTCGTCACGATTTTGGCTGGAACGCTTGCGCTGAAGGCAGGGCTCGGCTGGCGACTGGCGTCGGTGCTGCTCGTGCCACTGCCGGTCCTTCTCATTGCGTTCTTTGCTCCGCTCAAATTTCCTCCCATGGTCCCCGAAGAGCGGAGGCTGCCCGTGGGTACGCTAATCCGCAGCGCCTGGTTTATATGGGCAATGGTGGCCATCTTCCTGGGTGGAGCGACTGAACTCGCCATGGCGCAATGGCTTCCGGCTTATGCCGAAATCACACTGAAATTCGACGCGTGGGTTGGCGGCATGGCTCTTCTGCTCTTCTCCCTTGGGATGGCGCTGGGCCGGATGGCCGCCGGGTCGCTGGCGCACAGAATCGATTCGTTTCACATGATGGCATGGGGCTGTGGCTTGTCGGTGTTCTTGTTCATCGGCGGCTCATTTTTCCCCGATAACGTGGTTGCTTTGTCCGCGTGCATTTTGGTTGGGTTTACGGGCAGCTGTCTGTGGCCGACCCTGTTGGCCGTAACGGCGGATCGCTATCCCGAAGGTGGCGCGAGTATGTACGCCGCACTCGCCGCACTCGGAAACGCGGGTGGGATTTTCATGCCGTGGGCCGCGGGGTTTATAGCCGATCGGAGCAACCTGCGGTGGGGCCTGTGCATTTCCGCGCTTGCACCGCTGCTGATGTTGCCAGTCGTGATGTTCCTCAAAGCCAGTAATTCCAGGGCCGGCACCGCGCTCAGTGCCTCAGCCATCATGGAGCCTTGAGCCCGGAAACGGCGTTTTGACCCGGAGGTCATTTGGAAATTAGCCGGTGGCGATAGCCACCGGAATGTCATACAAAAACGAACCAGCCCCGGAGGGGCGATGGATCGCTTGGTTTTCATGCGGCGAATCCCGGTCCCTCGCCAACCCCTCTGGGGCAAACCCTTCGGGTCAAACGAGCACCAAGCGCCGTTTTCACGTTAAGGAGAATTTCCGAAAAACCGGCGCACCCTGCTTTTGCAAAAGGTCTCAATCCCGCAGGCCAATCGCTAGATTTTCCGCAGTAACTCCAAAAGTGCGTTGAGTTTTTCGCCGGAATGGTCACCCGAGAGTCGCGGAAATTTACCGCCTACGAGAATGAAATCGCCACCACGGGTGAGCATGACTTTTTCTTCGCGGACTTCGAGTTTGGCGATTTTTGCATTCGCGGCAGCAAGTTTGATTTCGGTGAAAACGAGCAGGTTCTCAGCAGCCTCAGGCAAGGGGCCGAACCGGTCGCGCCAGGCTTTTCGGATCTCTTCAAGTGCCACACGAGTGGCCACTTCGGCGAGTTTGCGGTAGGCCGAAATACGGGTTTCGGGTTCCGAAATATAGGAAGCTGGCAAAAATGCGGGTGTGAGATCGGGAGTGTTGATCCACTCGGATTCGTTTAGTGCGACAAAATCGAGCCGGGTTAAAATCTCCAGTCGGGGACGCACTTTCTCGCCCTTCATTTTGGCCACGGCCTGTTTCAACAACTGACAGTAAAGATCGAATCCGACTGTGACGATGTGCCCGCTTTGCGCCGTGCCGAGGACATTGCCTGCGCCACGAATTTCGAGGTCGCGCATGGCGATTTTAAAACCGGCACCGAGGCTGGAGTATTGCTTGATGGCGTTGACGCGTTTGCGGGCGGCACCGGCTGTCATCTGGTCCCGCGGCAGCAGCAGGTAGGCATATGCCTTGTGGTGGGCACGACCGACACGTCCGCGGAGCTGGTAAAGATCGGCGAGTCCGAACCGGTCAGCCCGGTCGATGATAATTGTGTTTGCGTTTGGAATATCGAGGCCGCTTTCGATGATCGTCGTTGAAATGAGGATATCCGTGTCGCCATCAACGAAATTTTGCATCGCGTCCTCTAGCTCATGTTCGTTCATCTGGCCGTGCCCGATCCCGATTCGCGCCTCGGGGACGAGATGACGGATCCGATTGGCGATATGCTCAATGCTGTGAACGCGGTTGTGCAGGAAATAAACCTGTCCTTTGCGTCCCAGCTCACGCCGGATGGCGTCCCGAACGATGCGTTCGTCGTAACCGCAAACAACTGTCTCGACCGGCAACCGGTTCTGCGGCGGAGTCTCGATCGTGGAAATGTCACGAGCCCCCATCAATGAAAGGTAAAGCGTTCGTGGAATGGGGGTTGCGGAGAGGGTGAGAACGTCGATGAGCTGAAAAAGCTCTTTGAATTTTTCTTTGTGCAGGACCCCGAAACGCTGTTCTTCGTCCACGACAACCAACCCCAGATTTTTGAACCGGACATCCTTCGAAATAAGCCGGTGCGTTCCGACGACGATGTCCACGGTCCCATCGGCAACGCCCACCAACGTTTTCTTTTGCGCTGCCGCAGTCCGAAACCGACTGAGCATCTCGATTTTCACCGGATAATCGGACATGCGCTCCTTGAAATTGTGGAAATGCTGCTGTGCGAGCACCGTCGTCGGGACCAGTATGGCCACCTGTTTGCCACCCATCACTGCCTTGAAAGCGGCCCGGATGGCGACCTCTGTTTTGCCAAAGCCGACGTCGCCGCAAATGAGCCGGTCCATCGGCCGGGTGGATTCCATGTCGGCTTTTGTGGTCTGGATCGCCGTAAGTTGGTCCGGCGTTTCCTTGTAAAGGAATGCGCTTTCGAATTCGTGCTGCCATTTTGAGTCCACTGGGAACGCATGGCCGGCGACAGTTTCCCGCTCGGCCTGAACTTGCAAGAGTCGGGCGGCATAGTCGAAAACAGCTTTCTCTGCATCCTTTTTCGCCTTTGCCCATCGCGAGTCACCGAGCTTGCTGAGATCGGGCGATTTTTTTCCGACTCCGACGTATCGCGAAACCATAAAGGCCTGTTCCAGAGGAACATACATTTTGGCTTCCTCGGCGAATTCGAGAACAAGTACCTCCTGCTGCAGACCGTCTCGCTCGAATTTTTGGAGGCCTTCGAAACGCGCGATGCCGTGTTCGAGGTGCACGACATAATCGCCTTCGGTCAGCTCCGAAAAGTCAATTTGTGCTCGTTGGGACTGAATGCGCGCCCGGCGCAGAGCGAGACGTTTGCTGCGATTGTTATGATACCGGCCAAAGATTTCGCCATCGGCGAGGACCGCGAGCTTGGCTTCAGGATAGGTAAATCCCTGGCTGATAGAGCCTTCGGCGAAAACAAGGTGTTTTAAATCGACATGATTGTCTCCGAGCAGATCGCGGAAACGCTCCGCTTCACCTTCATTGTGACAGAAGAGGAGCATCGTCCAGCCGTCGCGATCCCATTCCCGGAACTGCTGAAAAAGCGCTTCACGTTTTCCAGCTTCGACAATCAGATCGCCAGGTTCGAATTCGCCAAATGAATGCTCGAAAAAGGCGCCGCTGTAGTCTTCTGCTTCATCAGAAATGAAAGCGCCGCCAGTGATCCGAATGGCGGCATCGGGAACATCGGCTTCGACATCGACGATGATGTGGTCCTTACCCACGTAAGTGCGCAACGGGACGGTTTCGGCTTCCACGTCTCCAGTCAAAATCTGGCACACATCGACAGTTTGAAACGAGCGTTGCTCGTCGAGATCAAAGACACGGATCGACTCGATTTCATCGTCGAAAAGCTCCACGCGTACCGGCTGAGTGTGTTGCCACGAGAAAACGTCCAGAATGCCCCCGCGGACCGCAAATTGGCCGCGAAGAGATACTTGTGCGACGCGTTCATACCCGCCCTTGGCCAGTGAATCGATCAGACCGTCCCGGTCCATGCGCTGCGAGCGCGCGAGGCGGATGGAATGGGATTTCAGCGTTGCCAAAGCCGGGACGTGGCTTTCAAGGGTGGCGCGTGTGAGCACAACCACCTCCCGGCTCGAACGGCTGAGCCGTTGTAGAACATCCAGGCGTTCAGCGGAAATCTCGGGATCCGGGATCGTATTCTCGACGACCGCTTCCATCTCCGGCAGGAACAACGTCTCACCGAACCAAGCAAGCATTTCGTTGTGAATGCGTTCCTGCTGGCGGACGTCCTGGCAGACTATCCAGAGCGTTTCCGGGATTTTCAGCGCGAGCAGGCCGGCAAGAAAGGGTTGCGCAGCTTCGGTAACATGTTGGAAATCAATGCCTTGTTTCCATGACTTTTTTTCCAGTCGCTTTCGAAATGGCGCGGTTTTCGCCACGCCTTCAAGCCATTGCATGCCGGAAGCCTGCGACCCGACAGCTTGAAAGTTATTACTATTGTTTTTAGTCCCTTCAGTCGATCCCACAATATTTCCGGTATTCAGCCAGCAAACGTGGACCAATTTCCAGTTCCGGCAATTCGGCTTTGCCTAAATGTGAAACAACCCCAATGCCATAACCGCTGTTGGTAAGAAAAATTTCTGTCGCTTCGGCCAGTTGCTCAGGATGGAACTCGGCGAGCACGACATCGGCACGATCCGTTACCCAATCGCGGATTACCCCGACCCGGGCGCCCGTCGCGGGGCGCGGCGTCATGAGGATGCCATCGATTACGGCGAAGAGATTGGCCATCGAGGCGGAGACGACATGTTTTTGCGCGTTCACGAGCACTGCTTCGTCAAACCCGGTGGCAAGAGCGTCTTTGTATGCGGCGATATGAGGCCAGTAATTGCCGGTTTTGAGGCCAGGATGGAGCGGGACAATGGGAGCGGTAGCGAGCGATAATTTCAGGGGAATGGCTGGCCTTTGCATGGACCGTTCCTCAATGGCCAGGATGATTCGGCCAGAGTCCGGTGGATCGCTCGGCTTACCATCGCCTGCTGTCACGAAGAGCCGGGCAATGCCGGTAATTTCGGATCTCGGATTTCGGATTTCGGATTGGATTCGCCGGAAGCCGGTGAGGGCGCAGGCTTGATCGAGCTTGGCAAGGTGCTCGTCCCAGAACAGAAACCGGCCGTTTACGATGCCGATGGTTTCGAAAACCGACATGCCATAGCGGAACCCGCGGTCAGACACAGGGATACCGTCACAGGGTTGCCATTGCCCGTTATGAAACTGGAAACTTGTCATTTTTCACACAGAGACGCAGAGAACACGGAGAAGTTATCTAGATAGACTCCATGCTCTCCGGTGCGCTAGCACCGCCAACCAAACCAATGAACTGAAAAGTGTTCATCATGCCAACTGAATATCCCGTATGTAGGGAAACGGACAGCGCAGTGAGTAGTCACGACGTTGAGCTCCGTGGGACTGAGTGCGAAAGCCAAACAGGAGAAGCGGTATCGCTTCTACAGCCTGTATGGGCTGGTGAGCCATCCCAAGACACTGCGGGCGACCTTCGGAAAGGCCAAATAATGGATCCGCGCCGGGTTGCAGATGTTTGGGAGCGGGCGGGAGTTGGGTCCGTTGCGCTGTGTGGGCGTGATTGCCTGCTGTGACGGCCGGTTGGAGGTTCCAAACGTATCGGTCCGTCAGGGGTCGTTAACCACCAGACCGCCAAACTCTCTCGGAAACAGGTTTCGTTTCGGATCGTATTCTAACGTTCGCGAGTTCGGGGTTGGATTGAAGTAGTAAGCGATGCGAAAGTCGCTCCCAGGATAAATCTTCCCGTAGCGAGCGCTGATTACCTTTCCTTTCGCGTCGAGTACCGTTCGCACTCGAAAAAGAAAGCATGCAGGTTTTTCGCCCACTGGACCATCTGCGCCGACTACCCGCTGGCCATCAATGGTGATGTTGGGCGCATAACCGTCAGTCGGAGCTTCCTTCGGCGATTTCAATTCACTGCGGACACTCCCCACGGCACCGTGTCTTGCCTTTCTCAGGAGGTTCGATCTCGATCCACTTCGCATACATGGCGATAGGTTGCCCTTTCTTCTTCAAGACAACTTCTATCGTTGGGTTCCATGGCTCCCAACGGCTCTTTGCCCAAGTGCTGACATCGCCTTTCATCGCACCCTTGTTAAAAAAGTACTCACCGCCGGCCGCGTAGTAACCGTCCATCCGGGCTGGACGCTTACACGCTTACACGACAACGTTGCTACGGGTTGGTGCTTTTCTTATTTCACACCCTACCGAGTTGCAGGGCTCAACGAACGGCGCCAGCCCATTTTTATCCATTCCTATGGGATGGCCTTGAAGAAAGGCAAAATCACTTTCGCATCCTAGCGGCAACAACAAGTATGTAAATACCTAGCCCCAATAAAAGCGCCCCATAAATACGGGCTTGTATTCCAGATATACCTAGTGGAGGTGTTACTATCTTGTAAGCTTCTCCAGTGACTAGCGCATTAACTCCACAAATAATGGTTATCACCGAAAAAATGAAGAGTGTTGTCCTGCCGTTATTGCTCTTCATCCTCTTCATATTGGTAGTCCAATAAGTCTTGTAAATCACGAAGCAGCTGATCAAGCGGAATGAGGTTGGATAGAAATGAACCTAGATAAGCCATGGGATCCGGAGAAGGTGGCGTTGGGAGTAGATAACCCTCCAAAAAGTTCGTCCCCCCAATCAATGTAGCCGGATTTCTCATAGCCAGTAAGATAAGCTCTGGTGCAAATGCGCCTCCCAATAGACCCGTACCTATTAGTCCTGCTCCAGTCGTTAACCTTCCAACCTGACGTGCTTGATCGGCGAGGGCCCCCTGGTAGTTTTGGTTTCCTTCGTAAGTGGGATAATAGACGAGACCGACAGGCTGGGGATAAGGCGGCTGTAATCCAGTCGGGTCTAGCAGATTTATCGGATTATTGGCGACATACTCGTACAGATTGGTGTATCCCCCAGCGAATCCGATGGGATCGGTTTGCAGAAAGCGACCCAGGTCGGGACTGTAAATCCGGTTACGGTAGTCGTA
>DATDBU010000065.1:0-3944 GCA_036524675.1 Chthoniobacterales bacterium | reverse complement strand
CTTTGCATTCTGCTGGGCGGCCTACACTAAAGGGAGCCATCAACTTTCGGTGACGTTCTTGCCCTTCCCGAAGAATTTCTTGATAGCGACCAGAGCGCGATGATGCCGATAATGATGAACTTCTTTGCTGCAAAGAGGGCAACCCACAGGCCCTTGAAGAACCCAAGTTTGGCCGCAATGCCTCCGGCTACCAGCGCCGCGATGCCATAAGTGGAGAGCGTCAAAAGGTCGGGGTCGAGCGGCGTGAGTCCCATGGTCGCCGCACGGTAGCTGAGCAGACATCCTCAGTTTGCATTGATCGCCGACTCCCGACTTCTTGACGCTCTCGGGTAGTCGGGAGCAATGGAACCGAGAATAGCGTTAAGGCGTTCAGTTTTCTGAACACACAGTCTCTTTCCTACTGTGGCGGTAGTCCCAGCTCCGCTCGCAATGCCGTCTGCTGCTCCCGATTATTCACCTCCCTCGATGACGGCAGGCTTGCAGTTATTTTCTCTTCCCAGAAGCAGGCACGGACGGCGCTACAGGTTTTTTCTGGCCACTGACTTTCTTTGCGCTTTGCTGAGCTTTTTTCTTCTGAGTATTTTTTGGATTCGAATCACCCATAATCGTTACTATCCCGTGATCGGGTGAGGAGATGCAAGAGCGAAGCATGAATTGATTGGCTCAGAATCAAAAGGTGAATGTTTATCCCCAGAAGATATCGGACTTGTACCCCTGAAAGGGTGGGGGAGATTACACCGCCAAGACGGTCGTTCAACTGCTCTTCACGACGGGAAAGAGTTTCACGGTAGACGGGCTGCGCGAAAAGCTGCGGGAATTTTTTCCGGCAGGAGGTTCCCGCGGAACTGCGCGCCGTGGCGGCGCTCAACAACGTAGAGTTAATTACCGCGCTCATTTCCTGTAACCGGCAGCTCGGCCTTGTCGGCCTTCAGTTGCGGATTCTCAACGGGGTGGTTTCGCTCCTGACTACAGAAGTCCACAGCAAAACCCTAGCCGCATATTTGAGCCAACAGCGAGCGGGAATCTTGAAATGACAACGGCGACCCTCGAGGTGCTGGCGTGCATCGCCTTTAAGCAGCCAATCAGTCAAGCGGAAATCGACCTCCTTTTCGACGCCGATAAGCGGGGGCTGGTGGTCAAATTGCGGATCTCGAGCTTGTGGAGGAATTCCTCCGCCTCTTCCGAGAAGATCACCTCGTCGCCGATGTCGAGATGCTCGAAGGCCGAGTTGAGCACGCTGTTTCTGTGAAAGTAAATCTCGCGGCCCATTGCGCCTCTCACTTGCGCGCATCCGTCGCGCGATCATCCCAGCGCGCTACAAACCCGCCGCACTAAGAATCACAACGGTGCAAAGGAGCAACGTATGAAATCAGATCTCAAGAAAGTGAAGTTGCTGACCCGTGATCTGCGGGACGGCCTCTCGCTGGCTGGCCATAGCGGTAATCGGTGCGGTGCGTGATCTCAAAGAGCATTGTTGGCGGGAAAAGAAGGGGAGGGAGCCGCGACGTGGCCAGATTAGGCCCCGGCTTGGCGCCACCGATTCTGCTACGCGGCTCGCATTGAACCTTTAGTTTAGAACCCTCAAACGTCGTATGCCCTCACACGGTCACAACGATTTTCCCGATTTGTTCGTTCGACTCCATGTACCGGTGCGCTTCAACGATGTCGCTCAATGGAAAAGTTCTAGCGATGACAGGATGCAGTTTCCCGGCTGACAACTGATCGTGCACCCATCGCTTCGCGCGTTCCAACCGGTCCGGGTCCTTGACGATCGAGAACAAGGTGTAACCGCGAATCGTCAGGTTCCTGCTGAGGGCAGCGAATAGTGGGAACGGTGTCGGCTCGGGTGAGAGTGCGCCGTACACAAAAATAGTTCCTTCCTCACGAACGATCTGCGCGATTTGTTCGAGACCCGGACCGGCCACCGGATCAAACGCCAGGTCGACTCCCTTGCCGACCGTAATCTCTCGCACGTGTTCGATCCATTTATCTGACCCTGTATTGACCACCTGGTGCGCCCCAGCGTCGCGTAGCGCCTTCTCCTTTGCCGGACTGCGCGTCGTGGCAATCGATTTCGCACCGAGCGCGTTTGCGATCTGGATGGCGGCAAGCCCGACGCTGCTCGAGGCTGCCGTGATGAGCACCTGATCACCCTCGTCCAGATGTCCGAATTCAACCAGTCCGTAAGCGGTCAGGTACTGCATCCAGATTGCCGTCGCCTCAACCGGATTGAGCCTGGAGGGGTATTTCGCCAGCGAGTACGCCGGCAGCACCGCGACCTCGCCATAAGTACCGTATTGAGTCATGGAGAACGATGGGATGGAACTGACCCGGTCGCCGGGCTTGAGATCGGTTACGCCCGGGCCAACCTCTTCAACAATTCCGGAAGCTTCGTACCCAATCAGCGACGGCAGCTGGGGCTGCTCCAGGTATGCACCTTGCCGGGAACATCACCTCCGCCCGATTGAGCCCGATCGCTTCAACCCTGATGCGAACCTCGCCCTGCTGCGGGACAGGCGTGGGTAATTCGTCGAGCTGAAGCACCTCAGCCCCTCCGGTTTGATGGAATCGTACGATCTTTGGCATGCCAGCACATTAGCCTGTCTTCAATGTCCGAAAAACGTAAAAACTGCGGCGCCAAGCCGAACACCTCAGAGCTACTTTGCCCCTGGTGACACGAATGTTTTTACTGGGCCAACATGGTCCTCTCCGGAGCTGAGAACGGTGATTGTTCGCGAGAGGCAGTAGGAAAAAGAAGGGGAGGGAAGCATGGGTGAGGATTCGCTTTTGGGGCAGGTCACCGCGGCCGCCGAAGAGCGCCAGCTTTCGCAGAATACGCTGACCGCCTACCGGCGCATCTGGCTTAAAGTGATCGCCTGACCGGCAGGTTTGGCGCTGGAAACCTTGCCATCGGACAGGGCAGGGGAATTCTACGAGGAGGCGACCCGCGACCGAAGCGCCTCCTCTCACGTTGATTCGGAGCGGCTTCGCACGGTCGTGGGAAACCTCCGACTCCACTCGTAGCTCCTTTTCTTTCATGGACCCATCACTCTACCGTCGCCTCTCAGTGCCGCTTTTCGGAAATAGACTTTCGCGAAATGCTCTATACCTCCACTTTGATGTCATCGCTTTCGACCACGATTTTATAACTTGGAACGCCCTTCTGCGCTGGCGGCCCCAAGACGGCGCCCGTTTTCAGATCGAAATCCGCACCGTGCCAGGGGCAGGTGACCTTGGTGCCTTGAACGTCGCCTTCCGACAGCGGTCCGCCACGGTGCGTGCAACCGTCGCCGATGGCATAATAAGTTCCCTCGACATTGAAGAGGGCGATTCTCTGGCCTTCCAGGTCGAAAGCAGCGGCCTGGCCCGGCGTCAGGTCTTTTGTCTCGGCGATTTTGATTAGTTTTGGCATAGTGCTTGAGTCGGTTTGATGGTAGCTGATGGTTGCTGAACGAGCCGGAGCCTCTGGCTCCTGTCAGGCGTTACCCATGGTGATGCGCGTCGCAAGCCCGGTTGGTCGGCGGAGGCGGCGGTCGGCTGCACCACTCCGGCTTTGAGCAGGTAGGCTTCGACTTCGTCCCGCTGACATCGGCCAGCATGTGCCCGTTGACCTCGACACAAGTGCGAAACGCTCTGCCCGCTCTTTTGGACAATCTCCGCATAGATTGACGGGTTGTTGATGACGTCGCGATCTTCGTAAGTCACAGTGTGTATTTAAGGCTCTTGTAGGTGCTTCTGGTTCGACCGTTCGCTGCGTCGGTTTGGCTGGGCAGTTCATTGTCATGGTTCGATCACGTTCAGCTTTCGCCGTTGTTCCCGATCGCTTCGACCGGGCATCCTTCCATCGCCTGGCGGCAGAGGTCTTCTTCCTCCGGCGTGGTGGGTTGCTTGAAAACATAGGAATAACCCCCGTCGTCGCTGCGCGTGAAGTTGGCCGGAGCAGT
>DATDBU010000064.1:0-54850 GCA_036524675.1 Chthoniobacterales bacterium | reverse complement strand
GTAGAGGTTGATCTCACTTAGGTATTCCCGTCCCGTGAACATAAACCGGTTGCCGATGGCGCTGTTGGGAATGACTGCTCCGGCGGGCGTGCGGATCGTGACAACGCCATACGCGTCATACGTATAACTCTCGGCGAGCGCCCCGCTGGCGTACACATGGGTAACGTTGCCAAGCGAGTCTTGCTGATAAAAATACGTCGTCGCTCCTACTGTCCGCGCAATGATTTCATCTGTACCAGTGCCAAACACATTGCTCTCCAGCTTGTTTCCGGATGTGTCGTAGCGTTCGATTAAATCCCATCCATCGTAAATATTGTACGTCGTAACGCCGTTGACGATCGTCTTGTTGCGTCGCCCCAAAGGATCGTAACTCTGGTCCGCATTCATGCCTGGCGATCGACGACTCGAGTCAGTGTGCGAAAAGCAAAAAAATTCATGCGTTGTCTTCGAGGTAATACACCAGTCTTTTTCGTCAGCTTCTTTAAAGCATTACCAGTTGCTCGCGTCAAGCCAAAAAGCGCCTCCGGCTAGCGCCGCGCACAACCATTTGGACAAAGGCCTCCGAAACCCGAATCCTGGGTCCGTTTACGATCCCTTCTATGGCCACAACCCAGAAAAATCGAAGTGCCTTGGCTGTTTGTCAGAAGGTCAGGTTCTCAAAAGCCGCCTAGTGTCCTTATTTCAGTCGACGAATGCCAATGAGACATCCAGAAATTAATAACAGCAGAATAGCAAAAACGGGCCATGCTTGGCACAATGTGTTTTTTATCGCTCCAAGGCCCATGCTCTGAACACTATCCGGACCCAAACCATCTCGGAAGAACCACGAATAGAGTATACCTACCGCTAGTATACCAATCAGAACAACAACAAATGCAATCAGCATCGTTCTAAGGTGTCTTTCTTCTTTCATTCATTCGTGTCGATCCGAGCGGGCCGAAGAAAAAAGCATTTGCGTTGACGCCGTCATCGACCACCACCGTGTTCCATCCAGCGAAATGGCTAGGTCCACAGGATTCGAGCCAATGAAAAGAGTGCTGACAACGGTGTTGGTATTGGTGTCAATGACAGCGATCCTGTTGTCCGCCGACAGCGTGGCATAGAGCCGAGGTCGAACAGGATCCAGAAGGAGTTTCCCCGCTCTTAGGTCAAACGTCTTGAGTAGAATGCCCGATTGAGCTTGTGCTGCCAGATCGAACAGAAATACGATCGCAGCCGTTACCAAAAAACCAAGGAGAGGCGTATTTTTCACAGTGATTTCACGCAGACGCGCGGTTTTAGCAATCTGGCGTCCAACGTCAACTACATTCTTTTCGAAAACGCTCTGCCGCATTGGGACAATGTTACAACGAAGACGCGCGTCCAAAACAGAACGCGCGTCTTTAGACTTACAAACTTTAGACTTAAGACTCCTGCTGCCTACCGGTATTCGCCGGCATATTTTTCGACTTTATCGATGTTATCTTTGGTCACAAAACCTGGGCCGGAGCTGATGTCGCGCTTGCCATAGATCGGCTCCAGGCCGTATTCGGCGAGACGTTTCTGGAATTTCGGACTCGCTTTTAACATTTCGGTGATCTTTGAGATGTCGTCGGTTTTTTCTTTCTTCAAAATCGCAAGAACCGCCACCGGGATATAACCCTGCAGATACGGCTGTTGGTCGATAGCGAATTGGACGCTGCCGTCCTTGATGCCTTTCACAATATCCGGTGAAAGGTCGAATGTGCAGAAGTAGATCTTTCCGGCAAGACCCAGTTTCCTGAGGGTTTGGAGCGTCGGATCCGCGGATGTCGGGCCCAAGGCGAGAACGGATTGCGTGTCGGGATGGGCCCGCAAATAGCTGCCCACCTTGGTCGCGATCTCCGTCGGGTCGATGCCGCTGTCCAGCGTGGATTTCTTGAAATCCGCGCCGATGGCTTCGCCAAAACCACGGCTGCGCTCAAATGACGCAACGTTCGTGGCGTAATGGTTGACACAGAGATAGCTCTTGATGCCCGCAGCTTTCGCCTTTTCACCGGCGCCTTTGCCTGCGGCGTATTCCTCCTGCCCCACATGCATCAAGGCGCCGAGCTTGTGGCTTTGCTCCGGGGTGCCGGAGTTGATGGTGACGATTGGAATTTTCTTGGCACGCACTTTTTCCAGCGGACCCTTCAGGACGTCGTAATCCGCGATGGAAGAAATGACGCCATCGTAGTTTTTGGCCGCAGCCTGTTCAATGAGGCGCGCCATGTCCGCGATATCGCCGTTGGGCGGATTTCGATAGTCAACCTGGACGTCGAAATCTTTCGCGGCTTCTTTCACGCCGTTTTTGACGGTGTTCCACCAAGCGTCCGAATCCGGCGCGTGGCTGATAAGGACGAACTGTCCGTCTGCTGCACGCGCCGCGATTGCGACAACGGTTAGCAGAATGGTTAGGACGAGTGTGATGACTCGACGAGCGTATTTACTTTTGTTCATGGGGGGTGTTGTTACTTATTTTTGGGGCGCCGCTAATTGGTCGGCATATGGAAATCCGCGCTGCGCGGTTCGCCTTTGGGCCAGCGCTGCATCACGCTCTTGTACCGCGAATAGAACCGGACGCCTTCCTCTCCGTATGCGTGCGCATTCCCAAAGAGCGACCGTTTCCAGCCGCCGAACGAATGCCAGGCCATCGGCACGGGGATCGGCACGTTAATTCCTACCATACCGACGTGGATCCGGCGCGAGAACTCGCGGGCAACGCCACCGCTCGCCGTGAAACAGGAAACGCCATTTCCGAATTCGTGATCGTTGATGAGTTTGATGGCCGAATCGAGGTCCGGAACCCTGACGACACACAGTACGGGGCCGAAAATCTCCTCCTTGTAAATACGCATTTCGGTATTCACGTCATCGAAAAGCGTGCCTCCGAGGAAGAACCCACTCTCGTGCCCGGGCGCCGAGAAGCCGCGGCCGTCCACTACTAACTTGGCACCCGATTTTACGCCGTCCTCAATATAGCTCTCGACACGCGCCTTATGCACTCCGGTAACGACGGGTCCCATTTCGGATGACTCATCCATCCCGCTGCCGATTTTAAGCGCCTTGATCTTCGGAACGAGTTTTTCCACGAGTGCATCGCCTGTGTTTCCGACGGCAACAGCTACAGAAATGGCCATGCAACGCTCGCCAGCGGAGCCGTAAGCGGCGCCGAGAAGGGCGTCGGCCGCGTTATCCAGATCGGCATCAGGCATCACGACGAGGTGATTTTTGGCCCCGCCAAGCGCCTGAACGCGTTTGCCGCGCTTCGTGGATTCCGTATAGATATACTCGGCGATCGGCGTGGATCCGACGAAGGAAAGAGCCGCGACATCGGGGTGCGCAATGAGGGCGTCCACGGCAACTTTATCGCCTTGCACGACGTTAAAAACGCCGTCCGGCAATCCGGCTTCTTTGAGCAATTCCGCGATGCGCAATGACGGCGATGGGTCGCGCTCCGAAGGCTTGAGCACAAACGTGTTGCCGCACGCGAGCGCAACGGGGAACATCCACATCGGCACCATCACAGGAAAATTGAACGGCGTGATGCCTGCGCAAACGCCTAGCGGCTGCCGGATCGCGTAGTTGTCGATGCCGCCACCGATATCGTCGGAATATTGGCCTTTGAGCAGCTGCGGAATGCCGCAGGCGAATTCGACGACCTCGATGCCGCGGACGACCTCGCCTTTGGCGTCGGAGAAAACTTTGCCGTGTTCGCTAGTAATCAGTGCGGCGAGTTCATCGTGATGCTCGTCGAGCAGCGCCTTGAATTTGAACAGCACACGCGCACGCTTCAGCGCCGAAGTCGCGGCCCATGCGGGGAACGCGGCCTTTGCGGCCGCCACGGCGGCATCCACCTCCGCGGTCGACGCCAGTGCAACCTGCGTGGTGACCTGACCGGTGGCCGGATTGAAAACGTCGCTGGTGCGGCCCCCGCCACGAACGATTTTGCCGCCAATAAAATGTTCGATCCGGCGTGTAGCGCCACCGGTTGCGGCTGAGGGTTCTTCCAAAGTTTGAGGTGTCATGGTAGGTGTCTGTTAGTTAAATTGTTAAAATCCACTCGTGCGCGGGATCATTGTGGAAATGCCAAACCCGTTTAGGTCCGGCCATTATGTTGAGATAGTACGATTCATATCCGTGGGGAACGACAACCGGGTGATAGCCGCGGGGAGCGAGCACGACATTCCGGTCCTCGACGGCAAATGATTCATCAAGGTCGCGTTCGTCGGTGTAAATACGCTGGAAGACGAATCCCTGAGGCGGATTAATACGGTGATAGTAGGTTTCTTCGAGTAGACTCTCCAGGGGAACGTTATCCACATCATGTTTGTGCGGGGGATAACTCGAGGAGTGCCCGGAAGGCGTCCTCACCTCGACGACCAGCAGCGACTCCGCGGGCTCGTCCTGCGGCAAAATGTCCGTGACGTAACGCGTGTTCGAACCTTTGCCCCGGGTGGTTTGACGCATTGAAGCCGGCTCGATCAGGCGCGGCTGAAGGGTTCCCGCGGCGGGCGCGGCACCGATACCAATCTCGGCTTCACTGGAAACGGTCGTAACAGTGGCAGCGATTCCGGGCGGCAGATAGACGGCATAGGGCGCTTCCCCGCTGAAAGCGCTACTGCGTTGCCCGATCTCAACCCACTTCTCGTCCCCGGCATCCACGGAAACGATGCCAGCAATCACGACGATGCACTGTTCCTCGGGGACGGCAGGGAGCAGTAATTTTTCGCCCTGCTTCAAAAGGGCAACGGAAAAACCCACGTATTTCCATCCGGCGGAACGAGGAGTCACCGTCACGATTTCGGGCCGGGAGAAATCAGGTTTGATGAGCAAACTGGGAGTCATGCCATCGCCTCCTCGACTAACAAACTGTTGATAATTGCACTAACGGTCAGAAATCCCTTTTCCGCCATGGCATAACTTGGTGCCACCGCCGGATCCTGCTCCGCCTCGACAATAAGCCAGCCGTCGTAATTTTCTCGGGACAACCGTGCAATCAACGGAGCGAAATCGATCGCCCCATCGCCGGGCACGGTAAACGCGCCGTTTAATACCGACTGGAGAAAACTCCAACTTCCGTTGCGCGCGAGCCGTATGACCGCAGGGCGAACATCTTTTAAATGAACATGAGCGATACGGTTGGCGTAGCGTTCCATCATCGTTGAGGGATCACCGCCGCCGAACGTGATATGGCCCGTGTCGAAAAGAAGGCCCACGTCATCGCTGGTCAGCTCCATCAAACGATCGACGTCCTCCGGCGACTGCACATAGGCACCCATGTGATGGTGATACGCGAGCCGGACGCCTTGATCCCGGGTGTAGCGTGCAAATTCCTCGAGGCGGGAGCCGTATGCCTTCCACTCGGCCGTGGTCCGGAATCGGGGACGTTTGTAGAGAGGAGTCGGCAATCCCTGGATGGAGCCGGCGACTTCTCCGTAATTCATCGTGCTCGAGCCATTTCGAGTTAGCAACTCGATGAACGGTCCGGAAGCGGCCATTTCTTCTTTCACACTGCGATGGGCCAGTTCTCCGGAATACCAGCCCGCTGCCAGCGCAAGACCATGCGATTCCAGGACAGCTCGCAGTTTTTCCGGAGTGCGAGGAAATTTGACGCCGAGTTCGAAACCTTCGTAACCGATCTCACGACCTTCGCTGAGGGCGACTTCGAGCGGAGTTTCGCTGCCGAGCGACGGCATGTCGTCGTTGCTCCACGAAAGCGGATTGATTCCAAGGCGGAAGTTAAAGTTGGCGATGCTCATTGATTTCTTGAAAATTAGCGGCGTTGTTTCTCCTTGCCTGCAACGTAGGCGGCATGGGCGTCGATTACTTGCTCGCGCGGCGAGGTCTCAGGCACGGCCACCTCCCACCACCACCCGCCGTCGTCGGTCGTGCGATTCGGATCTGTGTCGATGCTAATGAGATAGGTGCGGTCCGAGGAACGGGCGCGCTGAAGTGCCTCCTCGAGCTCAGAGAGATTAGCGACGTGTTCCCCTCGGGCGCCGAGGGAAATGGCGTTGGCAGCGAAGTCGATGTGCGGGAACCCGTCCGGTGCGCTGAGGCAGTTCTCGAAAAGGTTGTTGAATGGCGCGGCGCCGCAGGCCTGTTGCAGGCGGTTAATGCAACCATATCCTCGATTGTCGAGCAGGACGATGATCAGCTTCTTCCCGAGCATAACTGAGGTGGCGATCTCGTTGTTAAGCATTAGATAGCTCCCATCGCCGACCATGACGATTACTTCGCGGTCCGGCCGGGCCATCTTGACGCCGAGGCCTCCGGCGATTTCGTAGCCCATACAGGAGTAGCCATATTCCATGTGGTATCCGCCGGGCAAGGATGTCCGCCAAAGTTTGTGCAACTCGGCAGGGAGTGTGCCAGCGGCACAGACGGCGATGTCCTTTTCAGTCGAATCCGGACTGGAACGCTGAACGGCCCCAATGATTTCGCCGTCATAAGGTAGCTTTCCTGCGCCGAGACGTTTGCCGGCAAAAATAGAATCGACGGTCGCCCGCCAGACATTGGCTTCGTCCTGAGCGCGCTGGGTCCAGGCGGCATCCGCGCGCCAGTGAGGCAGCGCGGCGCTGAGCGCTTCAAAACCCAGCCGAGCGTCAGCCCGCAGAGGGATGCCACGATTTTTGAGCGTGTCGAAAAGCTGAACGTTCAGGGAGATGACTGTGGCTTTGGTGAAAAGAGTGTTCGAGCCGGTAGTGAAATCCTGAAGACGGGTTCCCGCGGCGAGGACGAGATCGGCTTCCGAAACGAGGTCATTGGCAGCGGGTGATCCGGTCACACCGACAGAGCCTAGTTGCAGGGGGTGATCCCACGGAAGAGCACTTTTCCCGGCCTGGGTTTCGCAAACGGGTACGCCGTGGAGTTCGGCAAAATTCTTCAGCGCCGCAGTCGCGCCTTCGCTGTAAAGGACTCCGCCGCCGGAAATAATCACGGGGCTCTTCGCGCCCATTACCGCGCGAACCGCCGCTGCCAAATCGGTCTGCGACGGCGGGAGAGCGCGCGGACACAGAAT
Organism: Chthoniobacterales bacterium; assembly: GCA_036524675.1. Classification (GTDB taxonomy): domain Bacteria; phylum Verrucomicrobiota; class Verrucomicrobiia; order Chthoniobacterales; family DASVRZ01; genus DATDAW01. Next base: position 47,829 of record DATDBU010000064.1, on the reverse strand, counting down.
GGGAGCGTCAAAAAAGTCGGCCGGATAATCGTAAGCCATCGCCTGCACATCTTGCGGGAGCGCCAGTGTGACAGGCCCGCATTGCGCGGCGTCCGTGAGGACAGAAATAGCGCGAGGCAACGCGCTTAGCAACTGCGCAGGATGAACAATTCTTTCAAAATAACGCGAGACCGGTCGAAAACAGTCGTTTGCCGAAACATTGCCGTCGCCAAAGTTTTCGACTTGCTGGAGCACCGCGCCCGAATCGCCGGAAATGAAAATGTCGCCCGGCAGAAACAACACCGGCAGCCGGTTGACGTGTGCAAGAGCCGCCGCGGTAACAAGGTTCGTGGCTCCGGGCCCGATGGACGTGGTTACCGCCATCATCCGGCGGCGGAAATTCGCCTTGGCGAATGCAATCGCGGCATGAGCCATGCCTTGTTCGTTCTGGCCGCGATACGTAGGAAACTTTTCGCGATAGTGGTAAAGGGCTTCCCCCACTCCCGCGACATTGCCGTGGCCGAAGATCGCCCAGATTCCGCCAAAAAGCGGAACGATTTCACCGTCGATCTGCGTGCGAAGACCTGCGAGATAGCGAACGACGGCTTGCGATACCGTGAGACGAAAGGTTGTAGGGACGCCGGATACGGAACGTTTGGCAAGAGGCGTCGCCTCGATTTCGATTGGGGTTTCGATCATGTCAGAAGATGGAAAGCGGGAAGTTTTCGAAATGAAGGATGGCTCTCATGCGGCGCAGAGCTCGTGTGCGGGTTCAGCGACTTTTTGCCGTGACGCGCGCCAGAGATCGATCAGCGTGCGGAAGTTGGTTTGAATCCGGGCGATAAATTCAGCGTCATCGATTTCGCCACCCAGCCACGCCAGGCTGGGCTGTTCGAAAATCGTGCGCCCGACCGCAAATCCGCGGCAGGTCGTCGAATCGCGCGCGGCCTGGAAACCGGCAGCCAGCTTTGCCATCGGAAGGTTGAGGCCGAGCAGAAGCACGCCGCGGCAATAAGGATCACTCTCGGTGATGAGTTTGTCGACGGCTTCCCACTGCTGCGGCGTCATGGGTTCGAGTTTCCACCAGTCCGGCTGAATTCCGAGATTGTAAAAGCGTTTCAAAGCCCGGAAAACGGCGTCCGGTGCTTGCGGGCGATCTTTGGGCGGAATGATTTCCAGTAATAACTCGTGTCCGCTTGCCTGCGCGGCATCGTAAAGAGAACGAACCTGCGCTTCCTGTTTCAAGCGATGTTCGACCGGATCATCGGGGCTATAAAAAACCAAACATTTGATGACATGTTCAGCGGGCCAGGAAATAAGCGCCGTTCCCACTGATGACCCGTCTTCGAACTCAAGGGGGTTGGAACCCGGCAACTCCACCGGACGACCGATCCACCAACCCCTTCCCGTTGAGGCATTTAAGGCATCCTGTCCATAACGACCATCGCACAGGATGCCAAGTTTGCCGTCGAGGCCGTCGGAATCGCTCTCCCGTTCGATCCCTGACACGGCCTCGACAAGCAAGTTCTTTAATACGGAGATTCTCTTCTCAGTCGAGCCCGATTTTTGTGCGAGCTCAAAAAATTGTATGCGGTGGTCAAAAGCGAAGACAAACAGCTCGCTCCATTTGGCCCGCGCGACCGAGACTTTGTGCAACCGAACCAATGTTTTATCCAGGTCCGGACGACGCATTTTCGAGGGGTTTTCGGATGCATTTTTAAGGAAATAGTCCAGTTCAGCCGGCGTCGGCATGGCAGGCGCACACGCGTGCCTCGACACAACCAGCGCTCCGCAGCCATTCGCGCGTGCGGCGCAAACTTCGTAGTCTTCGCCGCGGATCCAGCCGCTCAAGAAGCCAGACATGAACGCGTCCCCCGCCCCGAGCACATTCAAAACTTCGACACGGACACCGCCATATATCGGGGCATCGTCAATGTTATCGGGAATCGGCCCTTCGATGATCGAGCAGCCGAGCACACCGCGTTTGACGACTAACGTGGCATCGGTGACGGCACGAACGGCGCGCAACATCGGTATCAGGTCTGGATGGCCGCCGGCGATCCGGAATTCCTCCTCCGTGCCGACGATCAGATCGAACAGAGGCAAAAGTTTCTGCAAATGCGCCGTTACGCCTTCATTGGAGATATATCGCGTTTCCCCGTCGGCTTTGCCCGTGAGCCCCCACAGAACGGGGCGATAGTCGATATCGAGGATCGTCCGGACATTGTTTTTACGGGCCAGCTGGAGTGCTTTCAAGCTGGTGGCGTGGACTTTTTCCGTCGAAAAATGCGTGCCCGTGATGAGCAACGCCTTGCTCGACGCAATGAAGGATTCGTCAAAATCCGCCACATCAACCGCCATGTCTGCGCAGTTCTCGCGATAGAATATCAAGGGAAATGTGTCTCGATCCTTCAAACCGAGGATGACGAGCGCCGTGAGCCGATCGTGGTCAATCCTTACATGGCTGGTGTCGCAGCCTTCGCGCTCCAGGCATTCTGTCAAAAACCGACCCATATGATCGTTGCCGACACGCGAAAGCATCGCCGATTTCAGACCCAACCGCGCCGTGCCGAAGGCGATATTTGCCGATGAGCCCCCAAGATACTTGGCAAACGACGTCACATCTTCGAGTCGGGCCCCGACCTGTTGCGCGTACAAGTCGACAGCGAGACGCCCCAGGCAGATGACATCCAGCGGACGATTTGAGGCAAAATAGGTCGAATTCTTCATAGTCTAAATGGTTGATAGTTAAATGGTTACACCTACAAGCTCGCTCATGAGCGTTTTCATTTCCTCGCCACCCGCCATCATGTCGAGGAGCTCGTCCTTGTTGATGGTCTCCTTGGTAAAAGTGCCCAGGGAACGTCCGCGGTTGAGTAGAGTGAACGAGTCGCCGACCGGATATGCGTGGTTGGCATTGTGAGTGATGAAAATGACCGAGATGCCACGTTCCCGGGCTTTGTTGATCAATTTCAAGACATTGCAGCTTTGTTTTACACCGAGCGCAGCCGTCGGTTCGTCCAAAATCAGAACACGAGCTCCAAAATGAATGGCACGCGCAATCGCCAGACATTGCCGTTCACCGCCCGACATGGTGCCGACGGGATGATGCGGATCGCGGACTTTAATTCCCATGTCGGCAAGTTTTTGTTGGGAAACCTCAGCCGCGGATTCGAGATCCATTACGCGAAACAAACCGAACATCCGCTTTCTCGGCTCGCGTCCGAGGAAAAAGTTACGCGCGACACTCATCAGCGGAACCAGCGCAAGGTCCTGGTAAACCGTGGCGATTCCCTTGTCCAAAGCGTCTTTAGGCGATGCAAACTCGACTGGTTTGCCGTCGACGAAATATTGGCCTGTCGTGGGTTTGTGGACGCCGGCAAGGGTCTTAATAAGCGTGGATTTCCCGGCGCCGTTGTCGCCAAGCAGGCAATGCACTTCTCCACGGCGCAGGCGGAGGGTCACTTCTCGGAGTGCGATGACGTTACCGAAACGTTTGCTAACGTTTTCCAGGCTGAGGATATAGTCGTCGTTCATGGTCTGGAGGGTGTTTATTTGGATTGGGCGACCTTGTTGCGGATGAAGTTGTTGAACAGCACGGCGATAAGCAGCATCACGCCGAGGAAAACCCGGAACCAATCCGAGCTCACATTGGTGTAGGTGATCCCGATTTGGACAACGCCGAAGATCAACGCGCCAAAACACGCGCCAATGACGGATCCGTGCCCACCGGTAAGCAAACAACCGCCGATCACCGCCGCAATGACGGCTTCAAATTCCTTTTGCAAACCACGATCCGCCGCTGCCGAGCCGATATCGCACACCTGCAGCACGGCGAAAAGGCACGCGCAAAACGCAGTCAATACGAAGAGCGAAATCTTTACTCGTTTCACCGGCACGCCGACATTGCGGGAAGCATTTGCGTCGCCACCCACGGAGAAAATCCAGTTGCCGAAGCGAGTCTTGACCAAAACGAACGCTCCCAAGACCGCGAGGACGCCCCACCACACAATCACTTTTGGCACTCCGGGCACGATAGGTGTGCCGTCTGCTAACGAACCGATAACATGTATCGAGGCGAGCCAATTCGTCAGCCATCCTAGCGTCGTCCCCGCGAAGAATGTCTGCGCGAACCAATCCTTTGCCACCAGGTCACCGACGCCGCTTACCACCGTGCGATTGGCGAACATGATCGACAACGCCAGCGTGAGCCCGCGCAGAATGAACAAAAACGCCAGCGTGACAATGAAACTTGGCAGTTTTGTCTTCACAACCAACCAGCCGTTGACCGCGCCAAGCGCCATCGAACCGGCAAAGGCGAGCAGAATCGTCGCCCAGAGCGGCACATCAAAATAAAGGGCAGGCAGCGCAACCATCATTCCCGCAAAACCGATCATCGAACCGATGGAGAGATCGAACTCGCCGGCGATCATGAGCAGCGCCGCGCCGATAGCGAGAATGCCGAGATAAGCTGAGACTTGCATCCAGTTAACAACGCCATCGGCCTGGAACATCCCGGAATCTCCAGCGGTTACTCCGAAAACGGCGAAAACCAGAACGGCGCCCGCGATGGAAGCAAACTCAGGCTTTTTCAAAAGTTTGGTGAACCATCGGGACTCGGTCATCCTCTCGTCTTTTACCGGGCTGGCCGGCGGTTGCGGCGCTTGGGGCGCGGAAGCCGGAGCCGGACGGGTGGGTTCGTGAGTTTCAGTGGAGGGCATTTCGCCTGCAGTTTTTGGGGAGGACATAGGGTTGTTCCGGGTTTCAAAGCGTGGGGAAGCACGCGATGAGCGGGTGAACGCATGGAAACTAGCTGCAGGAAAATCGCGCGCAACAAACATTTCGAAAAAAACTTTTTTAGAATGTTTTTTCTATTTTTGAGTGGCGCTTTTCTTTTCGCCTGGTTATAGATTTGAACGCTCCTCCTAACGAACACTGTCATGTCAACCATCTCCGTTGATGAACTCATTCAGCGAATCGCTGCTGCGTACGATTCACTGCCAAAACAATTGAAAAGTGTTGCCACCTATATCGAACAACATCGCTACAGCGTGATGGTGGACCGGGTGAGTGACATCGCAAAGCACTGTAATGTGCATGCGTCGGCCGTCGTGCGATTTGCGCAGTCGTTCGGGTTTTCCGGATTCAGCGATATGCAGGAAGTGTTCCGGGCCGCTTACACCCAGCAGGCCGCTCCTACGCAGAATTACCAACAACGAATTCGCAATCTAATCGGCGGAAAAGCGAAGAATGCGTCCGTCGCGGATGTCGGCCGCGAATTCATCGATGGCAGTCGGAGCGGACTCGATGAACTGGCTGCGAGTTTTGATCCGGCCGGGTTTGAAGCGGCCGTGGAGCTATTGCTGAAGGCAAAAACAATCTACGTCGTAGGCGTTCGGCGGTCGTTCACGTCTGCGTCATATCTGGTTTACGCCCTGCAACACACGACCAAACACGTCGTGCTTGTCAACGGCCTGGGCGGCATGTATCGCGACCAGGTCGGTAATATTGCCAAGGGCGACCTCTTGGTGGCCATCACTTTTCTGCCTTACGGCCGTGAAACACAGGTATGCGCGCGGATCGCGAGGAATCACCATGCCTCGACATTGGTGATCACCGATAGCCAACTTTCGCCGCTCGCCCGCCACGCCACGGCACTGCTCACTGTCAAAGAAGGCAGCATTTTTGGATTTCGTTCCCTAACGAACACGATGTGCCTCTGTCAGGCACTCTTTATCGCAATGGCTTATAAACTCGAACTGACAATCGAAGAACCCCAACCCAACCGCCCCATCGAAGAACATGATTAATACCCGTATTAAAGCCGCTCAGTTCGGTGCCGGCCGCATTGGCCACGTGCACGCACCCAACCTCGCCAGCATTCCGGGCGTGGAATTCACCTACGTTTCAGACGTTTACGCTCCCGCCGCAGAAGCGCTCGCTGCCCAACACGGTGCTCAAACAGCGACCGCGAAAGAAATTTTTGACGATCCCAGCGTCGATGCCGTCATCATCGCGTCGATTACCAGCACGCATGCCGATCTCATTGAGCGTGCCGCGGCCGCCGGAAAAGCCATTTTCTGCGAGAAACCCGTCGATCTCGACCTCAGCCGGGCCCGGCAGGCCCAGAAGGCCGTGGATGACGCCGGCGTTCTGTGCATGGTCGGTTTCCAGCGACGCTTCGATCCGACGTTCAAATCCCTCAAAACGCGGCTTGACGCCGGAGAAATCGGCGCGCCGGAAGTCCTTCTCATTACCAGCCGCGACCAGGCCCCACCTCATCTCTCCTATTTCAGAACCTCTGGTTATATCTTCCGCGACATGCTTATTCACGACTTCGACATCTTCCGGTGGATTCTCGATGAAGAAGCCGCGACCATCCACGCAACGGGAAGCTGTCTCGTCGATCCCGCCATCGCCGGCGAGGGCGACATCGACACGGCTATCGTCAATATCCGCGGTAAATCCGGAAAATTGTGCCAAATCAACGCGAGCCGCCGCGCCACATTCGGATACGATCAGCGCTTCGAAGTCCTTGGCAGTGCCGGGATGATGCAGGCCGGGAACCTTCGGCCCACGGAAGTCACCTCTTCCACCGCAAAACAGGTTGCGACGGATTCCGTTGAGCCGTATTTCCTCCAGCGTTACCGAATAGCCTACCATGACGAACTCGTTCACTTTTTCGACGCGCTCAGAACCGGCGGCCACGTCCGCACGACGATGGCCGACGCGATCAAAGCCCAGGAACTCGCCGAAGCCGCCACCCAATCGTGGCAAACCGGTCAAATCGTGACGCTGTAAGCATCGCTTACGATAATAATCTTACTCCTACACTTACTCTTAATCGTAATCCTTCCGCCTCGAACCTCTTCCTTCACTCTCCATTTGTGAGTCTGAGAACGGCGACGAGAGGGAAGAACATTACGAGTATGAGTAGCAGTAAGATTTAACTAAACCCTCGTCCCCCGCCCACTCTTAATTCCGAACTCCTAATTTTTAATTTAACAACCAACTGGCCTCTCCCTGCAGTTCTATTCTGCGCCATCTTCTACACATTCGGCGCTCTTGGCCTCAAACAGACCATGAGCCGTGGAGTCAGCCCGTGGCAGGTCAATTTCTACGGGAATATGGCTATGTCCGTGCTCTACCTGCCATTCTGGTTCGTGGCCGACTGGCACGCCATCGTGGCCCATTGGCACGAGCCAGTCATCGCGGCGTGCACATTTTTCCTCGGGCAATACTTTACGTTTGTCGCCTTGAAATCCGGCGATGTCTCCATTGCCACTCCCCTGCTCGGCTCGAAAATCATCCTCGTGGCCATCATCGCCTCGCTGGCGTTCGGCGACGCCATTCCCGGTGCATGGTGGCTGGCTGCAGGGCTGAGCAGCGTCGGCATTTTTGTCGTTACAGGCACAGGTGCGCGACGTTCCGCCGCAGGCGTCCGGCCGCTGCTGATCACCGTCGGGGCCTCCCTGGCCGCCGCCACAACGTTCGGATTTACCGACATCGCGGTTCAGCACTGGTCCGCACACACGGGCAAAGCCAGTTTCATCGCCGCAATGTACACGGTCCTGGGCCTGCTCACCTGCGGTCTTTACCTGCCAATTTTCGGCACCAAGCTGATTACCCCGCCCCGCGGCACCGCGCTGTGGTGGCTCCTTTTCGGTTGCCTCATCCTGGCGGGGCAGAACATCATTATCACATTTGCTTTGCAATTCGCCGGTGACGCGACTGCCGTAAATATCGTCTACAGCTCCCGCTGCATCTGGAGCGTATTACTGGCATGGATCGCCGGCGGCTGGCTCGGTAACAGCGAATCCAAACTGCATCCCAACCTGATGCTAACCCGCCTATGCGGAGCCGTCCTCCTGTTTGCCGCGGTATGGCTGGTGATCGCGGGGTAACGTAGGACACGCTACCTTTGAGTGCGCAATCCCAGCAGCCGCTCTCCCGCGGTGCGGAGCGTTTCCTCGCGTTTCGCAAAGTGAAAGCGAATGTAGCGCTTCTCCACGCCATGAAAAAAGCTAGAGCCGGGGACAGCGGCGACGCCGATTTCTTTCGCCAGCCAATGGGCAAATTGCACGTCGTCATCGGCGAATTCAGAAATGTCCACCAAAACATAATAGGCGCCCTGCGGTTCGGAGAATGTGAGACCTGCCCTCCGCAGGTAACCAAGGAAAAGGTCGCGACGGCCCGTGTATTCGGCAATGAGAGTTTGGTAATAGGAATCCGGAAAACGCAGCGCCGTCACAGCTGCTTCCTGCAACGGATGCGGAGCGCCGACAGTGAGGAAATCATGCACTTTCCGCGCCTGACTAATAATTTCGGGCGGGGCGAGGACGTAGCCCAACCGCCAGCCCGTAATGGCGTACGTCTTCGATAGCGAACCAACCGTTAGCGTCCGCTCCCACAGCCCAGGCAGCGCAGCAGCGTATGTATGGATATGCGGCGCATAGACAATGTGCTCATAGACCTCGTCGGTAATAACAAAGGCATCAGCCTCCGTAGCTAGCTGGCCGATGAAAGTGAGTTCATCTCGGGCAAACACTTTTCCAGTCGGATTCGACGGATTGCAAACCACGATGGCACGCGGTTTTTCGGCGAAGGCACGGCGAAGGTCATCCGGGTCAAACGTGAAATCCGGCGCGTACAGCGGCACATAGATCGGCCGGGCCCCTGCTAGAATCGTATCGGCGCCATAATTCTCATAAAAAGGCGAGAAAATGATAACGCTGTCGCCGGGATTGCAGACGGTCATCAATGCGACCAGCATGGCTTCCGTCCCGCCACAGGTGGCGACCAGATGGGCATCCGGGTCGATGTCGAACCCCATGAAACGCGACTGTTTATCAGCGAGTGCCCGCCTGAAATTAGGCGATCCCCACGTCACAGCGTATTGATGGTTATCCCCGTGCAACGCGCGTTCGGCGGCTTCGACGAGTTCTGCAGGAGGGTCGTAATCGGGGAAGCCCTGCGAGAGATTGATCGCTCCATGGCGGATTGCAACCCGGGTCATTTCGCGAATAACGGATTCTGTGAAGCCGCGGAGACGAAGGGCGGTGGGTGGCATGGGAATTTCAGGTTCGAGCTTTAAGATTGGAGGACGCGCGATAGAATTCGTTCCCGCAGATCCACGAACTCCCGGGCGGTGCGGTCCCTGGGTCGTGGGAGCGTGATAGGCTGTTCCAGGACGAAATGTCCAGCTTCCATCACCAGCACCCGATCGGCGAGAGCAACGGCTTCTTCCACGTCGTGCGTGATAAGGACAGCCGTGAAGCCGGTTTCGTCCCAGAGACGTTCGATGAGAGCCTGCATATCGAGACGCGTGAGAGCATCCAAGGCACCCAGAGGTTCGTCGAAAAGGAGAATCGTCGCCCGGCTCGAGAGCGCTCGCGCAAGGGCAACGCGCTGACGTTGACCACCGGAGAGGACGGTCGGCCAGTCATTTGCACGCTCACCGAGGCCGACATGGGTGAGTGCTTGCCGGGCAGCGTGTCGGTCGCGGTTCGGTGCCGCGAGCTCGACATTTTGGAGGACGGTGCGCCACGGAAGCAAGGCAGCGTCCTGAAACATCAGCCGCGCGGCTCGGTTCAAACCTGTGAGCGATTTTCCACCAACAACGATGTGGCCGGAGCTTGGCATTTCGAGACCGGAAAGCACGCGCAACAAGGTGCTTTTGCCGCAACCGCTGCGCCCGACAATGGAAACGATTTCACCCTGTGCCACGTCGAGATCAATACCCTGCAAGACGAACTTCTTTCCAAACGCTTTTGAGACGTCGACGATCGAAAGCGCGGATCGGCGGGCAGTTTGCGGAGTGTCGGCGATCAGAATGCTCATGCGTGGCGATAGCTTGGATTCCAGCGCAGAAACCAGCGCTCAAGCAGGACGACCGTGCCGTCGGCAAGTTTCCCAAGCAGGGCGTACAGGAGAATGCCCAGCACGACGACGTCGGTTTGTAAAAATTCGCGAGCGTTCATGGTCATGTAACCAATGCCGCTGTCCGTTGCGACCGTTTCCGCGACAATGAGTGTCAACCACATCAACCCAAGCGCATAACGCAGCCCAACTAGAATCGACGGCAGCGCGCCCGGAAAAATGATCTGTGAGAAAAGCGCCCACGGCCCGAATCCGTATACGCGCCCCATTTCGATCAACTTCGGATCCAGGGAGCGGATCCCGTGAAAGGTATTGATATAAATTGGAAACAGAACGCCCGTTACGATGAGAAAGCGTTTCGCCTCCTCGCCAATACCAAACCATATTATCACAAGCGGAATCAGAGCCAGATGAGGAATTGTTCGCAACATTTGCACCGAGGAATCGGAGAAATTACGCGACCACTTTGAGAGCCCATTGGCCAGCGCAAGGAGAAAACCAATTCCGCCGCCGATGGCAAGGCCTACGACGGCCCGTTTGGCACTCGTACCGAGGTGATGCGGGAGTTCGCCGGATTTCGTAAGAGCGATCGCCGAACGCACGACGGCTCCTGGCGCTGGAAGTTCTTGGGGCGGGATCCAGCCGCTGCGTGACCCCACAAACCAGACTCCCATGAGCGCCAGTGGCAAAAACCACGGCAGGAAGTAGTCAACGAGTCGCGACAGGTTCATGGCGGTCCTTTCGTGAATGCCCCGGCAGGGCGGGTTTCGGAAGGTACTCGTGGCCGATGATCTCACCCGCCGCCTCGACTCCAGCAACGGGCGAAGCGACTTGGGGATCGAGCGGCAAGCGCGGGAAAAGCAACTCGGCCACGCGGTACGATTCCTCCAAATGCGGATAGCCGGAGAGGATAAACGTCTCAATCCCAGCGCGTTGATATTCCAGAATCCGCTCAGCGACATTTTCGGCGGACCCAACCAGAGCGGTCCCCGCCCCAGCCCGTACAAGGCCGATTCCAGCCCATAGATTGGGGCTGATTTCGAGATCGGCTCGGGAACGGCCGCCTTTCTGCAACTTCGCCATGCGCTTTTGACCCGACGAATCGTAGCGCGCCAAAGTCGCCTGCACTGTTGTAATGGTCGCGTCGTCTACGTGGGAAATGAGCCGATCTGCGTCCGCCCACGCTTCGGCCTCAGTTTCGCGGACAATGACGTGAAGGCGAATGCCGAAACGCAGCGTCCGGCCATGCCTTGCAGCAGCTTCGCGGACCGCCGCTACCTTTACCGCGACTTCCGACGGCGGTTCGCCCCAGGTGAGATAGTGGTCAATATGCTTCGCCGCTACCCCGATCGCGGCAGGCGAGGACCCACCGAAATACAACGGCGGATACGGCTTTTGCACCGCGGCGAATATCGTTCGTGCGCCGCGGACACGCAGATGGCTACCTTCGAAATCGAACGAGTCGCTCGAAGCGAGCAGCCGACGCCAGATTTCCAGAAACTCATCCGTCACCGCATAACGCTCGTCGTGGCTGTTGAACACACCGTCGCCCGCCAGCTCCACCGGATCGCCGCCCGTGACCACATTGATGAGAAGCCGCCCGCCGGAGAGCCGATCAAACGTCGCCGCCATTCGGGCTGCGAGTGCCGGAGCAACCAGCCCAGGACGCACTGCCACAAGGAAACGCAGCCGTTCGGTCGTGCCGATTAGCGACGAGGCTGTCACCCAGGCGTCCTCGCACGAACGCCCAGTTGGCAGCAACGCCCCATGGAACCCCAGCCGATCGATTGCCTTCGCGATCTGCTGCAGATATCCGAAATCGACGACCCGCGCCCCGGTTGAAGTGCCCAGGTAGCGGCCATCGCCATGAGTCGGGAAAAACCAGAAAATGTTCAGCATTTTGGTTGGAAAGCTCGCTTAATGGGCTGTTGGTCGATAAACCGCCGACGCCACCTGGATCGGCTTTTTGATCAATCCCTGAGCCAGAAAGAGGTCCGCGACGCCCTGCTGTTCAGCCACGATTTCCGGCGTGAGCGGATGGGCGTAGTAACGTTTCTTGCGCAATTCCGAGCGCTCGAGCACCGGTAGCGGCAGACCCAGTTTGTTCGCGAGAAACGCTGCAGTTGCTTTCGGGTCGGACTCAGCTTTTTGCCCGGAAACATTCAAAACGTCCAGGAACGCAGCGACGACTTCCGGATGCTCTTCCGCGTATTCCTTACGCCCGAAATAGAATTCGCGGTGCGGCGTCAATCCCTTCCCAGGCACGAGCACCCGCGCACTCGCGCTCACCTCCGCAGCCGCAAAGAACGGATCCCAGATTCCCCAGGCATCCACTTTCCCGGCCTGAAACGCTGCGCGTCCATCGGGCGGGCTTAAATAAACCGGTTTGATATCCGCAAATGTTAGACCAGCAGACTCGAGGGCTTTCGCGACGAGATAATGTGCGCTGGAGCCTTTGGCAAAAGCCACCTGTTTGCCTTTCAGGTCCGCCACCGTCTTCAGCGGCGAATCTTTCGGCACGACAATCGCCGCACTGTCCGGACTCGCATCTGTATTTCCGAGATACACGAGCGGCACGCCTGTAGCCTGCGCAAAAATCACAGGCCCCTCCCCTGAATGCCCGAGATCCAGACTTCCAGCATTCAACGCCTCTATGAGCGGCGGCCCGGCGGTGAACTCGGTCCACACGACTTCGTAGCCCTTCGGTTTGAGCGCTTTCTCCAGCGTCCCTTCATTCTTCACCAGCAACAACGCCCCGGATTTTTGATAACCGACCCGGACAAGTTTCGACGCATCCTCAGCATGAACGGAGGCTGCACCGAGAAAAAGCAGACTGAACACATAGGAAAATACGCGAATCATGCGCGGACAAAACCCTACTCAATCAGTATGGTCAACAGCAGATTTACGGCATTCGACTAAAAACTGTAACCGCATCGGCCATCGGCGTGCCCGCTGCTGGACTCTCGAAGGCAACAAGTTCGCTCGCCCAACTTTGGAGAAAACACTGAAGGATTCTTCACGTCTCAATCAATTTGCATTGGATTTTCCCGGCGACTCTGATAAACCTCACGCTCGTGCAGCTGGTTATGGCTCACCTATATTGAGCGGACTTTGTTTCAGGAGGAAACAACCGGGTGCGGCAGCTTGTCCCTTGCAGGTCCACGAGCCCACACGCGACTCCACAGGAGCAGATGCACTCGTAAACTTCCTTACGCAGGAACATTCAATTTGATTGAGCCAGCTCATCGGTTTTCTTGCGCCCCCGCCCCCTCACACGGCATCCCCTCTTCTAAACCATCCACCACAATCCTTTCGTCCTCCAGAATCGCAAACCCGAATCAAGCGGCGTTTTCTTATGCTGAAATTCTTTAGGCGGCGCCCCACTTGCTCGCGCGTAAAGCTTGGAATCGTTGGCTGTGGCGTAATGGGACGGAGACACGCCCGGATTTTCCGTAAAATTGCGGGATGTGCGCTTGTTGGCATGGCTGACGCCGAAATCAAGAAGGCAACAAGTCTGTCGGAACGCTACGGGAACCCGAAAGCTTTTTCGTCGTTGGAAGAGCTGCTGGATTCCTGCGATGTCGATGCCATCAGCGTCGTTACCCCTGACGCGGCGCATGTCTCGGTCGCACTGGCGGCAATCGAGCGGGGCAAACATGTGTTCTGTGAGAAACCTCTCGCGGTCAACAGTGATGATGCCTACAAACTTTCGCGGGCAGCGGCGGAAGCGGGCATAATTAACATGGTAAATTTCACGTATCGAAGCGCCCCGGCTATTCAACATGCGCAAGCGATCATTCGGGACGGCGAAATCGGTCAAGTCGTGCATGTGGAGGCGAGCTACTTGCAGAGCTGGCTCAGCGACGAAGAGCCCGCGTGGCGTACGGATTGGACAAAGCTATGGCGTCTTTCGAGCCGTCATGGCAGCAAGGGTGTGTTGGGAGATATTGGCGTGCATGCCCTGGATTTTGCGTCCTTTCCAGTTGGCGACATTACGGCGGTGAGTTGCCGGCTTCAGAGCTTCGACGAATTGAAGGGTGCCCCGATCGGCGAATACCTCCTCGACGCCCATGACAGCGCCGTGATCAACGTCGAGTTTTCCAACGGTGCCTTGGGAGTCATTCACTCCACCCGATGGGCTAGCGGACACTCTAACTCGCTCCGCCTTCGTGTCTTTGGAACTTTGGGAAGCATCGTCGTTGATCTTGATGCTTCGAACCGCCATTTACTGCAGTTCCGGGGCCGCAATTCGAACGCCAACCGCTGGAGGAAAATCGCATGCCCGCACACGCCCAACAACTTCGATCGATTCATCCAAAGTATTCGGACAGGCGTAAACGACCAGCCGGATTTTGCTAGAGGAGCCATCATTCAAAACATCCTCGGCTGCTGCGAAGAGTCCAGCCGCACTGGCACCCGATTGCTCGTAAACCACAACGTCTCCTAATACTTCGGCCGAACTCATGGCGATAAAAAGGCTAATCTGGCTGTATTTCTGGCTTCTTCTGTTCGAGGGCGCTCTGCGCAAATGGATCGTTCCCAGTCTCGACACTGTCCTTTTGCTCGTAAGGGATCCTGTTGTCATCCTTATCTATCTATTTGCCCTGCACCGAGGTTTATTTCCCCGGAATGCTCTTATCCGCGTCGGATTTTTCCTCGCGATCATGACTGGCATCATTAGCCTAACGCTCGTAAAGCCTCAGGTAGCTCTGTATGGAATGAGGGTAAACATGCTGCACGTGCCCCTGATTTTTGTCATCGGAAGGGTCTTCGATCGCAACGACGTCCTGAAAATCGGCCGATGGGTTCTGTTGTTAGCCATGCCAATGTCGTTGTTGATCGTCCAACAGTTCCTCTCGCCGCCGGACGCGTGGATCAACAAAGGGGCGTTTGAAACCCATTATGGCTCGATTCGACCTTCGGGGACGTTTTCCTTCGTGACAGGAAACGCCGCGTACCTGGCTCTCGTCACGGCGTTCCTCACGTACGGGTACGTCGCAAAGGTGCGGTATCCGCTTTGGCTCAAAATCGGGGCCACGGCTGCTCTCCTCGTATCCCTGGCGGTCTCGGGAAGCCGCCTGGCCGTTGCTTCGGTGGTAATCACTGCCGGAATGGCCATCGTGACCGTAGTTTTACGTGGAAAGGGATTCGTCGGAATTATTTCGGCGGCAATCGCGCTTGTTATCGTTATGGCTGCCCTGGGCCAGACCACTGTCTTCAAAAAGGGCACCGACCAACTGACTCGCCGTTTTGAGGATGCCTCCCCGGACAAGGACAGCATGACATCCTTTGCCACGGAGCGAACCGCGGGCGACACTCTCTTGGCATTCAAAATCGCTGGAGAGGCGCCGCTTCTCGGAAACGGCACGGGCCTCGGCACAAGCCTCGGGGCCTTTCTTGCCACGGGTGACCGTACCTTTTTAGGCGCGGAAGGTGAGTTGGGCCGTCTTGTCTGGGAGAGTGGTCCCGTACTTGGGCTCGCGCTCGTTTTCTACCGCTTCTGGCTTGGGTTCTCGTTTCTTCCGCCTGCATGGCGTTTATTTCGCCGGGGTGAAATCCTGCCGTTGTTGCTCCTAGCTGCGTGCGAATATCTTATCATTCTCGGTCAATGGGGAATGACAAATATCCAAGGTTTTGCCTGCTTGGTGGCGGGCTTTGCTTTGGCGGCTGCCCGTTTGCCTAAAAAACAGACTGCGCCCCGACCCATTCTGAAACCAAGACGTTACGACCGCTTTGCACCGCCCGTAAAGCGCCCACTTAACGGCGCCAGCCTCCCCACGGCTACAACTTCTTCGATCTCCAATGCCGACTCTTTGCGCCTCCAACCCACTAACATGCGTCGCTGAATTGTGCCATCGAACATGCAGTCAGCGGAAGACTTGCACGCTTCTCGAGTGGCAACACAACTGAATTGGCAGCGGCTTGAATGAAGATCACTATTGTCCAAGGCGCGTTCTTCCCCGTTCCCCCATTGATGGGAGGCGCAGTGGAAAAGGTCTGGTTCCGGTTAGGGAAGGAATTCGTCCGATGCGGACATGAAGTCACGCATATTTCAAGGACGCATCCCGCATTGCCCCGCCGTGAGCTTATCGACGGGGTAAATCATTTGCGAGTTCCCGGCTACGACACCCCGAGGTCCTTGATCCACCTTAAAGCGCTGGACGTCCTTTACTCGCTCAGGGTTAGATCGATCCTCCCCAAAGCCGACATTTTGGTCACGAACTCCTTTTCGCTTCCGATTCTCGTCCGCAATAGCGCCTTCGGAAAATTGTACGTGCATGTGGCTCGATATCCGAAGGGCCAGATGAAGCTTTACTCCCATGCCGGGCGTCTCCAAACCGTGTCTTCCCCTATCCACGAGGCGATCGTCGCCGAAGCGCCCGCCCTCGAATCGATCACCCGCACCATTCCATATCCCCTTCCAACAACGGTTCCGTCAGCTTCTCGCGACCAAGCTGTGCGTAACCGGACAATTCTATACGCAGGCCGTGTGCATCCCGAAAAGGGCATCGCTTTGTTAGTACGGGCGTTCGCGGCGATGAGCTCCACTTTGCGGGAAAATTGGCGTCTGCGGATCGTGGGCCCGATTGAGACCAAGCTCGGAGGCGGCGGGGCTGATTACCTGAACGAGTGCTTAAACGCTGCTAACGGTTTGCGGGACAGCATCGACGTCGTCGGCCCAATTTTTGATGAAACACAGTTGTCGAGTGAGTATGGAAATGCGTCGATCTTCGTTTACCCCTCCCTTGCGGAACGGGGCGAGACGTTCGGCGTGGCCCCCCTGGAGGCGATGGCCAACGGGTGTCCCCCGGTCGTGTCAAACCTGGGTTGTTTTCGAGACTTCATCTCGGAAGGTTTCAACGGCTTTATCTTCGATCACCGAGATTCGAACGCAGTCAGGGCTCTTTCCCAGACCCTCGAACAATTGGTAAACGCACCTGACTTGAGAAGCAAGATCGGGGCCGCCGCTTTTACGAGCGCGGCGAGATATTGTCCTGTCAAAGTCGCCGGCGAGTATCTCGACGACTTCGCCGAGTTGCTAAAATCCCCATGACACAGCACATCACTACCTTCGAGCAACCGGGCCGATACGGCTCACCGTGGTCAGTGAGAGAACGCGTTCTCATGCTGCTATGGGCAATTTGCTGGCCGCTTTTTTGTGCATGGACCCCAAAGCCGCTCAACCGTTGGCGCCTGTTCTGGCTCCAACGCTTTGGTGCGACGGTCCATGGCGAGCCGTTCATTCATCAGCGCGCACGAATTCAAATACCATGGAATCTAACTCTCCATCATCGTGCCTGCCTGGGAGACCGCGCCAGCGCCTACAGCTTGGGGCCCATTGTCCTGGAGACGGGATGCACCGTTGCCCAGGAGGCCTATTTATGCACGGGGACCCACGCATTCGAGGAAGAAACACTCCCGCTCCAAACGGCTCCGATCCGCATCTGCGAAAACGCGTTTGTCGGGGCGCGTGCATTTCTCCTGCCCGGAGTGACCATCGGCAGGAATGCGGTTGTTGGTGCCTGCTCGGTTGTCACCCGTGATGTCCCTGCGGAAATATGTGTGGCAGGAAACCCTGCCCGCCCCCTGGCAAAAAGAGAGTTCTCCCGTAAGGGATGAACGACGGCATTCCCTTGTGACAGGCTGCCTTTTTCCGCTTTTGCTTCTCCCATCGAAAAATCGACCGCGTTTCTGTGAAAGCGCGCCGGTCAAACCTTCGATCTCATCATGCACCTGAAAACTCTTGTTAAACGAAATTTGCCGTGGTTGGCGCGGACGATGCGCTGGCTGCAAAACGGTGCCTATCGGCGGAAAGCTCAATTAATGAAACACATGCCGCGCATCCGCACGAAAAGGGTGTTCTTGCGCGCCGCGCTTCGTTCCCGCTCGGTTCTTAACGGCTCATCTCAGATCGCTAACTCTTGGACTCTACAGCAGTTCGCAGCTGCGGGTCCAATAGTCCGCCAATCATCCGTGCAGACCCCGCAGCCGGAGCTTGTAGAGCTAACAGATGGATTGCATCATGCCTCTGAGGAGCCTTTGTTTGCCCTGCAAATGCGCGATACTATCGTTGTGGTTGGCAGCATCGAACGTCTCGGTGGATGCGTTTATGCCATCCTGTCTCCTGAAGGCGATTTGCTGGAAGAAGTCAGCTACGACTTTTTTGGGGCCCGACAACACCGTTTTTTGCAACGGCTCCAATTTCCACTTCCAGAACGACTAGAAGGAAAGACGTGTGTCATCCTAGAGCCTAACGCAGAAACGTACGGCCACTGGGTGCTCGAGATGCTGCCGCGGATACTTTTCATCCGGGACAAACTTGGAGTCGAAGCCGCCCACTATCGCTATCTAATTGCGGGTTCCCGCCAGGACTACCAGCTGGAGACTTTGCACTATATCGGAATCCCCGACCAAAACATTCTCTGGACAAAGCCTGGGCATTCCTATGAAGTCGCCGACGCCCTTGTACCTTCGTTCGGGTCCCGCGGCGCCCGCAATCTCCGGCTGGACATGATTTCCAGATTGCGCCTCGCTGGCGGATTGAACGAGAAAGCATCTCCAAACCCCAGCCGCAAACTCTATATCGAACGCGGCAAAGAGTCCTTTCGTCGAGTCTTAAATGAATCGCAAGTGATTGACATGTTACGCCAGCACGGCTTCGAAGTCATCAATCCCCGCAACTACTCGTTCCACGAAAAGGTGGAACTTTTTAGTTCGGCAACGGTCGTGGCTGGGGTGATTAGCTCCGGCCTCGCCAATGCCGTCTTTATGCCGAAAGGCTCCAAGGTTATCGAAATTTTTCCTCCCGACTTTGTAGATACAGGAAACTGGATACTCTGTGATTTGATAGACGTTCACTATTATTGCTGCACGGGACATGGCAAGATCGACCTGAAAGCAAACAATCGTTGCTCTGATGTCGTAGTGGATCTGGATCTTTTGAAGAAAACCTTGGACATGGCTGGAATTTTAAGGGCGGGCGCAACAACATCGAATCATCAGGCAATATGATATCTTCTTCCGGCGCGTATTTAATAACCCTCGACTATGTTAGCTTTCGGCTCCCGCAGTCCTCACCAAGGCGGATTTTAAACAATATGACTGACCGTTATGCATTGTTCGGCACCCGAATGGAATTCCCTGTCCACGCCCGCTGACACCAGAGGCGAAAACGATCAAGGTAGAGATAAACAACCGGCGTAGTGTAGAGGGTAAGCATCTGGCTGACAGTCAGGCCGCCGACAATAGCAATGCCGAGCGGACGGCGCAGCTCGGAGCCTGTACCGGTCCCCAATGCAAGCGGCAATGCACCGAGAAGAGCCGCCATGGTGGTCATCATGATCGGGCGGAAACGCAGCAGGCAGGCCTGGTAAATCGCTTCGGAAGAGGTTTTCCCCTCCTCCCGTTCGGCGTTAAGCGCGAAATCAATCATCATGATGGCGTTCTTTTTTACAATGCCAATAAGCAGGATGATTCCGATGAGGGCGATAATACTCAATTCCGCGCCGCAGACGAGCAACGCCAGAATCGCGCCCACCCCGGCGGATGGTAGCGTGGAAAGAATCGTGATCGGGTGAACGAAGCTTTCGTAGAGCATTCCGAGGACGATGTAAATGGTCACCAAAGCGGCAAGAATGAGCATCGGCTGGCTGGAAAGCGACGATTGAAACGCCTGCGCCGTGCCTTGAAAACTGCCATGGAGTGTCGCCGGCGCGTTCAGGTTTGTCATGGTGCCGTTGATCGCATTGACCGCGTCACTGAGCACGGATCCGGTGGCTAGGTTAAATGAAAAAGTGATGGCGGCGAATTGCCCCTGGTGATTCACCCCGAGCGTAGTCGTCGTCGGATCGTAATGCGCCACGGCGCTCAACGGGACCATCGCCCCGGACGCATTTCGGATCCGGATGCTTTTAAGCGTCTCGGGGTTCTTCCAGAACTCCGGAGCGACTTCCATGACGACGTGGTACTGATTCCGTTGATCGTAAATGATCGACACCTGCCGCTGCCCGAAAGCGTCATAGAGCGCCGAATCGATCATCTCCATTGTCACACCAAGGCGAGCGGCTGTCACCCGGTCGATGGTGAGAAAAATCTGCAGCCCTTTATTTTGCAGGTCACTGTTCACATCGGCCAGCTGCGGAAGCGCTTGGAGGGCTTTCAAAATCCGCGGCTCCCACTCGGTGAGTTCCTGAAAACTGTCGCCCCCTACCGTGTATTGATATTGCGCCTGGCTTTGCCTTCCTCCGACACGGATGTCTTGTGTGGCCTGCATGAATAAGGTCGCGCCGGGCACATGCGCGAGCTTTCCGCGTAAACGGTTGATAACCTGATCCGCGCTGATTTTGCGCTCGTTGAGCGGTTTCAGGGAAATGAACATGCGGCCGCTGTTCACCTGACCGCCACCGGTGAAACCTACGACGCTCGCAACCGCCGGATCCTGGCGAATGATGTCCACGAATGCCTGCAATTTGTCCTGCATCGACTGGAATGAGACCGATTGATCCGCCTGAATCATGCCCATGATGCGTCCATTGTCCTGCTGCGGGAAGAACCCTTTCGGGACGACGCTGTAAAGATAGACATTCAACCCGATTGTTACCGCCAGCGTCAGCATCATGAATCGCGGGTGGCGCAATGCCCATGAGAGGCTGCGTTTATAGGTCCCCAGTAGACCATCGAAGAAACGCTCCGTTATGCGGTAAAACCAGCCGCCTTTTTGATGCTTCGATTCTCGGCGCAACAGCCGGGCGCACATCATGGGAGTCGTCGTGAGCGACAATGCTAGCGATACGAGCACCGCGACCGAAAGTGTGAGCGCGAATTCGCGCAAGAGGCGTCCCACGATTCCGCCCATGAGCAGGATCGGGATAAACACCGCCACGAGCGACAGGCTCATCGATAGGACGGTGAAACTGACTTCTTTCGCACCTTGGAGCGCCGCGGCCATCGGCTTCATTCCAGCCTCGATATGGCGCGTCACATTCTCCAGGACGACGATGGCATCATCCACAACGAATCCGGTGGCGATGGTCAGCGCCATGAGTGACAAATTATCGAGACTGAACCCTGCCAAATACATCACGCCGAACGTGCCAATGAGCGAGACTGGCACCGCCACACTAGGAATCAGCGTAGAACGGCCGTTTCGCAGGAAAAGAAAAACAACAAAAACCACGAGTGCCACCGAGATGAGAAGCGTCCGTTCTACATCGTGCAGCGATGCACGGATGGTGAGGGTTTGATCCATTGCGACCGTTAGATCGATTGCTCCCGGGATCGCCGCCCGAAGCTGTGGCAGGAGGCCGTAGATACGGTCCACCGCATCGATGATATTCGCGCCAGGCTGCCGGAAAATGATGACCAGCACGGAGGGTTTCCCGTTCGCAAGCCCCATGTTGCGAAGATCTTCCACAGAATCCGTGACAGTCGCGATCGAGGCCAGCGAGACCGGCGCGCCATTGACATATTTCACAATGAGCGGCTGGTATTGGCTCGCTCTCGTGGCCTGGTCGTTTGCGTAAATCTGCCAGCGCTTGTTGTCGTTCTCGACGCTGCCCTTGGGCCGGTTGGCGTTCGCCTCGGAGAGCATTTCACGCACTTCGTCGAGGCCAATGCCGTATTTGTTGAGAGCAAGCGGATTGAGTTCAACACGCACAGCAGGAAGTGAACTCCCGCCGACATCGACCTGTCCGACGCCTTCGACCTGGGACAATTTCTGCTGCAAAACGGTCGAAGCGGCGTCGTACATCTTGCCCTTGCTGAGGGTGTTGGATGTCAGCGCAAGGATCATGATCGGCGCATCTGCCGGATTGACTTTGCGATAAGTCGGATTGCTGCGGAGGGTCGTTGGCAGATCCACACGCGAGGCATTGATCCCCGCCTGGACATCCCGCGCGGCACCATCGATATCGCGGCTCAAGTCGAATTGAAGCGTGATTCGCGTCGAGCCGAGAGAACTTTGGGAGGTCATTTCCGTGATTCCCGCGATGCGACCGAGATGCCTTTCGAGCGGCGTAGCAACGGAGGAAGCCATTGTCTCCGGGCTGGCTCCCGGGAGATTCGCGCTGACAGAAATCGTCGGAAAATCCACCTGCGGCAACGGTGACACCGGTAGCAACCCGAACGCCACCATACCCGCCAGCGCGATACCAATGGTAAGCAACGTCGTCGCCACCGGCCGCCGGATAAATGGCGCGGAAATGTTCATGGTTGCGGCAAATGCGACTTTCGAGACCAAAAAGACTCCATGGCGCCATGTGTCCCGTTGGTTCCATAAGTCAGAATGTCGAAGCGACGAAGACAGGCTTTCACGCCGAAGCCTCCTCTCCGACTGCGCCGGGCTCTCCGCGAAATTTGCGCGCGAGACGGTCAAAGGCCAGGTAGATCACGGGGGTGGTGAACAGGGTAAGTGCCTGACTCACGATCAAACCGCCGACGATGCTAATGCCGAGTGGATGACGTATTTCCGAGCCGGCGCCGTGGCTGATCATTAACGGCAGCGCACCGAGCAGCGCAGCCATCGTTGTCATCATGATCGGCCGAAAACGCAGTAATGACGCCTGGAAAATGGCGTCTCGTGGAGATTTTCCTTCGTTGCGCTCCGCGTCGAGCGCGAAGTCAATCATCATGATCGCGTTTTTCTTTACGATGCCGATGAGCAAAATGATGCCGATGATCGCAATGACGCCGAAGTCATTCCGAGCCAACATCAACGCCAGCAACGCTCCGATTCCCGCCGAGGGCAACGTGGAGAGGATCGTGATTGGGTGGATATAGCTCTCGTAGAGGACACCAAGCACGATGTATACCGTAACGATCGCCGCGAGAATCAGAAGCAATTGGTTGGACAGTGCCTTCTGAAACGCCCCGGCCGCACCCAGGAATTGCGTCTGCACGCTTACCGGCAAATTGATTTCCTCGTTTGCCGCATCAATCGCCTTGACCGCCGCACCTAGCGACGTACCGGGTGCGAGATTGAACGAAATGGTCGCCGAAGGGAACTGGTTGAGCCGGTTCACGGAAAGCGGCGCTTTCTCCTCTTTCATCGTCGCGATGGAGGAAAGCGGGACCTGCTGTCCAGACGCTCCCGAAACATACAAGTGGTTCAAATCCAAGGGACTCCGCTGGAAATCCGGCTGCGTTTCGAGGATAACACGGTACTGGTTTGATTGCGTGAAAATCGTCGAAACAATCCGCTGGCCGTAGGCGCTGTAGAGTGTGCTGTCGATGGCAGACGTCGTGATACCCATCCGCGCCGCCGTGTTCCGGTCGATATCCAGTGAGACTTGGAGACCCTGATCCAGCATATCGCTCGCCACATCGGCAAGTTCGGGGATTTGCTGGTACCGTTGTACCATCACCGGCACCCATTTGCTTAACTCCGCCGCGCTTGGGTCCTGAACGCTGTATTGGAACTGTGTCCGACTCACTCGATCCTCGATAGTGATGTCCTGTACCGGCTGCATGAAAAGTGTGATTCCCGGCACACTCCGCAATTCCTGTTGAAGTCGCCGGATAATCTCGGACGCATCGGCTTTGCGTTCCGCGTGCGGCTTTAAATTGATAGAAATCGTACCGCTGTTCAGTGTGAGATTCGTCCCATCAATACCGACGAAGGAGGACAAGTTTTTCACATCCGGATCTTTCAAAATTATATCCACGAGCGCTTGCTGACGCTCAACCATCGCAGGAAATGAAATCGATTGCGGCGCCTCAGAAATGCCTTGGATGCTCCCCGTGTCTTGCAGCGGGAAAAAGCCTTTCGGGATGACGAGGTAAAGAATCACCGTCAGCACAACCGTGAACACTGTGATTGCCAAGGTCGCCGCTTGATGTTTGAGCACGAACGTCAGCCACTTGCCGTAAGTCGCGATCATTCCGTCGAAAAACTGACCCATACCGTGATAGAATCGGCTCTGCTTTTCCTCCGGAATATGGCGCAGAATTTTTGCGCACATCATGGGTGTCAAAGTCAAAGAAACGAATGCCGAGATTAGAATCGTGACCGCCAGCGTGATCGCAAACTCGCGAAAAAGCCGGCCCACGACATCGCCCATAAACAGCAGCGGAATCAACACCGCGATCAGTGAGATAGTCAGCGAAACAATCGTGAAACCGACCTGGCCGGAGCCTTTCAGAGCCGCCTGCAACGGGGAATCGCCTTTCTCGATGTAACGATTGATGTTTTCGATCATCACAATCGCGTCATCGACAACGAACCCGGTAGCGATGGTTAGCGCCATCAGAGTCAGGTTGTTGAGGCTGAAACCGCAGAGAACCATCACCGCAAACGTGCCAACGATGGAAAGCGGCACGGTTACGCTTGGGATGAGTGTCGCCGGGACATTGCGCAGGAAGACGAAAATCACCATCACAACGAGCGCGACCGCAAGCATGAGCTCGAATTGCGTGTCTCTCACAGACGCCCGGATCGTCGTCGTGCGATCTGTCAGAACCGAGACATCGATAGCCGAAGGGAGGGTGGCCTGCAGGCGCGGAAACAACGCCTTGATGCTATCGGCTACTTTGATGACATTGGCGCCTGGTTGACGCTGAACGTTGAGGATAATTGCCGGCTCTCGATTCGTCCACGCCGCCTGCTTGATGTTCTCCGCGGAATCAATGACATCGGCCACGTCGGTTAGGTGAACAGGGGCGCCATTTTTGTACGCGACGACAAGTTGCTTGTAGTCCCCGCTCGATTTGAGCTGATCGTTCGCATCGATGCTATGCGATTGAAGCGGACCATCGAAACTTCCCTTGGCCTGGTTCACGTTTGCCGCGCCGATGGCAGTGCGTAAATCCTCAATATTCATTCCGTAAGCCGCCAAAGCCGTGGGATTTGCCTGGACGCGCACCGCCGGTCGCTGGCCACCACCAATACTCACCAACCCCACACCGGAGACTTGTGAGATCTTCTGCGCCAGGCGGGTATCGGCGAAATCCTGAACCCTGGGCATCGGCATTGTTTTCGACGTGAGGGCGAGGGTCAGGATCGGCGCGTCGGCAGGATTGACCTTGTTGTAAATAGGCGGTGCCGGGAGGTCGTCGGGGAGCAAGTTTCCCGCTGCATTGATTGCGGCCTGCACTTCCTGTTCCGCGATGTCGAGGCTAAGAGACAATGCGAATTGCAGCGTGATCGCCGACGCCCCAGCCGAACTGGTTGAAGACATCTGGTTCAGTCCAGGCATCTGACCGAACTGCTTTTCAAGAGGCGCTGTGATCGATGAGGCCATCACATCCGCGCTTGCTCCAGGATAAAACGTGACGACCTGGATCGTTGGATAGTCCACCTCTGGCAGAGCTGACAGCGGAAGTTGCCTGTAGGCGACAATTCCCACGAGCAGCAGGGCAACCATTAGCAACGAAGTCGCGACCGGCCGCAAAATGAACGGGCGGCAGGGATTCATGGCGGGCCCACGTGATTTTGGATTTTCGATTGCTGCTTTGCTTGGTCGGAAAATGACGTCATGAATCCCGCTTGTGTTGGCCCTGTCCTCCCTGCGCCGGTTCTTGCTCCGAACCTAGCGGCGCCGCTGCCCCAGGAGCGACGGAAGCCTGCACTTTTGCTCCTTCGCGCAATTTGTCTGCCCCATCGATCACGACGATGTCGCCGGCAACGATCCCTTTTTCGATGGCTGTATTTTCACCCTGCGCCGGACCCGGAATCACATTCCGAACCGTCACGGTCTGATCTGATTTTACGACATACACAAACTTGGAACTTTGCGCGCCGTCGTGGACTGCAGCCGAAGGCACCAGCACTTTTCCTCGGTGCACTTTCACGAGCAGCTTTACGTTCACGAACTGGTTAGGAAAAAGCTCGTTGTCTTCATTCGGGAAAACGGCCTTCAATTTTACCGTCCCGGTCGCGGCATCGATTTGGTTGTCGACGGTAAGAAGCGTGCCTGTCGCCAGCTTCGTTTGGAACGAGCGGTCGTAGGCTTCCACTGTCAATGGGCTCCCTTCGAGGACCTCCGCCATCACTTCGGGAAGACTGTCCTCCGGGATCGTGAAAATCACGCTGATCGGTTGAAGCTGCGTGATCACAACCAAGCCGGTCGTATCGCTGGCATGGACAATATTTCCCGGATCGACCAGTTGCAGCCCGACGCGTCCGCTCACCGGCGCCCTAATGTGCGCATAGCTCAGCTGCAGTTGCGCGTTTGCCACGGTTCCCTGGTCCGCGATTACCGTGCCTTCGTTCTGCTGAACCAGCGCCGCCTGGGTGTCATAGTCCTGCTGAGTAATGACTTTTTTCGCGAGCAAATCCTTGTTCCGCGCCAGATCACGCCGCGCGTTCTCCAGGGCCGCCAGGTCGCGTTTCAGTTGCCCCTGCGCCTGAAGCAAGGCCGCCTCAAATGGCCGCGGGTCGATTTCCGCCAGGGCGGCTCCGGCTTTTACCAGTTGGCCCTCCGTGAATGCCACGCTCATAAGCTGGCCGTCGACACGACTCCGAACCGTCACCGTCGCCAGCGGTGTCACATTTCCGAGGCCATTTTCATAAATAGAAACGTCGCCCGTTTGCGCTGTCGCCGTCACGACCGGCATCGTTCGGTTCATCATTCCACCAGTTTGCCCAGGTCTGCCCTGCCCTCCTTTTGCGTCCGCCGTGGGAGTCGCTTTTGACCGAAGTGCCGTTGCTTCCTGATTTTTGAAATACCCGTAGACACCTCCGCCAATCAGCAGAAGCACCAGCAGCCACCATCCCCAGCCACGAAAGAAAACGGGGCGTTTGGGTGCCGGGGGAGGCTGCCGGATGGAAACGTCTTCATCTTGTTCGAGCATAGAATGCGAAGGTCTTCGTCATAAACCCCGATGTCCGTTCGATCCCGTATCGGACGCCGTGTTTTCTAAAAGGGTTACACCCATGCAACCCGATTCGCCCGGTTTTGTTTCGGAAAGCACACGAAAAACCGTCCGAAGGAAGGTGTGGCTACGCACTGTGTCTTTCCCAAATCGCCCCAAGAATGACGCCGGCAATGACAACAAAAATGGAAACTCCCAGACAGAGATTCCGGGAAGGAACGAGCCAATGGACGATTTTAACTACGATACTGGCGAGAATCAGGCTCACAAGCATCCGCCAAAACCGGACGAATATTTCCGCCAAATTGCCGATATTGGCGATGAAATCGAAGGCGTTGAAGATCAGCTCCAGGAACTCCCACATCGGGACACGCTACCCGGGCGGACTCTTTTGTCCTATATATCAATCGTTAATACTAATTCGCTTTTCTGGAATGATAAATTATCTCATGAAACCTCCAGGAGGCTCTATTCCTTAAGGGCTGTGGTCTGACCTGGCGGCGCTCAACCGAAACGGCCGGAGATATAGTCTTCCGTCTGCTTTTGCGATGGATTGCTAAAGATTTTCTCGGTCTTCGCCATCTCGATAAGACGGCCGAGGTAGAAAAATGCTGTGAGATCGGAGCAACGTCCCGCCTGCTGCATATTGTGCGTCACGATTACGATCGTGAACTTCTGCCGCAACTCGGCAATGAGCTCCTCGACTTTCATCGTCGCAATGGGATCAAGGGCCGAGCAAGGCTCGTCCATCAGAATAATTTCTGGTTCGACGGCGATGGCACGGGCGATGCACAATCGCTGCATCTGGCCACCGGAAAGGCCAAGGGCGCTGGAATCGAGACGATCTTTCACCTCGTCCCATAAGGCAGCGCCGCGAAGGCTTTTTTCGACGACCTCGTCGAGAGCCTTTCTATCGTTTTTACCCTGAAGGCGCAGTCCGTAGACGATATTCTCGAAAATCGATTTCGGAAACGGATTCGATTTTTGAAAAACCATACCAACCCGTTTGCGCAATTCGAGCACGCTGACCTTCGGGTTATAGATCGATACGCCGTGGATACGAATCTCACCGCTATCCACGCGCGACACGGGAATGAGATCGTTCATGCGATTGAAGCAGCGAAGCAAGGTGGATTTGCCGCAACCAGATGGCCCGATGAATGCCGTGACCTGTTTTTCCGGAATCGCCAACGAAATGTCATACAAAGCCTGACTTTTTCCGTAGAAAAAGTTGAGTTTGTCCACTTCGATGAGATTCGGCAGCGGTTCGGCAATTCGTGCGTCGGCGCCAGAGGTGGTGGCGGTGCGGGCTGGTTCCATAATTTTGGTCGAGAAAGTGTCCATGACGGGATTTGAGGGGCCAGACTACCATTTATACTTTTTGCGGAGACGTGTGCGAAGGACAATCGAAGTAATCGCGATGCTAGCGACGACCGCGAGAAACACGAACGCGGTGCCGTACTGCATCCGCTCTGTGTATTCGTTCTGCGGAATTTTCGAGCTGACGACGTAAATATGATAGGGCAGCGCCATGACACCCCGGAAAAAGAACTCCAACGGATTGCTGAGATTCTCCCACGGCAAATCATCGGCGGTCACAAAGGCCGCCGTAAACATGATGGGCGCAGTTTCACCCGCCACACGGGCAATGCCAAGGATTGATGAAGTGAGAATACCGGGCATGGCGTACGGCAGGACGTTCGAGGAAATTGTCTGCCATTTCGTTGCCCCAAGCGCGAGAGAACCTTCACGGAATCCTTTTGGGACGGCGCGCAGGGACTCCTCGGTTGCCGTGATGATTACGGGCAAAACCATGAACGCCAGCGTAAACCAGCCTGCCAGCAGCGACACATTCCATCTTAAGAAGATCACGAACATCGCGAACCCAAACAGCCCAAAAACGATCGACGGCACACCCGCGAGGTTCATGATCGCCAGCCGAATGCCCTCCACGAAATTGCCCGGCCGGCTATACTCGCTTAGAAAAATCGCCGCCGACACGCCGAGGAATAACGCTATGGCCATCGAGCCGATGACCAGCAACACGGTTCCGACAATACAGGGAAAAATGCCTCCTGCAGAATGGGCGACTGAGTTAACATTCGTGGTTTCGTGTGTCGCAGAATATTCACGATATTCCTTGTCACCCATTGTCATCTTCTTACCGTCCGACTCGAAAACATAGAGGGTCTCCGGCGGCTTGGTGAGAAACTCCACATCGATGAACGGCGGTGTAATCTTGAAGACCTGCGGCGCGCCTTTGATCACAATGGTCAGCATGATGTAGGCCGCAAAAGCGAGAATAACCCACGTCGCTACCCGGAAGAGCCAGAAGACAATTCTCTCGACGGTTAGAACGAAAGATTTTTTTTCCTCAAATATGTTAACTGGAGCGTGCATAACAGTCGCTTTCTCAGGATATCAACCGATGGAAATTTTGAACTTTTTAACGATCTTCTGCGCGCCGTAGTTAATGACGAGCGCCAGAAGAAAGAGGAAAATCGCCACCATGAACAACGCCCGATAGTGGATGGAGCCCTGTGGAACTTCACCCATTTCCTGGGCGATGATGCCGGTCATCGTGTGGACGGGCTGGAAAATCGCACCGAAGCCTTCGGTAAAATCGGGAATCTGAATGCGGTTACCCGCGCAGAGCAACACGACCATGGTCTCACCAATAACACGGCCGAAACCAAGCAAGACCGCGGCAATAATGCCCGACAATGCCGCGGGCACGGTAATTTTGATGAGTGTCTGCAATTTCGAGGCGCCCAACGCAAACGAAGCCTCCTTAAAATGCACCGGCACATTGTTGATAGCGTCTTCGGCCAACGAGAAAATCGTCGGCACAGCCATCAGCCCTAGCAAAATGCCAGCCGTTGTTGCGTTGAGACGTTCGGAAATCGGGAAGAATGGCACCCATGCCAGGGCTGGCATGTTTGAGACAACGCGGATCGTTTCTCCCAGCACTGCAACACCGAAGAAACCCAGGACGACCGATGGAAACGCCGCAATAAATTCGATGGCCGGCTTGATGAAACTGGATTCGCGAACACCGGCGATCTGGTTCACATAAATGGCCGCACTCACCCCGAGAGGAACGGCGATGATCAACGCGATGGCGCCGACAAAAAGCGAGCCGGCCAAAAGCGGCATCACTCCATACCAATCCTGCCAGAAGCTGGCGGTGAGCCATTGGGGATTGGTCAAGAAGGTGGAAAGACCTTCCCAAGTGCTGACCGGCTTGTCTCCATTCCATGCAGCCAGTTCGCCCTTTGCTTTGTCGAGATCGGCCAGAAAGGCAAGCGTCTCAGCCTTCAGTTCAGCGCGATCTTTCTCTGGCAGCAAATCGAAACCGGGACTGGACTTCGTTACGAGACTAGTCAACGTCGTGCGTAAGGTCGCCGCCACTTCGTCGAACATTGGCGCCGTGCCAGTGATCGCCTGGCGTTCCTGACTGAAATTGATTTGTTCGACCTGCACTTGCTCTGCCTCGGTGGATTTGCCAGCATGAATCAGAGCAGCGCGCTGTCCGGCAGCGTCCGCCGCGACAAGAGCTCGCTGTTTGATTCCGCTGGCTGCCTCCCCAAGGTCGGAAACAAGTCCGCGCAGATCGATGGCGGCGTCGCTGTACGCAGTGGAAAATTCGTCCAACGGGGCAAGCGCAGCGTTGATTTGTTCGGCCGTTTCACCGCGTTTCAGGCGGTCTTTGAAAAGGTGCAAGCGATCGTCGTTGATCTGACGCCCGAGCGTAGCGTGGGCATCCATGCGTTTCCGGAGAATGTCCACGTACTCGAGCCCAGCCTTTCGATAGAGCTCGATGTTTCGCCGGTTCTGCTCGATGAACCCAAAGCCTTCCTTGAAAAGAAAAACGGTGATGAGCGCGAGGACGACGATGGCCACGATGGCGTTGCCGCCGAAGAAATATTTGATGAGTGCGTCAGCATCCAGTCCAAGGAAACGCCAGCCTTGAGGCTTTGTGAGGGCGTCGCGCATGTGAGTCCGTGCGGAGTCGGGTGTGCTCATGAAGTCGGAGGTTGAGGCCTGAAACAGAGTT
The DNA here is from genome assembly GCA_036524675.1 of Chthoniobacterales bacterium. Lineage (GTDB taxonomy): Bacteria > Verrucomicrobiota > Verrucomicrobiia > Chthoniobacterales > DASVRZ01 > DATDAW01. The sequence goes on along the minus strand of DATDBU010000064.1, from coordinate 17,102 downwards.
GAGGCCGCCGCGGGGCTATGGAAACCGGAACAGAAACTTTTGGCAAGAACGGCCCGCTGGCAACTGCGGCCAGCGGGCCATTGGAAATGAACGAAGTAAGGACAGTACTATTTGATGGCAACGAAGCCCACCTGACTGACGATCTTCTGACCTGCGGGGCTGACCGTGAAAGCCTCGAAGGCACCCGCTTCACCGCCGATTTTACCGTTCGTATAATAGAAAGTCGGACGGCTGTAAGGGAATGTTTTCGAACGGATGGTTTCGGCACTTGGCGCGACACCTCCGACGGAAACGGCGTGAATGCCGGCTTCATGGGTGTAAGCGATGCCGACATAGCCAATGCCGTTCGGATTCTTCGCAACTTCGGCGACGATCTGTTCGTTGCCAGCAAGTTTCTGCGCCGAAGGAGCGTAATCACGTTTCTTCATAGCGAGCTCTTTCCAGTCGGAATACGTGCCGGAAGCAGTGTTGCGGGTATAGACCGAGATTTTGCCCGCGGAACCGCCGACAGCACTCCAGTCCGTGACATCACCGGTGAAGATTTTTTCGACCTGATCTTTTGTCAGATTTTTCAGCGGATTGTTCTGGTTAACGATGACGACAATACCGTCATAGGCAACGATGGTGGGCGTCAGACTCTTGCCTTTGGCCACAGCAGCGGAGACTTCTGTGGCTTTCGCGCGGCGGCTGGACATGCCGATATCAGCAGTGCCGTCGATCACGGCCGTGATGCCGGTGGTGGAGCCTTCCGCGGCAATTTCAAATTTCGTGCCCGGGTTCGTGGCCTTGAAGGCTTCGGCAAGCTGCGGAACGAGTTTGGCACCGAGGGTGTCGGAACCTTTGATGACGACTTTGCCCGCATGTGCGACGGAGGCGGAGGCAACCGCTGCAACTGCCAGGAGAAGAGCTTTTTGGAATTTCATAGGGTTTGGTTGGTTTTAGAGGGTAAGCTGGCAGGGAAACCGTTTCCCCGCCAGCTGACAGCAGACTTTGGGGTTTAGAACTTCCAGTTCAGGTCGACTTGGACCGTGTTGACCGCGTTCCGGTTCTCGATGGCAGTGCTGTTCGAAGGACCGGAGAAACCGTTCTCGTCGAGGTTCCAAGTCACGAAACCGGTAACGCCCAACGAGACAAAGTCGGTGATGCCATAGGTGGCGCCAAACTTGAAGCCGCGGGTATTAAGCTTGCCGAGAGCGAAGTCGGAGTCGTTCAAGTTGGGATCAACCGAAGCAACGCCCGTTTCGCGATAGTTGACGAACAACGTCCACGCACCGGTGCCTTTGCCGGCGCCAACTTCGAGGCCCACCAACCAGGCGAGGCCGTCCTTGTCACTGTATCCACGGAGTTCGCCTTCCGGACTGATGCTTGTGAAGAAGTTGTAAACGTCGTAGAAGCGGTCTTCACCGTTCACGTTATACGCGAAATCCCAGTAGAGCTTGCCCTTGAGCGGCCCGAGCGGGAAGGTGAAGTCGCCGGGGGCGGTGATGATCGCCAGGTCGCGCGACGCACCGATGTAAAACCCGTCGGTGAGCACGTCGTTATACGGGGTCTCGTTGTTGAAACCGATGAGGACACCCGCGTTGCTGATCATGAAGCCAGGAGCAAGAGTAACGCTTGTCTTACTGTTGAACTTGTAGCTGGCGATCAACTGCTGGACGAACATGTAAACGTCATTGCTTGCGTCGCTGTCGGGAAAGTTGGCCTTGTTTCTCGGATACTCTTCATTGTAGCCGGGGTCGTTGGTGAAGGTGGCGTCCGTGTTATAGATAAACTGGCCCGCAACGAGCGTGAGCTCAAAACCACCCCAACCGGGACCGGCGGGTTCACTGGGCGCGGGTGCGACGGTTTTGCCGTCTTTCGAGTAGCCGCCGTCTTTCGAGTAAATTGCCGGAGCAGGAGCTTCTTCAGCAGGGCTGCCGCCAAACAGCTTGTGGAAAGCAACCGATTCCGTCAAACCAACCGGGTTGATGTCGGCGTCCCAGACGAGGTCCGTCGTATAGAACGGATTCTTTTGTTTACCGATAACAAACGTGCCCCAATCATCGACGTTTTTGCCGAGAAACCATTTGCTGATGTAGATGTTGGAATCCGCAAATCCCGCATCGACCGTCTGGTTGGCGGAATCCGAAGCCTGGCCGGTTTCGAGGCCAACGCCGGCGAACCAGTCGCCGACGAATTTGAAGTCGGCGTTCAACCGCAGACGAAACCGGAAACGGGAACGCTGGGAAACATGGGTGTTGCTGGCGACCTGCGATTGCTGGTCGTCATACTGCCAGCGAAAACGGGTGTCGCCGGAGAGCTTCATCTCGGTGATCACACTCGAGATGTTCAGTTTTCCGGCGGACGTATTGGTACTGAAGTCCTTGATGAGATCGGCGCGAACTTCTTCGGCTTCCTGGTCGGTCAGGATGCCTTTTTGGACGAGTTTGTCGATCAGAGGACCGCTGTCCTGGGCGTGAAGGCTCGAGGTCGCAAGACCTAGGGACGCCGCGGCGGCCAGCATGATACTTTTTGTTTTGGTCATTTTCCTTGGATTTTGAGTTGGCCCTGTGGCCAGGTTAAAGGCGACCGCCCGGTTTGGGTTCAAAGAAGGACGGTTTCAGGGTAGTTAGGTGCGTTCACGGAATTGGGGTGCCGCGTCTGCGAGGGCCACTTAAGAGGGAGAATGTTACGAACAGATGACGCCGTTGTAACATTTCAGGGGCGCAACGTGTCACCCGCCGATGTCGTCGAGCCAGATTGGACAGTTTCGCCGGATTTACCCGACAAACCGGTAACCAAATCCACGCACCGTCTCGATGCATGCGCTGTGTTTTCCCAGTTTCTCGCGCAATCGCCGCATATGGGTGTCCACCGTCCGCGTATCAATCGCAGCTTCGTATCCCCACACATCACTCAACAGCCGGTCACGGCTCTGCACTCGCCCGCGACGCTCCATCAATAACGCCAGCAGCTTGAACTCGGTAGCCGTGCACACCACCAGCTTGTTGCCTACGGTCACCTGATGCAGGGAACGATTTACAACGACACCACCCGCGGCTAACATCTCGTCCTGCGCCGGTATTGGTTTACCTCGGCGGATTACCGCTTTCACCCGCAAGATAAACTCCCGTGGACTGAACGGCTTAACCACATAGTCATCCGCTCCCAGCTCAAAGCCCACCACACGGTCAATTTCTTCCGCCTTCGCCGTGAGCATGATCACCGGAATCATCGCCGTCTGCGTGCTCGCCTTCAGCGTCCGGCAAACTTCCAGCCCGGATATGCCCGGCAGCATCAGATCCAACACCACCAAGCCAGGCGGCTTCGCACGTACAGCCTCCAGCGCGCCAGGACCATCGTTCGCGGTATCCACCTGAAAACCAGCCTTCTCCAGGTGGAACGCGACGAGATCCACGACATCCTGTTCATCATCGACAACCAGAATTTTATCGCTCATGGACTAAAAAAACCGGACGCGCCGGGGTTGGGGCCAACGGTATAAACCGGAAAAATTCGTCCGCAAGGCAAATCCCGACAGCAGCCCCTTCCGGCTCAAAGGGCGCCGTCGCTGCGCACATGGTTTTTATGCCACCAAAAAGTGGTCCCAATCGGAGATTCCATGATGATTTTTAATCAGCACGGTCACAGGGACTTCCTTCGGAGCCACCGGCGTCCGTAGCAGGCGCAGGCCCGCCTCGTGCGGCAGTTGATTTCCCTTGCGGCTGTTAACTTCGCGGTGCGACAACACGCAGTTTTCCCAGGAAGTCACGCCCCCGCGCGACAGCGGCACGACGTGGTCGATGTTCCCCTCACCCGGTTTCAGGCAGCGCCCCGTATACTGACACTGGCCACCATCGCGCGCCCAGATTGAACGTGACGAGAGATTCGGTCGACGCTTCGGCACCCGGGCATACCGGACGGCCACGACGACCGTCGGCACTCGAACCGGCCCACGCGGAGTGTTTACAAAAACATCCCCTTCACGGATGGGCAGTCTCAGCCATTCGCTCCATCGCACCGGAGTCATCGCTCCGTCACTAATATCAAGCGCCGTCGCGGCGTTGGCCATCATTTGGCAGAACGCACCCGCTGGCGTTCGGACGTTAATTGCCTGCCAGTTGCGGTTGAGCACCAACACAGTCGCTTTTGTGAGGATGTCGCTCATAACTTTGATTTATTTTACTAACTGCTTGTTAAATTCGCCGCTCGGTGCGCCAACAAAAAACCCTGTCCACGCGACGCGGACAGGGTGCAAAAAGGATAAATCTCGCTGTTTCTTCCGATGATTTACTGGAGCAACCCGTCCGTCCATTCCGAATGACGTTTGTTACGCGGCAGAAGCATTCCGCCGGGTTTGCCCTGGGACATCGCGACCCACCGCACGCACTCGTACGTAGCGATAAATGCATTGGAGCTTCTCGATTGCATGGTCGGTCGAATATTAGAAACTGCCGGAGTCCATACATGCACCTGCAAAACAGCGCAAGAAAAAAACCGCCGTTGAATCGTCCGTCAGCAAACGGCCGTTAGGCCCGCCATCGTTTTTTTAAAATCAGACAAGTAAATTCCTGTTGTTTGGCGAATTCCGGGAAAAGCAGCCACTGGGCGCTTGCTCGACAACTCTTCGTTTTCGAGGCAGTATGGCCGATGCTTCCATGGTTCCAAAACAAGTTCCCGCTCTACCTCGCCCCGATGGCGGGAGTCACGGACCATACTTTCCGCGCACTCTGCAAGGAACAGGGAGCGGACGTGCTGGTGACTGAGTTCGTTTCCGCGGAAGGAATTCTGCGGCGCAATGAACGGACATGTGAGTATCTGAAATTTTCCGAAATGGAGCGGCCCCTCGGTGTTCAGCTTTTTGGAGCCGAACCTGAAAACCTCGCCGAAGCAGCAAAAGCTGTCATCGACTGGGTGAGACCCGATTTTATCGACCTGAATTTCGGTTGCCCCGTGAACAAGGTAGTCAGCAAATCGGGTGGATCGGCTCTGTTGAAGGATTGCCCGTTGTTGGGTCGCGTAGCGGAGGCCGTCGTGCACGGCGCAGGCAAAGTTCCCGTAACGGGCAAAATTCGTATCGGTTGGAGCGACTCAACGATCAATGCCTGCGAGACGGCCCGCATCCTCGAGAATTCCGGTGTACAGGCGATAGCCGTGCATGGGAGGACCAAAGAGCAGGGCTATTCTGGACGAGCAAATTGGGAGGTCATCGGTGATGTAGCCGAGGCAGTTTCGATTCCGGTGATCGGAAATGGCGATATTTCCAATGCGTTGGATGTAATGCTTCGCCGCGCTCAAACGCGCATCGCCGGCGTGATGATTGGCCGCGCCGCGATGTCGTCACCATGGATATTCCGTCAGATCCGGCATCATCTGGACACAGGTGAATTGCTCCTCGAACCCTCCGTGGAGAAACAATGGGGTTTTATCCTCCGACACTGCGAATTGACGGTGGCAGATCGTGGCCGCGAAATCCCGGCCATGCATTCGTTGCGCGCAAGGCTCATGGCGTATTCGCGCGGAATGCCCGGCGGAAAACTCTTGCGCGGAAAATTTCAGGGAGTTTCCACATTGACCGAATTGCGCAGTATCGCCGGGAAACACCTGGCAAGCCTGCAGGATCACACGGAAACCGACCAGCGATCTACGCTTCCCGAGCCAATTGGCGGATGACGTTTTGAACGCTCGTCAGGCCGTTTAGACGTGTGGGCGAGAGATTCTTCGTGATCTCCAGCCTATCGAAGATTTTAGGCTCAAACGAGACGACTTCCGCAGGTGGCGCGCCTTCGTAAAGTTCGCAGAGTAGGCCGACCAGTCCGCGAACCAGCGGCGATTCCGACTCTGTCTGAAAATGGCAGGCGTTTTCCGCAACAAAACCGGTTAGCCAGACCCGGGACGAACATCCGGGCACAAGATTGGCCTCGGTCTTGGCCTCCGGTGGTAAGGGCGCAAGTTTCGGCTTGCGCGCAACAATGGCTGCGAGGCGTTCCTGCGGATCTGGAATCACCTCAAATCGTTCAACAAAAGCCTCTTGGCGCGTCTCCAGGAAAGCGCTGCTCATTTCCACTTAATGCTGCAACCGATGCTCGGCCGCTGCGTCTCAGCAACTGGTTTCCCAGAAAGCACGGCTTCGATCGCGGCCCGCAGGTCCCGCCCATTGGGCGTCCCCTTTCCGGGGCGTGAATCATCGAGTTGCCCCCGATAAACCAACGCGTGGGAAGCATCGAAAAGAAAAAAATCCGGTGTGCACGCCGCTTGATAGGCTCGCGCAGCGTCCTGCGCTTCGTCGTAGGCTAACGGAAAGACAAATCCGTTTTTGAGGGCAAAAGTCTTTAAACCTTCCGGGCCATCCTGAGGATAAGTGACAGCATCATTCGAACTGATGCTGACAATTCCCAATTTCTCCGTGGAATAATCCCGTCCAAGCCGGGCGAGCTCTTCTTGGACATGAACGACATACGGGCAATGGGCACAGAGGAAAATGACCAACAGAGGTTTTCCGGCAAAATCATCCGGAGAAACAACCCGCCCGGAAACAACGTCCGGCAGTTGAAACGGGGGAGCCACAGTCCCCAAGGGCAGCATAAAAGATTGAACGGCCATGGCGCCCAACGTAGCACCAATATTTTGCTACTTCGTCATTTTCTCCAGTTGCTCGAGCCATTCCGTCCAATCTTGCGGCCCTTTTTCGAAACGTGTTTGCAAGCTTTTCAAAACATTGGGCCACGCCTTGGAAAAATATTCGTAAGCCTTGTCCCATTCGCCGCCCTCGCCCCAGCCGACGTGATGCAAAGTCACGCGCGTCGTATCATCTCCTTCCCGCGCAAGTCTCACGATGACCACGGAGCGTTGTTTGCGTGCTTCCGGGAGATGCGGGGGTGCATTCCAAGTGAACGACAGCATTTTGTTTTCCTGAAAGCCGATAATCCGCATGCCGTCGGCGCCTTTCTCACCCGGTTTCGCAAAAGGATTGAAGAAAATTTCAAATGGCCCATCCACACGCAGCTCGACATTTGCATCCGGCGCGAAAAACGACTTAACGCCGTCCGTAGTCGTCCAAGCGCGCCAGACATCCTCGACCGGTGCTTTGGCAATAACTTCCACAGCGATGGTCTTTTCCGCGGCGAATACAGGATGAGCTATCATCAGCAGGACAAGCAACAGGACCATTCTAACGGCTTCGGAAAGCATGTCCGCATTACCGCATTTTTCCGCGCTTCTGTCACACAGCTTTATCGTAACAAACAAAACTCTGCCTTGGGCCCATTTGCCGTTTCCGTTTGGATATCGTAATGTCGTAAAACCTAAGGGCTCATGAGCGACGGAGAACCATTCGACGACGTATTTCATGAAGGATCGGCCGGGCTATCTCCTGTCGAACAGGCAGATCGCCTCATTTCGATCCTTCAACCAGACAACCCACTGCGGATTCAACTGATTGCCCTCAGGGCCAGTGTTTCAGAGCAGGAAGAAATGATTCTGGAGGCGCGACGAGCGATTGAGCAACTCGAGGAAGTCGTCAAGAAAGTCACTTCACCCGCGAATCGAATCGGTACTTTTATCGCTCCTCGCGGGAAAGAGACGGCTCAAATTGTTGTCGCCGGTTCGGACTATTTCTGCAACGTCGACCCTCGAGTGCCCCTCGTTCGCCTAAAAACCGGAACGCGTGTGCTGGTGAACGAAGCCTATGTGATTGTCGGCGACCTTGGCTACGATACGCTTGGCCCGGTCGCGAAAGTCGTCGAAGTGCTGGGCGAAGACCGGCTGCGCGTAGGCAGCGAACAAGGATTGCAATCCTCGATTCTTCTCCGGTCCGCCTCCATGGTTGGCAAAAAAGTAAAGACAGGCGACGAAGTGCGCGTCGATGGCAATATGCGGGTGGCTGTCGAGCTGCTAAGCAAACCATCCTCGCAAGACTATTACTTGGAATCAGTTCCCGAGCTGCCTTGGGACCATGTCGGAGGTCAGCGGGAAGCTCTTTCAGCCATCCGGGATGCCATAGAGCTGCCACTCGTCCATTCCGATCTTTTCGCCCGTTACAAACATTCCACGCCAAAAGGCTTTCTGCTTCATGGCCCGCCAGGCTGCGGAAAAACGCTCATCGGCAAGGCAACGGCTTACAATCTGACACGCCATCTTGCTGAAAAAACCGGCGAACGCGTGGAGCAATACTTCATGCACATCAAGGGCCCGGAAATCCTCAACATGTGGCTCGGCGAAAGCGAACGCATGGTTCGGGAAATTTTTGCTACCGCTCGCGAAAAACGTCGCGAGGGTTTCCTGCCATTCCTCTTCATCGACGAAGCAGAAAGCATCCTTGGCACCCGGCGCGCGACGCGGAATTCGAGCATTTTGTCGACGCTCGTTCCGATGTTCTGCACGGAAATGGACGGCATCGAGTCGCTGAGTCAGGTCGTCATTATCCTCGCCTCGAACCGGGCGGATTTGATCGATCCCGCTATTCTGCGTCCGGGCCGTATCGACCGAAAAATCAAAGTCAGCCGGCCAGATCGTCCCGGATCACTGGATATCTACCGGATTTATTTGACCCCCGACCTGCCCTACGATCCGAAATTGCTTAGCGAACATGGCAGCGTCGAAAAAGTGATCGATTATCTCGCCAATCGCATTGTGGATCGGCAATTCGCGAAAACAGAGGAAAACCGCTTCCTGGAAATCACGCTTCGCAGCGCGCGGAAGGAAACTTTGTATCGTGGCGACCTCACCAGTGGGGCCCTCATCGCTTCTATCGTTGCCCGAGCGAAGGAGTTTGCCATTAAACGCGCCATCGAATCCAAGGTAGACGAAGGCATCTGCGAAGAAGACTTGATCACCGCGCTTACTGCCGAATACGAGGAAAACGACCTCTTCCCACCGGGTGAAATCACCGAAGATTGGTTGAAATTGATCGATTACGATCCCGACAACGTTGTTCGCATTCGGCCGGTACGTCCGGTCCCGCCGGAGGCAATCCAACACTCCAAAGTCGTTTAACAAACCCAAAATACCAATCACTTCCGAAATGCATCGAAGCCTCAATGAAAGATAGCGTTTTTGGCATTGAGACGGAATACGGGATCACAGTGGTCGGACAAGAGGAAGTCGATGTCGTCGCCGAATCGATCGACCTTGTACGCGCGTGGAAAGAGCCCGGCACATTAATGAAATGGGACTATCGAAGCGAAGACCCGCACGTCGACGCACGCGGCTTCCGGGCCCGAGAGCTACTTCAGGATAGTGACGAAGCGAATTATTTCGAAATCGACCGCAATCGACCGCTGAGTTTTCAGGAGATCAAAAGCGATCTCGTCCTGTGGAACGGAGCTCGTTTTTACAACGACCACGCACATCCCGAATATTCGACGCCGGAATGTTCGACACTCGCCGAGATCGTCGCACAGGACAAAGTCGGCGAATGGATCGTCCAGGAGTGCGCCCATCGCAGGAATCGCAAGCTCGGTGGCGGGCGCGAAGTACGGATCTATAAAAACAACACGGATTTCGACGGCCATAGTTACGGTTGCCACGAGAACTATCTCATGAGTCGGGGCGTGCCTTGGGACCGCCTCGCCGCAGGCACCATGCCGTTCCTCGTAACACGCCAGATCTTTGCCGGCGCCGGAAAACTCGGCGTTGAGGCAGAAGGCCGTTCGGGTCCGCCCGGAATGTTCCAGATTTCTCAACGGGCTGATTTCTTCAGTGTTTTGATGAGCATTGATACGATGAACAAACGGCCGCTCGTCAATACACGCGATGAGCCGCATGCGGACGCAGCGCTCTTTCGAAGATTTCATGTCATCATTGGCGACGCGAATCTCAGCGAATACGCCACCGCTCTCAAAATAGGAACGACGCTCGTTGTGCTGGAGCTCATCGAACGTGGCGTCGCGCCCGAAATCGAACTGGCTCAACCCATTGAAGCTACTAAAGCCATCAGCCGGGATCCTACGTTTTCGTGGATCGTTGAGTTGCGCGACGGAAGAAAAATTTCGGCGGTGGATTTGCAACGGCTCTATCTGGAGCAGGCAAAAGCGCATGCCGCTTTCGAAAACCCTGATTTTGAATGGATTATCAGGGAATGGGAACGCACGTTGAATGATCTGGAAGTCGATCCTATGCGTTGTGCGGATCGGCTGGATTGGGCGGCGAAACGCAATTTATTGATGACATTTCAGCAAAGTGAAGGACTAGACTGGGGAGATCCCTGGCTCCAAGCGATCGATCTGGAATATCACAATCTCGATCCTGAAAAAGGACTCTATTTTGAACTGGTCCGGGAAGGAGCAATGAGACGCTTGGTGACGGACAAAGATATTTATCGGGCCGCCGAAATGCCGCCTCCCACAACGAGAGCCTGGTTTCGCGGACGCAGCGTCGCCAAATTCGCCTCGCAGATCGCAACACTGCAGTGGGATGCTGTTACGTTCAAAACAACCTCAACTCCAACTGGTTACGGACGTGTTCCAATGCCCGAAGGCATGGGACCGGCCGTTGACGAATTGAATCGCCAGATCGATCGGGCAATCAAACTGGAAGATCTTGAGGGACTGTTCAGGTAATAGCGGCCCGCTGCCGTAACGCCGCCACAAAGTCGTCGAATAACGTCTGATACGACGCGTCCCTTTCAGGATGATATTGCACGCCGAACGTCCATGGACCCGTTTCGGCACGAACCTGCTCAACGACGCCATCGACGGGATTTCGTGCTTCCACAACCAACGGCGGCGCAACGACATTCAAAGCTTGGTGATGCTCGCTGTTCACCCCTGTAAAGAGATTGGGAACGCCTGACACATAAGCAAGTGGCTGAACGTTTTGATGGGTCGGCTTTGTATGGCCCGGGATATCCAAATGCAGCGTCCCCCCCAGCGCCACATTCAGCACTTGTAAGCCGCGGCAAATGGCAAAAATCGGCCAACTGCGTTCGCGCGCCTCAGCAACCGCCGCAAACTCCCATTCGTCGCGCCCTGGCTCATCATTTCGTACCAGCGACACATCAGGAACCGGTTGACGCAAAAAAGGCTGCCCCACATCGCATCCACCGGTTAATAGGAGCGCATCGATATCGACTAAATCGACCGTTTCCGTCCGAGCATTCCGCACAACGATGTCCGGATAAAGGGCAAACCGGTCCCTGAACGCCTGCTCATCTTCTTCCGTTATCCAGCTGACAATGACCTTCATTTTTCCAAAATCACTGTTAACCGAATAAATGTAATTTCATTTGTAACACGCACCGGATTCCATTACACCTCACTCAAATTTTTCAACTTATGCGTCGCCCGTCTGCCCTTTTTCTATTGGCCGCCTTTGCGTTTGGCCTTGCTTCATGTGGAACATCCGATTCTGGAGAAAAGAAAAAGCCGACCAAATACGGCGACCAGGGGACAGCAACTCCCACTCCGACGCCCAAACCGACGCCGAGGCCAACACCAGCCCCAGATGTGACCAGCATTGCTCCGGAAGTTACACCGGTCCCAACTCCAACTCCGACCCCAGCGGCCCAGGATTATCCGGTTGCAACGGCCATCGAAGGCAAGCCAGGTTTTGTTGTCAGCCCCTATAACTCCAGCGGCATCGTCGATGTCCGGGGTTACCCGCCCGGCACCGAAGTCCGTGATCCGTATTCCGGGAAGATCTTCCTCGTTCCCTGAGCCACTCAACCTGCTGCCGTTTAGACAGTTATGGCCGGAAACGAAAATGCCGGCACGGCTGAATTCCGGCAGAAGATGTCGCCTTTTCGAGAAATTGCGATCCTCGGTCCAGGCTTATTGGGCGGATCGCTCGCTCTGGCGCTGACGGGCTCTGCCAACACGCGTCTGTGGGCGCGACGGGCAGATGCTGTTGCCGAGATTCTGGAGAAAAAAATCGCGTCGATGGCGTCGATCGATCTCAAGGAAGTCGTTCACGGAGCAGATCTTATAATTTTTTGCACGCCGGTCGAAGTCATGCGCGAGATCGCTTTCCAAATCTCGTCACACATCCTGCCCGGAACGATCGTCACAGACGTCGGAAGCGTGAAAGAGCGGGTTCTTCGTGAGAATGGCCAACTGTTCGCCAATTTCGTTGGGAGTCACCCAATGGCTGGTTCCGAACAGGGCGGACTCGATGCGGCGCGCAAAGATTTGTTCGAGGGCGCTGTTTGCATTTTAACTCCTGATCAGTCGACCAACACTCTCGCCTTGCAAAAAGTGACCGCCTTTTGGGACGCGCTCGGCTGCGAAGTTCAGCTTCTTTCACCGCGCGAACATGACGAAATTGTTGGGGCCATCAGCCATTTGCCGCACCTTACGGCATCGGCGCTGGTACGCGCCGCAACGTCCATTCCGGGAAGGCCACAACGCTTTGCGGGACAAGGCTTTAGAGATTCCACACGAATCGCGTCCGGTCCGCCACCGATGTGGGCTGGGATACTTCTTTCCAACCGCCAGGCCGTCCGGACGGGAATCCGGCGACTGATTTCCGAACTTGAGACCGCCGATTCATTTCTCGAAACCGCCGATGAAGAAGGTTTGCGAAAGTTTTTGACGGAAGCCAAGACGATCCGCGATTCTGTCCGTTCGAAACAGAAAGAGAATGGCGGAATTTAGAGTTACACGAGCCCCACACATTGAGGCAGAAATCCGAGTCCCGGGCGACAAAAGCATTTCACATCGGGCGGTCATCCTTTCCTCGCTTTCCAACGGCACCTGCGTTGTGACCGGCTTCTTGCCGGGCGAAGATTGCCAATGCTCGGTCAATGCGATGCGAGCGCTTGGCGTGGAAATCGAACAGCCGGAGCCTACAACGCTCATCATCAAAGGTTGCCATCGCCAGTTCAAAGCGCCGTCGGCTCCTATCGATTGCGGAAACTCCGGAACCCTGATGCGGCTGCTCACCGGTTTGCTGGCAGGTCAACCTTTCGAAAGCGAACTCGTCGGCGACGCGTCGCTTTCAGGCAGACCCATGAACCGCGTGATCAGTCCTCTGAGTCTGATGGGTGCCAAAATCGTCGGCCAGGGTCCGAAGCAAACCGCGCCCCTCAAAATCAGCGGCACTCAGCTTCATGCGATCCATTACGAGTCGCCTATAGCCAGCGCACAAATTAAAAGCGCTGTCCTGCTAGCCGGCCTCTTCGCCCGCGGCCAGACTTCTGTAACCGAGCCCGCACAAAGCCGGAATCACACGGAAAAGATGTTCAACTATTATTTGTTGAAGACACATCACGACGAGCTCACCGTGTCCGTCCTCGGCAACCAAATGCCAGAGTCGCGAAATTTCCAAGTGCCGGGCGACATCTCAAGTGCCGCATTCTGGCTGGTTGCCGCTGCGGCGCAGGAAGGATCGCACCTGCTCGTAAAGGATGTCGGTTTAAACAGCACGCGCACCGGGATCCTGAATGTCCTCGTCCGAATGGGAGCTCGCCTGCGGGAAGTCATTGACGAGGTTGACCAAGTCGAACGCATGGGCGTCCTGGAGGTTCGCGGCGGGAGCTTCCATGGCACCACGATCCAGGGAAAGGAAATCCCAAACGTTATCGACGAAATCCCGATTCTGGCCGTTGCAGGCGCGCTTGCCGAAGGTACCACTCACATTCGCGATGCCGAAGAACTTCGCGTCAAAGAAACCGATCGCATTGCGGCCATCGTCCACAACCTCCGTGCCATGGGTGCAGAGGTCGAAGAGTTCCAGGATGGGATGACCATCCAGGGTGGCCGCCCGCTCGAAGGCACAACGCTGGATAGTTTCGGTGATCACAGGATCGCCATGGCTTTTGCGATTGCTGGATTATTTGCCGAAGGCCGGACAGTGATCAAGAACACAGAATGTGTCGCGACTTCGTATCCCGGTTTCGAAGAGCAACTTCAAAAAATCCTCACACGCGCTCAACACGTGTCGACTCCAGTCATCTCATCATTTACCCGTGAGGCACGGAACGATTAGCAAGAAAGCCGCGAAACAATCGTGAATTTCAACGTTATTGCCATCGACGGACCTGCCGCTTCCGGCAAGAGCACCGTTGCTTCGCAACTCGCAAAGCGACTCGGTTACACCTATGTCAACTCGGGGGCCATGTATCGGGCGATCACGTGGAAAGTGTGCCTTTCCGGCGCATCCGTGACAAACCCGGACGCGATCGCGGCCGTGCTCGATGAGTCGCATATTCGTATCGGTGCGGAAAATGGCGAATCCTTCATTCGCATCGATGGTTTTGACCCGACTCCTTATCTGCGCGACGAACAGATCAATCGCAACGTCTCGCCCGTATCGAGCGTCCCTGCCGTCCGCGAACTGCTCCTCGGCCGCTTGCGAGCATTCGCCGATGAAGTCGACGTTGTGATGGAGGGACGTGACATTGGTTCAGCGGTGTTCCCTGACACGCCCTTCAAGTTTTACATCGACGCGTCGCCTGAAGTACGTCGACAGCGCCGCAGTGCACAGGGCCAAACTGACGAAATCACCTTCCGGGACAAGGCTGATTCCACCCGCCAGTCCGCGCCTCTGACGATCGCCGATGACGCCTATGTCATTGATAGCTCGCATCTTACTATCGACGGTGTTGTCGGTGAAATCATCGGGCGGCTAAAACTCAAGGGCCTCGCTATTTCGTAGCTTTTACCTATGAACGGCTGGTATTTCGTCGGTTACTGGCTAAGTAGACTGTTCTTCCGTGTATTTTTTCGGCTGAAAATCGTTAACCGAAAGAACTTGCTTGAAGACGGAGGTGTCATCTACGCAGCAAACCACGCCAGCTACTTCGACCCGCCGGTGATCGGGGTTTGCTGCCGGAAAGCGATTTTCTTTCTGGCCCGGAAAACATTGCTCAACTGGCCGGTTCTCGGTCCGATTTTTCCCAAAATAAACGTCGTTCCTGTCGATCAGGAGCGTGCCGATATGAGTGCGCTCAAAACGATCATCAAACTCGTCCGCGAGGGACATCGCACCATTATTTTCCCGGAAGGCTCGCGGACTCCTGATGGCAATTTGCAACCCGCCCAACCCGGCATCGGTCTCGTTGTCGCTAAAACGCTCGCACCCGTTGTTCCGATGCGAATTTTCGGCTCGTATGAAGCATTTCCGAAGGGGGCAAAAGGCATAAGATTTACGAAAATCACCGTCGTTGTCGGAAAGCCTATCCATTTCACCGAAGCAGATATTGTCGGCGGCCGGGACGCCTATCAGCGAATTAGTGAACGCGTGATGACGGAAATTGCGAAGCTCAGCCTCTGAAGATAAGTGGCAGCCGATAATGCCGCAGAGAACTTTTCAAAGTGGACAGCACTCCCTGCCAATTACTCTCGCTTTTTCGTCTCGCTTCGGCTGCTTGTTATAAGAGTTATTTCTTAGTTTGCCACAGAGGCTAGAAATTGATCCGATAGAACTTCCCTTCCCCCA
The DNA here is from genome assembly GCA_036524675.1 of Chthoniobacterales bacterium. Classification (GTDB taxonomy): domain Bacteria; phylum Verrucomicrobiota; class Verrucomicrobiia; order Chthoniobacterales; family DASVRZ01; genus DATDAW01. The sequence goes on along the minus strand of DATDBU010000064.1, from coordinate 1,748 downwards.
CCCATGAAAAAAATCGAAGCAATCATTAAACCTTTCAAACTCGACGACACCAAGGATGCCCTTACCGATATTGGCATTGAAGGTATGACCATGTCCGAGGTCAAAGGTTTCGGCAGACAAAGAGGCCATACAGAAATTTATCGCGGAAGCGAATACACCGTGGATTTCCTTCCCAAGATTAAATTGGAGGTCATCGTTGCCGATCACATGGTTGACCCCGTTGTGAAGGCCATCGTTTCTACCGCTAAAACCGGCAAGATCGGCGACGGCAAGATTTTCCTCTCCAGCGTGGATCACGCGGTACGAATTCGGACTGACGAAACTGGCGAAAAAGCTGTTTAATCAGCCCAACCCGAATAAGCGCACGGGTTTCAGCTTACCTTTCAGTAGTCGCTCGCCGAAATCCACAAAATCATCGGCGAGCTTGCCACGAAGCTGGCTGACAAATTGCTCCGACATTAGCGTCGCGATATTCAGTTCCTTGCTCATTCGCTCCAGCCGAAATGTCGTATTTACCGCGTCGCCCATAATCGTTGCATCGCGCTGAGCCACGAAACCGACGTTGCTCAGGCTAACCGTGCCATAATGCAACGCGGCAACCACCTTCATCGGGTCGCCTGAATCCGGCCAGATAAAACTCTCCGCCTTGGCGCGCAACCGTTTGGCAGTTGAAAAAGCATGTTCGCAGATAATGGCGTCCTCGTCGGGATTCGCCTCCGGCCAATGTGCCAGAATCGCGTCACCAATAAATTTGTCGATAACGCCTCCTGATGCTTGAATCAAGCCGCCAGCCTGCTTGAACCAGCTTCCCAGGAATCGCGAAAGCTCTGGCGGAGGCAATTTTTCCGAATGCGAACTGAATCCTCTCACATCGCATACAAGGATCGCTACATCCACCGTCACGTTGCGAAAAGAACCGGAAGGTAGCGCCACGGTTACGTCTGGCATCTCCTCAGCCGCCAAATCGGGGCCGCCGTCATGGAATTCAATGCGACAATTTCCTATTCTGATTTCCGCTCCGTCCCTGAGCGTTTCAGGGAAAATGACCTGTTTCCCATTCAGAAACGTCCCATTTCGACTCCCCAAATCCATAATTTGGTACTCCGAAACGCCGCATTTACGGACGATGGCATGCTGGCGCGACACGAAACTATTTCCAGGAACGCTAATCGTATTGTCGACGCTCCGTCCAATGGTTGCAGTATTCACGAGCTCGCATTCAAACGAGGGGCTCTCCTCCAGATAAACAATCAACTTCGCAGTCATGCGGGTGGTGCGCGGGCTATCTCAAGTCCTTTTTAAAGCCGCTGAAATGCGTATCTGCAACCGGTTTGTTTGGGGATAACATTTATTTACGGACGATATTGTTGCGGGCCCCGAAGGTGCAAACTCAGCCATCCTGCCTTCCAATTCCTGGCAGAAGTTGCTCAATGCGCTCGACAATATCCGGAACGGGCCAAAGCCGGCCAATTCCTTCATAGCCGCATGCGAGCATTCCTTCTTCCGGACCAATAAAATCCGCGCCACGGGATTTCAAAGTGGCGACATTTTGCTGCGTGGCAGCGTGAAGCCACATCTTGCCATTCATGGCCGGAGCAATAAGGACAGGAGCTAGCGTCGCAAGCGCAATCGACGTGAGGGCGTCATCTGCAATCCCATGGGCGAGCCGCGCAATGACGTCCGCTGTGGCAGGTGCAACCACGAATAAATCCGCTTCATCGGCCAGCTCGATGTGCCCAGGGCGCCAG
>DATDBU010000063.1:0-16851 GCA_036524675.1 Chthoniobacterales bacterium | reverse complement strand
GCGGCATCCCGATGCCTGAGGTCATTCCACGCCGCGGCATCAAAGTAGCCACTAAGACAAAGCTCCCAAAAAGCAGGGTAAAGCGTTCAAACTAAGCGATTTACGCTTTGATTGCGACATCCATTCATCAAGGAACTTCCGCTTCAGGCGAGAGAACGGGAACCGGGCATCCGGCGAACCCGGTGGCATCGCGAGTGATCAGCCAATTTGCCGCCCAGGAGGCTGCCGCCGAAGCTTGAAGGGCATCTTCATAGTCGGCGATGCCGTAACCGAGGGCGGCGCGGGCTTCGGCATCGCCGAGCGGGGCGACTTTTGCCCGGGAGAGGATTTGATGAATGACGGCCAGAGCCTGGGCGTTTCCCGCCTTTCGCTGGGTCAGGTAAAAAGATGGTCGCCAGACCGTGACCGGCGACGCCGAGGTCGAAATCGAGCGCATAGCATCTCTCCAAGAGATCCTCGCTGGCAGCATGGAACGGCTCGCGCTGCTCGATGATGTCGAGGAGGATATTGGTATCCAGGAAGACACGCACCGTTGGTTAGACGCCGTATTTCTCTCGATAATGCGCCATGCGGGCGTCGTCGGTGGTTTCGCCGGGAACCAGCCTGGCGACACCAGCGAAGCGCTTTGCCCAAGCTCCGGCGCTAGCGCGTTTGCGGGCCGGAGTCGCGGTAAGTGTGGCTTCCCTAGCCGGCGACTGTATCTCGAAGCTCTCGGGCGATTGCAGAAGAAGCTGGAGGCCATCGGCGAGCAAATCCTTGAGGCTTTGTCCCTGAAGAGCCGCGCGAGCCTTGGCTTTGCGGAAAAGGTCGTCTGGAAGTTCGACGGAGGTTCTCACAAAAGCATTTTCGCATATTACTGCCATCTCTCCCATTGTCGCGCCGTGTCGTCGGTTGACGGCTGCGGCTCCGAGGAGCTCGCCGGGCGTTTTCAGCCAGTCGGGAGGGCGCTGCATCAGGCACATTTGTTACGTCTGTAAATCGAGCCATGCCAGTTCGTCGGGCGTAAGCGAGAGTTTAATTCCCGGCAATATCGTACGGGTTTCCTCGATCGTTCGCGGACCGACCAAGGCAAACGCAGAAAACGGCTGGTTCAGCACGAAAGCGAGCGCCACATTCAGTGGGCTGACTCCCTTCTTTCCGGCCAGTTCGATGGCGCGCCGGCGGCGTTCCTGGTTGTCCTCGCTATCCCAACAACGCAGGATCTCGGCATCGGTAACGGAGCCCGTTTCGCGGTTCGGCGCGAAGTACCCCCTCGCCTGGCTCGACCAGGAAAACAACGCCGCACCCGTCTCCTGAAACCACTCCCGCCATTCGTCACCCTTGGCGCTGATACAACCGCGCCAGACCGGATCGATCATTCGCGCGAGACTCAGATTGTTGCTGACGACACGAAATGGCTCACGACCTGTTTTCCTGGCGTATTTGTTGGCTTCGCGCAGTCGCTGGAGAGACCAATTGGAACCTCCATACAACCGGACTCGCCCGGCGCGATACAATTCGTCGAGCACATCGACAAATTCGCCCACCGGAATTTCCGGATTGTCCCGGTGCATGAGGTAAATGTCCGCGTAATCCGTCTGCAACCGGTCAAGGCTGATCTCGAACTGTTTTCGGAGATTCTCAGGATCGCAGAACGGCGTATGAGCGCCCTTTACGACCACGGCGATTCTGTCCCGAACTCCCCGGTTGGCAATCCAATGGCCCAACAACTTTTCCTGCAATCCCGCGGTGTACTGGTGGGCCGTGTCAAAGGCATTTCCACCGCGTTCCACAAAATCGTCGGCCATCGCCGCAAGATGCACATACGTCCGTTGACTATCCACTCCAAGAACAACGCGCGACATCGGCAGGTGCAGGCCGATTATTCTTCTCGACGGGATTTCTCCCCAACGGCCTGGTCTGAGCGTGCGCCGCCGTTGATGTGGCGATTCCGGTTGCTCGATTTGATGGACAACTTCCGCGCTCTCACGCCAGGCGTCGAGCGCACGCATGTTGCCAAGGCTGTCTGCCCAGGAAACAAAATGACTTTCCGTGCCGGGCAATGCATCCGCCACGGCGTCCGCTTCCAGGCCATATTTGTAGGCGAACGCATCGGTCTCGAGGTTGGTTATAGCGCCGCTCTCGTAGTCGTGGTGTTCGATAACACCCGGCGGATTCCAGAAAGCAGGCACGACCAATTTTCCCGTTTCGCCGTAGACGACGAGCGTGTCCTCCTGCCGAAGGCGGATCCCACAGGAAACTTGAGCGAGAACGCCACCCGGGAATCTCAAGTTGGCTATGGCAAGGCCATCCACTCCCGTTTCAGTTAAAACAGCAGCGCCATTCACTTCGCTCGGGTCCTCGAAAGGTTTGCCTGTCGCCACGCCCGCAATCAGACGCGCAATGGATGTGGTGTAACATCCGAGATCGAGAATCCCTCCGCCGCCCAGTTCGTTGGCAAAAAGTCTGCCGGCGGGATCTGGTGACACAGCGAAGCTGAATGCAACCCGAACAAGCTTCACCGGGCCGATCGCACCTTCGCGGACAAGTCCCGCGATGCGCTGCGTCCGGGGATGGCAACGGTACATAAACGCCTCCATCAGAAAAACGCCATTCCTGCGCGCCGCTTCGATGACGGTCATCGCCTCGGCATGATTCATGGTTAGCGGCTTTTCGCAAAGAACATGCTTTTTGGCTTCAGCTGTGGCAACGCTCCACTCTGCGTGGATCGGATGCGGCGTGGCAATGTAAACGGCATCCACTTCAGGATCCTCGAGAACCGCTTCATAGCTGTCGTATGCCTTGACGTTAAAATCCGGGAACTCCGAAGCGAATCGCAGTGCGGTCTCCAAAGAACGACTGCCGATAGCGACCAGCCTGCCGGTTCTCGAAAAAGGCAATTCAGCGGCGAATTTCCGGGCAATTTTGCCGGCCCCAAGAATACCCCAACGAATGGAGGGAAGCATGAATGGAAGCAAGCAAAGGGGCCGCGCCAAAGCGAGCAGGAAGTTGTCGTAAGATTCTTAACGGAAACGCTTGTTTCGCGCTGGCTGCCCGGGTTGAATGTGCGAAGTTTCCTAACTATGAGCGTAAAACCCATCCCAGACGATTACCCAGGCGCCACGCCCTATCTGTGTTGCAAAGACGCCGCCGACACTCTCGAATTTTACAAGGCAGCCTTTGGTGCCGTCGAAACCATGCGCATGCCAACGCAGGACGGAAAAATTGCCCACGCGGAATTCAAGATCAGCGGTGCAACTATCATGATAAGTGATGAATTTCCGAAATGGGACGTTTTGAGTCCGAGATCGATTGGCGGGACGGCTTCGAGCACGTTGATTTATGTGGAGAACGTGGATGCCTTTGCCGAAAAAGCGATCGCCAAAGGAGCGAAAGTGCTGCTGCCTGTGTCAGACCAATTTTGGGGCGATCGGAGTGTAAAATTTGAGGATCCGTCCGGTCACAGGTGGATGTTTGCATCGCGGATCGAAAATTTGACTCCAAAGGAAATGGCGGAACGCGGCGCGGCGCTGTTCAACGAAAGCTAGGCTCCAGAAGAGATATCTCCCTCCACAGCAACTCGCGAAAGCGTCGGAGTTGGGACGTTGAGAAATCACAGCGTCATCCCGACGTGGGGGTCGTCTGTTTTCTGCTGTTGCCAGATATTAGCATCCGCTGTAGCTTTTTTTTCGTCTTACCTAACCCCCTCTATGAAAAAAGCTCCCCTCGCCGCAGTCGCGGCCCTGTTGCTGGCTGCGGTCCTCCCGCTGAACGCTGCCGAAACCCTCAAAATCGCAGTCATCCCCAAAGGCACAACCCACAGCTTTTGGAAATCCGTTCAGGCTGGCGCGCAAGCCGCCGCCAAAGACCTCGGAGTCGAGATCATTTGGAAAGGCCCCCTGAAGGAGAACGACCGCGCCCAACAGATCGCGATCGTCGAACAAATGATCGCCGACAACGTCAACGGCATCGTCCTTGCCCCGCTCGACGATACAGCCCTCGCGCGCCCCGTCCAGGCCGCCGGGCAGAAGAAAATTCCAGTGGTCATTTTTGACTCCGCACTCAAGGGCACAGTTGGCAAAGATTTCGTGAGCTTTGTCGCAACGGACAACAAAAAGGCCGGGGAATCCGGCGGAATAAAACTGGCCGAACTTCTCGGAGGCAAAGGCAAAGCCGTGTTACTGCGCTACCAGGTCGGGTCCGCAAGCACCGACGAGCGCGAAGCCGGATTTCTGGAAGGTGTCAAAAAATCGACGGACATCTCGGTCATCAGCGCAAATCGCTACGCGGGAGCTACCATGGCCGAAGCAAAAACGGCTTCATTGAATATGATCGACAAGATCAAGGAAGGTGACGGCATATTCACCCCCAACGAGTCGAGCACCATGGGAATGCTCCTCGCATTGCGCCAGGCCGGGCTTGCTGGAAAAAAGAAGTTTGTCGGGTTCGACGGCTCCGCTGCGCTGGTTGAGGGCTTAAAGAAGGGCGATATCGACGCACTGGTCCTCCAAAACCCGAAAAAAATGGGGTATGAAGCCGTAAAAACCCTCGTCGCGCACATCAAAGGCGAAAAAGTCGAACCCCGTATCGACAGCGGCGCCGGTCTTGCAACCAAGGACAACATCGACTCCGCCGAGATCAAATCCCTCCTCGGCGAATAGGACGAACAGAATGACTAATGACCAATGTCTAATGCCTAATGTTGCCGTCATTCGTCATTCGTCATTCATTCGTCATTCGTCATTCATTAGTCATTCGTCATTAGAAACTTAGTCATTCCCATGACCTTCGTGCTGTCCATGAGCGGCATCCGGAAATCCTTCGGAGCCACCGTCGCCCTCGCAGGCGTCGATCTCCAGGCAGCCGCAGGCGAAGTGCTCGCCCTCGTCGGAGAAAACGGCGCGGGCAAGAGCACACTCATGAAAACTCTCTCTGGCGCATACAAAGCCGACGCCGGAGAAATGTTCCTGGAAGGCCAGCCGTATCATCCAGCGAATCCCCACGCCGCCCGGCACGCGGGCGTCTGCATGATTTACCAGGAACTGTCCTTGGCGCCGCATTTGCCTGTCGAAGAAAACATTCTACTCGGCATCGAACCGCGCCGTTTCGGCATCATGGATTGGAAAACCGTTCGGAAACGGGCTGCCGACGCGCTTGCCGAGCTTGGACACAAGGACATCGATCCACGAGCGATCACGGGCACCCTCTCCATTGCCCGGCAGCAAATGGTCGAAATCGCCCGCGCCATCGCATCCGGCTGCAAAGTGCTCGTACTCGACGAGCCCACCAGCAGTCTCGCCGCGAAAGACATTGAGAGACTGTTTCACCTGATCCGGACGCTCAAGGACCGGGGCTGCGCGATCATCTACATCTCACATATCCTCGAAGAAGTGCGCGAAATCAGCCAGCGCGTAACGGTTCTTCGCGACGGCAAAAGCGTGGGTGGCGGCGCGACTGCGGAACTCACCGACTCCGAGATCGTCAAATTGATGGCTGGCCGCGACGTTGAGGAGCTTTATCCGCGCACTCACCGCCAGCGGAGCGAACCCGTTTTGAGCCTGGAAAATCTTTCCGGGAAAACACTGCCGCGGGACGCTTCGCTCGTTCTGCATCGGGGCGAAGTCTTCGGCATCGCCGGATTAATCGGCTCCGGTCGCACAGAGCTATTAAGAGCGATTTTCGGACTCGATCCCGTCGCCGCCGGTGCCATCAAAGTAGAACACGTCACCGGGCCTGCCTCCCCAGCCGTCCGCTGGAATCAATCCGTCGGAATGGTCAGTGAAGACCGCAAACGCGAAGGTCTCGCCCTCAGCCTCTCCATCGAAGACAACCTGGTCCTTTCGCAACTGCGCGGGCTCGGCCCACCGGGATTTGTTCTGCCCCGTAAAGTCCGCAAAACGGCACGTGAATGGATCCAGAAATCGCGCGTCAAATGCCGCGAGACCGGTGACTCCATCAACACGCTTTCGGGCGGCAACCAGCAAAAAGTCGCGATCGCCCGTCTGCTCCATCACGATTGCGACGTGCTGTTGCTCGACGAGCCCACTCGCGGCATCGACGTCGGCGCCAAAGCGGAAATCTACCGCACCATCGATGACCTCGCCCGCCAGGGAAAAGCAGTCCTGATGGTTTCCAGCTATTTGCCCGAACTCCTCGGCGTCTGCGACCGCATCGCTGTCATGTCTCGTGGACGCCTCGGCCCTGCGCATCCCGTGGGCGAAGTCGATGAACTCAGCCTCATGACCGAGGCCACGAAAACCTCCTGATTTTTGCCCCGTTGCGGCATGAAAGAAAACATCAGTCAGATCATTAAAAGGCTCGGGCCCATTTTCGGCCTGCTCGCCGTCGTCATCCTCTTCAGCGCCCTCCGCCCGGCGACGTTTGCGACACTCGACAATTTACAAATCATCCTTCTGCAGACTGCCGTTGTCGGCACGGCAGCACTCGGGATGACGTTTGTGATCATCAGCGGCGGTATTGATCTTTCGGTTGGCTCCGTCGTTGCGTTGAGCACCGTCACGACCGCGACGCTTCTAGCCCGAGGCTGGCCGCCGCCGGCCGCTGCACTCGGCGCCATTGCGGCGGGGCTGCTGGTAGGACTGTTCATCGGGACGATGGTCACGAAAGCGGGCCTGACTCCATTCATAACGACACTCGGATTGTGGGGCGCCGTGCGCGGTCTGGCCAAAGGCCTGGCCAATGAGCAAACGGTCATCGCACCCGACACCTGGCTAAATGGGCTGCTAACCTCGCTTCCCGACGACAGAAAATGGATGCTTTTCCCGCCAGGCATCTGGATCCTGCTCGTGTTAGCGATCATCATGGCCAGCGTTCTTCGGTACGCAATTTGGGGACGGCATGTTTTTGCCGTCGGTTCCAATGAACTCACCGCCCGCCTCTGCGGCATCTCCATTGTCCGGACAAAACTGGGCATCTATCTTCTAGGCTCCGGCATGGCGGCGACTGCCGGTGTCCTCCAATTTTCCTATCTTACCGTTGGCGATCCTACGACCGGCACCGGCATGGAACTAGACGTTATCGCCGCGGTGGTCATCGGCGGCGCCAGCCTCGCAGGCGGCGAAGGCTCGATTCTGGGCAGCCTCATTGGCGCGTTGATCATGACCTGTGTCGCCAACGGGTGCACCAAAATGGAATTCCCAAACTGGGCCCAGGAAATCGTCACAGGCGGCATCATCATCACAGCCGTCCTCATCGACCGTTTCCGCCGCAAAGGAATCTCGTAGATTCCATATCGTCCGACTATTCTATGGGCCTTCGGTGAACCGAGGTAAAATTTTTCTCTCCCAGCACTCGCCCAGCCTGGCAGCTCGGCTGGAGATTTGCCGCATTCCGAGCGACGGGCAGCTGGCTGGGTACACGCGTTAGTACCGCCACGTTGGACTCCGGGTCTCGACAGATCCGCTGATAAGTGTGCGCCCCTGGCAGCAACGTGCTTTAAGGAAGCACTAATTCAATCCGCAGATTTCGCAGATGGACGCAGATTTCTTAAAATTCAGGCCTTCAAAATCTGCGAAAATCCGAGAAATCTGCGGATAATCTTTCTTCGTTAGATTAAATCACCCGTTTTCCCTAAAGTAATATCAGCTTCAATCGCCGGTCATGCGTATTTCCTGCACCTTCTCAGGACAAAAATAGCAAAGCGTAATTTTTATTCTTGCCAGTTTGAGGTCTTCCGGATAACAAAGCAAGCATAGTTAAAACCCTGACTATGTTGTGCTGATGATGCTTTTTCATGGTTCGTTTTATATAGCAAGCTACTTACTTTCCAGCATTACACTCCGCAACGCGAAATAAGTTTTGACGATAGTTGTTATTGTCCTGAGTGATCTTCGTTCGCTAGCTATCGAAATTCTCCACAAAATCAATCCGAATAACGACAGTAGACTGCCATGCAAGTCCAACATATGCGGACCTAGTTTCTTCTGGTGTGCTGCCAACCACTTCCCGCGGAGCAGTATTGCAGCAAGTTAGACATCAACAGCAAGGTGCTCTGTCCTCGCTTTATTTGCCCAAAGGGTTTCTGTTTGTCGATCAAACTACCTTGAATTTGAGTTATCACTAACACTCCTTTCGAGAGTTTTTTTACTGAGCTCCATATGTTATCTTTACCCGCTATGGCTGGCCGCGCCTTTTTGATTCTGCGGCTTGGAATCATTCTCACTTCGGTCGCATTTATGGTGACTGCCGCCGTTCTGCTGCCACATTTCCTACGGGCTCAAACAGGCCCGGATCAGGTGGCGACTCCCCAGTTGAGTTTTCCCGCTGGCAAGTACCCGACTCAGCGCAACGTGGTTGTTACCTGCGCGACGGCAGGAGCTACGATTCATTACACCCTCGACGGGACGGAGCCGACGGCATCGAGTCCCGGGATCAGTAGCGGCCAGAGCATCCTTGTGTCGCAAAACTCGTCCCTCAAGGCAAAGGGCGTTCTTTCCGGCCTGCTACCGAGTGAGACGATATCTGCCACGTATGCGATAACCGGTCAAGTGGCGACTGGTTCCGATTATACCGTGGCGCTAAGGAGCGACAGGACCGTTTGGGCCTGGGGCTACAATGAATATGGTCAGCTGGGAAATAACACGACGATCGACAGTGTGACGCCGGTGCAAGTGAACGGATTGACAGAGGTCGTGGCCGTGGCTGCCGGGTACGGGCATTCTTTGGCGGTGAAGAGTGATGGAACAGTTTGGGCGTGGGGAGGCAATGCATCCGGGGAATTGGGCAATAACACGACGATTGACAGGCCGACGCCATTGCAGGTGGCCGGACTAACGGATGTCGTCGCTGTGGCTGCAGGGAATAGTCATTCTCTGGCGTTAAAGAGTGATGGGACTGTCTGGGCGTGGGGAGCCAATTGGTATGGTCAATTGGGAAATAATACGACCGCCGGCAGTCTAACACCTGTGCAGGTGAACGGGTTGACCAACGTGGTGGCCGTGGCTGCCGGCGGCGGTCATTCCATGGCATTGAAGAGCGACGGGAGCGTCTGGGCCTGGGGAGACAATGGTTCTGGCCAATTGGGTAACAACACGACGATCGAAAGTCGGGCGGCTGTGCAGGTGATGGGATTGACAGACGTGGTGGCGGTAGCTGCCGGATCCGATCATTCCCTTGCGGTCAAGAGTGGAGGGAGCGTCTGGGCCTGGGGAGGCAATTGGTCTGGCCAATTGGGCAACAACACGACGACTGACAGTCGGACAGCTGTCCATGTGATCGGATTGACAGACGTGGTGGCTGTGGCAGCCGGATACGGTCATTCGCTGGCGGTCAAAGGCGACGGAGGTGTCTGGGCGTGGGGAGCCAACTGGGACGGTCAATTGGGCAATAGCACGACGACCGACAGTTCGACGCCTGCCCAGGTATTGGGTTTGATAGATATCGTGGCCGTGGCAGCCGGATACGATCATTCTCTGGCGGTCAAGAATGGCGGGAGCATCTCGGCTTGGGGAGCGAATTGGTACGGTCAATTGGGCAACCAATCGACGTCGGGCAGTGTAGCGCCGGCGCAGGTGAGCGGATTGTCAAACGTGGACGCTGTTGTAGCCGGGGATTACCATTCTCTGGCGTTAAAGGGCGACGGGAGCGTCTGGGCCTGGGGTGCCAATTGGTCTGGCCAATTGGGTAACAACACAGCGGCAGACAGTGCGCTACCAGTGCAGGTGAACGGACTGACAAGTGTGACGGCCTTAAGTGCCGGGGGCGGTCATCTTTGGCATTGAAGAGCGACGGGAGGATCTGGGCCTGGGGAGCCAATGGGTCCGGTCAATTGGGCAATAACACGACGGCAGACAGTCTGACACCTTTGCAAGTGAATGGACTGTCGAATGTGACGGCCGTAAGTGCCGGGAGCAGTCATTCTCTAGCATTGAAAAGCGATGGGAGCGTTTGGGCGTGGGGAGCCAATGAGTCCGGCCAATTGGGCAACAACACAACGACTAAAAGCGTAGTGCCCGTGCAGGTGAACGGACTGGTAAACGTGGTGGCCGTCGCTGCCGGATACCGTTTTTCACTGGCGTTAAAGAGTGACGGCAGCGTCTGGGCCTGGGGAGCCAATGGGTCTGGCCAATTGGGTAACAGCATCCCGGTTCGCAGCGTGGTGCCCGTGCAGGTGAATGGATTGACAAATGTGGTGGCCGTAGCTGCCGGGAACAGTCATTCTCTGGCGCTGAAGGCCGATGGAAGCGTCTGGGCCTGGGGAGCAAACGGGTCTGGCCAGTTGGGTAACAACACGACGACGGGTAGTGTAACGCCCGTGCAGGTGAACGGATTGACCAATGTAGTGGCAGTAGCTGCCGGGAGTCATCATTCAGTGGCGTTGAAGAACGACGGGAGCCTCCGGGCCTGGGGTGCAAATTGGTCTGGCCAATTGGGTAATAGCACGACGGCCAACAGCGCGACTCCAATCCAAGTGGAAATCGTTGCGGCCGCATCGAAAATCGCAGCTGGAGGGAGCTGCAACATGGCGTTGAAGGAGGATGGAACACTCGTCAGTTGGGGAGACGGTGCTTTTGGACAGCTGGGGACTGGCGTTTCCGGATCCTCTTCGAACGCTTCCCCGGTTCTTGGCCTCAATCTGCTGGTTGCTTCTCCCACCGTTTCGATCATTCATCCTGCGGGTGACACGACCGGCGTCTTGGGGCAGCCGATTCATTTTCAGGTCAGTGCCAGCGCCACCGCAGGCACAGTGACCGAGGTGAATTACTTTAACGAAGGAGCCAAGATCGGGACATCGACGACCGCGCCTTTCGATTGGGCCTGGACCCCGAACACATGGGGCGATTTCCAAATCACGGCCGTTGCCGCCGATAGCAACGGATCGACTTCCCTGCGTTCGGACATCGTCACAGTCCACGTCGCCTACGACAGCGATAATAGCGGCCTGGGTGACTGGTGGGAATTGGCAAACTTCGGACATCTGGGCGTAAACCCGAACGCAGATCCTGATGGCGACGGGTTCACCAATCTCCAGGAACGCGAGCAGGGCAGCGACCCAAAGAACTATTATGACCAGGGAGCGACGACGATTGCTCCGGTCGTGAGTATTTTTGGGGGCGACAACCAGTCAGCGGTGCCCGGCGATTATCTTTCCCAGCCGTTCAGTGTCCAAGTGCGAGATGGCTCGGAGGCAGGAACGCTCCTGATCAACGCTCCGGTGGACTTCGCGGTGGCAGGCGGCGGAGGCGGTTTGGCCGGGGATTTGGGTAACATCACGACCAATCCCATTCTCACGCTAAGGACGGGAGTCGACGGCGTGGCCAGAGCGTTCTACCGGCACGGCGCTCAACACGAAGGAACGAGCACGATAACCGCACGCGCCGGCAACTCCAATATTGTGACTTTCCACGCAGAGGCGGTAACGCAGGACAGCGATGCTCTGATCGGTCATTGGAAGTTCGATGAGGCCTCCGGAAATACCATTCTCGACTCTTCGGGATTGCATCACGATGGCGTGCTTGGGAATGGCCCGGTGCGCACCCCGGGCGTCTTCGGGGGCGCGATTCTGTTTTCCGGCACGGAACCGATAGCCACCATCGCCTCGACCAGCGCCCTGGATCCGGGCACCGATAGTTTTACGCTGGTCACTTGGTTCAAAGCGGATTGGTCCTACGAGTATCGCGTGCTCATTTCTAAACGAGGACTGGATCAAGGAGGATATTACTATCACGGCTTCTCCCTTGGTCTCAACTGGGATGGCCAGATCGATTTCCGCAAACAGCGCAACAGGGGATATCTTGTTCGCGACTGAGGAGTCCTTCGACGATGGGCGGTGGCATCAGGTGATCCTGGTGTGGGATCAGCAAACCCAGCAGGCGCGGATTTACGTCGATGCCCAGGCCCAGCCCCTGGTCTTTTACGACGAACTGTTCACCTACGCGGATGCGGAACAAACCGTGGTCGATTTCAGTCTCTATGGAGAAATCGATCCAAGCAACGGCGCGCCGCTCATTCTCGGGGCCGATGAATACGGAATCGGCTATTACGACAGCTATTTTCGTGGCACACTGGATGACGTGAGCCTCTACCGCCAGGCCGTCCCGCCGGATGAAATCAGCCTCATCACCGATCGCGATCAGGACAGCCTTCCGGATATTTGGGAATGGAATGCGTTCGGCAGTCTGGAGCGCACCGGCTCCGAGGACGAGGATGGGGACGGGCTGACCAACCTCCAGGAATACCAACTGGGCAGCGACCCGAACAACTACTACAGCCAGGGAGGCGCCCTGATCGTGCCCAGCGTGACGGTGGCCGGCGGCGACCAGCAGACCGGAGCGCCCGGCGCTTTTGCCGCCGAACCGCTGGTGGTGGAAGTGCGCAACAGCCTGAATGGAGTGCTGCTGGCCAACGCACCGGTGACTTTCTCCTCAGAGGATGAACGGGACCGCCTCGCATCCGGCACTTCCTCGGGTGAACCCCTCTCGGCCAGTCTGACCGTGCGCACCGATGGCAGCGGGCGCGTCTCCCACAGCCAGTCCAGCGTCTTTTACCAACACTCAGCGTCGCCCTCCACCATCGGCCGGGTCCGCGTCCAGGCCGGAACCGGCCCTAGCGCGCACTTTACCCTCTACAACTTCGATCCGTTTGTTCCCCCGGTGGCCCCTGGAGCGTTGACTGCCTCGGAATTTCCCGACGGCAGCGTAACCCTGACCTGGCAGGACAACTCCGACAACGAAACCGGCTTCACCATCCGCAAGAGCACCGACGGCGGCCAAACCTGGCAGACCGTCGCCGTGACAGGACCTGGCGTGACCACCTGGACGGATACCAGCTCTCACGACGAAAACACCCTCTACGACGTTCAGGCCGACAACGACGCCAATCCCCCGGGTTCACCCGGCCCTCCCGGTCCGTCCGATCCTTCTCCTCCCGCAGCGCCCGAGGAGGTCGATCCCGAGGGTGACTTCGATGGAGATGGCGTAAATAACGGCGATGATCTATACCCAATCGATCCAAACCGTTCTCAGGACGTCCCGGTGACACAGTTGGCGCCGATCGACCTGAGTGGAACGGTTAACCAAGGGCAATACATCTCTCAGATGGCTCTTGACGATAATGGCAACATCGCTTTTGGATTTCATACTAGTTACTATTATAGCGCAAATACCAGCTTTCGAACGTATACCTGGAAAAATGGTGTTGCCGGTCCTGCACAGACTGTGCCTTCCATGGTGACCTCATCAGAGAAAGTTGTTTATCGCAACCCCACTGCGATTGATATACAAGGGCAGGCGTCTGGCTCTCAAGAAGTCCACTACTACGAAGGGCCCGGGTCTTGGCAATACATAGGGTTTCGATGGCCAGGAGATGGCATCTTCCCCCCCGATCCACCTTATGAGGATAGTAAACCTGGTGAGGTTGGTGATTCAAAAGGATATCAGCCAGTCGACTTTACGGAAAATGGTTACTGTGGCTGGGGTTGGGGTTGGGTGGATGACCCGCAATATGCCAATTGGCGAAGGAGAACTCAAGGGGGCATCATTGCTCATGGAGGTGCCACTGTCATCTTTGATCCGTACGTTGCTGACAATAACATACCGGTAGCATCTGGCGTCAGGGTAGTTAATGCTGACTTCTATCCAGTCGAGATGAACAATCAAGGATGGGCGATAGGTGCGCTTCTCGAAGGAGATTTCCGCTATCGACAAGTCTGGGATGGACAGCAACTTATCAACTTCCCGTCGAGCTACCCCGAGATAATCAACAACCAAAACCAGATTGTCGGTTATGATCTTGATCAAGACTGGAATCCTCTCGACGGTTACCTGTGGCAAAACGGAATAAAGACGTTTATCAAAGACCTGTTGCCATTGGCTTACAAAAATCAAATCACGGACATCTATGTAACTCGGATTAGCGACCCTGGTCCGGATGGCACCGCTTGTCTAATGTTGAGCGCTTCCAATCTTGAAGGCCCTGCTCCTGGAGAATGGGTCAACCGACATTTCCTGCTGAAACTGCGGACCGATGGGGACAACGAAGTCAGCGTGTTGCAAGCCGATTCTGTTTATAGTTTTTACTGGGATCAACCGCTCGGCCATGGAGAGATCAATTCCCATGGAATGTTTACCATGTGCGACTACCTCCTCACAACAGACAGTAATGGAGCGATGTCTACAAGTGCTATAAAAGCTTTGCTCCTCCTGCCAGTCGACATAACCGAAGTTATTTCGGACCAGATCACTGGGAATGAGGCGAATAAACTTCCGACGGGCAAACCATACGTGGGTGACGACAATAACCCCATGTTAATGGCGTCACGAGATGGCGTGAAGAGCCATATAGCAGTTAAGGTTTCTGTACCCGACAGCTTCGCATCCAAGTTCTTAGTCGGCGTTAAGAAAATCAACTCATCAACAGTGACAAAAGCAGTGCCTTCTGTGCCGGCTCCACAGAAAACGCTGATCGAGTTTGATGCAGAAGAATTTTATCCTGCCGACGCTCAAGATCAGACTAATCTTTACGAGGTAGTCGCCGGATATGACAGCAATGGGAATGGAACGCTTGAGGCGGCCGAAATCAGTCTGACTTTCGATAAGACACCGAATGTTGACTCCTCTCCGCCTCACGACAAGTTTCGCGCCGTTACAAAACAGTTCTTTGTGGATAGCTGTAATATGGTCGAGAACGCATCGAATGTTCCCGGCACCGGTATCGCCGGCGAGTTGTTGAACTCGTTTATTACTGGAAATGCTGTCCCAGGAGCAACTGTATCTACATTTACACTTCGCTCGAATGAGCCGGGACTCACACATCCGCTGGGCGCTGTATGGTCGTCAGCCAATACTGCCATCGCTCCACAAAACACCTTCCAAGAAGGCACCGACACGTCTGATAAGGTGGAGCAATCCGAGTTCGTCAGCAAACTGCTTGATGCAAAAATTGAGAGTCAAAAAGCTGAAATATCCACCTATTTTGTGCTCCACCCAAACGAAACCTATCATGACTTCACATTCAGTTACAGCGGTAGTGATGACTTCAATACTACCGATCCTGGTGTGCTATTTAGCGAGCTCGGGAAAGCCTTCGGCAAGGTTACAATATCGGGCGAAATTACAGCGAGATGCCAGATTGTTGGGACTGCGGATTTACATACATTTAACGTTATTCAAATGGGTTATTCGGGAAGCTTTGAGGACGTTTATGATTTCACCTATTATGGCGGCGCATCATACTATGGGCCGGCGATGCAAGCCGCTTGTGCGCAAACCGGATATGCAACGTTAGCAGCAGCGTCCCGGCCATCCGGACGTGTTTTTAAGAATCGCGTGGAATTTCAAAGCAACGCAAATCCTCTTGGGTCGAAGATTTACGATGGGGCAGGTCAGTAAATGACAAACAAATCACTAGTCGTTCTTGTGACGATATTGTCGTTCTTTGCGCCACTGCTTTCGCAGGTGCAAACGACTCAAATGAAAGATTACATCCCTCCGAGCGATGTCGCACGAATGTTTAATTATAACGGCATTCTCAATGTTAGAGATATTACCCTCTCCAACAGAAAAACTAATCCGCGAATCACATCATCTCATGTCTACGAGGCTCCAGATCACACGTTTGGTTTGACTGTTATTACTATTGGCCCTTCGGGGTCGATTTTGACGCCGTCGTTAGCGCGGCAGTTCGAGACTGCGCTCGAAAAGCAGAGTCAGAAACCTGGAATCCAAAATGATTTTGTACGCGAGATCAAAATGAGCAACGGAGGCAAAGGCTTCGCTTTCCTCGCTGGCGTTGGATCAGGCGGGACTGGATATTCGACCGTGCTCACGGTTCCGAGCAAAAATCGTGACATCGCAGTCGCTGTTAGCTTTTCATCGGATATGCCATTACAGAAGTCGAACCTCACGCAACGATACTTCGACATGATGATGCAAAAGGATCAAGCCGGAGTGCTCAAGATGCTTGCGGATGCAGTTCCCCGTTTCGACTCATTGGCAGATAAGATCGAACAAAATCCTATTACTCAGAAATCAGCCGCCACAGTTGGAACGACGACTCCAAAGCCTTCCGTCGCAGTCAAAACATCTTCAAATAGTCCGGACGCACATCGCCAGAACGAAGTAACCAAGCGCTCGCATCTTTGGGTTATTGCACTTGCGTTGGCGGTTGCCATAGTCGTTGCCGGATTGGTGTGGAGATTAATAAGAAAGAAGAGTCGCCTTGATTGAAGTGAGACTAACATCGGGAATCAGCCTGCTCTGGATTGCAGTGAGTATGGCCTTTCTTTTCCAATGGGGATGCTCCGAAAAGAAGTCGCTCGCACAGCAACGCCTGGGAGAATGGTTGCCGACATCCGCTAGGGAATTGGTTTCGGTAAGTACAGGCAATGCTGACGACACCACTTTTATCACCTTTGTTTGTTCAGCATCGGATATGAACATCCTTCGAGGTTATTTTGCTGGAGAAAATGGGGCCATTTGGAGGCGGAAACCTTTTGATAGACGCACAGGCGATATATTGAACTTCGCGATAAACAGCTTGAGGATAGAACCTCGTTTGCAGCCAACGATCGCGTTCCCTGACGCTGAATATCTGCAACTGCCTGAGTCTAAGCCCTATCTTCCGACTGGCCACGCAATCATTTTGGACAATAAGCAAAGCCGATTTTGGTATATTGAATCGCGAATGTAAATGTCTGTCCCTTACCAGTTGCGGCACTAGCGCAAAGCGACTTCCCAATTGGCACAACTGGGGGCACAACTGGGGGTCAGGCATGAATGGCGCTAAGATAAGGCAGGTTTGGGACGGTTTCTGTGATTGGGGACGACCATTTCGTGTCGTGGTTTCATGAGGAGAAGATAGTTTTTTGGGCGTCGTTTTTTGGCGCGGGGTTCGACCCGCCCCGGACGCAGGGGC
>DATDBU010000062.1:0-6691 GCA_036524675.1 Chthoniobacterales bacterium | reverse complement strand
CGGCGAGGAAACGCCGAATAAATACAGTGAGCCGATCGATAAATACCCGTTCCTGGAGCAATGGAGCCACGTCCAGAAGGAGCAACAGGAAGGGCGCGGCAACACGGTAGGTTACTGGCGCTACATCAAGGCATTCTGGCCGCCACAAGGCGCGGAGGATTCGCTCTACAACGAGCTGGAGATGACGCAGTCCGGAGCGCTTGAGCGCGCCGTGTGGCAAGGCGAAACGAGTTCGCTGGCGTCCCTGGACCCAGCCTACCGCAGCGGCGGTGACAATTTTCAAGCTTGCTTCGGGAAATTAGGTTCCATGCGCGGAGTGAAGGGTCTGGAATTCGCGGAGCATTTTTCTCTGTTGGAAGACGTAAAAAATACGGATTCCGTGTTGAAACAGATTGCGCGCCAGTTCGTGGCCAAGTGCCGGGAACGCAAGATCGGCGTGCGCCAAACGGTGGTGGATTGCACGGCCGGCGGTTCGTTGATGGCTGATGCCGTCGAGGACGA
Organism: Chthoniobacterales bacterium; assembly: GCA_036524675.1. Lineage (GTDB taxonomy): Bacteria > Verrucomicrobiota > Verrucomicrobiia > Chthoniobacterales > DASVRZ01 > DATDAW01. The sequence goes on along the minus strand of DATDBU010000062.1, from coordinate 6,190 downwards.
GTTCGGCGAGCGCGGCGTGCTACGCATTGAATTCGGCGGGTCACCATCCGATCGGGTGGTGGAAACGCGCGACGATCCGGTGACGAAGAAGAAGGTGAATGTGACAGCCAAAGAGAAGTTCGGGAATCGCGCGACGGAACTGTGGTTGACGGGTATTCCGTTCATCAAAAGCCGTCAGCTTAAGGGCATATCCGCGGCGCAAGCGGACCAGATGTGCAGTCGCCAAGCGTTCGAGAAAAGCCGAAAGCAATGGCTGGAATCAAAGGCGGACTACAAGAAGCGCACCCACAAACCGTCACCCGACGCGGCGGATGCGGCGTTCATGCTCCTCTGCCTGGCAATTGAACGGTTTAATTTCGTTTCTGAGAACAAACTAGGATCAGCAGCGCAGCCCAATATGCGGCAGGCGTTCGCGAAGTTTCAGGTTGAAGACGCCTCCGGTCCGCAGAAGATGACTTGGAAAGGGTGAATATGAAATACATACTATGAATACAGACGAAACTCAACCGGCTCCTGCCGTTGCGACTCCAGCGCTTGGTTCCCCGGTTTTGGCGCTAGCCTACGAGATAACGCTCCGCGCGCAGAATGGAGCAGGGGGAGGTGCGGAGCCGGAGCGCCGAGAAGTGGTCAAGCTCGTCACAAGTTCCTGGCACGACAAGCGCGGACTGCATATCCGGCGCGACCTGCTATCGGTAAAACGAAAGAGCAGTGGACACCAATGTCTCGAAGAAGATTGCAGCATGATAAGCCGGGATGAGGTGTGGACGCGAATCGTCAACCTGCACGAATGCAAGGATGGGCTTTACGAAGTGGTGATATGCAACGAGAGCAAAGATTGGGAGACGGGCTACGTCGAAGATTACGATTACCGACTGGTTGCCTTTGGGGGCGGTGGGGAGAATACGCCCACGAACGGACGGAGGAAGTTCGGCTAACGCAGAGCGCAGCCAAACCGCGAATGAATGACATGAGCAACACGAAAACAGATTCAGAGGCGGTTGCCGCTGAGATGGACCGACTTCTCCATATCCAGAGCGCCGAAGTGTGCAACCCGAAGGAGGCGCCCATGAGCACTGAATCCAAAATCAACGTCGCCGCTCCGAAGGGTTGCGCGTATGAGACGGAATATCAAAAGTTCGTTGCCTCGATGGTGCAGCACTGCCACTGCCGCGCCAACAACTGCCCGTGTGACGGCGTGCTGGCTGGCGGCCCGTGCGACATGGTGCAAGAGGAGGAACCGTGGCCCAGCTACGACGATGAAGAATAATCCGAACGTCCCAGTGGTGGCAACCCCACCCGAACCACAATAAAACGATGTCACAAAATGACTTGGAAAGGGTGAATATGACAAGCGAACACGCAACTTTATGGCGCCTTGTTAGGCTTCTGGCGAATCTCAAAACTCACTGGCGAAACTGGAAGGTTCGCGGAACTGGCAAAGCCTACCTCGCTCTGATCAAGGCAATGCGGGATGATCCTGGCTATGCGCTCTCGTGGCAATGCAACATCGCCATGCCAATCTGCGATGGCGCGAAAGGTAAGCTGACCATCCACGAGGCGAACGCAATCGCTGACGATTTGATGTCGCATCTGTTCGAGGTGAAGAAGCCTAACGCATAGCTCATGGACGGCGCACCACAGACTCTCGAATTGCAGGAACGACGCGAAGCGCCGTTCCATGCAGCGACTGGCTCGGCGAACCCGAATAAGAACGCCGCGCCGGACGCAGAGAAAGCTGGGTCTGGTAGGAGTGGGCGGAGTCCTGACTTCCAAGCCGAAGGCGTGACTTTGTATCTCGCTGACTGTCTCGACGTGCTGCCACTCGAAGCCGATGCCGTCGTGAGTGACCCGCCGTATGGAATGGACTGGGACCCAAAGACGACGCGATTCAGCGGCGGGAATAATCCGGGGCAAAGGTCGGCAGGACGAAACGACCGCTCGAAAGTGCTCAATGATGATCGGGCGTTCGATCCGTCGCCGTGGCTCGAATATCCCGCCGTGGTGCTGTTCGGGTGCAACCACTACGGGCAACGCCTGCCGGTCGGGACAACCCTCGTGTGGCTGAAGCGGCTTGATGGCGGATTCGGCAGCTTCCTCTCCGACGCGGAACTCGCATGGATGAAGGGCGGCGTGGGCGTGTATGCGAAGCGCGACCTCTCGATGAATGGTGAAACCGCGACGCGGATGCACCCAACACAGAAGCCCGTGGCTCTCATGGCGTGGTGCATGGATCGCGCGAAGGTTAAGGCTGGCGCAACGGTGCTCGACCCATACATGGGCAGCGGCTCGACGGGAATCGCGTGTATCCGAACGGGACGGCGCTTCATCGGGATTGAGCGCGACGAAAAGCACTTTGCAAACGCTGTGCAACGCATCCGCGCCGAACTCGCGCAAGGCTCGCTGTTCCGAGCGGGCGGCGGGGGTGCGGAGCAGGCAGGCGACGATGAAGGTGAATCGAGAAACCGCGCTGGTTCGCCGAGCCGTGATTATCCAGAAAGGAAGTCGGGATAGGTTATGACAAAATCAGACGTCCTTCGCTAGCCCAACCTTCTTCAGCTCTTCCATAATCCGCACCGCTTTCCGCCGGCACACATCGAAGAATTTCTGGTAACGAATCCTCTCGAGCCGCCTCTCTGAGCGGATCTGTCGCATCAGATACTTCTGGTATTCGTTGTACTCTTTCTTCCCATTGCCGACCCTTTTACGCGCTACATAGGCCCGATCAAGGGCTTTCTTGCGTTCCTTGGCTGCCTTTCGCTGGATAGGGGTGCTTCTTCTTCTCGATTTTCGCTTCTTGGCTGGCATTTTCGGCAGGCCAGGTCAATCCTTCAGCGTTGTTTTGTCCGCCAGCATGTCTGCTAGTTCCTGAATGCCAGGAACGTGATGCGAATCGCCAGAAACTTGATCCTCGTGGCAGCCTGCTTTCAGACAGAGCGCCTGTAGGTGCGTGTGATCGTCGGCCCATTCGTCACAGCAGTTTCGAATCAGGCGGGCTTGTTCGTCAATCTTCCGATGCAAGGACGGTGGCCACCAACGCTGAACAAGGCGATTGAACCAACTCATAACCGCTCGGAGTCAATATCCAGCGCCGGACGCGGTACCTCTGTCACAGTCAACGCCGTTGGATTAAGCAGGATGGATAGGTTGATCGGACTGGCGTTGGTTTGCTCCGTTTTATCGCCCTTGTCCATATCGTAGTTCTTCCGGGCCAGATCGTTGATGGCCGATAACGAGCGCGCCTGTTCGATGATCTTGCCGCCGGGCAGCTTCTTGAAATGGGTCCGGGCTTTCTCAAGCATGACGTGCGTGTCCGATACCCAGCCGTCTGCGCCCTGTTTCTTCAAATCCATGATGTTGGCAATGTTCGCCGCCATGGCGCCCAGGCCGTTGTCTTTCACCGATGAGACCTTGCTCATCTCGGCAATGATGGCGTCAGCTTTCTCCCGCCACCCGTACCGACTGATCCGCGTATCCGTTGACGCGCGTTTGATGCCGGTGATCTCGTCGAACTCCCAGCGGGTCATTTTCCCCATACGCAATTGCACATACAACCCAAAGGCGATGTCCCATTGTTCCTGGGGCCGCCATTTGTGATGTTTGCGTTTCCGGGTTTTCGATCGTGGCACCTCTGGATAGGGTTGGCCGTCAGCATCAAGCTCCATGAGGATGAATGTTACTGCGCGGCAGTAACAACGTCAATGGTACAAAAAAACCTCCCCGCCGCGACCTGAGCAAGATCACTGGCGGGGAGGAAATCATCTGCTGACTCGAACCGTATCCGCATTTATTCCCATGTCAAAGGTAAATTTTGCGGCGTTGACATTTTCACTGTTTTCGCGTTGTTTAACCCCAACAAGCAAAATCATCTGCCTTCCACGGTGGCAAGATCATCGAGGAACGTAACCAGACTCCGGACAAGTAGCTGGATGCAGAGTCCCAGCGAAAACATCCTCACTCGGAACCGGACGGCTGGTGTGAACGGGGGTAATCCAGAATTGAACCACTGGAAGAACCACGCGATTCACAGCACATCCGCTGATGTGCCGGACAGGCCAGGTAAGCGAGCCACGTCCCGTTGCCATCCCTCTGCCGTAGAACGAGAGCCGACCAGCACACCCTATAACACCCGGTTAGCCCGGTGATTCGGCTACAGCGCACTCCACCTGTAGTCTTGGGGGAGGTTCCTCATTGTGTCCGCGAACTCCGCATCAGCCTTATTCGGATCATCCGGGATTATTACGCAGCCCCCTTGCTTATTACGGCAATGAGGATGATGCGTAACTCAATAAATCTCAGGACCAAAAAATTTATCAGCCCATCGTTTTCAAAGGGGTGCCGTGTCCTGGTTGACGGGAATTGTATACGTGCGGAGAGGCGCCTGATACTAACCTGATTCGAAAAATAGGAAAATCGTATACAGGGGTGATGTATATGTGTCGTGCCCGGCGCCCCGGGGGTGTCCACCCTCCACCCTGCCGCCGGTGCCGGTGTCCGGTCGATTTAACTTTATAGAGATTGTCTGATGTAATACAACGAATGTTATTGACGAAAGCTTTGATAATCAACGACATATGAGCACGGCAAGGCATACTATCTACATGGACTTAGGTGATGGAGCGGTTGCAATCGTCGATTCTGACATTGCGGCTTGGATCCTGGAAGCCAACTGGAAGGCGCAGGTTCATCGTGGAAGGCACGTGTATGCGGTCGCAAGCATCGGCACTACGGCCTATCTGCATCGGTTGATCACGAGGGCCAGGAAAGGGCAGATTGTCGATCACATCAACGGCGATACGCTTGACAACCGGCGATGTAATCTGCGCCTTGTCACAGCCGGTCAGAACAGAGCAAACAGCAGGAAGGACAAGGATAACCGGTGCGGATTGAAGGGCGTCACGAGGGCGAATAGCGGCAAATGGATGGCGCAAATCACCGTTGCTGGAACTCGTTACTACTTAGGAGTTTACGAGCACAAGACCAGGGCGGCAGAGGCGCATGATCGGGCAGCGCTACACTTCCATGGAGCGTTTGCCGGGCTGAATTACCCTGAGAAAAAGGATCGGTATCGTCCTGGAATACCCAAGGATTGCGTCGGCAGACCGCTGGCGCGATAGCTGACACAGTGTCAATAGTTCGCAAATCACCTCGGATAAGCGTCTTTGCTGACACAGTGTCAACAACGGATCGACACACTCATAGCTCTCTGGTCCCATTCATTCCATGAGGTTAAGCGACGCCTCTGTCTGATAACCTGGTAGAATTTTCGTCCTGTGCCTGGCACCTGTCGACTAACTCCGGGTGCTTGACCCTTGGTGATTATGTGTGTTTCCGTATGGGATAGCGGACAGCAAACGAGCCCTGAAGGCAGCGATGCCGGATTGAGCTGAGAGGCTGTCAGATGCGATGACTGGTCGGTCGGGAATCATGTGACCAGAGTGCGAAGTGGGCTGAGAAGCCATAGCATGTCAGCCGAACGGGGTGAGATCTCCGGACGGATTAAACAAGGATCTTTAGAATGTGGAATTACTCCGGCTCATCCTTTACGGGTGAGCCGCATGAAGTTTCACTCTTCAATTAAAAAAGGAAAATCCATGTATCACGGAAACAGATATTACTACGAAATGAGAGACGGGGAGCTTTGGGTTATCGACAGAACCAAAGACGAGAAAATTGTAAGATGCATCACCGTTCGCGAGGCAAAGAGCCATTGCTCAGCCCTCGGACGAAATACCATGCGCTCACTGCCGGTTGGATCACCAAGGCAGAGTGGGCTGCATGAAGTTTTACCACTTTTGGGCGTCGGCGTGGAAAGCAGACACGCGGGACGTATCTTAAGAAATCCGATCCTTGCCTTTAGTGGCAACTCATTGAATGGGGGAGGATCAATCCAGAGTCCCAGCTGAGACAGCTAAGGCAAGAAATGAAGCGTTTAGGGATCAAGCGGACATCGTGTTTTAACGGAGGGCTGGATTCAGAAACCTACGGCGTTGGGTGTCCGCTGAATGTGGAATTACTCCGGGGGGCGGATGCGTTCGCTCCCCGCATGAAGTTTCACTTCAACCCCATAACAGAAAGGTAAATATGAAAGTAACCATGGAAGAACTATACGAGCGGATTCCCTCCAGCGTTTGGGAGTCAGCCGAGCGCTGGCCCATCAGCCCTATGCAAAGTGCGTGCGTAAACTTCGACT
>DATDBU010000061.1:0-20178 GCA_036524675.1 Chthoniobacterales bacterium | reverse complement strand
CCGGTTGTCGTGTCAACGGCAGTGCCGGGTAGCTATGTTCGGAAAGGATAAGCGCTGAAAGCATCTAAGCGCCAAGCCTATCCCAAGATGAGATCTCCCTGAAGGGTCGTGGCAGACCACCACGTTGATAGGTGCCGGGTGCAAGCATGGTAACATGTTCAGCTCAGGCATACTAATAACCCGTTCGGCTTGGTCATTTATTTTTCGGCTGGTGCCGGGTTCTGCGGAACCCGGCATCAAGCCAGTCGGAAATTCTAATGACTTTTTTAAAATAAAACTCAGCATTGACTGCGTATTGTTCCTGTATGTAGATGTCAGAGAATCAAATTGTTCTTTGAAGGCTGGTTGGTGATCAATCAGCAAAAAAACGATTCAAAGTTGGTTGTGGGGAAACCCGCGAACCAGCCGCCAGAAATCTGGTGGATCCGAGTGTCATTCCGCCCCCAGTTTAGCCCCCCAAGGAAAATGTATTCGGATTCGCCAGATTTCTGGTGACAATAGCGCAATGGCACCACCCGTTCCCATTCCGAACACGGAAGTGAAACATTGCAGCCCCGATGGTAGTGCATCTATAGGTTGTGCGAGAGTAGGACGTTGCCAGTTTTTTGCCCGGTCTTCTGGAAACAGGAGACCGGGCTTTTTTTTGTACTTTTTGGTGCGAACTTTCACATCCCCTGACGACATTCGGGCTCGGAGCTGCCCAAGGATCGCCACCGTGATCCTCGCTCCATGAAAAAGACTGGTTACTTCGCCTCGCTACGACCGCCGATATCCTCGCAATCGGGGAGTGGATTCCACTGTCCGTCCAGACATTGCAAGCTGCGTTCCATAACACCAGAGCAAATGGCGCTTTGGGAGGAGTCTTCGGAGTGGATCGTCAATTGACCGCTGATCGCCACTTATTTTGTTGCCGACAGCCATGGCCGAATCGCCGGATGCGGCGGCGCCGCGATTCTCGCTGAATGCGAATCTGGAATTCGTGAGGCCGGCTTTTCCTGGGCTGAAAATGGGGGCAACCCTCGCAGGCGTCCCGTTTTATGAAATACGTGAATGCGTCAAGGTCGAGCAGATCGAAGTCCCGCTTCCCGGCGGAGTCTCGCTTTTCCGATCGGTACGTAATGGGAAAAAGCTTCGCAGCGTGAGCGCGGGCGGCCATACGCTCCACGACGAGCTTTTTTCATTTATTTTATTCTCTATAGAATACAACGCGTTCCGTTAATGGGACCCGAGACGAGGTGGGGCTTGTTCCGGGAAGCGCGTAGCCGAGATAAACGATGCCAAGCATGCGGTGGTTGGAGTCAAGACCGAGCCATGAGGCGAATTGGGGCGAGCACGCGACGGGGGAAGTGGCCCAAAAGGAACCGATGCCACGTTGGTGTGCAGAGAGCATCAAATTCTCGACGGCGCATGAAACGGCTGCGATTTCATCCAATTCCGAAATTTTTCCGCACGGTTCGATACGCGCGGCTACGCCAATGCACACGGGCGCCAACAACATGTTGGTGCGCAGTTTTTCCCGCTTTTCCTCTCTGCGCTCAGCAACCGGAGTCAACTGATCATATAAATCTTGCAGGCCTCGCCAAGCCGGGGACGGGCGGCGCCAAGAAAGACGTGAAAACGCCATGGCTGTGTGAGCCCGTGCGTCGGTGCCCAGTGCGCGTCCTCAAGGATTTCGAGCAACAACTCATGCGGGACGTCTCGTGAGGAATCCATTTGGTTAGGTTTGATGGTGCGGCGGGTGCGGTAGGGATATTCGGGTGTCATGGTGACGAAAACTCGGCAGCAAATTTCACAGAAGGAAGCGAGGGCGCAAAGACGCTGATGTTTTTCCTCGTTTCTGCTTTCTTTGACCTTTCTAAAATGTCTCGTGGAGATTTGCCGAACCGATTTGCCAAGGCTAGGCTTGGGTCTTCCCCTGCCCGAACTATGTCTGAAACCCGCATTGAAAAAGACTCCATGGGTGAAATGCCCGTCCCCATGGAAGCGTTGTATGGGGCGACTACTCAGCGTGCTGTACTGAATTTTCCCATCAGCGGATACCGGTTTCCTCGACCTTTTATCCGCGCGCTTGGCTTGATCAAAGCCGGGGCTGCGGTTGCCAACCACGACCTTGGCGCAATCGATTCAAAGATCGCCGGACTTATTTCCGAGGCTGCCTTGGAGGTGGTCGAAGGAAAATTCGACGACGAATTTCCTTTGGACATTTTTCAGACGGGTTCCGGGACAAGCACGAACATGAACGCAAATGAAGTGATCGCGAACCGTTCATCGCAACTCGCCGGCGAGCCCCTTGGATCTCGCAAACCGGTGCATCCGAATGATCACGTGAACATGGGTCAATCCAGCAACGACGTGATTCCGACAGCCATTCATGTGGCTGTTGGAGAGGCACTTAAAAATGAGCTGCTCCCCGCGCTGACGACATTACATGTGGCGTTGTTGGCCAAGAGCACCGAGTTTTGGGACATTATCAAGATCGGCCGCACGCATTTGATGGACGCGACGCCGGTCCGACTCGGGCAAGAATTTGCAGGCTATGCCAAGCAGGTAGAGTTCGGGAAAGATCGGGTAGCAAAAGCGATTGCGGCGGTTGAAGAATTGGCATTTGGCGGCACGGCGGTGGGTACAGGGCTGAACCGGCATCCGGATTTTCCCGGTAAAGTCATTGCGTTCCTTCGCGAGAAAACGGGCATTTCGTTTCGTGAAGCGGCCGATCATTTTGAAGCCCAGGGGGGCAAGGACGGACTCGTCGAGGCGAGTGGCCAATTGAAAACCATTGCCGTAAGCCTTTTTAAGATAGCCAACGACATTCGCTGGCTAGGAAGTGGTCCGCGCTGCGGTTTTGGCGAGATTCGGCTTCCGGCGACGCAGCCGGGGAGCTCGATCATGCCTGGAAAGGTGAATCCTGTGATGTCCGAAGCGCTTATGCAGGTTGCGACGCAAGTTATCGGAAATGACGCGACAATTACGTGGGCGGGCGCGAACGGCAATTTTGAGCTGAATGTGATGATGCCTGTCATCGCGCATAACATCCTTGAATCCATACGCTTACTGTCAAATGCCGTGACAATTTTCATCAAGCGATGTGTCTCTGGTATCGAGGCGAATCGCGAGCGTGCGAACGAACTTGTCGAATACAGTATGGCGATGGTGACCAGTCTGGCGCCAATCATCGGATATGATCGGGCAGCTGAGATTGCCAAAGAAAGCGAAAAAACGGGAAAAACGGTGCGTCAGCTTTGCAAAGAGCAAGGCGTTTTGCCGGAAGCCGAACTGGAAGCGGCGCTCGATCCGGTAGCGATGACGGAACCGGGCGGTCACGGTTCAGCCGGAGGCTAGAGTAAAGGCAGCCGGCAGAAGGCAAGTGCAGAAGGTAGAAATGCAGAATTGAGAATCTGAAATGACGAAAAATCGAATCGATCTAGCGTTTGAGCGGCTGCGAGCCGAAGGAAAGAAAGGGTTTATTGCATACATCACAGGAGGGGATCCGGATTTAGAACGGACGCTTGTGATTGCGCGTGCGCTGCAGAGGGCCGGAGTGGATCTATTGGAAATTGGGCTGCCGTTTTCTGATCCGCTGGCGGACGGTGTGGCCAATCAGTTGAGCGCCCAGCGGGCATTGGAAGCGGGGACAACCATTCCGAAACTTTTTGCGGTAATCCGCAAATTTCGCGACGCCTTCGAGTTGCCGATTGTATTGTACTCATATCTGAATCCGGTGTTTAACTACGGATTCCGACGGTTTCACGACGAAGCCGAAGAAGCGGGGATCGACGGCCTCCTTTTGCTCGATTTGCCGCCGGACGAGGCGTTGCGGAACGATGGCCTGGCCGATTCGCACGGATTGAAACGAATTGTCCTGGTCGCTCCGACGACGCCGCAGGATCGTATCGCAAAGCTGACCGCACGGGCTGCGGGGTTTGTGTATTACGTCTCGCGAGAAGGAGTTACGGGTGAACAAAAAACGGTCGCATCGTCACTTGCGGAACGCGTTTCGCTGATCCGATCGACAACGAACCTGCCGATCGCCGTCGGATTCGGTGTCTCGAATGCCGCACAAGCCGCCGAAGTTGCGCGCTCTGGTGACGCGGTCGTCGTTGGCAGTGCCATTGTAAATCGCATTCATCAGTTTGGTGGCGATCCCGATCTGGGCGCAAAGATCGAAGCGTTTGTTCAACCACTGGTCACGGCAGTTAAATCGATCTGAGAATTGTGAGAATCGTCCGCTACCTGAATTCCTCGCACGAGCCTGAATATGGCTCGCAACAATCCGACGGATCCGTTCGCAGGATCGAAGGCGAGATCTTTGGCGAATTCAGTGTAACGGACGAAACCGTGGTTCCTCGGAAACTGCTCGCACCGATTCAGCCGACCGCGTTTCTGTGCATCGGAATCAATTACAGGCTGCACGTCCAGGAGACGGGCGCAAAGCTTCCCGAGTTTCCGGTTCTTTTCATGAAAAGCACAACGGCGCTCAATCATCCAGGCGATCCGATTCTGCTCCCCCGCTATTTGCGCAGTAACGAAGTCGATTTCGAGGGCGAGCTCGCCGTTGTCATTGGCAAAAATGGCAAAAATATCTCGCGAGCGAAAGCGCTTGATCACGTTCTTGGTTACACGATTGGCAATGATGTAAGCGCTCGCGATTGGCAGAAGAAATTCGGGGGGGGGCAGTTTTGCCGGGGCAAGACATTCGATACCTTCGCTCCACTGGGACCTGCCCTAGTGACCAAAGAGGAAATTCCTGATCCCAACCAGTTGAATTTGAGGACGTTATTAAATGGCGAGGTCATGCAGGACTCAAATACACGCAATATGATTTTTGATATTCCTGCGCTCATCGAGTTCTTGAGTGGCAGTACTACATTAATGGCCGGTACGGTTATCCTAACTGGCACACCTTCAGGCGTAGGGATGGCTCGAGACCCCCAAGTCTGGCTGAAACCCGGCGACGAGATCGCTATCGAAATTGATGGAATCGGACGATTGAGCAATCCGGTTGTGGAAGAGGCGTGAATACTTTGATTCATTCGGTGCTTGTGGCTCGTTGAAAAAGCCCTTTTTTGAATATCTCACTGTGGTATATCGTCCACCTGATGCCCGTTTTCCTTGAATCTGGACGAGGGCGATTTTTAACCTGCGACATACCGCTTTTGCATCCCGAACCTCTCAGAATTCTCATCGTCGAAGACGAAGCCAAGATCGCGAACTTCATTCAGAAGGGACTGCTGGAAAATGGTATGTCCGTGGATGTAGCAGGCGATGGGCAAACAGGCGCGGAACTCGCCCGGGCGGCGTCCTATGATCTCGCGATTCTAGATGTGACTCTGCCGAAACTCGATGGCTGGTCGATTCTCCAAGAAATGCAGCGTTGCGGTGTGAAAACGCGCGTTCTCTTTTTAACTGCGCGTGATAGTGTTAACGACCGGGTAAAAGGCCTTGAACTGGGCGCGGACGACTATTTGGTGAAGCCGTTCGCGTTTTCCGAGCTGTTGGCGCGCGTCCGAAACATCCTACGGCGATCCACGCCGCGTGCGGACGAAGTGATTCGCATTGCTGATCTTGAGATTGATCCCGGCTTGCAGCGAGTTACCCGTGCGGGTCGCCATCTCTTTCTGACGCCGAGGGAGCTGCAACTCCTGTTGTATCTGGCCCGTTTTGCTGGGCAGGCTGTCACGAGGCAGAGTATTGCGGAATCGGTGTGGGGGATCGGTTTTGATACTGGCACGAACATGATCGAAGCGGCTGTCAGTCGTCTGCGGAGCAAGGTCGACGACGGGTTTAGTCCGAAACTCATCCACACAGCACGAGGCGTCGGGTATGTCCTCGAAATCCGATAGAAATCCACCTGCGCGTAGCGGCAAATGGTCCATCTCTGGGCGGTTGGTGCTGCATTTTACCGTCAGCACGTCGATCATTATGCTCCTGTCGATGGGCCTCGTGTATTTGGCGTTGGTTCGTCATTCCAACTCGCAGGATATTAGTTATATCCGCGACCGGATGAGGGTCATCCGGGCCGATATTGGTGACGATTTTCCCAACGCGGCAGCGTTGCAAAAGGAAGTCGAAGCATTTGACGACGGGTCACGCCCTCCGAGACACTGGACGCGCATTCTCGACGACAATTGGAATGTCCTCGCAGAAACGCCCGGAATGTCGAAAACCCTTCCCCCGTCGATTTTCACCCGGCCAGCATCGGTGCGCAACCGGGCGCCGCAGACGCTGCCCTACCGCACGGAAGACGGGCACTGGTATTTGCTGACAGCTGCGTGGGTCGGGCCGCCGGACCAGTTCGGGCATGGATGGCTGATCCAGCTCGGTGAAGATCGCATGAGCCAAAAATTGTTTCGGTCGACCCTTAGGACCGTGCTGCTCATCATTTTTTCGTGTGCAGTCGCAGTATCCGCATTCGTTGGGTATCTCGTTGCGCGGCGGGGGCTCGCGCCCGTGAACGAAATGGCAGCATTGATGACCCGGATGAAAGCGCCACTTTTGCACAAACGCGTGGGAAATCGCGATTGGCCCTCGGAACTGACCGCACTTGCCGCGGCTTTCGACGAAATGCTGGCCCGCCTCGAGCAGGCTTTCGAGCGGCTTTCGCAACTTTCCGGCGATCTTGCGCATGAAATCCGGACACCGCTTTCGAACATGCGTGGAGAGGCTGAGGTCGCTCTTACGCGGTCGCGAACTGCTGAGGAGTACCGGGAGATCCTGGAATCCAATCTTGAAGAGATTCAACGGCTGTCGCAGATGACCGATAGCCTCCTTTTCCTCGCGCGGGCAGACAATCCGGAAACGCGTATTCGTTGTTCTTCGCTTGATACTAGACGCGAATTGTCGGCGATTGCGGAATTTCATGACGCCGCGGCCGAAGAGCGCCAGGTGACGATTGTCGTCGAGGGGACCGAGCCGGTGAACGCGGATCCGCTCCTTTTCCGCCGTGCCGTGAGCAATCTGGTGTCAAATGCCCTTCGGCATACATCGGCGGGCGGTCGGATTACACTCGCCTCATACAAGAGTGGCGACCGTGTCGAAGTGAGCGTGGGGGATACTGGCGAGGGGATCGATTCCGAGCATTTGGAGAAAATTTTTGATCGCTTTTATCGCGCCGCGAATTCGCGTCAATCCGACGGCGCAGGCGCGGGTTTGGGCTTGGCAATTGTGAAGTCGATTATGCAACTCCACGGGGGTGCCGTCTCTGTGCAGACCCAATCGGGATTGGGATCGACGTTTGTGCTGTGCTTTCCGAGCTTATCACCCAGTCGCGCCGCGTGGGCGGAATCTTCGGACCGTTAGAGCATTCGGAGATAGCCTGCATGGAAGGAGTGAGACAGTTGGCCCTGTTTGTGAAACACCGAATTCGGCAGCAAAAGTGTCTGTGACCGTCGTTGCGCTTCTTGCAGAACGATTCGAGGAATCCTGGATGAACATTGCTTTTCTGGGTTTGGGAATTATCGGAAGCGCTTGGGCGAAGAACCTGATAGCCGACGGTCATGCAGTCCGTTGCTGGAATAGGACGCCAATGGATTTTCCGAACTTTCACGCTTCGATTCTGGACGCTGTCGAAGGAGCGAAAGTTATTTTTATTGTGGTTGCCGATCCGCCGGCAGTGCAATCGGTGCTGGATCAGATCACGCCCAAGCTCGGGCCTGGTCAGCTCGTGATTCAGTCGAGCACGATTTCCGCAAAATGGACGCTGCGTTTCGCCGAGCAGGTGCAAAAAACGGGTGCATGCTTCCTGGAAGCTCCTTTCACCGGGAGCAAGATCGCCGCTCAACAGCGCCAGACAGTATATTACCTCGGAGGCGAACCTGCGATTATCGAAAAGGCGCGTCCTATTCTGGAACCCATTTCGAGCGTTATTCAGCACATCGGGCCTTTGGGGACGGCATCGTCGCTGAAACTCGCAATGAACCTCAACATTGCTGGTGTCGCACAAGCCTTGTGCGAAAGTCTCTCGCTTTGTCGGGCTTCCGGTATTTCCGACAAAGCCTATTTCGAAGCCTTATCTCGCAACGTTTCGCACTCGGGCGTATCTGACCTCAAAGAATCGAAGTTGCGGCAGCATGATTACAGCCCGCAATTTTCCCTCAAACACATGGCAAAGGATTTAAGATTGGCCTTGGAAACAGCGGACGACTTTGCGCTCTCACTTCAACAAACTGGCCATCTGAAAAAGACTTACGATGAGGGTATTGAGGCTGGCTGGAAGGAAGACGATTTCATCGGACTCATCCGCTTTTTCGACGGCCACTCTTGAGTGAATGCAAGCGAGGGCTGTTTCTCCCGATCATTAAAGATCGGTGAACATCAGAGCGGCGTCAGCGCAGCACCAGAGCCATTCAATCGCCGATATTCGTTCGGCTATCGGACCGGTCCGTTCTCCGTTCAGCGCGGAGGTTCGATGTTGGATTGCGGAGGCTTGGAGCGGCGCCTCCGCTGTTGGCAGAGACATTGCTATCGCTTTTTCGAGGATTTCCGCGCTGGGCGATGGGGAGGCGATTTCGGTGCTTGGGCGGGCGCCGAGTCTTTGCGGTGCACTAACTGAAAATACGGGTCTCCGTAATGCTGATAGGCGCCCCAGGTCGTGCATCCGCCTTGACCTAGAACGGCGATTTGCGAGCGCGCTGCGCGCATCGCCTGATACAGGTGCTCGGTTTCCATGCCCAATCCGAGCAAGCCACAATAAACCCGCTGCGCGAACGCAAGCGCAGCAGCATCGTCCACTGGCCATGCAGTGCAGATGAAGTTCGCGACACCGCGACCGAAAAAAGCCTCTGCAAAACTCGGCGCCAGACCGGCATTTTGTTGATCGGCACGATCCGGCGTGATCCCGGATTCGCAGGCGTTGGAAAAGACGAAGCGGGGGATGCGGTCGATGCGGCCGAGTTCGTAGGCACTGAGGATTTCTTTGTGACTGAACAGCCAACCGGAGTGCGGCGGATCATTGGGATCATAGAAACAGTGTCCCGCATAGTGGAGGAGATCAAAACGTTGGTTGACGAGGCAATCCAGAACAGCGACTCGTGTCGCCTCGCTCGGGCCGAAGAGTCTCACCACCTCCACCCCTGTGTAAGATCCCTCGTATCGCCGCGATTCTGCGAATTGTTCAAAAAGCGTCGCTACGGCTTCGCCTTCCTCCTGTGCGCCCGGAAGTGGCGCTTCTTCGCAGGGATCGGCGATGACCAGCACTCGCAACGGACGGCTGCTCATGAGCGGTGGCTCTGGGAGGGGGGCAAAGGTCGTGCGCAGCTGGCGCGTTAGATTGGCTGCCGTTCCGACAATATCCTCCTCCTCGAATTCACTTCTGCCTGCCGCAGGTGACAGCGCCGCAAGTTCAAAGTGGATCCGTGCCGTGGTTGCATCGACTGTCAGCACCGTCGGCACGCCTGGTTTTACGATTTCGGCGCGAAGTTCCACAGGCAGCAGCATACGCCCGAGCAAGTTGCCGAGATCGCGTTGCCGGATGAAGTCGGTGGCGATTGGCAGCTGATTGTTGATTTGGTCTATCAGGCCGGGATCGACAGTCGTGTTACGTTGGGGGATCGCTGCTTCAGTGCCCAAGACGGAAAATTCGTAAGTGTTTTTCGAGAGTCGCACGTTAAAACGCACTGCCTCGCCAGATGGGGCCATCCGGGTGCGGTTTGGGGCGACTTCGCTATTACCGAATGCCTCCTTTGCGCGCTTGATGGCCCGTTCCTCGGCGGCCTTCCGCGCTTTCTGCGTCTCGTCCTGCGTTGGCGCCAGGTAGACGGCATGGAGCGGTTCGGGGTCTTTCTCGAGACGCTCGATTTCGCTGGCGAATGTTTGGTTTAGTCGCAGAAAATTGGCGGGGGAATTCTCAATGAAAGTGACGCGTTTGAGGGTAGGGGTATTATCGGCAAGCGCATCGAAAAGAGCCCTCCGCAGGCCACGCAGCCAGGAACGTACGGCAAGATCGCTAGGAATATTACCGGCACCTGCGCCTATGAGAACTGTAGCAAGATGTTCCCTCTTTAACCGGCCAAGGGTCCAGGCAAGTTCGCGAATGGCGACGGTGAGCTCTGGAACGCGAAATTTGCCCGGCTCACCCATACCCACCAGGACGGCAATCCGTGCTGGATGCTCGAGATCGGGAACGATGAATTGCTGGCCCACTTGCGCGGCGATTGTGCCGCGCTGATGCATCGCCGTGAGCACAAGCGCTCCGTCATGACCGCTGTCACTCCCACCGCTTATCGCGCGGTCGAGAGCCAGCTCCGCGTTCTGGGGTGCGACGCCAACGTAATGCCCCACCGAAATGACGTCGATCTCAGGCGTGCCCGGTGCAGCAGGCGGCAATTTCGCGAGATCACCGAGAATCAACGCGATTTCGATTTTCGGTGTCTGCACCTTATCGGCAGGCTCGCGCGGAGCAGGTGGTGTCTCGACATCCGTGGGTTGCAACTCGGGCCGGGGCTCGCTTTCCCTCAGGAAACCCCGCAACAGAATTTCAGAGGCTTCGATTTCTTCGCGTGAGACGGCGGCGAGGTCAACATCTGCCTCGGATCGAGTGCGGCCCTGCAAGCGTTCGACGATCGTTGCGAGGCGCTCCTCTTCGGTGCTGCGTCTGGTTAGCTCAACTGCGGAGGCTGCGCGGGCGGCGTTGCGATCATCGGCGACGCTACGCGCGCCTCCCGGGGTCATCCGAAGATCGCATTTGTCTTCAAGAAGGAGCCGTTGCGTAGCGTTAATGACCTGAATGTTATTCGGAAGGGCGCCGTGATCTTCCTCGATAAACCAAGTTGGAATCCGGGTGCCACCGCTCTCTAGAAAACCCAGACGGTGCGGAACGGTGCCGTCACCATTCATGCTTGCGCTATAGGCATCGAGCGCTTCGAGGCGTTTCCAGTCGCGGATATCGTCGTAAGTATGCCGGTTGCAACCCGCAATATAATGCATGCGTGCGCCGTCGACGGTGTCGGCGAGGAAATCGTGATGCCTGCGCGCGCGATCGAGTAGGGGCTGCGGCACACGTCCGTGCCAGGTACTATTCTGATAGAGGGGCGCCATCGCTGGCATCACCAGCGGTGAAGGCAGCATCTGCAGCGCCCCGGGCATGCCCCCGAGAATCTCCGTGATCTCTGCGAGATTATGTTTTATATCCACGAGCTCGAGTTTGCGCACGGTATCGATGGCGCCAGTGATGACTTGTGGGATGGCAAATGAGCCGTGATTCGGTGTGCCGAGCATGACGAGCTTCCCGCCTTTCTCCCAGCGGTTAGGATGTCGCGCGATATAAGTCCGCGAAACGAGGCCGCCCATGGAATGTGCGACGAGGTGCACCGGCGCCTCAGGGCCGAACCAACCGTCGATTTTTCCGCGCAGATCGTCCGCGATCTCATCCAAGTCACGTCGCCAGTCGTACCAGTAGGCCTGTGTATTCCAGTCGTAGCTGAACTCAAGAATCTGCTCGGCGTACCACTTCTTCAGAATACCGGTCGCGCGGACATCGAACTGCGAAACGCCATTCTGCATCCGGAGCCACTTTACTGCGCCAAATACAAGGCGCAGCAGGTGCACCCAGATGTGCTCATCCTTTCCTTTGTCTCGAAAAGTGAGTTCGCCACCCATGATGCCGTGAAGAATAACGACATTCCCTCTCTTCGGTGCGCGCGTGGCGCCGCGGACAGCCAGGTTCCGGCGCCGAAGGGCATCATAGCGTGCCGGGCCAAAGTAGGCACGGTAAACACGGGCTTCACTTTCGGAAGGTCGTCGCAACAGTTCGACGAGTTGTTTGGGCGAAGCGGTTTCAAGACGGGCGAGGATTTCGCGATCGTTCATGGCAGAGTCAGGGGTTGAAATTGCGATAATGTTACCGAACCGGTTTGACGGTCGTGTTTGTGAGTCCCCAATAATCAACCCTCTCACAGAGCCTCAGATTGCCTTCCCTCATTATACCTTCTGCTTGAGTAACTATTCGTTGGGTGGTGATAAGTCAATGGGTTTTGTGCTGGGGTCTGAATTTGGTGATCCTGATCTTTCTCGAAGGCATTGGCTCGATCCTGGATGTTAGCGGGAGCTGACGTTAGCGACTTGCCTGAAAGCGTTTGGGTTTGGCTCGGTCGGCGGAGATCTAACAAATATTCGGTTTTGATGAAATTACTCCTAAACCGCGTAGCTGTAATCTCGTTGCGATGTAACATGAACCTTTGAAACAAGATTTTGGATTGACAATATGATGTTGCGGAACGTAACTAACTCAAAGTATTGCCGTGCAGGTGCAGGTAACTGCTTTGCGCGGCAACGAGGTTGTGGGTTGCGGAACAGGTGGAAATGAAGTTGGCGAAAATCAACGGTTTTTGTTATGCGAATCGATGCCTGTCGGGGCACGATAGCGCGGTCTGTTTTCGGTCGAACTCGCCTCGCAATATATACGGGTTAGCCCCATCACTTTGGCTCAAGCCAAAAGTGGCTGCGGTTCCTTTACGCCGCGAATCATCAACGACAAGACTTGCCGCGGCTGCTTGCGGTTGTTTCCAGCCGTTCCGCGGGCAAGTCGAAGACCCCTACATACATGAAGCTCCTCAGAAAACTCTTTTCCCGGTCGTGGACCGTGGCGATTTGCCTCGGGCTGTTGGCCGGTGGCTGTAAGAAGTCCATTCAAGACGAAGCCAAGGCGGCGGGGTTGAGCACTACGGATTTTCCGAAAATAACTGCCGATGTCTTTGCTCCGATGGACCGTGGCAGCGTCCGTGAAAAGCTGACTGCCGAGGAGATCATGGGTCGGAACACGTGGAACCTGTGGACCGCCGGAAATCAGCATTTTTGGAACCAGACCGCGCAGGATAGCTACGGCCTCATGGACCTGCTCAAGATGCTCGACAACCGAAAATATCCCCGCGGAGAGCGCTTTAAGACTATCGGCGTCGTCAATCAACCTGGTTTTCGAGCAGCAACGAAACCTGACGAGTTCGGACTCTGGCTTGACGAACCCACCGGACCCGAACCTGCTGGCATCGACGAGAAAATTTACGGCAAAGCAACCGGCGTCCTTGGATTTCGCCTGTTTCCGAACCCGGAGTTCGATAAGAAGGCTCGCAAGAAATGGGATGGTGAGCGGTTCATGAACGATCCCTCGTACTATAACGACAACAAGCTCGTTCGCCCCTATCGCATCGGCGTTTCCTGTGGGGCCTGTCACATTGCTCCAAATCCTGTGAATCCGCCGATAGATCCAGAAAACCCCCAATGGGAGAACCTGTCCTCGGCCATCGGCAACCAGTACATCAGCGAAGGGCGCGTGTTCGCGAGCAACGTAAAAAAAGGAGGCCTTTTCCACGAAATGCTTGAGAACCAGCCGCGCGGAACCTCGGACACCTCGCGGATCGCCACGGACCACATCAACAACCCGAATAACATCAACCCAATCTTTCTGCTCGCCGAACGGGAACGTATTGCCGCCACCGAGAAAATGGCTGGTGGCACGCTTAGTCTCCCTGGCGAGAAAGCCGAAATGGCAGTCCCTCATATCCTGAAAGATGGCGCTGATTCAGTCGGCGTCCCTGGCGCGACGATTCGAGTCTATGTGAATATCGGCATGTTCTCAGAATACTGGCTGACACGCCACAACCGGCTCATCGGCCTCACAGAGCAGAAGCCTTTCGAGGTCGCCTATGCTCAGCAGCACTCTGTATTCTGGCGTGCCACAGAGGAGCGTCTAGGTGACATCGCAGCATTTTTCCGAAAGCTGCAACCCCTGCATCTCGCCGAAGCGCCGGGCGGCGCGGACTACATCACAAAGGACGAAGCGGTGCTCACGCAGGGCAAAAAGGTTTTCGCTGAGAGTTGCGCGGAATGTCACTCGAGCAAGCAGCCTCCCGCGCCTATCGACCCCAGCTCGGGCGAGGGAAAGGCTTGGTTTCGTGCCGAAATCATGAAGCCGGACTTCCTCACGAATAATTTCCTTTCGAATGACCGGCGTTACCCGATTTCCCGGATCAAAACAAATGCTTCCCGGGCGATGGCCACGAACGCGCAGGCCGGTCATATCTGGGATAATTTCTCCTCCGGGACTTACAAGGACCTTCCGGCGGCCGAAGAGCAAGAATGGTACAATCCTTTTGATGAGGCCAAGCCTATCAAATTCAAGCCATACGGGAGCGGCCCTGGTTATTATCGGGTTCCGTCTCTGGTGAGTATCTGGAGCTCGGCACCATTCCTTAACAACAACGCCTTGGGTATCTTCAACGGAGACCCCTCCGCAGCCGGCCGCATGGCGGCTTTCAACGACGCAGTCGAAAAACTGCTCTGGCCCGAAAAGCGTCTGGGCCCAGGATCCATTTGGCGTACGAAAGACGAGTGCGCGCTACAGGTTGCCAAAGAATTTGTACCAAAACCACTTCAAAAATTGGCGGACTCGGACGGATTTGTGCGCATAGGTCCGATCCCAAAGGGTATGCCGGTCAACCTGCTGGGTAACCTCGATCCCAATCTTCCCCAACTCATTCGCATCAAGGCAGAGGTCGTGCCGGCTCTCGTCAAGATCAAGACCCAGAACCTTCAAGGGGAAGCCGCGACCGCCGAATTAAGGAAGGCCATTCCGGCCCTTCTCGACGCCAACAAGTGTCCCGACTTCGTTGAGGACAAGGGCCATTACTTCGGCACTGACCTTCCCGACGAGGACAAGCTCGCCCTCATCGAATACCTCAAAACCCTCTGAGCGCCTCGTAACCCGTCTTAAAACCATGACAATCTCCGACCTTAAAAAAAAGTCGCAGCAGGAGCTTGATGATCTTTTCCGCCAAAAACCGGCCGGGCCGGTCCCGAACGGCGAAGCAAAGGGTACCGCGCTCGTGCTTCCTGGCACCTCCATTACCAACCTCGTTGCCGATATCGTCCGCCTGAAGATTTGGAAAGGAAAAGTCTTCGAACGTGATGCAACGGACCCAGCCAAAGGCGTCTTGCGCAACAAGATTCTACCCTTGGGACATCTCGCCATCGAGGCGAAGGTTTACAAGGATAAGAGCTGGCTCGACGGCGGCGAATGCATCGTTCTCGACTATTCCGAGACCTCATTTGTCGCGAAAAAAATCCGCGATGAAATCCGCGAAATCGAACCAGGGCTTTATCTGGGCAAGGTTTATTGGGGCAAGAAACGCACTATCGATTTTGCCTTGGAGTTTCCCAAATCCCGTGGATGACAGCGGACCCATCCTGCAGCTGGGCAATTACTAACAAGCCGTGCCTTCGAATTCAAATGCCAGCCGTTCCGCTCCGCGGGCCAACACGGGATCCAAGGTTCTCGATTTCCTCAGTGACACGTCCACCTTCCTGCTGTTGGCGGAGCGGAGGGTTGATCCCTTCATTCGTCCGGCATTTGATGCCGTTCTGCGCGACCCGATCGCGCGCCTGGCCACTGCGCTGATTAATAGGAAGCGTCCGAATCTTGGATTGAAACTTGCCGAGGAGAAGCTTCTTCCGGACGAAGAAGCACACCTCGATTCCATCATCGCGAGTTTCGAAAAACAAATGCGCCTCCTATGGAAGCCGGGAGGATTCGAGCGCGGCGGTAACACGAAGACCCATGGCGTTGTGCGCGCGGAGTTTATTATTCACGAAAACCTACCCGCGAACCTTCGTCACGGGATCTATGCGCAACCACGTTCCTTCCCGGCCTGGGTGCGATTTTCGGGGCCCGGCCCGTATGTGACTCCGGATATCGAGGATGTGGGGTTCATGAGCATCAGTGTCAAATTGATGGGGGTCCCGGGACCGAAGCTGATGGACGACGAGAAGTTTACTCAGGATATGTTCGGCGTTTCCACGCCGACGTTCGTGACGCCCGACACCGATGCGAACGCTCAATTGCAAATCGAAAGCGTGAAGAATGCGCAAATCTTTTATTTCCTGAATTTCCGCCGGCCGCATGTCCTCGATCTCATCATGCAATCGCTGTGGATCAAGACACAGAGCAGTCCATTTGAAGCACCGTATTTCAGTTGCGTGCCTTACCTCTTCGGTGAGGGCCAGGCAATGCAGTATTCGTTCTGGCCAAAATCGAAGAAACGCACTCCCATTCCGCGGCTGCCGCTGCGTCCGCCCGATGACTATCTTCGCGATGCGATGGTTGCTTCGCTAGCGGCCGGCGACGTCGAGCTCGAAGTCCGTTTGCAATTACAGACGGACCCGCATCTCATGCCCATTGAGAACAACGCAGTGCTCTGGCCGGAAAAGCTTTCGCCGCGCGTTCCGGTGGCGACCCTCCGTATTCCCAGGCAGAAATTCGATTCCCAAGCCCAGATAAAGTTTGCCAGGCTCCTAACTTACAACCCCTGGCATTGCATTCCCGAGCATCGCCCTCTCGGCAATCAAAGTCGCGCTCGCAGGCGGATGTATGCGACCCTTTCTAAACTGCGGCAGTCGATGAACGCCGTAAAGCACTATGAACCAACGGGGGACGAGACCTTCGAGTGACGCGCCATGACCCCGCAGTCGAGCTTTATGGTCCTTGCCCCCGTCGCGCCTTCGCGTGAAGCGGAACTTCGCGGCCTGCTCGACTCGATGAATGATGAGCCGGGATGGGTCAACGCCCGTAACGCATTGATCCCGTTTGGGGAGTTCGAGACGCTACATTTCGCGCGTCTGCTCATTCTTGAGGACAAGACGATTGAAGACGTCCAGGTGTACGGCCTGCCTGTTCGCAATTATCCGCCTTATCTCGCATTTCTCGGCGATTGCGATGGTGAGGAGAAAGACATTCTCCATGAGCTTGTGACGAAGGCGCCGGATGGCTTGCGGGCGCTTTTTTCCTGCTGTGAGGGCTTTGGTCCCGGCACCGATCTCCTCGAGTGGATGATGCGGCGGCGGAGTCCCTCGATTGCGAATTACGTGAACTGGCGAGGACGCACTGTACGCCGTATTCGCGAGGAGGTAGCATTGCGCGAGGCGATCGAAGGGTTTCTCGCGGCCAAAGGAAGTTCACTCAGGACCCTCCCTTTACGAGAAATTCACTCGAAGGTCCGAGAGTTCGTCACTCAGGAAACCGCCGCGGGGCGGCTGAAACTTTCACCAGAGAAGCCGACGCCTTTGGGCTGGTGGATTCGCGACAAGCTTCATCTGATCGGCCTCCCGCTGCTGCTTCTGCTGGGATTGCCAGTTCTGGCCGTCGTCACGCCGTTTTATCTCATCAGCCTCCGGCGTCTGGAGAAGAGCGATCCGGAAATCTGCCCGACGGTTGACCAAACGCATTCCGACAACCTATCACTCCTGGAAGATCACGACGTCACCAATCAATTCAGCGCGATGGGCAGCGTGAAACCCGGCATCGTCCGACTGCTAACGCTTATTGGCGTCCTTGGTACAGTGGATTATGCGGCGCGGCATATTGTACGACCGGGGCGCTTGGGACGCATTCGGACGATCCACTTCGCGCGCTGGGTATTTCTCGATGGCCGAAGGCGCATGGTGTTTTTCAGCAACTACGATGGCAGCGTCGAGAGTTACATGGACGATTTCATTAACAAAACGGGCTTCGGTTTAAACATGTCTTTCAGCAACGGCATCGGCTATCCTCGCACCAACTGGCTCCTTCTGGACGGATGTGCGGACGAGCGGAAATACAAGGAATATCTTCGCCGGCATACGATTCCCACCCAGGTTTGGTACAAAGCTTACCCCGGATTGACGGCCGTTGATCTGGAAAGGAACACACGTCTCCGCAATGGGCTCGAGAACCCGTCCATGAGTGATAGCGAATTGCGCGAGTGGATTGCCCTCTTATGAAACCTGGCGAATTGGATTACGGCGATATTCAGGGGTTGGTGCGCTTCGGTTACAAGCGAATGACTAAGGCGCGTTATGACCTTGTTCGTGTGAAAAATCCGGCAGCAGCGCGATCCTGGTTGCGGTCCGTGCCGGTAACTACGGCCGAGGCGATGGATCCGCCGCCGAAAACCGCGCTGCAAGTGGCATTCACGGCGCAGGGCCTCCGGGCGCTTGGCGTTCCCGAGTCCGTCATCGAGGAGTTCTCTCATGAGTTTCGCAGCGGAATGACGGTGAAGAGCCGGTCCCGTCAACTGGGGGACGTGGGAAGCAATGCTCCCGAGTCGTGGGACTGGGGCGGTCCATCGCGGGAGCCGCACGCCGTGGTGATGTTCTTTGCCGAGCCAGGGCACTTCGACACGTTGATCGAAAGCCTCACCGAATCCGTATGGCAGGAAGCGTTTGAGCCGGTTGTGCCTCCTCTCGGTACCACGGACCTTGACGGCATCGAACCATTCGGTTTTGCCGATGGCATCAGCCAGCCGCAGATCGATTGGGAGCAGAGGAAAGAAACGACCCACGCCCAGCTCGACTACACGAATGTCGTGGCATTGGGCGAGGTCCTGTTGGGGTATCGTAACGAATACGGAAAATTCACCGAACGGCCCCTGCTTAAGCCAGGAACCGCCAGTTCGGGCTTGCTGGATGCAGAGGACGAGCCGCTGAAAAAAGACCTTGGGCGGAATGGAACCTATCTCGTGATGCGGCAACTCCACCAGGATGTGCGCGGCTTTTGGCAATTCATGAACGAGCAGGCTGGGGGCGACTACCACGAAGCAGAGAAACTCGCAGCGACGATGGTTGGCCGGACGAAGGAAGGCGATCCCTTGGTGCCACTTCGGAAAGAGCCGATCCCCGGCATCGATCCAGGTGAGGGCCGACGCAACCAATTCACGTTCGACGTGGATCCGGCGGGCGCACGCTGTCCGTTCGGTGCCCACGTCCGTCGCGCGAATCCTCGCAATACCGACTATCCCAATCGGCCCACGAACATTCTTAAGAAAATCATTACGATGCTAGGCTTCGGACCGAGAGGCCTTTACGACGATCTAACGTCTTCCGTTCGCTTTCACCGCATCGTGCGCCGTGGTCGGGAATATGGTAATGAGTTACCGATCGAAAGGGCCATCAATCCGCCGCCGCCTGACGACCCTGGCCGCGGCCTGCATTTCATCTGCCTGAATGCCAACATTTTGCGGCAGTTCGAGTTCCTCCAAAATGCGTGGATGATGAGCACGAAGTTCTCTGGCCTTACGGAAGAGAGTGACCCGTTGGTGGGTAATCGCCAATCCATCCAGGGATGCCCGGTCACCGGCAATTTTAGCATCTCGACTGATGGTGGATTGAGTCACCGTATCACGGGGCTTCCACAGTTCGTCACGGTGCGTGGAGGCGCCTATTTCTTCCTACCGAGCCTGCGCGCATTGCGATACTTCGCTACTACGGCAGGAGACCGTATGGGATAGTCTTGCGTATTTGGAAGCTCAGGCTGCCGGAGGGATCGGGTGCATCCGTGGCCGCAGCATTTTTTCGCTGATTCTGGTTACCGTGGCTCGAGGCGTGAAACGGTTCGACTGCGTGAGGAGATAGTTTCTTACTCCGCCTGTAACGACATAGCTTCGACCTTCCTCAAGTGCGCGGAAAGCTGTCTGGACCGTGTTTTCAGGAGTGTCCATCCGGCCGGTTGAAGCGGGGTCTTCGGAGCCGAGCACTTTGAAAAAGGACGTGGCGACTGGTCCCGGACAGAGAGCGAGGATATGAACGCCTGTATCTTGATTTTCCGCAAGCCGGCCGTACTGGCGACGTTAACAATTACTCCATCCCCGTCCACGATCATCGTGGGGAGGAACAGCTGGGTTAGCAGGGCAAGCGAAGAGACATTCAGCGATATCTGCCGGCGGTTTTGTTCAAGAGAGTTTTCGTGGAGTTTCCCATACGTGCCAAAACCAGCGTTGTTGATGAGTACCCGCACGCGGATGCCGCGCTCCTCCACGGCCGACAAGAGGCGCTCCGGTGCCTGAGGCTCAGCAAGGTCGAGAGCGATGACCGCCGTGCGGACCTTGAACTGTGTCTGCAGCTCGTGGGCGACTTCATCCAGAGCGGGCTGCGATCGCGCGACCAAAACGACATTATGTCCCTTCTTTTTTTGGATGGTCACATCCATTCGCCACCCGGTCCTCGGGAAATCATCGACCTGCTCCTGGAGCGACTGGATGCAGGCCCGGCCCTTCGCCCTCAGGGGAGCGTTGATTAAAACGGAAGTTCCTTGATGAATGGATGTCGCAATCAAAGCGTAAATCGCTTAGTTTGAACGCTTTACCCTGCTTTTTGGGAGCTTTGTCTTAGTGGCTACTTTGATGCCGCGGCGTGGAATGACCTCAGGCATCGGGATGCCGC
>DATDBU010000060.1:0-4283 GCA_036524675.1 Chthoniobacterales bacterium | reverse complement strand
CGTGCCACGCATCCCTTTCCTTGTGTGGGTTCATCGCTGGCGGCTGGGTTATTTAATTTTTCCTTATGAGGCGTCGTGCTTCATTACCAGCCCATTTTATTCGCCTCTTTCAGTTTGTAAAGCGATTTACCGAAGTAGAATTAAGGAAACTCCAAATTTTCAAAAATCCATTGACTTGCTATGCCGTTCTGCGATTTCCTTGCCTGCCGTTCCCGTGCCAGGAAAGAAATCGCGCGCACCGAAACAGGTTTAAGCGACGTCGTTCAAAGTCATCGAATAAGAACATTTCCTATGAACAGAAAACTACGGAAACGTCAGATGTTGATCGTGGTGGTTCTGTTAGGCGCGAGCGGCATCCACCCTCTTCAGGCACAATCCTCCGCGTTTGTCCCCAACGATCCTTATTTTAGCCCGGACGATTCCCGCCCTGGCTGGGTCCAAAGCCAAACCTACCTTAAGGAGATTAATATTGAGGGCGCATGGAACAAAGGCATCACCGGACAAGGCGTGACGATCGCCATTATCTCAAATGGATTGGAGACGACGCATCCCGATCTTGCCCCAAACTACGTAGCTGCAGACAGCTGGGACTTTGCCGGAAACGATCGTGTTCCCGATCCAGCCGGCGATTATGACCGCCGAGGCACCGCGTCCGCAGGTATGGCTGCAGCACGTGGCGGCAACGGCATTGGAGTGGCGGGAGCTGCCCCTTATGCTTCGCTGGCAGGTTTAAAGATCGATGATCAAGCTGACTTCGTGGCAGCGACGCTCTACCATAGTAGCGGCAGCAATAAGAATATCGACGTCAAGGTCCACGACTATGTTCCTGGTTCGAAAGTGTTCCAAAATAGTCCAGCCGCAACAGCCGCGCTGAAAGAGTCAGTGGCTGCAGGGACCATTCATGTGGTCGGAGCTGGCGACGGCCGCGTTTTTAAGAACGGCTATTATGGTGATTCCAACAAATATGACTTCCTGAACGAGTCCGGTGTCATAACCGTCGCCGGATTACACGGAAGCGCACCTTCGGAATCCAGCAGTTATGGAAGCAATGTTTTCGTCGCAGCACCAGCTGGTGGTCTCACTTTCGCAAGCCCCGACGGGGGTTACGCTTACAAAGGTGGGTTAGTCACCACAGATCGTACCGGTTCCCTCGGCTACGGCTGGTGGGATGAACCGAACCAAATGTATACGGAAACGCTTACCGACTATACAAATGACGTCTACGGCACGTCTTCTGCCGCGGCTATCGTGGGTGGTGTTCTCGCGTTGGTCAAAGAAGTGCAACCGAATCTGAATACACGCTTTGCCAAACATCTGATCGTTCGTACCAGTGACGGTGGTTTCGACCCAGATGAGGGCTTCGGTATGATCAACGCCTCGAAGCTGGTCTCTGCCGCGAAGCGGTATGCCGGTGTCACCGAGTTAATCACGGAAAAAACGGAAGGAACGGTGAATGAGAATATTCCGGATCTCGGAACCTTTGCCACGGCCGAGTTTACGCTCAAGACGACGGCGGCGCCCCTTGAAGACCTCCTGATAACGCTGACTCTCTCGCACGAGTATGCCGGCAACATTGAAGCGTACCTTACTTCGCCACTGGGAACGAGAACCCGTCTGATGGCGGCCGGTTTTGAAGACTATGCTTATCTTCCGCATGATCTGGAGTGGACGCTGTTGGCCAATGCTTTCTGGGGAGAAAAGGGCGCTGGCGTCTGGAAACTCGAATTGACGGATATCACCAGCAATAACGACTCCGGAAAGTGGCTGTCATTTGGCATTGAGGCGCATTTCGGTGACCTGGTCGCAGTCCCTGAGCCTGGGACCACGATGTTGCTTACTATTTCTGGCATCGTCTTTTTGATGCGCCGCCGGTTGTGCGCCTAAAGGCCAAAAAGCCACGGTTAGCGCTCTCAATTTTCGAAAACAACTAACGAGTGGGCCAGACAGATTTGTTCGGATACCGAAAAGAAACGTCAAATCATGCATGCTAAACGACCCAATTACCAGTTATTAGCCCTCGTAGCTTCGCTAGCTGCGGCTTTCCCTCATGGGGTCGAGGCACAATCAACCACTCCGTTTGTTCCCAACGACCCCTACTTTGCTCCAGAAGATTTCAATTCCGGCGACCCGTCCGGTCAATGGCATTTGGTGGATCAAGTTTATGGAGGAAACATGGACGTCAATGTCCAGGACGCCTGGAACAACGGCGTCACCGGCCAGGGAGTGACGATTGGTTTTGTCGGTGGAGGGTTTGAGACTGCGCATCCCGATCTTGCTCCAAATTACGTGGCTGCGGACAGTTGGGACTTCGCAGGAAACGATCCACTTCCCGACCCTGTTGACGATAATGCTGGCACGGCCGCGGCGGGAATTGCTGCGGCACGTGGCGGCAACGGGATCGGGGTCACCGGCGTGGCTCCTTACGCTTCCATTGCGGGCTTGAGAATCGATTCCGCACGCTCAGCCGACTTCGTGGACGGGGTCCTCTACCATAGCAGCGGTAGCAATACGAATATCGACATTAAGGTCCTCGGTTACCCTACACCCTACGGTTCGCCAACCTTCGTCAGTGTTTCGGCTGAACAAAAGGCTGCACTCAAAGAGTCCGCGGAAGCCGGGACAATTCACGTAGTGGGAGCCGGCGACACCCGCCCATCTTCTCCGAGAGGTTGGGAGAATCTTGGTGATTCCAACAAACATGATCTCTTGAACGAATCCAGCGTGATCGCCGTCGCGTCGTTTGCGAGTTACGGCGGACACGCTGTGCACAGCAGTTTCGGAAACAATGTTTTTGTCACAGCGCCCTCCTCCGCTGACCAGTACCGCTATTACGAGGACACTGGAGTGGGGATATCCTCCACTGATCGCGTCGGCCCAAACGGTTACGGCTGGTTGGACGCATATGGCGAACCGATGGATATCCGTCCTGACTATACAAATGCGTTCAACGGCTCAGCTCCTGCATCGGCCCTCGTCGCCGGCGTGCTCGCATTGGCAAAAGAAGGCCAGCCGAATCTGGATACACGCTTTGCCAAGCATCTTCTCGTTCGCACCAGCACGATGGTCGATACCCAATTTGGGCAATGGCAATCCAACGCCGCCGGCAACCACTTCAACCCAAGCTACGGATTCGGTTTGATCAATGCTTCGAAGCTTGTTTCCACCGCCACTGAATACACGGGAGTCACGCCGCTGATCACGGAGACCACGCAAGGAGTGGTGAATCAGAGCATTCCGGGACTGGTAGATGATAGTATGCCGGCCAGCGCCGAATTTACACTCACGACAACGGCGGCGCCTATCGAAGACATCCTGGTGACCCTGACCATCGATCACAAGTTTGTCGAAAATATCGAAGCCTATCTCACATCACCGTCAGGAACGAGGACCCGTCTAATGATAGCCGGCTCCAGCTTGGATGGGGTCATTAGCCCTCAACCTTTGGAGTGGACACTGTTAGCGAATGCATTCTGGGGAGAGAACGGCGCCGGCACGTGGAAGCTCGAATTGACGGACATGAATTCCAATTTTTACTACGGCGATGCCACTGCTTACGTCGGAAAGTGGTTGTCCTTTGGTGTCGAGGCTCATTTCGGCGAACTGGTCACGGTCCCAGAGCCGAGCGCATCGATGCTGCTGACCTTGTCCGGCATTGGTCTCTTGATATCCAGGCGTAGAGCCCGTGCTAAAGCATGACTCGAAAGCCAGATGCAAAATCCGAAAGTATCGGGAGCCCCGGCAGGCGGCTCGCGGACACGCCTGAATCACCGGCTCTGATCGGACACATTGATTCACCTGGCATTGTGTGTGGCTGGATTTTTTTAGCCGACGCATCGGTAGCAAGCGGTTGCTCGCAGAAATGGTCAAGAAAACTAGTGTTTGCGAAAATTCCGTTGACTTGGCGTTGCCCTCTGCCGCATCCTCGCATAGCTTGTCATTTCCGCGCTAAAAAGAGCGTCCCGCTGTGGAAACTGGTTCAAGCGACAACCTTCGAAATTCTCGAATGGAAGGGCTAAAACATGAATCGAAAACTTCGGAAGCGTCAGATGTTAACAGCGGTGGTTTTGGTAGCTGCGAGTTTTGTTCGCTGTGTTCAGGCACAATCCACGCCGTTTGTTCCCAACGACCCATACTTTGAACCGGATTACTCGAAGTACAATGACTTTGGCCAATGGCACCTCGTGAATCCGTATGGCGGTGTTGATGTCAATGTCCAGGATGCATGGAATGCCGGCGTCACTGGCCAGGGAGTAACGATCGGCATTATCTCAGATGGCTTGGAG
>DATDBU010000059.1:0-63189 GCA_036524675.1 Chthoniobacterales bacterium | reverse complement strand
GTGAAAATTTTGCCGATGTTCTGGGGTATCGCTTTTGGCTGGGAATTGGCAACCGGTTACCCCTGGGGCTTCTGGGCAGGGCCTGGATATGATCTCCTGGCAGAGGGCCAGGAGCGGTTCGTTACAAAAACTGCCAGAATCCGCGAGCACGCCGGAAAACTTGGCATTTTTCTCGCACACGAAATCCATCCCGGAACCGCAGCCGCAACAGCGGATGATTTCAATCGGCTAGTGGAGATCACTGGTGGTGATCCGGTTGTTACTGTCAACGCCGATCCGTCCCATTGCTGGGAAGGCGAATCATGGGAAACGCGGTTCCTGAAAGTCGGCCCGCGAATCGTGGCGGCGCACGTAAAAAATCATGTGGTGCGTCCGGGATTCCCGCTGAGGACGATGGAACCTGCATGGGCAAAACGCGGGATGCAATTCACAGACCTCTCCAGTGGCGACTTGAATTTGAATCGGTATGCGGAACTCCTTCTGCACGTGGGATATCCGCAACGTTACCGGGAAATCACCGGAGCGAAAACCGCACCGTTGGTGGTGGAAGCTGAGAGCGCACATCGCGACCTCGATTACACGAGCGCCAACGGCATCGCCTACGTGCGCGACCATCTTTGCTTCCCGCCAGCGGCAGGCAGTTTCGAGGAGGGAATGGGCGCATAATTCCTTCGCATCTTACTCTTACTCCCAGGCAAGAAAGATTGGGATTACGAGTAAGGATATGAGTAAGATCCGCACATGTCTTATGCCAGTCTCCTCGCCCGAGCCCGGGAAATCTCCCTGCTTTCGAATACGGCCAACGTTCTCATGTGGGATCAGGAGACGTATTTGCCTCCAAAAGCACTCGATTTTCGCTCGGACCAAGCCGCCTATCTTTCGGGCCAGATCCACAAACTAACCACGACAGCGGAAGTCGGCGATTGGATCAAGGCCGCTGAAGATCAAAGCTTTGCGCCAGATTCCGATGAAGCCGCGAACATCCGCCGCTGGAAGCGAACCTACGAGCGCGAAACGCGCGTTCCGACCGAATTCGTCGAGCGCTTCGAAAAAGAGAAAACGCTCGCCCGTGAGCGATGGATCGACGCGCGGAAGCACGCTAATTTTTCCCGATTCCAACCCAGCTTGGAACGACTACTCGGCTTTGCGCGCCAGCTCGCCGATTTTTGGGGCTACGAAAAAGACCGATACGACGCGCTGTTGGAGACTTACGAGCCAGGCACATCGGCGGAGGAGCTAAAAGCGATTTTCGACAAACTTCGCCCGCAACTCAAGGCGCTCTACGACGCCCGTCAGGCGCAAAATCGGCCGAAAATTGATATCAACGGCGTTTTTCCTGAAAAGGCTCAGGCTGCATTCAACGCGGAAGTCGCCACCGCTATCGGTTATAGTTTCGAAACGGGCCGCGTGGACACCACGACGCACCCCTTCTGCACCACACTCGGGCCGCGCGACGTCCGGATTACCACGCGCTACCACGAAAACGCTTTCGGCACATCGCTGTACGGCATCCTCCATGAAGCCGGCCACGCGCTCTACGAACTTGGATTGCCCGAAGAAAAGTTCGGGACACCGTGCGGATCACCAATTTCGATGGGCATCCACGAATCTCAGTCGCGTCTTTGGGAAAATCACGTGGGCCGTTCCAAAGCCTTCTGGAAACAATGGTACCCAACGGCTCGATGCCATTTCCCTGATCTGGCCAAATACAGCGTCGACGACGTCACGGCCGCGATGCAATCCGTCCAGACGTCATTTATTCGGGTCGAGGCAGACGAGATGACCTACGATTTTCATATCATGCTGCGATTCGAGCTTGAGCTGGCCCTTATCCGCGGCGATCTCGAACCCGCCGGATTGCCGTCCGCATGGAACGAACTTTTCAAAAAGAGCTTTGGCATGAAAGTCCCGGACGACGCCCGCGGCTGCTTGCAGGACATCCATTGGAGTTTTGGCGGCTTCGGCTATTTCCCGACGTATTCCCTGGGCAACTTGAATGCCTCACAGCTGATCGCAGCGGCTCGTCACGATCTCCCCAATCTCGACGCCAGCCTGGAATCCGGAGAATACGGACCGCTGCTGAAATGGCTTCGCGAAAAAGTCCATCGCCACGGCCAAAAATACGATCCCCAGGACCTCATGCGCCTTGCCACCGGCGAACCGACGAATCCCGATCATCACATTAAATATCTGCGGGAGAAATATTTGTGATGCATTGATAAGAAATCAGGTCGCTCCGAAATAAGCTGGCGCATCCGTCACGCGATGAATTTCGATTTCCGCGAACGATTCCGGCTGCAGCACGCGCAGGAGTTTCATTCGAATCAACTCCAGCAATGCAAGAAACGTAACGACAACTTCTGTGCGCGATGCGGCGTTGGCAAACAGCTCGGAAAATTTAATCGGCTCGCCCGCGGAGGTTACTTTGCGAATGTAATCGAGCTTGTCGGAAACCGTAAAGTTCTCCTCGAAAATTTCGCGTAGGTCCTCCCGTTTCGCGTCGATCCGCTTCAAGACTTTCTGAAAAGCATTGATGAGGTCGAAAATACCCAGCTCGCCGACGAGCAATGGATCCTGTTTTTCGAAGTCTGGCTTCTCCGGCGAACGAGCGATCAAGTTCTCCTGTTCGATTTCACGCAGATGCAGATGCGCTGCGGCATCCTTAAACTTCTTGTATTCAATGAGTTGTCGAATGAGATCCCAACGCGGATCCTCTTCCTCGACGTCCTCTTCAGGGGGCTGCTGATTCACCGGCAGCAAACGACGGCTTTTCAGATAAATGAGGTTTGCCGCCATCACCAGGAAATCGCCGGCGATGTCGAGATCGAGCATTTTAAAAGCATCGATATAGGCCAGGTATTGGGTCGTGATCCGCTCGATCGTGACATCGTAAATATCAATCTCGTCCTGCTTGATCAGATAAAGCAGCAGATCAAGCGGCCCTTCGAAGACCTCGAGTTTGACTTTGTAATCCGGTTCCATGCGCGAAGGGTGGAGTTTAACGACGATGCACGCAAGGAACACAAAGAAGGATCGCGGCGCTGACCCTTCTCATCTCTGATTCGCCTACGGCAGAATCTCGATTTCTGCTCCGTCTGGAACAGCAGCCCAGACTTCTTCGATTTCAGCGTTCGTCACTGCGATGCAGCCTGCCGTCCAGTCCCGGGCGAGAGGGACTTTTCCACCGGAATCCGTACCGTTCGGCAAGCCGTGAATCATGATATCGCCTCCTGGTGAAACGCCGCGTGCAGCAGCAGACTTCACATCTTCGGCGTTGGGATACGAAATGTGCAGGGAAAGATGGTATTTGCTCTGCGGATTCCGCCAGTCGATCCAATAAATGCCTTCCGGCGTCCGGCCATCGCTTTCCTGCTGTTTGTGTCCCTGCGGGTTGGGACCCAGCGCAATGGAATATGCCTTCAACATTCTCCCATCACGGAACAAGCTCATCGAACGCTTCGATTTTTCGACCAAAATCCGATTCGCTGTCCCCAGTAGAATGGGATTAAACCGATTCATCAGAAAGTGGCCCGCAGCCAAAATCGCGCCAACCACGAGCGCAACGATGACGGCAAGCTTGAACACCGAAACTTGAAAGCTGAAACCTATTCCCCATCAATCAAATTTCCCAGCCCGCCAAGGATCGACCCCTCTTCTATTCCGCCTCTGGATGCCGCCAGAATCCTTCCTGCAAGCCGGCTCAACGGCAGTGACTGCAGCCATACTTTCCCAGGTCCGCGTAGCGTCGCAAAAAAGAGGCCTTCGCCGCCGAAAAACGCTGTCTTGACGCCCTTCACCATCTGGATGTCATAGCTGACCGTTGGTGTGAATGCCACGAGACAGCCCGTGTCCACGCGCAAAATCTGGCCCGGTGGCAATTCTTTTTCAATCAGCGCACCGCCGGCGTGGATAAACGTCCAACCATCACCTTGCAGCCGTTG
Source organism: Chthoniobacterales bacterium (assembly GCA_036524675.1). Taxonomy (GTDB): domain Bacteria; phylum Verrucomicrobiota; class Verrucomicrobiia; order Chthoniobacterales; family DASVRZ01; genus DATDAW01. The sequence continues at coordinate 59,248 of DATDBU010000059.1, read as the reverse complement.
CAGGATGAAACCTTCACCGCCGAAGAGTCCGACGCCAAGCTTGCGCTGGAAGGCGATCCCAAGGCTAACGCCTTTTGCCGCGCAGAGGAAAGAATCCTTTTGTGCCAGCAATTCGCCGCCCAACTCGGCCAAATGCACCGGCACGATCCGTCCGGGATACGGCGCCGCAAACGCCACCCGCTTTTTCGCGTTGCCTTGATTCTGAAAAACCGTCGTAAAGAGCGACTCGCCGGTCAGAAGCCGCTTTCCCGCCCCAAGCAGACTGCCAAGCAGCCCCTTTCCTTGCGAGGTCGATCCATCGCCAAAAACCGTCTGCATCGCGATCCCGTCATCCATGTACATCATCGCCCCCGCTTCCGCGACGGCGGCCTCCTGCGGATCGAGCTCGATCTCGACAAATTGGAGGTCGTCTCCATGAATTTCGTAGTCCACTTCGTGCATCGTGTTCATAGGCAAGAGTCGTAAGTCTTAAGTTTGTAAGTTTTAGGACGAATCAAACTCGGAAAATCGAACCCAATTTCTTCCCAAGAATCACATTCGCAACCAGGATCGTCGTTCCGAGGAAAACCATCGCCCATACGCCCAGCGCCGCAGCTACGAAACGGCCATCGCCCAAAAGCATCGAAAGTTCGTAAATCGCTTTCGTGATCGGGAAAAATTGCTGTTTTTGCGCAAGGATTAGCGAATCCGACACTTCTAGCATCGCGAATGAAAATGCCAGCAAGCCACCCGCCAAAAGATTTGCCGTGATGAGCGGCAAAGTAACTTTCCATAAGGTGCGCAGGGGCGATGCGCCGAGGTTTTGGGCCGCCTCCTCCAACGTCACGCTCGTTTGCTGGAAGCCGGCGGCAGCTGCGCGCACGACGTAAGGCAGCCGGCGCACGGCGTATGCCACGCACAGAAGAAGCGTGGGATTATTGACCGGATTCATCCAAGCGAACGGCTTCCCTTCCTGCGTCATCGCCAGATATCCGAACGCCAGCACTAATCCCGGCACGGCCAGCGGCAGCATCGCCGTCGCATCGAGCAGATTTCGCCCGGGAAGTTCTGTTCGGACAACAACATACGCAATCGCCGTCCCGACGATCAGATCGAATCCCGTCGCAATCGCCGCGTATTTCAGACTGTTGCCGATGGACGGCACGGTCAGGGCATGTCCCAACGCCGTCTGAAAATGCTCCAGCCCAAACTGGTTCGGCAAAACGCTGTCATACCAGTCTCCGGAGAACGCGACAAGAACGACTCCGAGATGTGGCAGGATCGCCAACGCGGTTACCGCGGAAAACGCCGTCAGGCATACCAAGGTGGTGGCTCTTCCTCCCTGCCGGGCGCCGCCCGCCGTCGTTGCCTTCGCCATCATTGCATGGGAACTCCGCCCGAAGAGCACCTTGCTCAGCAAATACAGCAACACCGTACTGCCCAGCATCACCGCCACCAATGCATAGGGAAACGGATTCCCTGCGATGTCCTTGATTCCATAAAAAATCTGCACCGGCGTCACACGCGTGTAGTCGAACATCAACGGCACGCCCAGTTCCGTGAACGCCCAGATGAAGACGATAGTTCCGCCCGCAAAAAACCCTGGCATGATCAACGGTAGCGTTACTTTCCGGAATTTTCTGAAACCCGTAGAACCCAGGTTCTCGGCCGCTTCATCCAGGGCTGGATCCACATTTGCCAGCACCGCCGTAAGATTCAAAAACAGAATGGGATACAAATGAAGCGTATTCAGAATGACGACGCCCCAAAACCGTCCTTCGCCCAACCAATCGAACGCGTTCTCCGGTGCCACGAGCCCAATTTTCACCAGCAAAGCGTTCAAGGCTCCGTGCAGACCAAGGATCTGCTTCAATCCGATGGCCCCCACGAAAGGCGGTAAAATCATCGGCACCAACACGAGCGCCGTCAGCCATCTTTTCCCGGGAAATTCAAATCGGTCCGACAGCCACGCCAGCGGTAGTGCAATCGCGATCGTCCCCGCCGTACTCGCCAATGCCAGCAGGAATGCGTTGATCAATCCATCGCGATACAACGGATTCCGGAAAACCTCCAAAATGTAATCCAGCGTCAACCCGCCTCGCGCATCCAGGAAGGCTCCACCAACGGTGAGCACCGTCGGATAAATGAAAAACGCGCCAAAGAACACAGCCACGACCAGGTAAGTAGCAATCGCAAGAGTCCGGGACACGGTTCCGTGTTGTAATTCACAGGTCCGCGAAGGTCACGTGCTTTCGAGTTTCGCGAGCAGCGGCGCTCATGCTGTCGTTCTGGAGCGCGCGGCAGCTATCAACGCTTTTGACCTAACTGAGGAATTATTTTGGAGGGAGGTGAAAGCAATTCGAGGAATCAAGCATCAAGCATCAGCAGCGGATGCATCGGCTGCTTCAGGAGATCGCGGACGGCACCGGACCAGTGCGTGTGGTTAAAGATGAATCCACTGGCTAACAAACGGCTTGGTATGACGCGACGGCTCTTAAGCACCAACTCTGTTTCCGTCCTAAGGAACACCGCCCCGATCTCGAGCAGCCAGCCGGGCGTGGAAAGACCTATGCTTTCGCGGTCGGCTTCGCGCAATGTTTTCATGAACTCGCGGTTCGTTAGAGGCTTCAGCGACGCGACATTCACGGGACCACTCAACGATTCGTTTTCGATGATCCATTCAATGGCCCTGACGAAATCCTGCCAGTGGATCCAGGAAACAAACTGGCGTCCATTCCCCTGTGCTCCACCTAACTTCCATCTTACCAACCGATGAAACGCTTCGAAAACGCCGTCATTTCCAGGCCCCATGACCATCGCGCTGCGAAGAGCGACTTTGCGGGTCTGCCGAGTTTGTGCGTTGTTCAAAGCAGCCTCCCATTTTTGTGCGACATCTACCGAAAAGCCGTGGCCGATTTCGCCTGTCAGTTCGTCCATCTCGCGATCCTCCGCATGGCGGTAGATGGTCGCGGTACTGCTATTGATCCATACTTTCGGAGGATGCGAACACGCGGCGATGGCCTTACCTAACACCGCTGTCGATTTGAGCCGGGAATCATAGATCACTTGTTTGTTGCAACGATTATAGCGGCAGTTAACGCTGCGTCCGGCGAGATTGATGACGGCGTCGGCGTTTTCCAGTTCGGTGATCCATGCCCCGGGCGTCGTTCCGTCCCAAGAGACACAACGTATTTCCGTGTCAGAGGCGTCACTCCGACTTTGGCGCGCGGTCCCTCCAAGGACAGAGTTCCGAGTCAGCACGACGACTTCATGGCCGTGACCGGCCAGATATTTTGTGAGGAAGCGGCCTAAATAACCGTAGCCTCCGGGGATAATGAGTTTTCGAGGAATCATAAGAATGAGAGTTTCAGGAAGAACTGAAAGTAATGGCTAAATAAAAAGGCGTGTTATTTGAGGAATTTGAGCGCCCAAGGCAGGATGGAGTTTTGCTCGGAGCGGGCGACTTTTTCCATGACGCTGTCGGCGGTCTCCAGAAAGCTGAGGATTGTGGCAACTTGCTCGTTGAAAGCGGCAGCGGCGGGAGACTCGATGCTGGCAGAACGGGCGACGACGTTGCGAAGAACGTCGATGGCGGGGGAAACCTCTCGCCGGCGGCGTTCACGCGTGATGGCGCAAAACATCTTCCAAACGTCTTTCTCCGCCTCGAAATACTCCTTGCGGTCGCCCCTACGTAGGACGCTGCGGATCAGGCCCCAGCTCACGAGTTCACGCAGATTACCGTTGGCGTTGCCCCGGCTGATTTTGAGGTCATCCATGACTTCGTCCGTGCTCATCGGCGCGGGTGCGGTAATGAGCAACGCGTGGATTTGAGCCATCGTGCGGTTGATCCCCCATGCATTGCCGATGGCCCCCCACTGGGCGACGAACTCGTCGCGTGCAGTATGGAGCTCGCCAGCAGGATCCACAGAGGCATCACTCATAATGCTTTCAGTAAAGACTGAAAGTTCTAGCGAGACAAGAGAAAATTATAGGTCCTATGGACTAATAGGACCTATATAAGAATGGCGCTGCCTTCAGCCTCTCCTAAATGTGGATCGCCCGCCCCCCAGCCACTTCGGAGGCTTCTTTCACGCCTTCACTCAACGTCGGGTGCGCGTGAATCGTGGCTTCGATCTCCTCCAAAGTCAGTTCCGAATTGATGGCCAGACCAAGTTCGCCAATCAGCTCGGTGGCTTCCGCGCCGATGATGTGCGCCCCCAGGATCCGATCATGCGGTTCGCCGATAACGAGTTTTACAAATCCATCGCTTTCGCTGATCGCCCGAGCCTTGCCCAAAGCGGAGAACGGGAATTTGCCCACCTTGAATTTCAGGCCCTTTTCCTTCGCCGCGCGTTCGGTAAGTCCAACGCTGGCGACCTGCGGGTGGCAATAGGTGCACCCGGGGAAAATGGTCACTTTTTTCGGCTTGAATCCCGGGACAAACATACCTTCGACCGCCTGAACGGCCTCGTAACTGGCAACGTGCGCGAGCCATGGTGGTCCAATAATGTCGCCAGCAGCGTAAATACCGGGGACGCTGGTTTCGTAGCGGTCATTGGTTTGGATGTAACCCTTCACCGATTCGAATTTCAGCGACCCCCCGGGAAGGAGTGGCTGGATGCCGATGGCAATGAGAACGATGTCGGCCTCCACGACTTTGGATGCGCCTTTGGCATCCTCGACGGTGATCTTGACGCCCTTGTCACTAACTTCGGTCTTGGTGGTCTTGTGACCGGTCAATGCGGTAATGCCTTGTTTGGCGAATGCCTTTTCCAATGCCTGCGAGACTTCCGTGTCTTCGATTGGCAACAAGTTCGGCAACATTTCGATAATCGTAACCGTGCTGCCGAAGGCGTTGAAGAAATAGGCAAACTCCACGCCAATTGCGCCAGCGCCGATGATGGCAATGGATTTCGGCTGTGTAGGAAGGGCGAGCGCTTCCTTGGAGCCGATGACGGTTGTCCCGTTAAAATCAAGCCCAGGCAGCGGCCGCGAGACGCACCCCGTCGCGATAAGGATTTTCGGAGCAGTGAGGGTCTCCTCCTTGCCGTCGGCGAGTTTCACTTTGACCTGGCCTGGCTTGTCGACGGAAGCCTCGCCGCGAATGGAATCGATTTTATTTTTTTTGAAAAGGTAATCGACGCCGGCGGCGCCTTTATCGCTTACAACACGCGACCGTTTGATGATTTTATCCCAATCGTACGAAACGCCGTCGACTTTGAGACCGAATTCTTCGGCACGATGCGTGATGGAGTGGTAAAGTTCGGCGTTTTTGAGAAGCGCCTTAGTGGGGATGCAGCCCCAGTTGTTGCACGTGCCGCCGCCGCGCTCTTTCTCGACACAGGCAACCTTTTTGCCGAGTTGCGCGGCTTTAATTGCAGCGACGTATCCGGCAGGTCCGGCACCGATAACAATGAGGTCGTATGAGGCCATAGGGCCTGCAAAATGGCGTATTCATGAGTCGGGAGTCAAACGCGGAAACGGGGGAAAGCATTATCTGCCATTAGGCCGCCGGTTAATCGTTTTCAGCGTCCCGTTTTCAGGATAACAACGGGCGCACATGGCGAACCTCATTCTCATCATCGGCGCCGGTGTCGCAGGGCTATGCGCGGCCGAGATGCTCACGGATGCGGGGATGGAATGTGTGATCCTGGAGGCGACAGACCAGGTCGGCGGAAGGGTTCGTGCACTCGAAGGATTTGCCGATTTTCCGATTGAGTTGGGCGCGGAGGAAATCCACGGACCGGTCAATGCCGTGCAGACTCTGGCGAAATCGTTCGGATCAAAAATCGAAACGCTGCAGCATTTCTCGACGAATGACATGCTGCGGCTCGATGGAGAGCTGCGATTTCTCGATCAAGCTGCAAAAGACTCGGACGTGGCTCGCGCATTCGGGCTTATCGATCGATTGGGTTTCTACAATGGCGAAAATTGGACGGTCCAGGAATATCTCATTCGGTCGCATTTTCCACGACGGACCTGGCACTATCTGGATTCGCGATTGGGCGTGGAGCACGGGACGACATTGGACCGGCTGGCGATACGCGGATTTACGAACTACGAAAGGGGCTGGGAGGCTCGCGAGACGAACTACACACTGCGCGGCAGGTATTTGGAGTTGTTCGAACCCCTCATTGCACGGTTGAACGATCGGATCCGGCGGAAGACGATCGTTAAGGCGATTGACTGGCAGCGTTCGCCAGCAGTACGCCTCGCAGATGGAGAACGCATCGAGGCAAGAGCGGTCATCGTGACTGCTTCGGTCGCGGCGTTGCGAGCTGGAATCGTGGATTTCGATCCGGTGCTACCAGCAGAAAAAGCGAACGCGCTCCAGTCGATCGGGATGGATACGGGCATGAAAATTTTGCTCAAGTTCCGGATCCGATTTTGGGACGAAAACATGTATTTCCTTCACGCGGACGGTCTTTTGCCGCAGTTCTGGGCTCCAGGTAAGGGAAAATCGCCAGACGCTGCCGTGTTAACGGCGTTTATCGGAGGTTCCAAGGCGGAAACGTTGGCGAGGATTGGTATCGATCCGGTTGAGTTTGCCGTGAAAGAATTGGATGAAATTTTTGGCTCAGGGATCGCAACACGATCATTTGAGAACGGTTTCGTCGCGGACTGGGGAGCAGAAACATTTGTGCGCGGGCTTTATAGCTATCCGACGACGGACACCTTGCCGGAACATCGAGTGGCGCTCGCCAAGTCGTTGGATGGCAAGGTCTTCTTTGCAGGCGAGGCGACGGACACCGGAGGAAGCAGCGGCACCGTGCACGGAGCGATGGAATCCGGCAAAAGGGCTGCGAGAGAGATTCGGCAGTCTATTTAGAACAGATCGACGAACGCCTCGAAAGCTTCCTGAAGTTGCACTCCAGGGCGGGTGTGCTTTTGTGGGTGGGCAGTTTGTGAACCACCATTCATAAAAGTGAACAAACCATCACATACCGCCCGCCCCCCTTCGCGACGCGAGCGAGAGCGCCAGCGCAGGCTCGACGATTTGCTTGCGGCTGCGGAAGCTGTGTTCGCCGAGAACGGTTTTGAAAATGCCTCCATGGAAAGCATCGCGGCGGCAGCGGAATACGCCACGGGAACGCTCTATATTTATTTCAAGAACAAGGAGGCGCTCTACGCAGCTGTTTTTGAGCGCAAGATGCAGCAGCTCGTTGCCACGGTTTGCCCGGTGGTCGACAAACTGCGAGACAACCCCCGCGCCGCACTCGGCCTGCTCGTCAAAGAGCACATGGCATTCGCGGAAGCGCACCGCAATTTCCTCCAGATCTATTCGCGGGAGCGCATGTATCTGGACGCCGATTTGAAGCAAGGGCCGTGGGAGGCAATCAACGGAATCAAGTGTGAGTACATTGCTTTCATCGGAGGTTTAATTGCTGATGGCCAACGCAGGGGTGTCATCCGGACCGGAGACACGAAGCAGCTCGCGATTGCGCTTCACGGAATGATCGCGATGTTGACGCGGCATTGGTTGAAGGGCGACGGCAGTGTGCCGCTTTCCACCCAGGCGGAATTTGTAACGAGTTTGTGGCTCGATGGAGCTTCGGCTCAATAGTCAGACAGTTTCCCCCCGGCTTTTTCAAAAACTACCACTCTATGAACCTGCCACCTGCCCTGCGTTTTTCGTGTTGTTTCATCGCAATTTCGGCTCTGTTGATTGCGGGCTGCGGGCGCAAGCCACCAGCCACCGCAGTCCCACTGACCGACGTAACCGTTGTTCGTCCTATCGAGAAAGAAGTCCAGGAATGGGACGGCTTTACCGGGCGGCTCGAAGCACCTGAGACCGTCGAGATCCGTGCCCGTGTGAGCGGCTACCTTGAATCGATCAATTTTAAAGACGGATCGTTGGTTAAGAAAGGTGACCTGCTTTTTGTCATCGATCCGCGTCCCTATCAGGCCGCGTTGAACGGCGCCGAAGCCTCTCTCAAACAGGCCGAGGCGCAGCGCGCACTCGCCCAGACAAATCTCAACCGATCACAGGATCTCCGAAAAAAGAACGTCGTCGCCCAGGAGGAACTCGATAATCAAATCAACAACTACAAAGTCGGCGAAGCACAGGTAGCCTCCGCACAGGCCAATCTCGAAACGGCCCGACTCAACCTCGATTTCACTCAGGTTCGCGCTCCAGTCTCAGGACGCGTGAGCCGGCATTATGTCAGCATAGGCAACCTCGTTGGTGGCGGCGCGGACACTTCCACCCTGCTCACGACCATCACGTCCCTGGACCCGATCTACGCCTATTTCGAAGTCGATGAAGCGTCATTTTTGAAATACCAGAATATGCTGACGACGAAATTGAAATCCACGGATCCCGATCTGGAGGACGCCGCGCCGGACACGCCGGTCGAACTTCAACTCAGCAACGAATCAGCTTTCGATCACAAGGGTCAGCTCGATTTCATCGACAACCGCCTCGATCGCGACACAGCCACTGTGCAGCTTCGCGGCGTATTTTCGAATTCGGACCTGAAATTGACACCCGGCCTCTTCGCACGCGTTCGCATTCCGGGTCGCGATCCCGGCAAAGCGATCTTGCTTCCTGATCAGGCAATTGGAGCGGATCAATCCCAGCAATACGTCATGACCGTTGGTCCGGATAACAAAGCGGTTTACACCAAGGTCGAGCTCGGCCCGATCGTGGACGGCCTCCGTGTGATCCGAAAAGGGCTTACGACCGCCGATCGCGTCGTCGCCATCGGAATGCAGCGCGCCCGACCAGGTCTGCCGCTGAAACCGACCGAAAAATCCGTGGACGAAATCATCGGCGCACAAGATCCGGTGCCAATGAATCCGGGCGCGGTCCCAGGCAAAAACGCGCTTTCAGATCGGAAATAACGAGGGTACCCGCCATGAAATTTTCCCATTTCTTCATCGACCGCCCGATTTTCGCTTCGGTCATTTCCATCATCATCGTCATCGTCGGTGCGGTGGCATATTTCAATTTGCCGGTCTCGCAATATCCGGACGTCGTCCCGCCAACTATTCAGGTGACCGCCAGTTTCCCAGGCGCCAGTCCTGAGACGCTGGCGAACACAGTCGCCCAACCCATCGAACAGGAGATCAACGGGGTCGAGGACATGCTTTACCTCAACTCCATCTCCACGCCGGACGGGCAGGTCACGATCACTGTGACTTTTAAGCTCGGCACCGACATCAACGAAGCGCAGGTTCTCGTGCAAAATCGGGTCGCCATCGCCGAGCCGCGATTGCCGGAAGCCGTTCGCGCCCAGGGTGTTATAACCAGGAAAAGTTCACCGGATCTCCTTCTTGTCGCACACTTGATCTCGCCGGATGGCACATTTGATCAACTCTACCTCAGCAACTACGTCAACATTCAGATCAAGGACGTTCTGAGTCGTATCGAGGGCGTCGGCAGCGTCAACGTTTTCGGCGCGCGCGATTACAGCATGCGCATCTGGCTCGATCCCGAAAAAATGGGCGCGCTCAATCTCACACCGGCGGACGTTCTCGCTGCGCTTCAGGAACAAAACATCCAGGTCGCCGCCGGGGCCTTGGGTCAGCCGCCGGTGAATGGCCATCAGGCGTTCCAGTTTACAGTCATGACGCAAGGTCGTCTGGTTGAGCCGGATGAGTTCTCGAAAATTGTCGTCAAAACCGGGGCCGACGGCCGCATCGTGCATCTCACCGATGTCGGCCGCGTCGCCCTCGGAGCCCAAAACTACACGACAAACAGCTATCTCAGCGGCCAGCCTGCCGTCGGTATCGGCATCTCGCAATTGCCCGGTTCAAATGCCCTGAAAACCGCCCAGGAAGTTCGGAAAACCATGTCTGAGCTGGCCCAGAATTTCCCGCCCGGCATGCAATATCGCATCATTTACGATCCCACGGTCTTCATTTCGGAATCGGTCAATGCCGTTTATCACACGATCTTCGAAGCGGCGATTTTGGTCGTCATCGTCGTGCTGGCCTTTCTGCAGTCGTGGCGGTCCACATTAATCCCGCTGATCGCCATTCCCGTCTCGTTGATCGGAACATTTGCGGCGATGGCGGCGCTGGGATTTTCGTTGAACAACCTGTCGCTCTTCGGCCTCGTGCTCGCCATCGGCATCGTGGTCGATGACGCCATCGTAGTCGTCGAAAACGTGGAACGGCATATCGCCGAAGGACTTAGCCCACGCGATGCCTCTCGCAAAGCGATGGAGGAAGTGGGCGGCGCGGTTGTTTCGATCGCTCTGGTGCTGGCCGCGGTGTTCGTTCCAACGGCATTTCTGGCCGGCATCACGGGACAATTTTACCGGCAGTTCGCGCTCACCATCGCAGTCTCGACGGTAATCTCGGCGACCGTTTCCCTAACACTCAGCCCGGCGCTCACGACGCTGCTTCTGAAGCCTCATCACGCGAAGCCGGACTGGTTCACCCGCTTTTTAAATGGCTCGCTCGGCTGGTTTTTCCGCAGCTTCAACAGCCTGTTTACAAAATCCGCACACGGTTACTCCGGCATAATTCGGGGGATTTTACGGCGAACAGGCTTCGCCCTTTTTATCTATGCAGGGCTTCTGGCACTTACCTATGTCGGTTTCAAAACAGTGCCCACCGGTTTCATTCCGGCCCAGGACTTGGGCTATCTGATCATTGACGGTCAGCTTCCAGAAGGCTCGTCGCTGGAGCGCTCGGATGCCGTCGCACGCAAGGTGCAGGAAATTGCTTTAAAAGTCCCCGGCATCAACGGCACGGTGGCGATTGTTGGCTTTTCCGGCGCGACGCGCACGAACTCGCCGAATTCGTTCGCTGTTTTCACACCGCTGAAGCCTTTTGATGAGCGCGAAAAACATCCCGGCCAGAACGCATTTGCGATCCAGGCCGTGCTTCAAAAACAACTCAGCGGCATTCAAGAGGCACGCATTACCGCCATCCCGCCGCCACCCATCCGCGGTCTCGGCACCGGTGGAGGTTGGAAGCTGCAGGTGCAGGATCGCGCCAACGCTGGGATCACCGCCCTGTCGCAGGCCAGCGACGCGCTCATTGGTGCCGCACGAAAAGAACCGGGGCTGCGCTCCGTCTTTTCCACGTTCCAGACCGGGACTCCGCAGTTCTACGCGAATATCGACCGAACCAAAGCCAAGATGCTCGGCGTACCGCTGGCGGATGTTTTTGGCGCACTGCAGACATATCTCGGATCGAGCTACGTCAACGATCTGAATCTCTACGGGCGCACCTTCCGTGTGACGGCACAGGCGGACAGCCAGTTCCGCGACAGCCCGGATGATGTCCGCCTCTTCAAAGTGCGCAGCACTTCCGGCGCAATGGTTCCGCTCGGATCACTCGTTGAAATGAAACGCATTGTCGGTCCGAATCGTCTGGAGCGTTACAACCTTTTCAACGCTGCGCCGATCCAGGGCGACACGGCCGTCGGATACAGCTCCGGTCAGGCGCTCGATACAATGGAAAGCCTGGCGAAACAGGTGCTTCCGCAAGGGATGTTCCTGGCGTGGACCGACATCGCCTACCAGGAACGCCTTGCCGGCAATACCGCCGTCTACATTTTCCCGCTTTGCGTGCTGTTCGTTTTCCTGACGCTTGCGGCGCAATACGAAAGCTGGTCCTTGCCGTTCGCCATCATTCTCATCGTTCCAATGTGCCTGCTCTCGGCGGTCGCCGGTATTTATTTCCGGGGAATGGACAACAATATCCTCACACAGATCGGCTTTGTCGTGCTGGTCGGGTTGGCATGTAAAAACGCCATCCTAATCGTCGAATTCGCCAAACAACAGGAAGACACCGGCAAGTCCATCATCAACGCAGCCATCGAAGCCTGTCGCCTGCGTTTGCGCCCGATTTTGATGACGTCATTCGCGTTCATCTTGGGCGTATTGCCGCTGGTTTTGGCCAAGGGCCCGGGCGCCGAAAGCCGCCAATCCCTGGGCACGACCGTCTTCGCCGGCATGATCGGTGTTACGTTTTTTGGCCTCCTATTGACCCCGGTCTTCTACGTCGTCATCCGCAAACTCACCGGCGGAAAGAAAAGATCCAACGGTGCCCTCGAAGACCACCCCGAGCCGGAGCCAGAACCCGCTGCCGCACATTGATCCCCGATAGACTCTCCCACCGCCAGGACGCCATGATGGCAACTCGAACGTTCTGGGGGAAAAGGCGCTCACCAAACGGGCAAGGCATTCTGCATGCCAGCGATTCCTTTCCGCTTGGCGTCTCCGCGTCTTGGCGGTGATTCCGAACCGAACTGCATCATTGCGGCTAAGATTTCGCGAAAAAGCACCAGACCGCCCAAGGGAACCGGATGTTCATTGGTTTTTCCTTGATCCGCTCCTTCGTGGAGATGGCGTCAAGGGATAAGCAGGCGCAAATCGAGACCCTGCTCCACGAAGGCTTTGAAATCGTGGTCCAGGGTCACCATGCGCAGGCCTCCGGCAATCGCGAACGCAGCCAGGTAGGCATCCATCCACACCTTGGGAGAAGCCGTGTCACAAGACGCGAGGCGCCGCCATAGGGAATCATTCCCGGTGGTTCCTCGCGTTCGGCCACTTGAGGCAATCCCAGGAAGGATGAAAGGTTTCGGGGCATCATTGTGAGCGGCAGTGTGTTGGTTGATAGCATGGGTGACTTCCTCGACACTGCGGAATACTCCACTGCGGATGCTGTTGACGGTCAGGTCCCAGAAGAAGCGTTCGATAGCTGGTTTTCTTATAGAGAGCGCCCTGGAAGTCGGTGGATGACAGCACGCTAGTCGCATAGTCGCAGATTCCACATCCAGAAGAAACATGATCAAATGCTCTCCCCGTCCATCAGCTGGCGGATCATTTCCGTCGTGACGGTGACGCCCCTCTTGCGCAGGCATAGAAGGCCATTTTCTTTCCGCACGAGGAGACTGTGTTCATCCGGCTCGGGGAGCTGCATGATTTCGCGGCGCAAGGCGTGTTCAACAATGGCTTTAAGGGTTGTGCGGCGCCGGGCGGCAACGGCCTTGGCTTTGATGAGCAGGTCGTCCAGGCAAATCGAACGTGGTTTTCATATGGGTCAAGCCTGGCCCAGAAGCCGAGGGTGAACAACCTGGGCGTCTTCGGTTAGCGAAACCCGTTGCAGCAGTGCTCTGTGAGCGCCGACCACTCAAGACACGACGGTCATTGACAGACATAGCCTGCCGCTACAGCGGAGGACAGCTGAGCCAGCGCAGGATAATCAGCCCGGCATGCCGGTTCCGGCTTCAGGCTGGAATTCAACGCGGTAGTAGACTTCCTCCAGCGGCAATTCCGCCTCGATGGATTCCAGTCGAGCCACGGCTTTCAAGCCGCGATAAACGGTCAGTTTCCACGTTTCATCGGGCTGACGCAGGAACACTTCGACCAGCGCGGTCCGCTGCGAAACGAGCACATATTCCCGAAAAGCGGCAATTGTCCTATAATGCTCAAATTTCTTGCCGCGATCATACGCTTCCGTGGAATCGGAAAGTGTTTAGAATGATGAGACTGTGCGACGGACTGCCCCCAGCCATGGAAAACATCTCGCCTGCGTAATACTCGCTCTTATATTCCGCGGTCCGCTCGATCCGGAGGTATTCCTCCTCCGTGAGCGCCGTGACTGGTTCGGAAACTCCCATGAACCGCTGATTACCCCAATGCAGCAGCGTTGGCAAATCGAATGCAGGGTGTGCCCTCCCGCCACAAAAGACCGCGTCACTGAAATGGGAGAAGTATCTGCGTTCTTTGTGTTCTCCGCGGTGATTCCTATTCCGTTTTAGGCTAGCTCTTCCGCCCGAAAAACAAAATCGCCGGCTTTTCAACCCGCTCAGTCCGGGTGAAGCCGAGTTTCAACAGATGTTGCTCGATCTCCGCCAGATGGAGCGCGCCCCATGGCACGACAATCCGCTCGTGCGTCGCCAGGCCAGCATCGATTTCATGGATCAAATGAGCGTTCCGCATCGTCAACACGTCCTTCATCACGCCCCTGGCAATCGTTTCATTGGAGAGCGGCGACGTTGGATCCGTCACGGCACGGATGAAATTCATCGGATCACCCGACCGCAAAACCGTTCCCATCGCGTTCAAATAATTCAGTGTCCCCGGCTGAAACGCGCTGACGTCGACATCCGCCATTTTCACATCGACATCATCTTCAATAGGGACCGCCTCTTTCGCCACTGGACCTTTCGCAGGTTGTTTTGCGCGCACTGCATCGAGTGTTTGGCGGTAATAACCATCCTCCATCTGCGAAGCCAGCCCCAGGACTCTCGCCATTTTATCCATCCCGATGCCGGTCGGCATCCGCCCATCATGATCTGTCACACCTTCGAGCAACACTAGTGTCCTCGGACCATTCGCCTCCCAGCCCGCTTTTTCATAGAATCCGGCTTGTGCAATGTGCATCATTCCGTCGAGGGCGACCTGCTTCGTATCCTTCACAAAACTGGCCCGCGCAATATAAATCCCCGTCGGCCGGATTCGAACGTACCCGCCACTGACCCGTTCCAGCTGCGCCCACCCAAACGCCAGAAAACCGCATACAGCCAGCAGCGGCAAAACCACAGCCGTCAGTGCGCCCATTCCAAAAAATCGCTTCCATACAAAACCCGTGCGTCCCTCGTCCAACCCTGGATCATGAAAACCCGGCGCCCCGTGATTCCCATGCCAGCGCCAGAAGATGATCCAATGCGCGGCGGAGATGGCGACCTGCGCCCCGCTCAAAATCAACCCGGCATTCTCCAGATAAAACATCGGAAACGGAAACGCGCCGGCAAACGTCGCCCAAACGAGAAACAGTGCCGGTGCCACCACGAGCCGTTTGGAAACGCGTCCGGTAAAGAGGGTTGCCACGAATAAAAACAGCCCCAATGCGAGAACGCCAAGAGCAATCAAATTCCGCAGATCAGACAGCGGGCCGGACGTAATTTGATAAAAATCCGCCCAAAACGAGAACATCGCGTCCAGGGTAAAACCGTAAAGGAAGATCTGGGTAAAGAATCGGAACACAACAGGACCGTAATCCATCCCACGGAACTGGAAAGTTGGAGTTCAACCTTTTAGGGTACGACTTTGGACTGTCAAACGCAGACTAACACGTGATTTTTAACCTTCCATGATCGACACCATCGCTGCCATTTCAACGCCGTTCGGGGAGGGCGCCATCGCTGTCATCCGCATCAGTGGGCCGCAAGCGTTGCCGATTCTGGGCTCAGTCTTTGGCGGCCCAACACCGCAGCCGCGCATGCTGTCCCGTGGTCGAATCGAAGAAAATGGTGCTGTAATCGACGACGTGCTCGCGGTTGTTTTCAAAGCTCCCAAGAGTTTCACGGGCGAAGATATGGCAGAGATCCATTGCCACGGTGGGCTATGGGTCACACGCAAAATTCTCGACGCACTTATTCGCGCAGGCGCACGCGTAGCTGAACCGGGCGAGTTTTCCCTCCGCGCCTTCACGAACGGCAAGATGGATCTCACGCAGGCTGAGGCTGTCATGGACGTCATTCGTGCCCAGACGGACCTCGCGCTCCGCGCCGCGCAGGAACAACTTGCCGGCCGACTTGGCCAACAGGTGGCTGCCCTACGCCAGGCGCTGCTGGAAATCCTCGCTCACGTCGAGGCTTATATCGATTTTCCTGACGAGGATATCGAACCGGAAACCGGAGAAATCATCCTCAACCGCATCCGGACGACAAAGCGGGACATGGAAACCCTCGTCGCAACCGCAGACCAAGGGCGTCTCCTCCGCGAAGGGGTTCGCACCGTCATCCACGGCGCGCCGAATGTCGGTAAAAGTAGTTTGCTGAATATTCTCACTGGGTTCGACCGGGCAATCGTCAGTGCCACACCCGGCACCACGCGCGACACCATCGAAGAACACGTCAACATCGGCGGCATCCCGCTTCGCTTGATCGATACGGCTGGCATTCGCGATGACACCGACGACCACTTGGAGAAGCTCGGCATCGAGCGGAGCCGCAACGCTCTCGCCCAAGCCGATCTGATTCTCCACGTTTTCGACGCCAGCGAACCGCCACCCAGCGCTTTTCCAGACGATCCGCGCACACTTATCATCCTCAACAAAAGCGATTTGCAGATCGATTCCGGCTGGCAAGGAACCGCAGCCGTTCCGATCAGCTGCACGGCAAATACCGGTTTTGAAGTTCTCCGTGCCCGGATTTCCGCAAAAATTTTCGGTGACGATCTCACGCTGGAAAACGTCTCCGTTGCGATTAACGCCCGCCACAAGGCCTGCCTGAGCCACGCCATCGCCGGCTGCAGCGCCGCGATCACCGGATTGCAATGTCAGATCCCTGTCGAATTCATCGCTGTCGAACTTCACAGCGCTCTCGACGCCGTCGGCGAAGTGATTGGCCGCGTCGACACAGAAGAAATTCTCGGCAAGATCTTCAGCACGTTTTGCATCGGCAAATAGAACCTTACTCTTACTCACAATCGTAGTCAGTCTTTGCTCCTCACTCGTTCCATCGGTTCCTCGTTTTCAGAGTAGGAAGCAGGCCATGAAAAGGAGGATCGATTACAAGTAAGATCGACCAGGCCCCTTGCGCGCGGGCCCTTTCCGGCTTTAGTCACTCCCCCCGCTCCACCCAAAAATGAACCCACAGGCCACCCCGCCCGTTACAATCTACGACACCACCCTGCGCGATGGAACCCAGGGAACAGGCATTTCGTTCAGTGTAGCGGACAAGATTCGGGTCGCCGAAAAACTGGACGCATTTGGCGTCCATTACATCGAAGGCGGCTGGCCGGGCTCCAACCCAAAAGACGCGGCGTTCTTCGAAGAAGCCGCGAAACGCACTTGGAAAAGTGCCAAGATTGCAGCGTTCGGCAGTACGCGCCGGGCAAAAATGAAGGTCGAAGACGATCCGCAAGTCCGCCAGCTCCTCGATGCCAGAACGCCGGTCGTCACCATCGTGGGCAAGACGTGGCTTATGCACGTCACCGAAGTGCTCAACATCACCCCGGAAGAAAATCTCGCGATGATCGCCGATACCCTCCGCTATTTGAAAGCGCAGGGACGCGAGACTTTTTACGACGCTGAGCATTTCTTTGACAGTTACAAGGAAAATCCGGCCTATTCCCTCGACACAGTGCGTGCAGCCCACGCCGCCGGTGCCGACCTCGTGATTCTCTGCGACACCAACGGCGGCTCGCTTCCCCACGAAGTCGCACATATCACCCGCGAAGTCGTAACCGCTCTAGCCGCGCCAGTCGGCATCCACACCCACAACGACTCGGGCTTCGGCGTCGCCAACGCTCTTGCTGCCGTGGGCGCTGGCGCCATTCAGATCCAAGGTACCATCAACGGATACGGTGAACGCGTCGGCAACTGCAATCTAACAACCACCATCCCCAACCTGCAGCTCAAGATGCATCTCCCGGTCGTGCCGGATCTAACACGGCTTAGGGAACTTTCGCTTTTCGTCGATGAAATCGCGAACGTTCCCCACGACATCCGCGCTCCGTACGTTGGCGCGGCGGCTTTCACACACAAGGGTGGCTTGCACGTCCACGCCGTGCAAAAGCTGGCGCGCTCGTACGAACACGTAAATCCGACAGCAGTCGGCAACCGACAAAACATCGTCATCTCCGACATGTCCGGCCAGAGCAACATCCTGGTAAAAGCCGCCTCAATGGGCTTCGACCTTCCAAAGGGTTCCCCTGAGGTCACCAAAGTCCTGTCGGAGGTCAAACGCCTCGAAAACGAAGGCTACGAATTCGAAGCCGCTGATGCTTCCTTCGAATTGTTAATCCGCAAAGCGCTGGAAAAGCATACTCCACATTGGGATCTGTTAGTCTATCACACTACCTACCGCCACTTCAGCACCCACGACTTCCAGACGTGCGAGGCCACGGTCAAACTCGATATCCAGGGAACGCAGACCTACACCGTAGCTGAGGGCCACGGTCCGATCAACGCTCTGGACGCTGCCCTGCGAAAAGCTCTGATCCCGTTCTATCCTGTGCTCGAGAAAGTGCAACTGGAAGACTACAAAGTCCGCATCATTAGCAGTCAGAATTTCGGCACCGCAGCAAAAACCCGCGTATTGATCGACAGCACGGACGGCTGCGAAACCTGGAGCACCGTTGGCGTGTCCGACAATGTCATCGCCGCCAGCTGGCTGGCCCTTTCAGATAGTTTCGAATACATCCTGTCGAAGCTGGGCTAACTAACTGTCGCCGAACAGGAACTGGAAATCTTCCAGCGTCAACGTTTTTACAAAATTCTCCTCCCCGAGAATATCCTGCGCCAGCGCGCCCTTCGACTTCTGCAGATTACGGATTTTTTCCTCAATGGAATCGCGAGTAATCAGACGATAGGCGATCACCTTGTTTACCTGCCCGATGCGGTGCGTTCGATCGATAGCCTGGCTTTCCACCGCAGGATTCCACCATGGGTCATAAAGCACCACATAACTGGCGCTGGTTAGATTCAGTCCAAAGCCTCCAGCTCGAAGCGAAATCAAAAACACAGCCCCACCGTCGTGGTTCTGGAATTGATCAACGAGACTTCCCCGATTCTCCGTCCCGCCAGCCAGAAAAAACGAACTCCATTTCCGCGCATCCACTTTTTCACGCAGCCGGTCCAGCATGGCTACGAACTGGCTGAACACCAGCACCTTGTGCCCCTCTTCGATAAGGGGCTCCAGCAGGTCGAACAGCGCATCCTCCTTCGCGCTCGCCGCGTCCACCAACTCCGCGTCAGCCAGACCCGGATGTGCGCAAATCTGGCGAAGCCGCAAGAGCGAGGTTAATATATTAAAACGATCCTTGTCGAGCTGTCGCGCAGTCTTGATCTTGAGCAGTTTTTGCCGGGCAACCTTAAGCTCTGCGCGATAACGGGTCAGTTGCGCGCCTTCCATTTCGCAATGCAGATCCTCCTCAACGCGATCCGGGAGGTCTGTAGCGACTTCTTTTTTTGTTCGTCTTAGTAAAAATGGCCTAACCCTGGATGCCAGGCGCCGTATCGCGAGCGCGTCTTTCTTTTCGTTAAAAAGTTCGTTGAATTTAGCCTGATTTCCAAGAACGCCCGGCATGGCAAAAGACATAAGACTCCACAAATCCATCAAGCGGTTTTCCACAGGCGTCCCTGTTAGCACCAGGCGGTGATCTGCCCGGAGTCCGCGTGCCGCCTGAGCAGTCTGCGAGGAGGGATTCTTGATGAACTGCCCTTCGTCGAGGATAACAGCCAGCCAATCGACACCCTGCAAAGTCTTCTCGTGTGTCCGAAGCTGAGCATAGTTCAGCACGGTGAGATGGTGGTCCTTGATGTGCGCCAGCAACTTTTCCCTCTCCTTACTCCGCCATGGCGCGGCGCGAAGTCCCGGATAGAATCGCTCCGTTTCCGATGCCCAGTTGTCAGTTACGGATTTTGGACAAACAACCAGTACACGGGATCCGGTTCTCCCCGCTTGTTCTCGCAGCCATGCGATCCATGTTAGTGTCTGGATCGTTTTTCCCAGCCCCATGTCGTCCGCCAGGATCCCGCCAAACCGATTCTCGGCAAGATAGGCAAGAAAATGAAAACCTTCGATCTGGTAGGGACGCAGTATTGCCTGGATCACCGCAGGAACCTCCGGAGCGACGGCAGTCCGGATTTCGCTAACACGGCGCTCGATTCGGGCGACATCCGGTTCCTGTAAGAACTTCCGGGCTTTCTCGCTGGAAAGCTGCAACACATGGAGCCGCTGCGTTTCTCCATTTAAATCGGCTGCGCTCAAGCCGAGATGCGCGAGTGCCGTGTCGTCCTCCGGCGAAAGTTCATATGCCAGCCGGCGCCAGCCTTTCGCCCCAAGCCGGACATACTTTCCGCCGGCCTTCAGCAGAAGGTTGATCTCCTCCATGGTTAGGTCGGTCTCCTCGACGCTAAGGGCGGTCCTGACGTCAAACCAGTCGACGCCCGCTTCGATGACTTCCAGATTAAATCGCGCAGTCAGCGGATTCGCTTGGAGACTGGAGAGTGCCTTATCCAACTGGAGATCGATCTCCGGCGGCAAGGCTTTCAACCAATCCGCGAACTGCTCGGGAAATTTTTTCGTGATCCGCAGAAGAAATTCACCGCCGCTTGCCGACCACTGACCAGGCAGATCCGTAAAAATCCGCGTAGCGACTGCAAGACGCGACCGATCCACGAGGCGGATTGTGTCCGGATTTTCCGGCTGGCGTTTGGAACGTCCGCCTGCCCGGACTGCAGTCCAATGATCCCCGATGAATTTCTCGTAGCGCACGCCATCCGGAAACAGCGAGTGGATCTCCATATTCACCATGTCCTGCGAGTGAAACTGGCCCTCCACAATGCCGGCAGTGATTTGCAAGCGGAGCGGGACGGTCTCAATTCGTTGTTTCAGTTTTTCCGGGAAAGGTGCCTGCAGGGCGGCGAGCGCCTGAGCCCCTTCCCGCGTTTCGATAACCTCGGCTGGAATCCTCAGTTTGCCGGTAACGGCGAGTTGCGGCGAAGCCGGCGGACCGGGATAGACCACTTTCGCGGTGAGATAGAGCGTCGGCTTCCCTTGCAGCACCAGTAAGACTTTCAGTGGCGGAACGCCCGTGGCGGTCAGGAGCTGCATGTCGTAATCCTCGGGAGATTCTCCGGATGTGGTGACGTTCCAACACAAAGGTGCTGTCGCGAACTCCAGGGGCGTGCCATCGAACGCCACGAAGTTTTCACGGAGAAACGGCACACGGAGGATCCGGCCAAGCGCCTCGCTGACGCCAGGACCATCGTACCGGAGTCCAACATTGTTCAGCACGAACGTGCCAACGTAGTCCCAAATGACTGCCGACGTTTCACCGAGTGCCAGCTCGCCGGATTCGATTTGAGCCTGAATGGTCCGCGCTTGTCTGGACCGGAACGGGACAAACTCGGCATCCTCGTCCATGCGACTCTCGAGCGCCAGACCACCGGTGTCGATCCGAAGCCTTAGATGCATGGTGGCCGTTTCAAATGGAATCGTCTGGATTTCGTCGAGCCGCTGCCGCCAATCCTTCACATCCCGCGACCGCAACCAATCTCGCACGGTGTCCTGGATCCCGCCGAAATCGGTGATCGACTTCATGAAATCCGGGTAGGCAAGTCCTCTGGCCTCAATGGCTCGGGCGACATAAAGCCAGAATTCGATGACGGATGCGGGCGGTTTCGGCCACATTTCCAACACCGTCCATCCGCCACCGAATTGCGAAGGCAAAAGCCCCGCCATATCCCATACGGAGACTTCCATTCGTCCACGGACGTTGCGATAGGCAGCTTCGATACGGCTGACGTAATCGGTTTCGTGAGCAACCAACTTGCGACCAAGCGCTTCTTCGAGACGTGCGCGAAGGGAAACGGGCGCTTTGGCAGTTTTGTTCGAAGTCGCTGGCCCCGCACCTTTTATGTCAGAAGTGGGCGCGGCAACGAGTGTCTGAAGGACAGCGTAAGCATGTTTACAGACTTCGATGTCCATACAATCGCAGGTAACGTCAACCCGCGAGGGCAGGATTTCGACAGCGACGCCATAGGGCTCGCTGGCGTTGCCATCGACCTTTGCCATGATGGTTACGATGTCCTCGTCAGCGGAATCTGCGAGAGCAATACCGTGCACTGCACCGCGCGCGACGAGTTCCTTCCCCCGCTCGGCCCTTTTTTTGCCGACGCGAAGTTTTGCTGCCATTAGCTGGTCACGCTGCGAAGGCGAAAGTTGGAAGGCGGATGGGTCGTCAGGCACAGGCTGAACATCCACGATGAAACGCGGTCGGGCGAATGTTCAACCGAAATCAGTCAATCCAGCGTGAAAGCGTCGCCCTTCCCTGTCATCCAACATTTCGAAGCGTGATCGAAAAGCCGCTGGACCTGTTCCTTGGAATCGAGCCGGTATTCGACGGTATGCGCGTGCGTCGTCGCTGGATAGGTCTTGATGACACGCTGCCACGGCGGTTTGCCGCCTCCAGCGACACCCGCTATCGCGGCAGCCGCCTGTCCGCTCTTTTCTTTGAGCAAATCGATCGCAGACTGGCCAATGCCGGCCGGGCTCTGCGGCGTTCCGGTCTCGATGTAATAAAAGCGTGCCACCACTGGCCCGTTGGTTTCGATGGTCATCTCGGTTACACGTATCAATGGTTCGATAGTGTATTCGTGGGTGCTAATCGCCTGGATATTGGCCAGCGCCACGAGATATGTTCCTCCAGGCAATTGGGCACGCCAGAATCTCGTCTGATTCGCTGCGGGCGAAGACGATGGGGATGGCGAGGGCGACACAGCCTGACCATTGGAAAAGACCATCCATGACAGGACAATCGGAAGAAACAGGAAGGAACGCATGACTTTGCCGCAAAACTAATCGCCACAATCGGCTTTGGCGATCTCCGCGATTCAAGAATACGAACACTATCAGTGCCGAAAACAAGCGTTACGGCACCCAGAATGTGGAGCAATATTCGAAATACGAAAGCACCCGGCTCAATCCATCCCGGCTGCACCCGGAGCGCGCGGCTCGGTGTCCGCGGCACAGCATGAGCAGCGCGAGGATCCGTGGCACCCTCTCATTGGCACATCAGCCACCAAGGCATCGAAATGACCTTTCCGCTGCTGTCTTTTCTGCTATTGGCGAATCGTGAACACTGTCACGCCTCGCATTTTTGTCGCCGCCACCCAACAGGATGACGGCAAGACCACAACTTCTCTAGGCTTGTTTGCAGCGCTCGGAAAGCGCCTCGGTCGAATCGGATACATCAAACCGGTCGGCCAGCGGTTTATCGATGTCGAAGGCAAACTCATTGATGAGGACACTGTGCTCATTGACGAAACCTACCGCGTCCACACCCCACTGGAAGCGATGAGCCCCATCGCGGTCGAGCCCGATTTTACACGCCGTTACATTGAAAAAGGCGGCAGCGAAGCGTTGATTACCCGTATCCGTAATTCCTTCGATCGTGCCGCGTGGGAAAAAGAATTCGCCATTATCGAAGGAACGGGCCACGCAGGCGTTGGCTCCGTTTTCGATCTTTCGAACGCTCGCGTCGCCAGCCTGCTTCAAAGCAAAGTCCTCATCGTCACCAAAGCTGGCATTGGCAAGCCGATCGATGAGATTGCGTTGAATAAAGCGCTCTTCGACAAGGAAGGCGTCGAAGTGGTCGGCGTGATCCTTAACAAAGTCTTGCCAGAAAAATTTGATTATATTGCGGACTTCGCCCGACGCGGTCTGAGGCGGCTTGGCATCGACCTGATTGGCGTACTCCCAGTCGACCCTGTGCTTTCAAAACCGACATTGCAACAGGTGTGTGACCAGATTTCGGGGCGCTATATCTCTGGCAATCGCGACTGGGGACAACGTCACGTCGCCCGCGTAATTATCGGAGCGATGAGTTCTGCCAATCTGGCGCCGCAATTTCGCCCCGGCACTCTCATCATCACACCAGGCGACCGGGAGGACATTCTGCGCGCGGCCATTGCCGCTCATGCCCCGCACGAAGGGCGGCCGCTGCATGTCTCTGGATTTATTTTGTCCGCAGATCATCTACCCAACGACAGACTCACCCGCCAGCTATCCGAAGCTGGCATCCCCATCATCGCTTCGGAACTGGACAGCTATACCGTCGCCAGCCGAATCCATTCGATGACCGTAAAAACCGTCCCTGGCGACCGGCAGAAAATCGAGGCAATCCAAAACCTCATTGAAAAACACGTCGAGATTGACCGCCTCCTGAAGAAGATAACGTAGTTTGCTCATTAGCAAATCGCGCAACCGACGCCGCTAACATTCGTTCAGGGACGTTTTTACCCCTGAGGTTGCAGCCTCTCTTCTTTGAGAACCGTCGTCAAATACTCCCGATAAGGACTTTTCGGCAGCCTGGCGATTAGCTTTTCCAGATCCTCTTTCCCGATGAACCCTTGGGTCAGCGCGATTTCCTCAAGGCAAGCTACCTTCAGGCCCTGCCGGTGTTCCAACGTCGCAATATAGTTCGAAGCTTCCAACAGGCTAACATGTGTCCCGGTGTCGAGCCATGCCATGCCGCGGCTGAGCACATTCACGCGAAGCTGTTCCCTGCCCAGGTAGGCGAGGTTAACATCCGTTATCTCGAGCTCTCCGCGCGGGGACGGTTTCAACCCGCGGCAGATTTCCACGATCTGATTGTCATAGACATACAATCCCGGCACCGCAAAATTGCTTTTCGGTTTTTGCGGTTTTTCTTCCAGGCTGATTGCGCGCCCATCACGGTCAAACTCCACCACGCCATACCGTTCCGGATCACGCACCTGATAGGCAAAGATATACGCTCCCGTCTCGAGCCCCAGCGCATCACGAAAGAAATCCAGATTCCCGTGAAAAATATTATCTCCCAGAATCAATGTAACTCCCGAATTACCGACAAAATCGGCACCGATAAGAAAAGCCTGGGCAATTCCAGCCGGCGTCGGCTGCTCCGCGTACTGGATATTCATTCCAAGCTGGCTCCCGTCCCCGAACAGGTCGCGAAACTTCGGCGTATCCTTCGGCGTGGAAATGATAAGCACATCGCGTAACCCGCCCAACATGAGCGTGGAAAGTGGATAGTGAATCATTGGCTTGTCATAAATCGGCAGGAGCTGTTTGCAGACGATTTGTGTGAGGGGATGAAGGCGCGTTCCCGCTCCACCGGCGAGGATGATACCCTTTTTGTGACACGAAGAAGGCATTCCGGTGTTTTGACTGGCAACGACGGCGGGTGCAAGGCGGAAACAGCTCGTAGAAGCGGGTTTACATTTGTTCGACCCGGAATCCGGATCGCCGCAGCTGCTCGACAACGCCTTCACTTCCCACCAGATGCCCCGCCCCAACAATGACCAGATAATTGTCTTTGCGCCCGATGAAACCTCGGATTGCGGGCATCCAATTATCATTGCGATCAGTAAAAACCGTTTTGTGAAAGCCGCGGTCTTTTTGTTGGGTGCTGAGGACGACTGCCTCCAGCGCCGGCACGTTGCCGGCCCGCCAGGCAGCAGCCATTTCCCGAAACCATGCCACGGTAAATGGCAATCCGCTCAAGGTATCCCGTAAATACGCGTCCGCTGCTTTATCGGAAAAGTTGGCGAATGGGAGAGTTTGAGCGCGGATTGTCTCGAGAGCCGAGACCGGTTTTTTCGACCTCTGAGCCGCAGCCAGAAAATGCATGTCGATACCCAGGTCCGAAGAGTACCCCTGCTTCTCCAGATATAGATTCAGTAGCAAATCGGACACCAGCCAGGGCCGGAAGGGCTCGAGCTTTTCCAGCGAAATATTGAAATAAGGAAGCGCCCCTTTCAGCATCGCAAGTGTTTCTGGCGTAAGGTTTTCGCTTAACGTCTCACCCTTGGGATAAAGACCGGCGCGTAACGTGTCGCGCAACGCCTTTTGCTGATCCTCGGCTCCCAACGGAATCTCAAGAACAAGCCTCTGCGAGTCGCGAAAAGCCCGGTTCATAGCTGGCTTCAACGGGTATGCGGCCTTCGGTAAGATATGGACGGAGCCCATCAAATAGACGGTGTTTGTCTTCCCTTTCACACGCCACAGGGTGCTTTTTCCTGATTGAGAGGAAAAATCGAGCCATGCGCACCCGCTGAAACTGGCCGCCGCCAGCAGAAGCAATATCCATCGCGCGAATCTAGAATGTCTGCCTATGACGAGGAACATTTACACTTTTCTTTCGCGAAGGGCGATCGTGACTGCCGTCTGAACAAGGGTTTGCTGCGCCTTGATTCGAACATCGAGGGAGAATTCAGACGGCGTTTCAACTGTGAACGTATGGTCTGAATGATGTAAATGCAAAAATAATGCCTCGGGTCCCGGCAAAAGTTGTCCCTGTTTCAACGTCCGTCGCATATAGCCGGGACGCGACATTCGGCGGCCGTCGACCGTGTAGCGCGGGTCGATCGGGATGACCCTTCGAGCGGCTTCAAGCAGTTCCAATCCATAGTAGCTTGCACGCTGGGCAATCTCGTAAAGATACACGCCCTGCGCATCGTAATCCTCATGCAACGCCATAGCCATGAGGAACTTGCGTCCGACGAGAAGTCTTTTTAGATCACGGATTCCATGGACCCGGTTGTGGTGGAAAGATCGATTTAGATCGTGTCCTTTGCTATCGAAACGACAATTGTGAATCAGTCCCCACGGATTCAGGCAAGGAAGAAGCGTGAAGTGCGTTTCCTGGAGCATTTCCGAATGGTTCTCGACCCAGGCGATCAAGCCCTCGGTGGAAGCCGCTTCGTCACCGTGGATACCTGCCGAGAGATAAATCCCTTTCTGATTCAAATCGATACGAGGCGATTCAACAATAAAAAGGGGGTATCCGTCGATCTCGCTGAAAACTCGGACCTTCAACCCGATGCGTCGAGCAGTCGATTTCCAACGCCGGATCAAACTCCGATAGTCGTGGCAACAATGTAGCGGAAACACGGGCGCGAATCTCTCGCAAAGCCGCGCAGCCGACAAGTAAAACCTAACTGATTGATTTGCAGGTAGTTACGCTACTTCTCGCTCCCCTGCCCCAGGCCGCTCCATCCAGACGCTCAGCAAACTGATGTCCGCTGGCGTGATGCCGCTAATCCGGCTTGCTTGACCCAGGGTGGCGGGCGAAACCGCAGAAAGCTTTTGACGCGCCTCCAGACGCAATCCGGGCACCGACTCAAAATCGAGCCACGCCGGAAAACGATGATTTTCCTGTTTGTGAAACTTTGCGACGACATCTTCCTGGCGGCGGATGTAGCCTTCGTATTTCAAATCCGTCTCGAGCATCGCCCAGATCTCGACCGGAATATCGCCCTGGACCTCGGGCGACACGTTATCCGCCTGAAATTCTGGCCGTTTGAGAAGTTGGGCCAGGCTAACGCCGCTGATACGGGTCGTTTCGGCCCGGGAACGGGCTCTTTCGAGCAAGGTTTGCCGTTCCTGCATGCGTTCAAGACGCCGGGAACAAGCCAAGCCCAGTTCGGCAGCTTTCGGCGTCAGCCGAAGGTCAACGTTGTCCTGGCGCAACAACAGTCGGTATTCCGCCCTGCTGGTGAACATCCGATAGGGCTCCTGAGTGCCTTTGGTGACCAAATCATCAATCAAAACGCCGATGTAGGCCTCGGACCGGCTCAAAACAAATTCCGGCTTGCCCAGAACTTTGAGAGCGGCGTTGGTTCCGGCAATGAGACCCTGCGCTCCGGCTTCTTCGTAGCCGGAAGTGCCGTTAATTTGGCCTGCAAAATACAAACCCCCCACCCTTTTCGTCTCCAATGTGCGGTGCAA
This sequence comes from Chthoniobacterales bacterium, assembly GCA_036524675.1. GTDB lineage: Bacteria > Verrucomicrobiota > Verrucomicrobiia > Chthoniobacterales > DASVRZ01 > DATDAW01. The sequence goes on along the minus strand of DATDBU010000059.1, from coordinate 32,079 downwards.
CTGCGTCGGCGGACAGTAATCATACTCCACAGCATAGCCCGGGCGCATAATTTCTGCGTTTTCAAGCCCTGGGATGGAACGGATGAACGCGTACTGGACTTCGTAAGGCAGACTGGTCGATATGCCGTTCACATAAAACTCTCGCGTTTGACGGCCTTCCGGTTCCAAGAACAGCTGGTGATGATCTTTCTCGGCAAATTTGACCACTTTATCCTCGATCGAGGGACAATAACGGGGGCCTACGCCCTCGATTCGCCCGGCATAGAGCGGCGACAAATGCAGATTTTGCCGGATGATCTCGTGCGTGCGTGCATTCGTATGGGTAATCCAGCATGGGATTTGTTCCACGTGGAACACTCCGTCGCGCACGGTGTTTAAGCTGAACACATCATCCGCGCCCTTCTCCATCCATTCTGGCATGAATGTAAATGCAGGCGGCGGTTCATCACCATCCTGCCGTTCACATTTTGCGAAATTGATGGAACGCCCGTTCAAACGGCATGGAGTCCCCGTCTTAAACCGCCCCACCTCGAAACCGAGCCGTTTCAGCGAATCGCTCAAGGTCGACATGCTGTCGCCCATCCGGCCACCGGTGACATTCTGCATTCCCACATGCAACAACCCGCGCATAAATGTCCCAGTGGTAATCACCACCGCTCTCGCGTTAAAACGCACCCCGAGATTGGTTACAACGCCAGCAACCAGGTCGTTGTCCACCACCACCTCAATCGCGTTGCCCTGGATCAAATCCAAGTTCGGCTGCGACTCGATCACCCACTTCATCCGGAACTGATAGGCCTTTTTATCGCATTGCGCCCTCGGCGCCCGGACGCTCGGTCCTTTGTTGGCGTTCAACATCCGGCATTGAATCGCCGTCGCGTCGGTATTCAGCCCCATGACACCGCCCAGCGCATCAATTTCCCGCACCATGTGCCCCTTCGCCAATCCGCCAATCGCAGGATTGCAGGACATCTGCGAAACCGTGTCTGCGTTTTGGGTCAAAATCGCTGTGGCGCACCCGAGGCGGGCCGAGGCCATGGCCGCTTCCACGCCGGCATGACCGGCGCCCACAACGAGGACGTCATATGATTTCGGGTAAATAAACACAGGCGCCCAATGTGCCGCACCTCGAAGCACCAAGCAAGCGACGCACGAAATGTTCCACATGGAACAATTTCCCCTAAAAACTCCCGGACGCGCGCGTGCAAAACCGCACTTTCGACAATTCATTAATTTCGAGGTTGCGATCCTCGTCCTGACTCTCTAATCCAGAACTCGCCTCCAGCTCGCGCTTCCGACCCTTTCCTATGCCCGGAGTATGAAAAATTCTTCTTCCGAGACGATCCCAGCGACCCTGGTGATCGAAGAATTGGATTACCTCAAGCGGAGCTTCGATCAAACGCTCGCCGCCTACGCCGCAAAAGTCCACACGGACCTCGGAGCGCTTCGTGAAGCTGTTGTAAAATGCTCTCAGGAACCGTCGCTCACGGCACGCCAGGTGCGTGACCTCCGGGATATGCTCATCCTTTGTCGCAGCATCCGCGTAAAACCCGAGAAAGGTCGCCGTAAAGACCTAAAAACGATCGAATCCCTGATCGAACAACTCCAGCTCGTGACCGAGAATTGGTAAGTCCATTTTCATGCTTGACTTGCTATAGGATTCCGTTAGCATCCGCTTCCCGCAAATTTTTCTGAATCCTATGGCCAACACAAAATCCGCCGCTAAACGCACCCGCCAAACCATCAGCCGCACCACGCGGAACAGCTCTATCCTCACCGGCGCTAAAGGCCAGCAAAAACGTCTCCGGACCGCCATCGCCAGCGGCAACAAGCAAGCCGCCACCTCTGAATTCCAGAAACTTGCGTCGATGTGGGACAAGGCCGCCAAGCGCGGGGTTATTCACGCAAATGCCTCGGACCGTCGCAAAAGCCTCTTCAGCAAAGCGCTCGCGAAGCTCAGCTGAGTTTTTCCAAAAATTTCCATGAAAAAAGGACGTCCCAGCAAATGGACGTCCTTTTTTATTGCGATTTCGCCAGCCGCTTGCGCTTCGCCACCATCGAACTTCAACTCCGGCCGATCGCAAACGCCTGTTCATGCCTGATCCCACACAACCCGAACTTCTCGCACCCGCTGGCAACTGGGATTGTCTGCGCGCAGCCGTCGCCAATGGTGCGGACGCTGTTTATTGCGGCCTGCCTCGGTTCAATGCCCGATTGCGAGCGGACAATTTTCGGGACGATGAGATCGCAGAGGTCGTGCAATTTGCTCACCGGCACGGCGTAAAACTCTACGTTGCGTTCAACACGCTTATCTTCACGAGCGAACTCGATGCAGCTGCTGAGCAGTTGCGTATTCTCAGCAGGGCAGGGGTGGATGCCCTCATCGTCCAGGATATCGGCCTGGTTCGTTTGTCGCAGAGGATCACCCCGGACTTGCCAATCCACGCTTCGACTCAGATGACGGTCACTTCGCCGGAAGGCGCGGAGTTCGCGCGCCAACTCGGCGTCGAGCGCGTCGTCCTCGCACGCGAACTTTCTTTACGTGAACTCAAGAAATTTGATGGCTCGATTCCGCTGGAAACGTTTGTTCACGGCGCCCTCTGTGTCGCCTATTCGGGTCAATGCCTTACGTCCGAGTCCTTAGGACAACGCTCAGCCAACCGAGGCGAATGCGCTCAAGCGTGCCGAATGCCGTATGAATTGATAGTGGACGGAACACTTCGCGACCTAGGCGACAAGCGGTATCTCCTTTCGCCCCAGGACCTTGCAGCAGTCCAAGAGATCCCAGAGCTGTTGAAATTGGGGGTGGTCAGTTTCAAGATCGAGGGCCGCTTGAAATCACCCGAGTATGTCGCGGCAGTGACCCAGGTTTACCGGCAGGCCATCGATTCAGCCCTGGCCGGAATGGCATCATCCGGATGGGATACGGATGATCGTTACCAGCTCGAAATGACATTTTCGCGCGGTCTGTATACCGGTTGGCTGCATGGAGTGAATCATCAAGAGCTGGTTTCAGCTCGGTTTGGCAAAAAACGCGGCCCGTATGCTGGGCGAATCGAAATCGTTGCAAAGGATCACGTTGTTTTTGAGCCGGAGGTCCATCTGAAACCTGGAGACGGTATCGTTTTCGATACGGGCGGCGACACGAACGAAGAACAAGGAGGCCGAATTTACCAAATTACCGGTAAAAAGTTGTTTTTCCGCCATCGCCACATCGATTTCACACGGCTGAAACCGGGCGACCGCGTCTGGAAAACGGACGACCCGGCTCTGGATGAGCGTCTCCGGAAGAGTTTTTCTGGCCGGATCACGCCGCGAAAAATGACTCCAATAGGCCTAACAGCCTCGGGAAGAGCAGGGGATTTGCTTCGGATCGTAGCCATGGGCATCGAGATCAGGTCCAATATTCCACTCGCCGAAGCTCGAACGGCACCGTTAACAACCGAAAAGCTACGCGAACATCTCGGAAGGCTGGGGGACAGCGGTTACGTGCTTGGGGATTTTCAAAACCAAATCGAAGGGGCCGTCATTCTGCCAATCGGCGAACTCAACCGGATGCGCCGCGAACTGGTTTTCGCCCTTGATGCGGCACGGAAAGTTTGCCGACGTGAAATAGGCGTCTCAATTTCCGATCTATTTCCGAAACAATCCGGGACCTCCTCGACAGTCAACACGCCGGTTCTTCACGTCCTTTGTCGGTCGCAGGAACAAATCGAATCCGCCTTAAGTGCTGGAGTAACAAGTCTTTACGCCGATTTCGAAGATATCCGGCGGTATCGTGACGCGGTAACAGCCGTTCGCCAGTTTCCGGAAGTAAAGATCGTGTTGGCGACGCCGCGAATCCAGAAAGCAGGCGAGCAGGGATTTTTCAAATTAATCGAATCATTCGCTCCCGACGCCTTGCTGGTCAGGAACCTAGGCGCGCTCGCGTTTTATCGAGACTCCTTGATTCCAAAGATAGGGGATTTTTCACTCAACGTGGCGAATCCATTGACGGCGGACTACTTCATCGGACAAGGCCTGGCGCGCCTGACGGTTTCCTACGACTTGAACTTCCCTCAAGTCCTCGATTTGGTGCGCAACGCCCCTGCAGAGTGTTTCGAAATCACGATTCACCAGCACATGCCCATGTTTCATATGGAGCATTGTGTCTTTGCGGCTTTTCTGTCCCACGGAACAGACCACACGAATTGTGGACGCCCTTGCGAAACTCACCGGGTACACCTGCGCGATCGCGTGGGCATGGAACATCCGCTGCGCGCTGATGTCGGATGCCGAAATACCGTTTTCAATGCCGTACCGCAGTCTGGTGCTCGCTTCTTTGCGGCACTCACCGCCGCCGGCATGCGTCATTTTCGAGTGGAGTTGCTGGAGGAGAACGCAGCGGAGACGAAGATAATTATTACATCTTACCGGGAATTGCTGAACGGTGAACGAAATCCGGAAGAGCTTTGGCGACATTTGAAAGCCCGCAATCAATTGGGCGTAACGACGGGAACGATGGCGGGCCTTTGAGCACCTCCGCTTTCCACTGAAGCCAACGAAAGCAATAGACACCGCTGAAGGAAGGGTGCTGGCGCTCCTGAAAAATTTACCGTATCGGTCTGCAACACATGGGACGACCCAAATCTCCGTTGGCGATCATTCTGATCACTGTTTTCATCGATCTCGTTGGATTTGGAATGGTTATTCCGCTTTTGCCCATTTATGCGGAACGTTTCCACGCAACCCCGTTCGAGATCGGCTTTCTGGTTGCGATTTATTCGGCAATTCAATTCTTCGCCGGACCGATTTTGGGCCAGATTTCGGATCGCATCGGCCGCCGCCCAGTGCTGCTGACAAGCCTTCTTGGGACGGCAGTGGGTTTCTTTCTCATGGGGTCAGCTCGGACCCTCTGGATGCTATTTGCAGCTCGCGCCCTGGCCGGTGCCACGGGCGGAAACATCTCTACGGCACAGGCTTACATCGCAGACATTACGCCACCGGAAAAGCGATCCGCCGGCATGGGGCTCATCGGAGCCGCGTTCGGCATCGGCTTCATCGTTGGGCCGGCCATTGGCGCTTTAATGAGCAAGATCTCTGTGGCTGCGCCCTTTTATTTCTGCGGATTTCTCGCGCTCTTGAACGCCACGTCGCTATTTCTTTTTTTGCCTGAAAGTCTGTCACCGGAAAAACGCCGGTCCCCGGAAAAACGTTTAAGCCGGGCCGAAGTTTGGCATCAGGTTGGGGGACCAGCCTTAGGAAAAGTTTTGGCTGCCTATTTCATGGCAATCGCAGGTTTTTCGGTCATGACGACCGTATTTGCACTCTTTACGCAGCGCCATTTCGGCTTTGATCAGGAAAAGAATGGCTACATTTTTGCCGCGGTAGGCCTGGTCGGAGCCATTATTCAGGGTGGCATGATACGGCGGCTCGCGCCTCGTTTTGGCGAACGCTCCCTGGCAATCGCGGGTGCCGCGATCATGGCGATCGGATTTGCGCTAATGCCTGCGAATCAAGGACTTGCCTTTTTCTTTTTCGCTACGGGACTGGTCTCGATCGGGCAAAGTCTGGTCACACCGACGCTCAACGGCCTGGCTTCCAGAAGCGCCGGACCGCGCTGGCAGGGCAGTGTCCTGAGCTTGGTTCAGTCGGCAGGCAGTCTCGCACGCACAGCCGGACCCGCTCTAGCGGGGGCGTTGCTCGCGTTCGATGCGCATCGGCCGAATCAACTGTATGGCCGGACCGCATTGTGGGTCGCCGCAGGCCTCATGGTCGTTGCGATGGCGCTCGCTACGGCAATCCGACCAGCGGAAAGCGTGGACACTTCAGAAAGGGCCGACGCAGAACGCGTGCGCATCGGCTGAATCACCGCTGAAAAAACAGCGGTCCGCCGGGCCATGGGAAGGCCGAGGCCATACCACGCGATGAGAAGCCCGGTCCACACAATCGCGAAAAAGACTGAATACGGAAGCATCGATGACAGGATGGTCCCGATGCCGGCGCTCGGCACCCAACGCTGTGCAAAGATCAAGATGAGCGGAAAATACGACATCAGCGGCGTACAACAGTTCGTGACAGATTCGCCGATCCGGAACGCGGCCTGAGTCAATTCCGGACTTAGCCCGAGATGCATGAACATGGGCGCGAATACGACCGCCACGGCCGCCCACATGGCCGACGCGGAGGTGATAAAAAGATTCAGGAAGGTGCTCATCAGCACAATCCCGATCACCAACACGATGCCGGTTGCTCCGACCGATTGTAGTCTTTCGGCCCCCGAAAGCGCCAGCATGACCCCGAGATTCGACCACGAGAAGTAGCTGATGAGTTGTGCCGCCACGAAGGCAAGCACCAGAAAACCGGAAACCGATTCCATACTCTCGGTAACGGCAACCCGGATGGCGCGTCCATTCGGCAGCGAGCCTGTCAGCTTCCCGTAAACGAGGCCGGGAACCAGAAATCCCGTCGCCAGAATGATTGCGAATGAATCGAAAAACGGCTTGATACCACCCTTTTCGTCCCGCAGAAATCCATCGGACGGGATGACCAACGCTCCGATGCCTATGGCAAACAGACTCAGCGCAGCGACGGCCCAGCGATTTGCCACGCGTTCACGCCGTTCCGGGATCCGCAGAGGCTCCGGAGCAGAAACCCCTTCCTCGGGTTTCCAGCGGCCGAGACGAGGTTCGATAATTCTCTCGGTGACCCACCACCCTGTGGCAGTCAGCGCGATCGCTGAAACGGTCATGAAGTAGTAATTGCAAAGAGGATTGACGACATAGCCAGGCTCATAGACACGCGCCCCGGCCTGCGTGAGCCCGGCGAGGATCGCATCGATGGGCGCCGGAAAAACATTTGCCTCAAACGCCCCCGATACGCCCGCAAACGCCGCAAACATGCCAACCAGCGGATGCCGTCCAACGCTGGCAAAAATCGCGCCGCCCAACGGGATCAACACCACGAAACCTGCGTCTGCGGCGACGGAACTGCATACCCCTGCGAAAACGATTCCTGCCGTCACCCATTCGCGAGGAACCGACAGCACAAAGCCTCGAATGAGTCCCTCAATCCAGCCGCTTTTCTCCGCGACGCCGACTCCAAGCATGATCACCAGCACGATGCCAAGGGGAGGGAACTGTAAAAAATTTGGCACCGCTTCCACCAACATCCGGCGGAGGTTTTCCGTAGTAAGCAGGTTGACTGCGTAAATTGCCTTTCCCGTAACCGGATGCAAAACTGGGACCCCAGCTTCTGCAACAATCCAGCTAGCAACAGCCGTCGCCACGCACATCAGCACAAAAAGGAAAATCGGGTCCGGCAGACGGTCGCCAATCCATTCGATCTGGTTCAGCGCTTTGCCGAAGAAGGATTGCCGGCGCGACTTTTTATCGACGTCGTGCATGCGGCGGATTTCCCTTGCACCCCACCAGGCGCTAAGGCGAAGCGGCGGTCAGCAGCGAATCGACATACTTCTGATTCCCGGCCCGCAAACGCGCGACCAGGACGCGCCCCACAGCCACCAAAAGTTTGAATGATGCGCTCGGGTAAACACCTGCCAATGCTCGAATCGTTGCCTCAGATACACTCAATAACGTCGACGGTCCCACTGCAATGACGTCGGCAGATCGGGGACCTTCATCCACGAGGGCGATTTCACCAAAAAAATCACCTTTCGAAAGTGTGGCGAGCTCCAGAGTTTTCTCTCCCCCTCGATGGACTACGCGGGCACTGCCTTCGACAATGATGAACATCGTATCTCCGGGTTCATCCTGTTTCACCACCGTTTCGCCGCCCGCAAAGGTTTCAACATCCACAAGATCTGCAAACGCATCGAGTTCGGTTGCAGTGAATTCTGCAAACAGCGGAAGAGGGCGAATTTTTGGGACAATTTTGGCGATGTCGCTCATGAAACGATTTTTCCATCCCGCAAATGGATCCGACGCGAGGCGGCGCGGGCTACCTCCTCGCTGTGGGTGACGATTACCATCGTCGCCAGACGCTGGGAAGCAATCTTTTCCAGCACGCCAATGATGCGCTCGGCGTTGCGGCTATCCAAGTTCCCGGTCGGTTCGTCGGCGAGAAGCAGCCGCGGACGATGAACGAGAGCCCGAGCGATGGCGGTACGCTGCATCTCGCCGCCGCTCAGCTGATGAGGAAAACTTTCAAGGCGATCTTCCAGATCGACCAGACGAAGGAGTTCCAGAGCGCGTTCACGAGCCGATGCCTGACCGATGCCTTGAAGGAGCAGGGGAAGCATGACGTTTTCGACAGTTTTCAGCGTGGGCAGGAGGTTGAAGAATTGGAAAACGATACCGAGGCGTTCCCGACGGTAGCGCGTAAGTGCCTTTTCATCCGCAAGATGGAGCGCGATGTTATCAACGAATATCTCGCCTGCGGTCGGCACCTCTATGCCTCCGAGCAAATGCATCAGCGTGCTTTTCCCACAGCCACTTTCTCCGGTCACCGCCACAAATTCGTCCGCAGCGATATTCAACGAAACCGCATCGAGCGCTTTGACGGCTTGTCCGCCTGTGTCATAAATGCGCGTGACTTCATGGAGGCGGATCATCGGTTTTCCCGATACCATTTGGGGATGATCCGTCAAATCTTCACCGTTGTCGATGAATCGGAAGACTGGATCGTCGTAGAGAAACCGCCGCATTTGCTGGTGCATCCGACCAAACCGGGAGGACCATTTACGCTCTGGAACGGGCTGCGCCAATTGCTGGCATTCGAATTGGCGAATGGCGGGCAGATTTCCATTATCAATCGCCTTGATCGCGAAACGAGCGGCCTGATTCTCGTGGCCAAGCACGCCGCTGCTGCCCGGGATCTCGCCCGCTGGATGCAACAACGGCGAATTGCCAAGGAATATGTCGCTGTCGTATGGGGTTGGCCTGAAATCGACGAATTTACCGTCGACGCACCCTTGTTGCGGCAGGGATCAAAAACGGAGTCGCTGATCTATTTGAAGCAAATGATTCATCCGGACGGCGCTCCGGCAGTGACTCGGTTCCGCGTGGAAAAACGCTTCGTCCGCAGCGAATCGGATCGGTTTTCCGTAATCCGCGCCTTTCCCGAGACGGGGAGGACTCACCAGATTCGCGTTCATCTGGCGCATGCTGGTTTTCCAATCGTCGGCGACAAAATTTATGGGCCAGACGAGCAGTGCTACCTTCGATTTATCGCGACAGGTTGGACTTCAGAGCTGGAAAACCTGCTTCTTTTGCCGCGTCACGCATTGCACTCGGCGGCACTTACAATTCCGTGCGTGAACCTCCAATGGAGATCAGATCTGCCGACAGATTTGTCGGAATTCACGGCGTAGAACCTCTTTGGCAAATATTTCCGAAATCGGCTTCATGAGCTCCTCGTTCTCGAGGCTTTTATGCCGGCTGCCTCAGCAGTCAATGAGTCTCAATGCCAACGTTGTTCACAAGCCTTATGAAGAGATTTCTTTTTCAAAGCTCAAATCATCATCATCATCAGCATGTGAACAACTTCGGCTTCCAGCGTTCCATACCTCGGGAAAGCGGTGTTCCACACCGGAAATAACCTGTGGATAACCTCTCAGCCGAGCCGGACAGATGTGAAAAAGCGAATCGCGCGACGGGTTCTTAACACAGACGGTCCGATTTAGGAGAGTTATCCACAAAGCTGTCCACGGCTATACCGAGGCATCTGAGTGATGAAAAAATACGCATCAATCAGCGAACATCTTTGATTCGCATGAATGTGAATATCCTTATTCTTGTTGTGCTTGCCGTTCTTGTCTGCCTCACCGGCTGATCGGCGTCGGTTTGGGCTCACAGCCTGCCCGCAAACAGCGCGGCGCAGCCTACGATCTCAACGGAAACATCTCGAAATCGCTCGTTAAGGACACGATGCAGATCGTCGACATTGTCCTGCTGATTGGTGAAAATACCCTTTTTGTTGTACGCGGCCATCACGCGCTTCGCAAACCAGTTCCGGGTGACACCGCCCTGGAGCAAAGTCGCTCCAAACAAGACTCCGTTGGGATTCATTAGTGCTTTGAGATGATCGAACACAACGGCTTTTGACCCTATGGAATCCGGAAGGCAATGGAGGAGGTAATTGACACCCACCGAGTCGAATCGCGCGGCGTCTATCGAAATAGGCTCTAACACATTTCGCCGATATGTCTCCGGGTTGTATCTGGCGATTCGCCGGGAAGCAAACGCAAGCGAATCCGAATTTAGATCCATCAACCCGATACGCGGCGTAGTTGAAGGGAAGTGACAGCCATCCAGGAAGTATCCCGTGCCTACACCAACATCCAGATGATTCGCGGTGACATGTTGGTTGTAATGATTTTCAAGAACTTGAGTGGGACATTTCCAAATGAACCGATTCGAAATCCCAAGCACCACGAAATCGTAGAAAGCAAGAGTATGCTTAGTATAGACAGCCTGCCCGGCTTCAACTTGCTTAGTAGCAATGCCCATGACTAATTTCCGGAACTAACTCTTATTGCTAGGAGTACTCTGCGCCTCGTTTTTGTATGTTGCACCACCTTGGTTAGGCGACGTTGAGTTCGGTTTACTCATCTGAAATCGAACGAGTTTGGGTTGAGTAGCGGGACGTATTGGTCAATGAAAGCGACGATGTAAAATCGAAGGTTGAGGGCCGTGATCGAAGGATCGGCTGCCTCTGCTGCCTTGAGGTGACTGAGCAAGTCGGCGGTATAGCGATTGTAGTTGGGGCGTTCTCTCCCACTGTCGGCCCAAAGGGCGGCTTTGAGGCGCGCAAATGTGACAACGTCCGAATCGGTCGGATGGCTATCCGCAGCAATCGAGAGCGTCGCACCGCGCGAGGAATAGAGCTCTGCAAGGATGTGTTCGGTGTATGCTGCAATCCGCTCGTGCGTGACATACGTCCGCGAGCCGTTGATCGAGGCCATGAAGTCATAGATGAAGCAATGAAGCTTTTGGAGAGGTTCACGCAACGTCTTGGCGTTCGGATAGCGGGTGTCGATGGTAGGTCGCAACGTGGCTCGATAGCTCGCGTAGAAAAGATCGATTACGGTCTGTTCGTCCCCAGGTGTTCCGGTATAGCCTAGCTTCTGGCGCTCGGCAATCCAGGCCATCAGTTCGCGGGGCGGGCGTTCAAGGCACTCAGCAGGGGTCAACCCTGTCTCGCGCAGATATGCGGCAAACGATGCGTCGTCGGCCGCTGGTGCCTGCGAACCCAGGAACCAGAGGAATGCTACGGCTATGATTGCAAGGCGCATTGTCAGTATAGATGTGCGAAGTCGCCTAACCATAGGAGCTGAGAGACTGCGGGGCAAGGACTTTACAGAGCGAATGCGAACTGCCGGCATTTACCCGCAGTTCGCCTCGAGCGCCTGGTTCGGCCAGGGCGGTTGCGGGACGGACGCCGTGGATTGAGAAGCAGACTCCAGGATGACGAAGGCGACCCTTCGGGAGCGGGACTCTATGATCGACTCCAACGAAGCCGCGAAGTGTTCCAAAACCAACCAAAACCAATTGCTGATAGCAACTCCCTACCGGCTTGGTCACCTGGTATAGAAGGGCCTCGGCGACGTAAAACTACTGGTGAATTGCTGGTCGTGACTCTACTGTACTTACCGCTGTTCACTTGACTGCTGGGTTAGGCGTAAGTGGTATCTCTCCAAAACCATGCATAATGACAAGTCAAGACGAGATGGTCGGCTGTGCGTTTCGAAGGTGATCGATAAGAGTTTCAATCTTGTCCTCCGGGATGTCGTAATAATGGAATTCGCAAGACTGGAAAGTCCGAAGGCGCACCACTTTCCGGTGCTTGTGTCGTACCACGTAGATCCTCATCGTGCAGGCATATGGCGTCCGACTGGTGCAATGAACATCGGGAAACCGCTGCTCGGTGTCGTGCAGAGGAAATGCCTTTTGTTTTAACCAAGCTAGAAAAGCCATCGTGAGTGTGTTAACAACCGATAAATCCGATAGGAAACAAACTGGTCCAGCCCACTGAGCCAGGGCCGGGGTAGACGTTGGACTGGGCGGGGTGAATCGTCCCATCGCCGGGCGGGAGTGTGTCAATCCGGTCCACTACGATCATCCCTACGAGTCCATGGCGCGGTTCGCGGAGCGGCTCGCGCTGCGCTTCGATGCCAATCGCACCCGGCATGCCTATTACTGGGATGTGCGGCTCATTCATGAGCACTTTAACTGCGATCCTGCTCGCCCATGTGCGGCTGCGCCGTTACCGCACGCCGCTCAAACTGATCTACTGCTGCGGGCTGCGGCTGGGCGAATGCCTCTCGCTAACCATTCACGACATCCTCGGCGACGAGAACAAGCTCTGGGTTCGAAACGGCAAAGGCCATCAGGACCGGCTCCTGCCGCTGCCCGGCCGAATGGTTAGGGAACTGCGCCGCTACTGGGCGTTTCATCGCCATCCGCTGCTGATCTTTCCCAATGTAGGACGCGGAAATTCGGAGCCGCAATCGCTGGCCGATCGCATGCGACGCGCAAAGACTCCGATGCCGTATAGTTCCCTGCAACGTCTGGTGCTGGTCGCGCGCAAGGAGCTCAACCTGCCGTCGGCCTCGGTGCATACGCTGCGCCAGTCATTTGACACACACCTGCTGGAGGCCAGGCCTTTGCAAATCCGGTCTGTCTACCGGCTGCGCAAACGGCGGCTGCCGCGCAAATCAGGCCCCCTAACCCGGGCTTGTTCAACCACGGGTGTATATGCCGGCTTCGCGGCAATACACCCTTTATTGTTGCACTTCTTTTCTAAATTCTTTGGAAATACAGGCGTAGTTGACCGCAGATGTGGAGCCCTATTCTGAAAACTCTGAATGGCTCCGCCTTCTAGTACCAGCCCACCACAGACCGATCCTTCACCTCGGCAAGTAAAAAGGTCCGTCCGCGGCAATCCTTTCAGGGGAGACCTGGCAATCGCTGGAAAGATAGATTCGCGTGGTTCATTGGGGGAGAACAAAAATCGTAAGGGTTTTGAGGGTGATTCCGACGTTAAAGGTATGAGTGACCCATTTATTGGGACTCAGAGCAAATTAACGACACAGAAAGACAGTCTCATGAAAAACATCATCCAACTTTCCCTGGTGACCGCGATTATTGCGGTTGTCGGGACCGGCGCCGCTTTTGCGGACGATCCACAGTTGCAAAACTGGCTCGCACTGGAGCGTCAAGCCGCGCAACGCCAACAAATGACTACCGTCGCGATGTACACGCAAGAGCAGGGCGTCGGGCAAAAAGCCTCGATGCAGCAAGACCGGCGCACAGAAAAGAGGTTTGAGTTACGTTTCAATGCACACGGCGGTGTGTATGGAGCACATGTGCCGGGCAAGTAATTACGACTTGCCATGGTCAGGGAGGTCGCCCCGTTGCTTGTCTAAGGTAGAGAGAGCGCCGAAAGATTTCCGATTGGAATGGGCAAAAGTCGCCAGTAGTCGGTTTTTGTCCAGGCGGATGGATCGTTTGCGCTTTTGGCGCACTGCGCTGGTCGTCGTCTGAAAGCGGCGCACCCGGGCCGTACAGGCGCGACCCGCCGTAGGTCCCCTTGGTGAGCAAACGGCGGTCGCAGACCGCTACAAGTTTGCCAGCACGCTTTTTGCTCTAGCGGCGTGCGTGCGTGCGGCTGTCATCTTCGTCATCTTCATCACACTCATCAGTGTCCGATTAACGGGTCGTGCCGCGACGGAGATTCCTTTCGCTTATGAGGAGGGACTCATTTTTCTAAAAATCCATGTGGCGGGTGAGAACGCACCGCTCAACTTCGTAGTGGATTCCGGCGCAGGTGCCAGCGTTCTCGATGTGGAAGCTGCCCGGAAGCTTAAGTTGCAATTCGGGCGGCGTGAAACTGTCCAGGGGGTGGAGGGCCGTTGCGTAGCGTTTCGCATGAAAGGACTTAACGCGAAGGTGGCCGGGATTCCCGTTGCGCGTTCAATGCTTGCGCTGGATTTGAGTCCGGTAAGCCGCAGTTGCGGAAAGCGGATCGATGGATTGTTGGGCGCTGATTTTTTTAATAAGCGAATCGTCCAGATCGATTTTGCGGCGCAGAAAATTCGACTGGTTGAACGCGGCGAAGTCCCGTCCAATAGCGCGCAAATCGTGCCTCTCGCCAAACGCAATGATGCACTGTGTGTTCAGATCGGTGTAAACGGCAACGCTCCGCAGTGGATGCGTCTCGATACCGGATGCAGTTCTGCGCTGGAATGGGTGAGCGGCCGCCCATGGGCGCGATCGTCAGGCACTGCGGCCACCATTGCGGCAGCCGCTGGTTCGAAACGTTCGATTTATGCCGACGTCACGATTGGTTCGGAGCGATTCACGGATGTGAAAACCGGATTGCACGACAAACCCCTTTTTTCCGGCGAAGCAGGTTTGCTCGGAAATGGCCTACTTTCGCGATTTCTCGTGACTGTGGACGCGGGTAAGGAGCAGCTTCTCCTTACCCGGATCAAATAATAGAACGCAGGGCAGAACAAGCGTTCTGCCTACTGTCTTTTCCCTACACCAGCGCCAACGCTGGCTGTTCGAGATATTTGCGGAGTTCGACCAGGAATTGGGCTCCGACGGCGCCGTCAATGACGCGGTGGTCCGCGCTGAAACCAATGGTCATGCGGTCACCTGCGACGATGTCACCTTTCGGGCCGACAACGGGCTTTTTAACGATGGAGCCGATGGCAAGGATCGTGGACTGCGGCGGATTGACGATGGCGTAAAAGCTTTCGATGCCGAATGGCCCGAGGCTCGAAACGGTGATCGTGCCACCTTGATATTCATCGGGTTTGAGCTTTTTAGAGCGTGCACGTCCGGCGAGATCTTTCATCTCGGCGCTAATTTGCGCGAGAGACTTGGCCTGGGCATCGCGAATGACCGGAGTAATGAGGCCGTCTTCGATGGCGACAGCGACGGAAAGGTGAACGCTGCCATACTCGACGATGGCGTCGCCGTCCCACGAAGAATTGACTTTCGGGACACGCAAAACGGCCGCTGCCGTCGCCTTCAGCACGAAATCGTTGATGGTGAGCTTCGGCTGGCCTGCTGCGTCGAGCGCGGTATTGAGATCGGCACGAAGCTTCAAAATAGGAGCCGCATCGACTTCCATACCCAGGTAAAAGTGGGGGATGGTCGTCTTGCTGGTCAGCAACCGTTCGGCGATCACCTTGCGCATGCTCGTAAGCGGAACACGCGTGACTGAGCCGGGAGCGATGACGGGAGCGGGAGCTGGCGCTTTTGCGGCCGGTTTGGCTTCAGCCTTCGGTGCAGGCGCCGCAGCGGCGGCGAGAACGTCTTGCTCGACGATGCGTCCGCCAGGGCCAGTTCCGGTTACCGTCGAAAGATCGACGCCTTTTTCGATAGCGACTTTTTTAGCGAGGGGGGAGGCTTTTACGCGGTCTGCCGAAGGGGCTGCAGCCGGAGCTGGGGCAGGGGCCGCTGGAGCAGATTTCGCTTCTGCTGCGGGTTCGGATTTTGCAGCAGCAGGAGCCGCCGCCGGAGCTTCGCCAGCCGCCGGAACTTTTTCACCGGGCTCAACGAGGACGCCGATCCGGCCGCCAACGGCAATTTTGCCGCCTTCCTGGATGTAAACGTCGCCGAGAATACCGCTGTCGAACGCCTCCATTTCCATCGTCGCCTTGTCCGTTTCAACTTCGGCGAGGAGGTCGCCGATTTCGATTTTGTCGCCGGGTTTTTTAAGCCATTTGACCAGAACACCTTCGGTCATGGTATCACTGAGTTTCGGCATGTCGATGAAAGTGGCCATAGGAGTGATAGACGAACCAAGAAATGGGTTCGGGCGCAACAAAAATGATTGTTATGCCATGAT
The DNA here is from genome assembly GCA_036524675.1 of Chthoniobacterales bacterium. Classification (GTDB taxonomy): domain Bacteria; phylum Verrucomicrobiota; class Verrucomicrobiia; order Chthoniobacterales; family DASVRZ01; genus DATDAW01. The sequence continues at coordinate 16,278 of DATDBU010000059.1, read as the reverse complement.
TGCTTCCGAAACTTCTTTTGCTGCGGTCGGGCCAAAGAGTTTTTTCACAAGAGCCAGGCTAAAATCGACCGCTGTTCCGGCCCCGCGTGACGTGATGATTTGTCCGCTTTCCACGACGCGTTCCGCGGGCAGTGCTTCGGTCAACTCTCCGTAAACGGAAAAATGCGCCGTAAATTTTTTTCCTTCGAGCAAACCCGCGTCGGCGAGCACCGTGGGCGCCGCGCAAATCGCTCCGATCGGTTTCCCAGCGCTGAAAAATGTTTTTGCCAACGTTGCGGGCCGTCCGTCTTTTCGCAAACCGGCTACGCCAGGTCCACCGGGGATGATCAGCAAATCGAAGGACTGATTTTCCACGTCATCGAGCGCTGCGTCCGTGTGTATCGTGACGTTACAGCGGCCCGTGACAAAGTTTTCTCCATTTACCGCAGCGACAACGACTTCCGCGCCAGCACGCCGCAGAATATCGATGGGGGTAATCGTTTCAATCTCCTCAAAACCAGGAGCCAGCAGCAGGAGCACGCGTTTTGTGGCCATACAAAGACCATTGCTCAAGCATAGCTTGTTGAAAAACGATCTTTCGCACAGCATTGGTTTGTGATTCAAGAAGCAGATTCATGAAACCCGGACCCATTTTTGCATTTGGCGAAGTCCTTTGGGATTGCCTGCCTTCAGGAATTTTCCTCGGCGGAGCGCCCGTGAATGTAGCTTATCACCTGCATCGATTGGGTGGAAACGTTTGGCCTGTATCGGCGGTCGGAGCGGATTTCCTCGGCGAGGAAATTCTGCGTCGGCTGCGGGGATGGGGGCTGCCCGTTTCGTATGTATCGATCATTCCCGGCGCCCTTACCGGCGCCGTCATCGCAGGCATAGATGCTTCAGGCAGTGCGACTTATGATTTTCGAAACGACGCCGCATGGGATCGTATCGGAGTCAGTCGCGGACTTCTCGAAGAGGCAGAAACAGCATCCGTCATCATTTTTGGCACGCTGGCGTTTCGGGAAAAGCCGAACCGCGAAGCCCTTGCTCAACTCCTGGCGGCAAGCCCGAATTCGATCAAAGTTTGTGACATCAATCTGCGACCGCCGTTTGATGACATGGAACTTGCTGAAAGTCTGATGCGTCAGGCCGATCTCATCAAACTCAATGATGCCGAACTTATCCGCCTGGCGGGTGGTGAAAAAGCCAACCTTGAAACAATGGCTCGCGAACTGTCGTCCAAGCAGAACGGTCCGTCGGTCTGTGTGACGGCCGGAGCACAAGGAGCTGGATTGCTCTGGAACGGCGAATGGTACTGGAGCCCTGGCCGACCGGTCGTCGTGAAAGACACTGTGGGAGCTGGCGATTCTTTTCTCGCGGCGCTGGTTTGTGGACTGCTCGTGGCCGGCCAGGAGCCTGCCGTTGCGCTGGCTCGCGCCTGCCGTCTCGGCGAATTCGTTGCCTCCTGTAACGGAGCCACGCCGGCCTACCGCGCGACCGACGATGGTGGGTTCGCCGCTATTTGATGAGTGCGCGAATTTGATACGCCAGACTAATGGCGCCGTTGAGGAGTTCGCTACCGAAAGTGCCGAGGCTGACGTCCGGCGAAGCGATGATCAGGAAAACGGCCAGGAACAGCAGATTCATCATGTAAATGACGAGGAGCGAAAAAAAAGTGCCGTGGTCGCTGAGGTCGCTTTGACCTTTGGGAATCATCCACAACGTAAAGCTGAAATTGAATGCCCACGTCAGCCCGATCGTGCAGAAAAGGTATTCGCGATAGGGCTGGATATTCCAAAAGAATGACAGCCCGCCCCAGATCGCGATGACTAGCAAACTGTAAAGCGGGAAAAAATACGGCGCCAGCGCGATGAAAAAGTTGGTTTTGTTCGTGATGATATGCCCTCCGTCGCGGGCGGCCTCGAACTCGCTGACTTTACCTCCCATGAGCCAGACCCAAACAGCATGGGTCAGTTCATGCCCGAAGACGTACAGCAACAACGGCTTAGGCAATCCAAAAAAGGCAATGACCCACAGCACAATGCCGAGACTGAAGAACCAGAATTCTTCACTCGCCCAGAACCGGTGGCCGATGGCCGCGCGTGTGAAACAGGAAAAGAACGCTTCGGTAAACACCCACGCCAATGGCAGCAGAAAAACCGCGACAATAAATTTGAGATACCGGCTAGGGATGGTGAGCGGTTCCCGGTAGCTGGCAGTCATCTCCGCCTGGAGCAGAGACGCTTTGTCGCGGGAACGGATTTTCTTTCGCTTGTTTCCGGTTCTTCCGCCTGCCATGGACGTCGTTCGTCTTTAATAAAAGGAAGGCGCTTTAAGCGCGGCCCATGTAGGCGCCCGTCCGAGTGTCAACTTTGATCAGCTCACCTTCTTTGATGAAAAGCGGTACGCTGACGACTTTGCCGGTTTCGAGCGTGGCCGGCTTCTGAACGTTACTCGCGGTGTCGCCTCGCACACCCTCAGCGCTTTCGGTGACCCTGATGTTCACTGAAGAGGGTAGCTCAACCTGGACGGGCTTCTCCTCCACTAAAAGCACCTCCACTTTGAGGTTTTCGATCAAATAATCCTTGGCATCTGCTAACAAATCGGAGCTCAGCGTGACTGTTTCGTAGGTCTCCGGATCCATAAAATTGTAGTCCGAACCATCTTTGTAGGAAAACTCAAGGGTCTGGCGTGTGACATCGACGAGTTCGACCTTGTCGGTGGAGCCGAAGCGGACGTCAGCCGATTTTCCGGTATTGATATAACGGATGATCGCCTGGACGAAGGCCCGGAGGTTGCCTGGAGTCCGATGCTGGACTTCGAGGACGATGGCGACATTTCCGTTATACCGGATGGCCTGGCCTTTCCGGAGATCATTTGCTGCTGGCATAAAAAGTAAAATTTGGGGTTTGAAGGACAACGAGTGTAGTGGCCGTGGCGTGAATAGGCAAGAGGGGGAAACTTTCTCTATCCACGACACAACTTCACCTTTACTATCCCCCCGCCAAAATGCATGCCGCTGCGTTCGATCCCAAGCCCGCACCCGTTTTCAAGCGGCGTTGGGTCCCGCCTGCCGCGGACGAACGGCCTGTCGTAGCGGCGTATTGTGACGTTTTTTTGCGCCCGGAAACGCTCCATGTTTATCGCCAGTTGACGGCGATCCGGAAATTTCGGCCGGTGGTGATTACGAGGCGGCGCCTGAATGCATCGGATTTTCCTTATCCGGATGTTGAAGTGGTGGCCAGGCCCTGGTTGTTCGAAACGAAGCGAGTGGCAGAGAGGTTGCAGCGGGTCGGCTCGGAGGTTTTGCACGTCTATTTGGGATCATCCGGAATGCGTTTGCTGCCACTTTTACGCATGCGCGCGATGCCTTGCGTGGTGAGTATCCAAGGACTGCACAAAAATAAATCCTGGATGCGGCAGTTGCCGGAGCTGTTCCAGTTCGCAGATCGAATCGTCGCTGGCCACGAATCGCTTGCTGCCACGCTCGAAAATCTCGGATGTGACCCGGCCAAATTGCGCCTTATCCGGACCGGTGTGCCGAATTCGCCGGCCGTGCCAATGGTGCGAACGCTGCCTGTAGACGGGGAGTTTTTTTTCATCCAGACAGCGAAGCTCGTCGAGGCCAACGGCGTCGATCGCTCGGTGAGGGCGTTTGCCCATTTCTGTTGCGAATTCCCAAAATCGGAGTTTGTGGTCATCGGTGACGGTCCGCTTCGAAAGCGCTGTCTCCATCTTGCGAAAGACCTTGGCGTGCGGGATCGAGTGAATTTTCCCGGCTGGCTGCCCCGGGCGCGTTGGGCCGAACTTTACGAGCGAGCCCATGTTTTCCTGCATCCTGGCCGGAAAGAACTGCGCGGAAACGACGAACGCTGTCCAGACACAATTCTCGAAGCCATGGCGGATGGATTGCCGATCGTGGCCACGCGCCACGGCGGTGTACCGGAGGCGGTTGAAGACGGCATCTCGGGTCTTCTCGTAGAAGACGATGACCCGTCGGCGCTCAACGATGCGTTGCTGCGAATTGGCAGGAACGGGATGCTACTCCAGGCCCTGAGCAAAGGAGCGGTTGCGAGGGTTCGCGCGAAATTTGACCGCGTGAAACAAGCTCGGCTGATGGAGGACGTTTACGAAGAGGCCATCCGCAATTTCCAGCTGCAAACGTGAAAGTTGCGTTCGTTTTTATTACGATGCCCGTCGGCGGTGCCGAAGATTTCGCGATTCAGGTATCGAACGAATTTCCGGCAGACGTCGAAGTGCATTTTGTCTGTTTGCGAAACCTTGGTGTGCTCGGAACCGAGCTTCTTGCAAAAGGGCAACACGTGAGTCTCGTCGAGGTTGCTAAGAGCAAGCGCCTGAGTCTCCGGGGTATTTGGGATCTCTCGCGTTGGTTCAAAAAAACGGGGATCACAGTAGTCCATTCTCAAACGTACAACGCACATACCTATGCTATTCCAGCGGCGCGGATTGCGCGCGCCGTTTGCGTCTTGCATCAGCAAAAGACGTTGGCGCGGATGAAGTTTCATCGCTCGGTAGTTCTATGGTTTTTAGTTCGTTGGGCGACTCGCATCGTTGCGTTGTCGGAACGAACCAGGCGCGACCTCGCCCGAGCTTTTGTCCTGCCCGAATCGAAGATCGATGTGGTGCCAAATGCCGTTGATCGCTCTCAATTTTTCCCCTGCCCGGACCCTGCTTTGAAGGCTGCCTTACGAGGCGAACTCGGATTGAACCCAGAGGGATTTCTGATTGGCGGAGTGGCTTCGCTGCATTCGGTAAAAAATCATGAAGCCACCCTTGAAATGGCAGCGACTTTGCACAAAAAGGGCCTCGCTTTTCGCGTCATCCTCATCGGAGAAGGCGGCCAGCACGATATTTTGAAGCAGCGTATCGCGCAGCTCAATCTCACTGGTGTGGTTACGCTGCTGGGAGTCAAACGTCCCGTAGGACCGTGGATGCAGGCCCTCGACCTGGTAGTGATGCCTTCGCTGTGGGAAGGTCAGCCGCTGGCCCTTCTGCAGGCCATGGCTTGCAACTTGCCGATCGTGGCCAGCAGGATTGAAGGCAATATCGCGGCGCTCGGGACGGAGCATCCCGGCCTGTTCGATCTCGAAGCGCGCGCCAACTACGAGGAGCTTGTTCAACGCGCAATCACGCAATCTGCTTTCCGCGACGAACTCATTCATTACCAAGCGAAAACGGTTGTTCCGGATACGAAAACGGTTGCCGCACGTTTGCTCCGAATCTATCGAGCTGCAGGAGGAGAGGGCCGTTGATTTAAATGGGTGTCAGCGGGCCTTTCCCGCCGTCGTGTAGCTGAAATCGCAAAGTGAAAAATCAAGGACGTTTTTCAGAGTGAAGATCGCCATTTTTACCCCGTCATTTTTACCGAAGTGCTCAGGGGCAGAGATTTTTCATCACAATCTGGCCACACAACTTGCCAGGCGTGGCCATAAACCGGTCGTTATTGCGCCGAAAAGTACATTGCGGAGCATCCGGCAGGCAGGGATGCAACTGCCGTATCCGCTGGCGGGCTTTCCGGCAAATGCCTGGAGCCTGTTCAAGCGTTCTCCCTGGCTGGCGCTTCGCGTTTCGGCTTTTTTGATTGGAAACCTGCAATCTCGTTACCGTTTTGACGTCTGGCATGGGGTAATGACATGGCCCACAGGCATTTCGCTCATCCATTGGAATGGCGGGAGGCGCCATACGCCATACCTCGTGCGCTGCGCCGGGGACGACGTGCTCAGTGATCCGGAGCGCAAAGTCGGTCTTCGACTGGACCCACAAATTGATCAGCTTGTCCGTACGATGTTGCCGCGTGCGCCCCGCCTGATCTCGCTCTCCGAATCGATCAGCGCGGAATACGAGCGAATTGGCGTGAGAGCGGACCGGATCAGCCTCGTGTCGAATGCAGTCGATCTGAGTCGTTTTCAGCAAAAAATTAATCGCGCGTTGGTTCGGCAGCGTTTGGAAGTGCCGGAAGAGGCCACCATTTTTTTGAGCGTTGGCAGGAATCACCCGCAGAAAGATTATCCGACACTGCTTAAAGCGGCGAAGAAGCTGCTGGAAACCGAATCAAATTCTTACTTCCTTATTGTAGGTCGCGACACGTCAAAGCTCGAAAGCGCTGTTTCGGAGAGTGGCTTGTCCGGACGAGTTTTGCTTCGCCACGTGGGCTCCGTTGAGGGAGCTGTCGAACTTCCATCGCAGGAACTGTTGGAGATGTATCTGGCAGCCGATGTGTTTGTGATGCCGTCACTGATGGAAGGCTTCAGCTCTGCATTACTCGAGGCAATGGCGGCCGGGCTGCCGGTGATTACGACGGACGCACCCGGTTGTCGCGAATTCGTACGTTTTGGGAAGGATGCTGTTGTCGTCCCGATAAGCGATCCCGAGGCTCTGGCTGGCGCCATGCGCCGGATGATATGGGAGGCGAGCTTCAAGGCGGACTATGCCTTCCGCTCGCGTGCACGTGCCGCAGAATTCGACTGGCCACGCGTAGTGGATGTTTACGAAAATCTATACCGCCAGCTTATCGTTGACCAGCTAACTCCAAAGACGTCTTCTTTGCCGTAAACGGTTCAACCGCAGAGAGAAATCGCTCGTTGAACCGTGCCCAGGTGTAACTCTCGAGGACGGCGAGACGGCCGCGCCGGCCCATCTCGCGACAACGCTTTCGATCGTTGGCGAGCAGATTGAGTCGGGCCGCGACCGTCTCGATATCCGTGCGCTTCACAGCAAAACCGTTGACCCCTTCTTCGAATGGAAAACCAGTCTCTACAGTGGCGATTGTTGCAAGACCGCAGGCGGCGCCTTCGAGAAGGGATTTGGTCATTCCTTCCATGCGCGAGAGAAGGATTTGCACATCGCATTGAGGCACAAGATCCGCCAAATCGCGCCTAAAACCGCGGAAACGAATGTTGAGATCGCGCACCCCATGGACGAACGCCTCAGATTCGGGATCGACTTCGCCTGCCACCCATAACTCCGCGTTTGGAATCGAAGCCGCGCGCCAGGCATCGATCACCTGCCGGATACCTTTTCGCTCGCCGACACGGCCGCAGAACAAGACCCGGAAAGGACGGGACTCCTTCGGCACATCGGCATCGAAGTCGGGTGCCGGACAATACAGATCCGTGTCGACGCCACGGCCTATGACCACGAGTTTTTTGGCAGGAATTCCGAAATCGAGAAAGGTTTGCCGCGAATAGTCGGAGGGAACCAGAATCGCATCGGCAAGCTCGTATTCCTCGTTTTGTTCATTGATTGAAAATTCCGGCCAGCGGAAGACCCGCTTTTTGGAGAGCCGTGTCGCAAAATGAACGATGTCGCAGTTTAGAAGGGTCGGGATGCCCCGCTTTTTGGCTTCTCGAAAAACGTGCAAAGCGCGTTGAGGCCAGCTGATCACCGCGCTGTAATCGTGTCGGCGCACCATGTTTTTGCCACGTATCGAATGAAGGCGTCTCCGTGCGCCGTAGTAGATTTTGCGCGGCAACCATGAAATGAGATTCGCCGCCGAATAGTACCGAGGTTTGTCGATAACACCGGGTATGTGCGAACGGCCACGGCTGACAAGCTCCACATCTAGGTGCGCCTCTTCGGTCAATGCTGCAAGCTGCCGCCGGACCACCGCGTCAATGCCGACTTTGGTCATCTTTCCGTCATAGACATAAAGAACCGGAGGAGTCATTCGGCGATGTGAGGCAAAAAGAGGAAGCGACGAAAAGGAAAAAGAGGTGTGAAGGGAGAGGGGGACAGATCGCATATGACAGACACGTTCGCGGTGGTTAAAGCAGGAACTGCGCCGCAATATGGCAAAATTGTGTTTGCTGGCAGATTTGCAGGTTTTTAAAAACTGGATTCAAGCCCTCATTGTCGGCTTCGGCGGACGGCCTGCGCCACATAGCCGTTGTCGATGACATCGCGGAGGCGATTGCCGTTGGTGCGCTCCCAGCTCAACAAATCCAGATTCCGGTCCGGGCCGATGACAGCAATGAGAAACCGATGGTCGCCGATCCCGTAATGCTCTGCGACCTGCTGGGGATCCAGCGCGTACAGAAAGGGAACATCGGATTCTATTTCACCGGGCTGTTCAGTAAAAGCCGCGCAGAAGATTGCGTCACGGCCGGCGTATTGGCGGTACAAACGCTCGATTTCACTCAATTGCTTGCGGAACACCCGTGACCGGGGAGATGGGGCGACGATTAGGATGACGGGCTGTTCACCCAATGAACTTAGCGATCGCCCGGCGCCGTTAATGCCCTGCCAATAGAATTCGGGGGCTGACCGAACGATTTCGCCGCTGGCGTTTAGGATCGAGGTAGTCAGCAGAATCAGCAGGATGGCAACGGCACGTCTCATTACACCTTCATGATTTCTGCTTCTTTTGAGGCGACGTGTTTGTCGATGGTAGCGACAAATTTGTCGGTCAAATTCTGAATTTCTTTTTCAAGGTCGCGTTGTTCGTCTTCCGTGATTTCGCCGTCGGCTTTGAGCTTTTTCAGCCCGTCGATGCCCGCGCGGCGGTTGGCGCGCACGCGGACCCGGGCTTCTTCGGCCATTTGCTTGATGCTTTTGGCGAGATCCTTGCGGCGTTCTTCGGAGAGTTCGGGAATAGGGAGGCGAATGATTTTTCCGTCGACGGCAGGATTGATTCCAATTTTGGATTCTTTGATGCCGCGCTCGATGTCTTTCACGGTGCTGGCATCAAAGGGTTGAATAACGAGCAGACGGGGTTCCGGCGTCGTGATCAGGGCGAGCTGTTTGAGTTTCATGTTCGCTCCGTAGGCTTCGACGTCGATATTTTCGACGAGCGCGGGCGAAGCTTTCCCGGTGCGGACAGCCGAAAACTCGTGGATCATATAATCCACGTTTTTTTCCATGTCCGCTTCGGTCTCAAAGAGGATTTCTTCGGAGGTCATAACGGTGAGCTCCACGCCCGGACGACGGGGAATGGCTGATCAACCATGCACTAAAGTGCCGATTTTTTCACCCTGTACGACGCGCAAAATGTTGTCTGGATGGGTCATGTCGAAGACGATAATCGGCATCTTGTTGTCCATACAGAGACTAAAGGCCGTCGAATCCATCACTTGCAATCGCTGGGCGAGACACTCGGAATAGGTGACGGTCTCGTATTTAACCGCGTCGGAATATTTTTTCGGGTCCTTGTCGTAAATGCCATCGACTTTGGTTGCCTTGAGGATGACTTCGGCACCGATTTCGTTAGCGCGAAGGGCTGCCGTTGTGTCCGTGGAAAAAAACGGGTTGCCAGTGCCGGCGACGAAAATGACTACGTTGCCTTTTTCCATCTGGCGGACCGCCCGGCGCAAAATGAAAGGTTCGGCGACATTTTGCATGTCGATGGCGGTATGGACACGTGTCGCGATGCCGAGTTGCTCGAGTCCGCTCTGCAGCGCCATTCCATTGATGACGGTGGCGAGCATACCCATATAGTCGGCTGTCGTTCGGTTCATGCCACGGTGGCTCGCAGAAAGTCCGCGCCAAATATTGCCGCCGCCGATGACGATGGCGACTTCCACGTCAAGCTCGCGAACAGCTTTGACCTGGGTGGCGATGGCGGTAACGATCTGAGGTGAAATATTGTCCTTGCTTCCGATTTCGCGGAGAGCTTCCCCGCTGACTTTCAGAACAATGCGCTTGTACTGCGCCTTCGAGTGGGATGTTTCCTTTTCCATTTGATTGCGCAGTCAATCCGAAGCCCTTGGGCTGCTCAAGTACGAAAAGCGGTCGGCTCGGGTCGCGTACACCGGTTTTACTTCTGTTCGGTTGAGGTGGTCGCGTACGCACATGAGTGCGCGCTGACATGCCTTCCCGTCGAAAGCAGTTGATTTCCCGGTTTCGCGGATGCACCGTGACAGCCCAAAGATCATGACCCTCACGGAGAAAATACTAGCCAAGGCAAGTGGAAAATCGCATGTCAGCCCGGGCGACAGCGTCTGGGTAAATGTCGATATCCTTCTCACGCACGATGTGTGCGGCCCAGGCACTATCGGCGTCTTCAAACGCGAGTTCGGTAAAGACGCCAAAGTCTGGGACCCCCAAAAGATCGTCATTATTCCCGACCACTACATTTTCACGGCCGACAGCCTCTCGAACCGTAACGTCGATATCCTCCGTGATTTTGTCCGCGAACAGGGTCTACCCTACTTTTATGACGTAATCGATGATCCGGAAGGGCATTGGAAATTTGATGCCTCGAAGGGTCAACTTAAGCGGCAATATGGCTCGCAGTTTGCCGGCGTTTGCCACACCGCCTTGCCGGCAAAGGGCCATACCCGACCAGGTGAGATCCTTTTTGGCACCGATTCGCACACCTGTATGGCTGGTGCTTTTGGTCAGTTCGCCACGGGTATCGGCAATACCGACGCGGGTTTCATCCTCGGCACTGGCAAATTGCTCATCAAAGTGCCGGAATCCATGCGCTTTTACCTCGAAGGCCAATTACCCCCGGGAGTCATGGCTAAGGACGTCATTTTGCACGTTATCGGAGACATCGGTTTTGATGGGGCGACTTATCGTTCCATGCAATGGGAAGGCCCCGGCGCCAGCGCGTTGAACATGGACGATCGCATGACGATTGCGAATATGGCGATCGAAGCGGGTGGCAAAAATGGCATTTTCCCGGCGGACGAAAAAACGTTCGCTTATGTGGACGAACGCACCAAGCGCAACGGCACGAAGCAAACCTACGAGGCGGTCGAACTCGATAGCGAGCAGACGTTCGTCTACGACAAAGTTTTCGATCTCTCTAAACTCGAGCCTACCGTCGCCATGCATCCCGACCCGGGTCAGCGCGAACTCGCGAAAAATCTTGGAAAGATCGAATTGCACCGCGCCTATATCGGCTCCTGCACGGGAGGCAAGACCAGCGACTTCCTGGCATTTGCCGAAGTCATCCGGGGCAAATCAGTCAAGATCGACACGTTCGGCGTGCCCGCAACACCGGATGTGGTGAATGACCTCAAGACCACGTACTGGCAGAACGGCTCCAAAAACGAATCCGTTTGGGATATCCTCAGCGGCGCCGGCGTGCTCATGACGGAAAACGCATCGTGCGCGGCCTGCCTCGGTGGCCCTGTTGATACCTTTGGCCGCATGAACAAACCGATGAATTGCATTAGCGCCACCAACCGGAACTTCCCGGGCCGTATGGGCAGCAAGGAAAGCAAGGTCTTCCTGGCCAGCCCCTACACAGTAGCTGCGTCCGCAATCACCGGCCGTATCACCGACCCGCGCGAATTTCTGTAAATCCGATGCGGGTACCAGCCGCAAGAGTTCAGCATATTTCCTGACAACCGAGGGAGTTATCGATGGACCTCAAGAAGGTAATCCGGAACATTACGGTCATTGCCGTGACCTGCTGTGTCGCCGGATGCGGTTGGTTTGGCAAAGACAAGAAGAGGGATGTGGCGGCGACCGCTGCCGCGTCCGGACCCAACGTTGCAGTCGCCGGCTATGATCGAAATGGGCTCCCTTACTATGTGGTCAAAGCGGACTTCACGCCCATTTACCGGATGGGACCACAGCAGCGAGGCGGTCCCGACCAAAGTCTGAGACGTGGCACGCTGATCGGCGTCATCAAACGCAGTTTTGGCTACAGCAAGATCAAACTCGAGTCAGGCATGGAAGGGTATGTGGCCACCGATGATATTTTCCCTGCCACACCGGAATGGATCGCCACGGCGCAACCTTCGGTGGCTGCGGCTTCACCCACCAGATCGCGTCGACGCAATTACAATCTCGAAAACAACCCCGCTGTTGTCTCAGAATACACTGCCGAGGACGCGGCCCGCGCTGCTGCCACCAGCGCAAGCAATGCTGAAGCACTTCCGGATTTGCCTATCATGCCCGACATGCCGAACTTAACGGACCTGGAAAGCAAGCCCACGCCAACGCCCGAGCAAAAGTCGGCGCCGAAACCTAGTCCTTCTCCTTCCCCAGAAAGCAATAAAACGCCGGCTCCAGGGCCTTCTCCATCCACCACACCTTAACGATATGCCACATCAGGTCACCAGCCCCATCTACGTCGTCAAAGACAACATCGACACCGATCAAATCATTCCGGCGCAATATCTTACGCTGGTGCCAACTATTCCCGAAGAGTACGACCAACTTGGTTCCTACGCTCTGGTCGGATTGCCCGACGATCTGTATCCGACAAAATTCGTGAAACCCGGTGAGGCAAAGACCGACTACAAAATCGTTGTCGCGGGAAAGAATTTCGGTTGCGGAAGCTCTCGCGAACACGCTCCCATCGCTCTCGGTGCCGCGGGCGTGGAAGCTGTCATCGCCAGCAGTTTTGCCCGCATCTTTTTTCGAAACTCGGTAGCAACCGGCGAACTGTATCCGTACGACTCCCCAGATCGTCTCTGCGATATTCTCACTACGGGCGAAATTGGCACCCTGGATTTCGACACGGACACGCTCACGGTCGGCGACAAGGTCATCCAGCTGAAGCCTCTCGGAGAAGTCCGTCCTGTTATCGAGGCGGGAGGCCTGTTTAACTACGCCCGGACAAGCGGAATGATTTCTGCAAAGTAAGAAGTCAAAATGTAGAACGCAGAATTGAAAGTTCTACATTCCGCATTCTGACTTCCGCGTTCTCTCCATTACCAGTCGACTTTGACGCTCTTTTTCTGGTTGAATTTGTCGGTGTAATGGACCAGCCGGTTTCTTAGGCCGTACTCGTGCACCAGTTTGGTCACTTTTACGTCGAAGCAGCAATACTCGGCGATTTCGTAAAGCTTTCCCTCTTTCCACCAACGCAGCGCTTCAAGCCCGTCGCCGGTTTTCCCGACGCCCAGTGAAGCCTGTGCCAGAGAGTCGAGCTTGATGCGGTGCCCGAGCTTGGCTTCGACATCGACGAGCATATCCAGCGTCCGGCATTGATCCGGTAGATCCAGGATCGTGTAACCCATCAGCACCTCGTAATCGAAACTGACAACGTTGAATCCCACTACGAGGTCGGCGCGCACGAGCTGCCGGATGAGGTGCTCGACATCTTTCTCTTGGTAGATCCGGTATTCGCCAAGTCGCGTGCTGTACGTGACGCCGACGGACATTCCCATATCGCGTTTACGATCCCACCCGCCTGCATCGTTGGCTGTGCGTTGCGTTTCCAAATCGAAATAAACAATGTCACGATCCATTGCAGTAAGAGCTCAGAAAAATACGGAAACGCCGATCTCCGGACCAACCGTGTTCAAACCCGGATTCGGGTCCGACATTCCGCTGTTTGAGAAATGCTGGTACTGGATGCCGATCTTCACGGCAGTGGTTTGATTCAGGAAAAATCCCACTCCGGCATCCACGAGGATATTCAGTGTAAAGTCCTGGCCCTGACCGCCTTCCACGCCATGGCTATCGGTCCACCCAAAGCCGCCGCCTGGACTAATGAACAGGTAGTATCTTTCGTTTTCCGGCCACCATTCCAGCGACGGCCGGAAAGCCACGCCGATATAATAGGATTCGACGCCTTTCAATATGGGTTCGGCCAGCAGGGTCGCCGTATTCCGAACGCCGAATTTTCCACCAAAAAGATTTCGCTGAAATCCGCCGCGCGATTTGTAAGTGAACATTCCGTTTAACACGCGATAGCCGTTGGCGGCATTTGGCGACGCGATTTTGAACTGGTACGCAGCGCTGAGTTCAACAACGGATTGGTCCAATCTGGGCACTGCCAAAGGCGAGGTTTTCCGACTCGGAGTTTCAAGAACACCGCCCAGCGACCATTGAGCGCAGGAAAAGAAAATGAGGAAAGAGAGAGCGAGTCGGAGCACGCGCAGGACTAGACCTTAATCCTTCCCAAAAATCTCTCCAAAAAACACCTGCATGGCTGACCAGGACTGCATTGCCGCAGGTTCGTTGTAACCGATTTTTCCGGTCAGCCCATTTTTTGCCGCCAGCTCGTCTGCTGCTGGATTCGTGAATGCGTGCAACGCTCCGGGATAGTTGATGCTCTGATAGGTGATCTTTGCGGCCTCCAACGACCGCTCCAGTCTCGCATTGTCCGCGGATGTTACGAATGGATCCGCCCCTCCGTTCAAGAGCAGGAATTTGGTTTTTACCTTTCCAGCGATACCCGCAGGTGCATTCACTGGGTTGCCATGAAAGCTGACGATTCCAAGCAGCGGTGCTCCGGAATACGTGAGTGTTTGAACAGTCGAACCGCCGAAACAGAATCCGATGGCCGCCAACTTCGATTCGTCCGCCAATCCCGTTTTAACAAGCGCGTCGAGCCCGGCGTTCGCCCGCTCGGGCATTAGCGCTTTTCCATAAAATTGACCCGCCAATTGACTGGCGCGTCCTGCGTCGGTTGTTGATTCTGCTCCGCCATACATGTCGGCGGCAAATGCGACATAACCCAACTCCGCCAACTGTTTCGTGCGCGACTTTACGTAGTCATTGAGCCCCCACCATTCGGGAATAACAAGGACGCCTGGCGGTTTTCCTGTGGCTGTTTTTGTGTCGTCGTAAGCGAGAAAACCGATGAGTTTTACCCCCTCATGTTCGTACGTGACGGACTTCTCAACGATCGCAGCGTTGGCGATTTGGAGAGACATAAGCCCCGTAAGAGCTACGACGCTGGCAAAACACCCGAGTGTATTTTTCATATGGCTTTTGAAAATCACTACCCTTTGCGGGACCGGCTGTCACGCGAACGAAAATGGCCGTTGCTGGCCGGGGCGTTTCATCTTGCCGAGCTGGTAGGGCGGTTTCGATGAAACCGCCGTGGGACGTCGCTGCGGCAGGAACCAGAACTCGCGGGGCCATTACTCCGACCGCAACGCTTCCGCTGGCTCCGGGTTTTCCTCGGCCGTTTCGGCAGGTTATTTCGAGAAAAGGGCTCCTAGAAGTGTATCAATCTCTCCGATGGCGGCCAGGAATCCTTTACCTACAACAGCTTCGGCCAGGTGCTCACCCATACCCAAGCCAATGGGGGCATTGTCACGAACACCTACGACAACATCGGGCTTAAAAAGAGCACGAAGGGCCCCAATGGGAAAATTACAACCTTCGATTACGATTCGCTCGACCGGCTTTCCAGCGTTACGGACGCCCTGGGAAACAGCTGGGTCTACGAATACGACGACTTCAAGCGGATAACCCTTGCAGCTGATCCGCTGGGGAATACGACGACCAGTACTTACGCGGCTCCCTGGGAACCTGTGCTCGACACGGTTACGCTGCCCAGCGGCCGGAAAACCAAGTTTGTTTACGATGCCAACCTGCGCCAGTTTCCATCACAAAAGCCCATGGAACCGGCGACGCGTCCACGGTTGTATCCACGTTCGACGCTGCTGGAAACGTCGCATCGATGACCGACGCGAATGGCGTCACCTTGAGCTTTACCTATGACTCGCGGAACCGTCGTGCCAGCCAGACGGATTCCCTGGGAAACACGACTCAATATACCTATGACGAACGGGATAATCTCCTGACGGAAACGCGCCCCAACGGTGGAGTCACTGAGTACGCCTATGACGCTGAGGACCGCATGATCGAAATCACGGATCCTGACGGAAACAAGACAGTGATGGCGTATGACCCTTCCGGTAATCTGGTCTCCCTCACAGACGCCAAAAACAATACTTACTCCTACACGTACGACGCCTTGAACCGTCTTAAGGAGATGATTTACCCGGGTGGCTCTCGCGAATCCTATGATTACGACGATGCAGGACGGCTGACCTCTTACACCAACCGGGCGGGGAAGGTCTCCACGTATGCGTATGACAATCGGGATCGCCTCGTTCAGTCGACCTGGAACGATGGTATTACCCCATCGGTGACAAGAAGTTACGATGCGGCAAGCCGGCTGACTTCCAGTAACAATGGAAAGAGCGCGCTCTCATTCGCCTACGACACGGCGAACCGGCTGACAGCAGAAATGCAGAACCTTTCCGCCATCAATCCGCAACTGCCAGCGTTTACGGTCGGCTACGGTTACGATGCGGACGGCAACCGGACATCTCTGACTTATCCGGACGGCAGCACGGTCGATTATACTTTGAACGCCAGGGCCCAATTGCGTGAAGTGTCGCTGGATGGACCGCCTCCGCTGGCAACCTATTCGTATGACGCCGCCGGGATCCGCCTGGGTAGAGTCCTGGAAAACGGCACTTCAACTGCCTACGCGTATGACAACGCCAATCGCCTGATATCGGTGGAACACAGAAAGGCCGCGGGCGTTTTCGCAAAATTCAACTATGCGCTCGACAGCGTTGGCAATCGCACCGCAAAAGCAATCAGCGGATCCGGCATCCCCAACCAGACCGAATC
>DATDBU010000058.1:0-12259 GCA_036524675.1 Chthoniobacterales bacterium | reverse complement strand
CAATCATATTAAAGGAATCGCGATAGTTTTAAGGCTTGGGCTGTTAGAGTGAGCTTGATATGGTTGATGTAGCGGTTTACGGCCATACGTATCGGTCGGCGTAAGACATTCGCGCGGAGCCTTTAAGTTTTGCTCGCCGGCTCTTTATCGGCGCGACCGTGATGATTCCCTTTGAGAATTGGATTCCCGTTCATCACAACGCATCGGTCTCGTCCGGAACACAGGGCTCTTCAGCCAGGCGCCCACGAACGGGCACCTCTAATAGGAGCTTTGGTTGGCTGTGTCAAATGAATTGTCAGGCACGATTTAAGGGCTCCTGAACCTTTCCCTAATCCAAAACACCTTCTATTTTTTTCCTTTCCGGCGATATTCCGAGTAGTTGCCGTCCGAACAAACATCCTATGCCTTTCCGGATTCAGAGACAGATCACTGCCGTTCTCGAAAACCATCCAGGTCAGCTCGCTGCCATTTGCCATTTGATGGCCGAGCATCGGATCAATATCGAGGCATTGTCTGTGATTGATAGCATCGAGCAGGGTGTCGTGCGGCTGGTAACGAGCGACGCGACACAGTGCCGCCAACTTCTAAAAGATCATGGCGTGCATGTTATCGAGGCCAGCATCATTGCGATGGAACTGACGGATCGTGTCGGGCAACTGGCCATCATTAGCCAGCAATTGGCGAACGCGGGCGTGAATATTGACTATCTTTACGGAAGTTCCGATCACACCGGAGCCCCGGCGCGGATCATTCTAAAGGTTTCAGACGTGGGTCGTGCAATGGAGATTCTTTCGTCGATGCAAATCGAATGAACGGCGCGCGCGGCACCATCGGAATCGCGCCGCCGGGAGCTCTCGGCGTCAGTTTTTTCTATCATTTGACAGGTGGCCTCACGGGGCTGGACGGCAGCGTGTATTTCGTGGGGTTGGATGGGTCGCGGAGCGTGGAGGCATTGCGACGAGGCGTCTTACACATTCGCAAAGAGGGACAAACCTGGTCGCTGGGAGGAGAGGGAATCATCGTGGAGTCATTGGGGGCCGCGTTCGAGGCGGGAAAAATTCCGGAAGTCCTGCTCGTTTGTCCGAACCCAGATCAATTGTTAGGAGTGATTGAGTCGCTGGTGAGCCTGCTGGAGAAAATGGCGGCATCCGGCGATCTGCGAGGCGGCGATTTCTGTTTTCCTGCAGTCGTTCTGAGTTCCAACGGCATCTATTTTCAACGTGTTCGCCAGGTCTTGGTCGAGAAACTCGAAGAATCCACGCTTTTTGGCCGTCTGCCTGATCTCTGGCCTGATCTGATGCCGCGGATCGTCGGGAAAGTGTTGCGGGGAGTGACGATCCAGACGGGTCTCCGGGATGGCTCTGGATCCGAGGCCGTTTACATACCGGGAAATCGCGGCCTATCCCGGCTGGCCGGTGGCGACCCGAACGTCCGGGCGCGGTGTTGCGAACTGCTGACGGAACGCGGCGCATGGTTTGAGCTGGCGAAGAGCAGTTCGCCCACCCGGCTGGAGTTCGACAAAGGAATCATCAATCTGATTGCGAATTTTTTTGGACTGATCCATGCGTTCGGTGACGACGGATCGTTCCGGCCACTGCGTGTCGAGGAAATCCTCGTTCCCGAAAATACGCCGGAAGTTCAAGAACTGATTCGGCACGTTTTCGATGTGGGCGTTGCCGTAAAAGCCTATGGCCCAGGGGACTCCTACGAGCAAATCGTCGGAGAAATGCTCTATTTATCGCTCACGAATGCCAAGCACGTTCCCTCGAGCCTGCAGTGGGTCGATTTGCGGATCCGTCAGGGCGTGCTCACGGCTGAATTCACGCCGACCGAAGAATGGCTGATCACGCCTTTGATCAAGTATGCGCGATCCGCCGGCCTTGTGAAAGCCGAGCTGTATTTCGAGGGCTTGCGCCAGCGTTTGCTGACGAAGCTGCGCCAGGCAGTCGCGAAAGCTGCATAAAAGAGACGGCGATCTCTCGCTTACTTTTACTTTGGTAAACAGCGCTGAACACGGCGGTTTTGAGCGGAGAACCAAGGAGAGGCGGTTTCCAACCGCCTGAAAACGGGCTCTTGGAAAACGCCCCTCCTTGTAAAAAACGCCGCGACGACGATTTACCAAGGTTAAATTACTTCATCCGCACCTCGAAAACCGCTGCGGGCGCGCCCCATGTTTCCCGGATACGCAGCGTCAGTGCAGCGGTCGTGGTCGGCTTTTTGAAGCGATGCCGCACCCGACTGTGGTGATTGTTCTCGGCGACCACCAGCGTGTTTCCATCGCCATCGAGAAGTTCGTAGTTACGCACGCACAACGGCACTGCTCGCTCAGGATGCGCCCACCAAACGGTCTCCATTGCATGGTCGAAGTCACCGTCGAAGTGCAGTGTCACCTCGGAAATCACCCGGCGCTTGTCCCATTCAAAGCGCAATTCCGGATTCGGTGCTTCGGGTTCAGCCACCCACGCATTTGGCTGATGTGTGGGCCGTTGCCAGCCGTTGACAACATTTTCTGCCTCAAAAGACTCCAGGGGTTTCAAAAACCGGATCGCGAGATTCTGTCCGCCTGGACGTCGGGGAGGCGCGAATATGTCGAAGTTTTCGCCGCCACCCGCTTTGGTTTGCTCGCGATAACGGAACTCCAATCGCAACAAGCCTGTGACGCGCAGTTCCGACGTGTGCAGCGCTACCGCAGTTGTTTGCGAAAAGATCAGAAAAGCGTATCCCGGTCTCGGCATTTTTGCGTTGAGTGCGATGGTGAAAGGCACCCGCTTTCCCGCCGGAATCGAGACGCTTGTGCGTCCAAGCGTGACGTCCGGTGTGTGATGCCAGGGATCGCTGGTGGTCCGTAATGCGACCTTAACGGTCCTCGCGATCTCGCTGTCCGCCCACAGAGTGAATGCAGGAACGGGACCTGCCGGAAGGGGAATCATTTGCGCCGTAGCGCGTTCTTCAAGCGAAACGAGTGGGCCGCCCGGAGGTAATTTTGCCAGCCGCAGGCTACTCGTCGCCGAAACGCGAGCTTCGGAGGCAAAGTTCTCCGGATCGGGCACGGAAATCGCCGGCACGTGATGGCCATCCGCTCCAAGGCGTCGATGCAGCACGGTCATACGCTCCGGTTTCAAAATATCGCAGGGCAATTCGCCAAACTCCCGGCAAAGTGCTGCCGCGTGCCCGACAGCCTGTCCGCCGAGGGCACAAGTCGCCATCACGCGAGTGGAACCGAATGCCACATGCGACGCGCTGATGATACGTCCTGCGAGGAACAAGTTCTCGATATTCCGGCTGTAGTAGCAGCGATAGGGAATCCCATAGATGCCTTTCGAATGCAGGTGATGCGCCCCGGCGATCTTCGCGAAAACTCCGTCTGCGGGATGCAGGTCGATCGACCATCCGCCGTAGGCCACCGCATCCGCATGCTTCCGGCGCTCGACAATATCCTGTTGGCTTAGCATGTAATCGCCTTCAAACCGCCGGCTCTCGCGTTTTCCAGGAATGTGACCGACCCACTCCAGTGTCAGGTTTTCGGATTCCGGGAATTTGCCGGAGTTTTTGATGTAGTCCCAAACTCCGTAAACGATGCGCCAGAGCTCCCACTTGATTCTTTCCGTATCGTGCACGGTATCCAGTCGGCCACCCCATTCGATCCACCAGAGCTTGCACCCGCAATCGTGTGCGTTAAATGCCCCGTAACGGGGAATCTCTTTCTCAATATTCCGCAAGGCGAACGAAGGGGCGACGAATTTCACGGGTCGGCCGGCGTCCTTGCTGTAAAAATAGATCGAATGCCCGAGCAGATGGCCGAAGTCTCCGGTGGGTGCGAATTTCTCGCCAAATTCCCGTGAGGGTTCGGCTCCAACACGAAACGCTGCGCCAGCCAGAAATCCGACGACACCGTCGCCTGAGGCATCGCAGAAAAGCGGCGCTTCGATTTTGTAAAGTGTCTCGTTTTGGGAGCAGTATGCTGAGACAGCTTCGATTCGATCTGGGTTTGCGGCATCCTTGTCGACCTGGAAAACACATGTGTTGAGAAGCAGCGTCAGATTTTCTTCTTCGACGACTTTCTCGAGCAGGACAGTATCGAAAATGAGGGGGTTGCCGTCTGGATTGCGCCAGAGATTCTCCATCATGATCTCGTTGATGACACCGCCCTCGCGAGCCCAGCGGTTATTGCTGCCCATGTGGGTTGTCGCGCCGAGCAGCCAGAGCCTAACCTCGCTGGAAGCGTTGCCGCCGAGTACGGGACGGTCTTGAACGAGCACAGTTTTTAAGCCCTGGCGCGCCGCGGTAATGGCACTGCAAACCCCTGCGGTGCCGCCTCCGGTTACGACGAAGTCCGCGGTGAGTGTTTGGATAACAAGCGAACGCCTGGCGGAGGGGGAATGCTTGAGCATGATGGCGTTAGAGTGGCCGAATGTCTCGTCTCAGCCAATGGAGCAAGCCTGGAAAGGTTTGCACTGAGACGGTGAATCGCGTGTCGGTTTCAGTGTCCCTAGGACCGATTTCGCTGTTGGCTGAACGGTGAACGCCGTGCTATTTTTCGCGCATGACGCTTAAGGAGGAAATTCACGGCTTGGTTGAGCAGTTGCCGGATGATTCTCCATTGTTGATGGAATTGAGTGAAACTCTTCGAATAAACCGCGCTCTTGCAGAGGCGTTTGACGATATTCGTGATGGGCGCACATATGAGGTTGGGGATTTTTTGAGGAAGGTCCACGAGCGATGGCCGCGGCCAGTTTCCGGATAGCTTTTACAGAAAGCGCTTGGCACGATCTCGAGGAAATTGTTACGTACTGGGGACGGCGGGACGAGCCGTAGCGAGGTGAAAAATATGCCTATGATTTGCCCGCCGAAGCGGCCCGTCAGCTGAGCGATCCCGACACAGTTCGTCGCGGAAGATATCTCAAACATACTTCTCCATCCAGAAGTGCAGGAGCTGCCTGTTTTTGATCGCGCTTACCGAATCCTCTATCTCGTGGATGCCGACAGACAGATGATCAAAGTGCTGCGCTTCTGGCACAGCCATCGCAGGGAACCGTTCCGGGAGTAAAGCACATTGGCTGATTTTCGGTCACGGATTTTATGATCCTCCAGGAAGACGAATGGCTGACTGCAATCACCGATCCAGCGTCGCGGTTGATAGTGAGTTTGGCGAATCATCCCTTTCGCTTTTCGCCGTCGGAAAGATGGGACACACTGAGGCGGACTCTCGACGAGCATCTTGTATATTTCATCGGAGACGGACGTTGCCGGCTGGAGGTGAGCGGCACTCAAATGACGATTGCCGCGGGAGAAATGGTCTGGATCTCACCACGGGTAGAGTTTCGCTTCACGGCATGGCCGACACTTGGAAGAACGCTCGTCGTTCATCGTTTTCGATTTAGCCTGAGTCGTGGATCGGAGGCACTGTCATTGTGCGGAGACTATCGGGTTGTGCGATCCGGTAGCGAAGCACTGGAATGGGTTCGTCTGCTAGTATTGGAGTCCGAACGTCCCGGTCCGTACGGACTGCAGCGAATGAAAAATCTCGCCGCATTGTTTTCGATTAGCGTCTTTGAGGCCGTTGTCGCCAGCGCGTCAGGTGGCGGCGCTCCACGTCAATTGCCGCGAAGCGTCTGCCGGCAAATTTCTGAATTGGTGCAGGAAAATCCTGGGAAACGTTGTAGTCCGGCCGACCTTGCCCGTTTGGCAGGACTGTCGCCCGACTATTTCGCCCGGCTCTTTCAGCAATCGTTCGGAATGTCCACTCGCGCATGGTTGCTTAAACAACGGATGCGTCACGCGGCCGTTATGCTCGCAGAACCCGGACGCCGTATCAGCGAGGTTGCCGCCGAGCTGGGCTATGCCGATCTGTTTTTGTTCAGCCGCCAGTTTAAAAATGAATTTGGGGAATCGCCAACTGCCTGGCGCCGTATTCACTCGGATTCGTGAAGCGCCGAAGTCGCAGGGCGCTCCAAGGTCATGTCGTCCTTAAGATTTACGCCGGAGATTTGGCGACGGAGAGATTCACGCAGGAGCCAGGCGAGTTTTTCGCTGGCGGGCTCATGCGGAAGCCCCTCTGAGCGAATATTCGAAATGCAATTGCGGCGCTCGTCGGTGAGGCCCGGCTTCGGATCGAATGTGAGGTAGGCACCCATGGAATCCGGGGAACTGAGTCCCGGACGTTCGCCGATGAGGACAGCAACGCTTCGAGCGCGGAGCAGGCTGCCAATTTCATCACCGATGGCGACGCGACCCTGCTCGACGAGGATGATCGGCGCAACGCGAATCTCCGGAATTCGCGGTAAGAAATGTTGTAAAAACGGTACGGCGTTCAGCTCTATGGCAAGCGCGGAGAGACCATCGGCGAAAACAATCGCCAGGTCGTAGTCCGCAGGAGGCTGGCGTTCGAGATATTGCCGCGATTCCTCCGAAAGGCGCCGGCCAAAATCCGGACGACGCAGGTATTCTGAGCGATCTTTAGCGTGACTCTTCAAAATCATTACCGGCCAGGGATGAATCGCTCCCAGTTCGACACTCAATTTCCCGAAATCCAATGTCGCGTGCACGGCATCGCGAGCTTGCGCATGGGCGAGTTTGAACTCCAGCGTTTCGCCAGTCGGAATGCCGGCTCCGGCGCGCCCGAGACCGATGCGAGCCGCGGTGAATCGTCGGAGGCGCGACCACGAATCTTGCGCGGGAGAAATCTCGTCAGAATCCATTTCCCTGAAGGAAGCCGTCGCGGCCCGCCAGGACCAGCATTTCTTCGCCGCCGCCAGGGCGCGGAAGCAGGTTGTTGCCGAAAATTCCCATTCGCTCGAGCCACGCTTCAAACTCGGGTGCGGGTTTGAGGCCGAGGAGTTGTCGAATGTAAAGCGCATCGTGGAAGGACGTGCTCTGATAGTTGAGCATGATGTCGTCGGCTCCTGGGATTCCCATGATGAAATTGCAGCCTGCCGTCGCCAGCAGTGTGAGAAGGACGTCCATGTCGTCCTGGTCCGCCTCCGCGTGATTCGTGTAGCAAACATCTACCCCCATTGGCAGACCCAGGAGCTTGCCGCAGAAATGGTCCTCGAGGCCCGCGCGAATGATTTGTTTTCCGTCGTAGAGATACTCCGGGCCGATGAAACCCACGACGGTATTTACGAGCAGCGGCGAAAACTTCCGCGCCACGGCGTAGGCCCGGGCTTCCAGCGTTTGTTGATCCACGCCGTGATGCGCTCCGGCCGAGAGCGCGCTTCCCTGGCCGGTTTCGAAATACATCACGTTATTGCCAACCGTGCCACGGTTGAGCGACAAGGCGGCCTCGCGGGCTTCGCGGAGGATGCCTAGATGGATCCCGAAGCTGCTGTTCGCCGCTTCGGTTCCTGCAATGGACTGAAATGGCAGATCGACGGGTGCGCCGCGCTCAATCGCCTGAATTGTTGTGGTAACGTGCGTGAGAATGCAGGTCTGCGTTGGAATTCCATAGGCACGACGCAGATCATCGAGCATCACAAGCAGGCGAGTGACGGCCTCCAGGTTATCCGTGGCGGGATTGATACCAATGACCGCATCACCACTGCCCAGAAGCAGCCCATCGAGTACCGAGGCGGCGATTCCTTTCGGGTCGTCCGTCGGATGATTCGGTTGCAAGCGCGTGGCAAAACGCCCGGGCAATCCCAGCGTGTTGCGAAACGCGACGGTCACCCGACACTTCGCGGCAACTCCAACCAAGTCCTGCAGCCGCATGATTTTGGATGCCGCTGCTACCATTTCCGGCATCAAACCGGGCGCTAGCGCCGTCAGTTTGTCGGTTGTTGTCGTCTCTGCGAGCAGCCATTCGCGAAATTCGCCCACCGTCAGCCCGGCAACAGGCGCAAGAGCCGTACGATCAAGATCATCAAAAATCAGCCGTGTGACTTCATCTGTCTCATAAGGCACGACCGGTTCTTCCAGAAAACGGCTGAGCGACACTTCTGCTAGCGTCATCTGGGCGGCGACCCGTTCTTCGGCGCTCGACGCCGCGATCCCGGCCAATTCGTCACCAGATCGCGCGGGCGTCGCCTTGGCGAGAAGCGTTTTCAGATCGGAAAACGTCCAGTTCTTGCCTCGGATTGAGCAGCTAAAAGACATGGTGAGAAGTAAGAGGTGACCAGTGAGAGGTCGCAAGCTCGAGATGCATGATTTCTGCACTTCTCACTCGTTACGTCTCACCTTTCACGCTAGTCAGAGGGCCGGATCCACTGCCAGCGGCGATTCAGGTTCCGCCTTTTTCACCTCGGCGAGCATGGGTGGGCCAGCGAATTTTTTCTTCACACCGACATGCCAGGCTAGGAACAGGGCAATGGCCGTAATTGCCGTCACTGGCAGGGCTTTGTCATTTGGCGGTTGAATACCGGCGTAGATTACGGCAAGCACGCCAAGAATGGAAATGATGCCAACAGTCTTGTAGAGTGGGCCGCCAAGGTCGAAGGGGCCCATTTTTGTCCAGGACTTCCCGTAGGCGAAGATGCCTACGATGGTCGGCATGCAATACGACATGTAGAGAAAAATGACGCAGGCAACTGTCAGCGTTGTGTAGGCCGGTGTGTAAAGCGTGGTGGCCACCGCAGCGGCCGAGCCGACCCATATCGCGGCCGCCGGAGTGCCGAATTTTGGCGACACTTTCTTGAGGAAGCTCGGCAGGCCGCCGTCACGCGCAAAGGCGTAAGCCATGCGCGATGTGGAAGTTACGCAGGCTAGACCACAAAGATAGTTAGCGATTACAATGCCCACTTTGAGAGGGGTTTGCAGCCAGGCGGGAATGATCTTGTCCAGCAGCCAGAAGAAAATATTTCCCCCTTGCGCCACGCCTTCGGGCACACTCGGAAGCGCGATGATAAAACTGGCAACCATCACAAAACCGAAGACTCCGGAGACCCACACCGAGCGCAGAATTCCTTTTGGCACGTTCTCAGCCGCGTTCACCGTTTCCTCGGAGGTATGCGCTGAAGCATCAAAACCGGTGATGGTGTAGATCGGCCACAAAAGTGCGAGCAAAAGCATCATGCCTGGGTGCGAATTCGCTGGCCAAACACCGCCGCCCGCATCCCCGCTAAAGTTGGAAAACTGGAAGAGCCGGCTGAAATCGTGCGAAGGGGCAAAGGCCAGCATTGAAATGGTTAGCGCGATGGAGACGAATAGAATCAGGTA
This sequence comes from Chthoniobacterales bacterium, assembly GCA_036524675.1. GTDB lineage: Bacteria > Verrucomicrobiota > Verrucomicrobiia > Chthoniobacterales > DASVRZ01 > DATDAW01. The sequence continues at coordinate 3,109 of DATDBU010000058.1, read as the reverse complement.
ACCGGAAAAATCCGTAAGCAGCGTGGTCACCTTGATCCCGAGATGATTGAAGAGCGCATGGGATCCGGTAATCAGCGTCACGCCGATGAGTTGATGCATTGGCGTCAGTTTGGTGGGATCGACGCCGAATAGCGGTAGAATAAGGTTAATAAAAAGCGTATAAATACCGACATTGACCGCTGCGGTCACGAAGACGACCCCTAGAAAATTGAACCAAGCCGTGGCCCAACCCCAACCTTTGCCGCCCAGGATCGATGACCAATGATAGAGCCCTCCGGCCGTGGGATAGGCGCTGGCGACTTGTGCCATGCAGAGTGCGACAAAGAAGGCGAAAATCGTTCCAATTGGCCAGGCGACACCCGCAGCGGCGCCGCCAATCGCGCTGGTGCCGAGCTGTAGCGATGTGATGCCGCCCGCTAGAATACAGATGATCGAAAAAGAGATCGCGAAATTGGAAAACGCGCTCATTCGACGCTGCAATTCCTGTTTATACCCTAGACTGGCGAGAAGTTTTACGTCGTCGGAAATGGCGGCGTCCGGTGCGGGATCATTGGCGTTGCCCATGGTGCGAATAGATTGAAAGCACGCCAAGCACTTTGTATGCCGCCTCCGTAAAACAAGAGGTTATGGGCCCCGCTATGGTGGGATCTAAGCCGCAGGATCTTTGCGATCAGCGATTTGCGGAATTCGCGGCAATTCTCTCGACGCTATGTCGAACCAAGGTGCAAGACGAGCTGATCAAAAAACGCCACATGCCGAGGCAAACTATACAGTTGTTTCACTGGATGAAACCGAGCGTTGCCTTCAAGAAGCGTATTCTAGCCGTGAGCCAGAAGCTGTTTTGCCGCAGCCAATGCTTCGCTGATTTTGGATGGATCTTTTCCGGCACCACGGGCGGCATCGGGACGGCCACCACCTTTGCCACCCATTATGGGGGCGATCGTCTGAATCAGTTTACCGGCCTGAATTTTCGATACGAACGACGGCGAAACGGTGGACACGAGCGAAACAACGCCGTTTTCGTTTCCTGCCAGCAGGACGGATCCTTCAAATGTGCCTTTCAAGGCGTCCGCGATGGATTGCAGCGTGTCGGGGTCGGCAGTGCCGAGATCGCTAATGATGGCCGGGATGCCGTGGATGGTCTCCGCACTTGAAACGAGGGTTTTGGCACGCGATGCGGCCTCCCGTTGGCGCGCGGATTTAAGCGCTTTTTCGAGTTCGGTTTGACGAGCGATGAAGGCATCGAGCTTTTTCTCGATTTCGCCCAGCGGACTGTTGAGTTTCTGGGCAAAGCTTTTAAGTCGTTCGAGATCGGACACGGTCGCGTCGTAAGCGGTGAAACCGGCGACGGCTTCGATGCGTCGCACACCCGCCTGGATCGCCGCTTCGCTGACAATGCGGAAAAGTCCGATCTCACCCGTCGCACGCGTATGCGTGCCCGCGCAAAGCTCTTTCGAGTAGCCGCCGATATCGACGACACGCACGGTTTCGCCGTATTTATCGCCGAAAAACTGCATGATGTCCGAGCGTCCGCGGACGCTGGCATACGGGACTTCCGTCCACGTAACGGGCGCGTTTTCGAGGATGCGTTCGTTGACAAGTTGTTCGACATCATGAACTTGTTGCGGCGTGAGGGCAGCACTGTTGAAGTCGAACGTGAGTTTGTCCGGGCCGACGAATGAGCCTTTTTGCGAGGCTTCTTTCGATACAACTTCGTGCAGTGCCCAGTGGAGCAAATGAGTGACCGTGTGGTGCCGTTGAATGGCTGCGCGGCGGGGAATATCGACGCTGAGCGTGACTTCGTTGCCTTCCGCCGGGGTATCGCCCGATTCGATCAGGTGCAGCCACGTGTTGCCGTTTTTGCGAGTGTTGAGCACGCGCCACAACTGCCCGCCCTCGGCGAGTTCGCCGGTGTCGCCAACTTGCCCGCCCATTTCGGCGTAAGCAACTGTGGTATCAAGAATGACGGCCGCTTTGTCTTTCAAATCGACGACTTCGAGAACTTTTGCGGGGGTGGAAAGGGAATCGTAGCCAATGAATTTGGTAGGCTCTTTCGTCTCGATCTCGGAGAGCTCGATGACCTGCTTTTTCTGAGCCCTGCGGGCGCGCTCGCGTTGGTTTTCCATCAGGCGATCGAATTCCGCAACATCGATGGCGAGGCCGCGTTCGCGAGCCATCAATTGAGTAAGATCGATCGGAAAACCTTGTTCGTCATAGAGCCGGAATGCGAAAGCGCCCGAGATGACGCGTGGTGTTGTCGATGGCGTAGCCAATTTACTTGCTTCGCGCGAACCACGCTCGTGAGGAATACCAGCGTCCCGCTGGGTGGCTGATTCTGAGCCAACGAGATCATTCCAAATCCAAAGCCACGGATACTTCTCAGTCGGTTTCGCGACATGCTCTGTCCATGGGCGCCTGCAAATGTCGTAAAACGTTTCCTTGAGATCTGCGTCCGATTTCATCGACAAGGACGGATTGTCGTAACTCTGTTGTTTCCACACGATTTCATCGGTTGTCGCTTCCTCTCTGTTGATCTCGCTGGTCGTGAACGACTTGAGGTCGGCCAAAATCTCCTCCCGCGGCCAATAAGATTTGTTTCCGTGATCATCAAAACCCTTGACGAGGGGACGCCAAAGCGCGTGAACGCCCTGCGGCATTACGCATAGAGCAAAAAGTTCGTATCGCTTACCTTCGAAACGACGCAATGAATTCAGAACGATAGAACGCGCCTCCGGGGATAGCTTCCGTTCATTGTGCGTGGAGAACTTAATGTAATTCATCCCTTGGAAATGAGGGGGATGGTCCCAATATTGAATGTCGTGAAACGTTTGAGCGCCCGGCAGAGGGATGAATAGAGTCTCGATCGATTTTTCTAGTCGTTTTACTTCCGCTTCGAACAACGCGATGCCTTTGTCGAGCGTGCGATTGAAAGCTTCCTCTTCGCGCTTGAGCGTGTCTTCGATGTGCTTTTGTTTTGTCCGGATCTCGGGAAACACATCACCCATGTGGCGGACGAGCACGTCTACGAGTTTATAGAAAAACGGCTCGTGAAAACTTAATGTTCGCCCGTAACGGACCGCCCGGCGCAGAATGCGACGTAGGACGTAGT
>DATDBU010000057.1:0-46543 GCA_036524675.1 Chthoniobacterales bacterium | reverse complement strand
GCTCAAACTTGGGATTTTAGTCATCCCAAGTTTGTGTCAGGCAGGCAATCAGAAGTACAGACTTTATAAGTATCTAACAATCAGATACTTGCGTAAGTTCATTGCTGGCAGAGCGAAAATATTTAGATGCGTTCGCCCTGGCCCCACTATATTGATGGATTTGTTGTACCGGTGCCGAAGGATAAAATCGATGATTACCGCCGGATGTCGGAGATCGCAGGCAAAGTCTGGCGGGAACACGGCGCGCTGGAGTATCGGGAATGTATCGGCGAGGACCTGGACGTGAAGGATATGTTGTCCTTTCCGCAATTGGCGGCAGTGCAGCCAGGCGAGACCGTGGCCTTTTCGTGGATCATGTTCGAATCGCGCGCCCATCGCGATGAGGTTAACGCCAAGGCCATGAAAGACCCGCGCCTGACGGAAATGATGGATTCGAAGGACATGCCATTCGACTGCAAACGCATGGCCTATGGCGGTTTCGAGACGTTCGTCGAAGCCTGAGGCTGTACGATGCCGTTGGAAATCACCACCAAGACACAAAGACACCAAGGAAAAGCCAGCTGACGTTGTGCTGTCGCTACGGCCTTTTGTCAGCTTTTCTACAAGGGTCCGACGAGAATTCCTACTGAGAATGTCACACGGAGACACGGAGAACACGGAGGTATCAGGTAAAGATATTTTCTCCGCGCTCTCGGTGTCTCCGTGTGACATTTCGCGCAAAACTTTCGAGAAACGGTATAGACCGACAAAGCGGTGTGTTTGCTCCGAAGTTTGGTAATCGGGATTCAGGAAAACGAGCGTTCTACGAGCCAGAAGCCGCCCAACAATGCTGCGACTATCGAACACGCCGGGATGCCGACGCGCGCAATGGCCGGTTTTTGCCGCATGCGCCAGAGAAGGGGAAGAACGAGGGCCGCGAGGCCTATCTGACCTGCTTCGACGCCGAGGTTGAAAAGGAGCAATGGCGTGACCGCTTGCGCGCCGGATCCGATGCCGTATTCCGCAAGGGCACTGGCGAAACCAAGTCCGTGCACCAGGCCGAATACGAACGTGAGCGCCCAACGCCAGCGTCCGTCGTTCTTTCCGAGGAGATTTTCCAGCGCGACATAGACAATTGAGGCGGCAATCACAATTTCCACAAGCCTGCCTGGAATCCGCACGAACCCCAGCGTGGCGAGCGCTAGTGTAAGCGAGTGCGCCAGGGTGAACGATGTGATGACGGTTAATGCGGTCGAAAACCGCTGGCAGACGATTAAAGTCGCGAAAAGGAACAGCAAATGATCGAAGCCCGTGAGCACGTGCTCGGCCCCCAACCGATAAAACCCTCCGGGCATTGGCTGCACCTGCGAAGGCTCATTCGCCGCTGAAGAAAAATCGAGATTGAAGCCGGCCGTGTCTGCACTCAAAAGACGTGAGGCTAGCAGATTCCCGGCGTCGTCGCGTGCCTGCACGTGCATACGGTGGCCGAACGCGAGCCGCGCAAGGATCGGCGCGTCGAATCGGAGTGACCCAGCCGCAGAGGCGGGAAGGGGCGGAAACGTCAGATGAAATGTCACATTGCTCGAGCTTTCAAACACGACGTTTGCGTGCTTGGGAGCAATCGGAACGTCGTTAACTATCAGGGAGATCGCTGCCATCCCGATGCGCTTTTGCTCACTGGCGGGCCAGTTTTGGAAGGGCGATTGCTGACGTTCGGCGACCGCATCCAGGTCGGCCGGGTTCATGGTGAGCTCAATCTCAGTCGCTCCGGGCTGAACCGTCAGCTTTACCGAACTCAAGCCGGGATCGTGAGCGGCGGCGTTGAGCACGAAAAGAATGGAACTGAACAGAATAGCCAGGAACCGGGCCGCGCCGGCTGCCATGGGGCGGCAGCCGGCGAAGCGAGAAAGGTTTGCCCGAACGCTTTTCGAGCTCCGAGCAAGAGCAAAAGAAAGAACGAGGTTGGGCGAGGGGGTTACAAGCGGCCTGTCACCCTTTCGCCCGATCGCCCTCTCACCCATTCTCTCAATGGTGGCCATGATTGCGCCCATTCAACGGAGTAGCCGCATACGGAAACACTTTGTTGTATCCGATATCATTGGCGGTTACCCGGTCGAGGTTGTTGGAGCCGGTGAAGATAACCGGTGGGCTCACGCGCAGATCGCTGAGAATCGCGATGAGAGCGATGTCCACGACATCGTCACCAAATCTGCGACCGTTGGGCCAGCCACCTGGAACGGCCCCTCCGCCGAAGCCAGGTTGAATTGCGCTAGTCAGTGTGTCTCCACCGAAAATGCCAAGTCGGCTGAACCCAGCGTCATCAGGAGCCGCGCCCGGATTCGAACCGCCTGCCAGGCGGGCGGGACCGGTGGACAAATCCACTTTGATGAGATCGGGGATGAAGATACCCGCGAGATCTGTCCGGTTTGTTTGCAAGTTAGGCGGCGCACCAACGATTGCGGCCAGTTCCGGCGCGAGCGCGTACTGTTTGAAACTGGTATCGTCCCGCGCGGGCGTTTGGCGGTTGTATTTGTCCTTGTCCTTTTGCGAGATAACCAGTTCGCAAAAGAGCGGATTGCCCTGCCGCCCCACCTGGATCCAGATAGGACTGCTGTTCAGTGGCGGACCGTCCGCGCGCAGAACCGTGACAGCCGGGCGGCTGGTCGTCGCCCACACGCCGGCGATCTGTTGGTCTCCGCCCAGTTCGCTCACCGGAATGCTCAGAACGATGGTATGCACGTTAAACCCGCCCTGGCTGTCAAAAGGCTTGTTCGGCCCGGAGAAAGTCGGGTCGAGGTCGAATACGCTCTGGACGTCAGCATAGAATCCGTCATCGCGTTGTCCTGCGAACACCTGATAGCCGAGTTGTGAAGTGTAAACGGTCGCCTTGGTGTAGGGATCAAGCGCGGCCGGGTCCGACACGCCTTCTTTTGCAAGGTTCTCGCCACTATTGCCTTGATTGTAGAGAGGCGTGACGAGGCCCTGGTTGTTGGGAGGAACAAGAACGTCGGAAAAGAGCTTGGTCTTAACCAGTTTCTTTCCATCCGACGTGATCTTGGTAACGGAATAACGTTGCGTCAGATTTTGGCCTCCGTCATCGACCGCGTTGATCACGCCGATAAAAGATGGGGCGATCGTGTTCACGGTTTTGAAAGTCGTTTTGAACTGGAACTGATAGGAGACTGTTGCCCGGCCTTTGGCTACGTCGCCGCCGGTGGCCACATTGATTTGATAGAGAACATTGTCGTCGAAGTTATACTTGTTAGGTCCGATGCCGGGTTCTTCGAAGGGATAGAGAGCGACGGCAGTTGTTAGATATTTCTTCCCGGCGCGCTGGCTGACGAATGCATAGACGTCGGTCGAGTTGGCGGCGGGGTCGAGTGTGATCAGCGGGGCGTCCATGTGACTGGAGGCGCGCGTTGGCAATGGGATGGCGAGCAGGGCAGCAAAGCCCGCTGCTGCGAGCAGTTTGATACGTTTTCTGGACTTCATGGGTTTTCTACGGGTTGTTTGTTTTGGTTAATCCGACAACGGACTCGGGAATGAGAGTCCGCTCGCTCGGAAAAAGAGTGGCGGCCATGTCACGAGCGGCGCTGAGCAACTCCTGGCCGCGGACACCGTCGCCGGTGGCGTTGAAGATGAGGCCGGCGTGTAAAGCCAGGCGCGCATCGCGAGTTCCTTCACGTAGCGCTGCAGACGCGTGGCGTTTTGCCGTTTCGAGGTCGCCAGTGCGGAAAGCACACCATGCGACCGCATCGTGGGTGAACACATCTTGACGTTCGCCCAATTCTTCCCAGGCCAGCGTCAAAGCCGTTTCGAGCTGGTCCCCGCGAGTTGCGAGATAGAGGGCAAATGTGCGGCGATCGAGCGTTCGACCCTGTCGAGCGAGCGCTGTTTCCACTTCAGTGGCACGTTCGCGTTGTTGTGCCAGCCGCAAAGCATCGGCGAGGAGCCATTGATACTCCGGCAGAGGTTGGCGGTGGGCAGCTCGTTCGAGAACGGTTACGGCGCCGCTGGTGTCATCGCGGGCGATTGCGACGCGGCCTTGGGCGAAGAGCGCAGGGGCGTATTCAGGGACGAGCTCCAGGGCGCGCCCGGCTGAGTGCGTGGCGTCTTCGAGTTGGTGGCGTTCGAGGTCGAGCACAGCGAGCCGCGTGGTCGCCCAAGCGAGTGGTTCAGGATCGCGGGCGCTGCCGGTGTTGATCGCCTGACGCAGCATTTCTTCTGCGCCATCGCGATCTCCCGTGAGCCAGCGCACCTGCGCGACCCGGCAATAGCTCGGAAGGCAGGGTTTAAAGTCGATCATTTTTTGATACGCGGCCACGGCTTCCTGGAGCCGGCCTTGATCCAGCAAAGCGTCGCCGAGCAACGCGTAGTCGAGCATCGTCTCGCGCTGTGTCGTGAGAGAGCGGGCCACGGATTCGGCTTGCTTGAATCGGTGCTGAGCAAGGCGGACGTGACCTTCAAGCAACCGGGCGTCCAGGAACTCAGGTTCCACGCCTTGCAGCCAGAGGGCAGTCTGTTCAGCGAGCGTGTAAAAGCCTGGATCGTGAGAAAGCCGTGCCTTTTTAAGAAACAAACATCCGAGTTCATAAACTCGTTCCGGCTCGGCGATGCCTTTTCTAACTCCCTGCTGAATGCGGCGAATCTGCTGGTCGATCCAATCATCGCCTGGCAGCGGCTCAGAGATAATCAGGAGCTGACTATCGGCGCTAGACGCTGGAGCGGGTCGCGGCTGCGGCTTTGTCTGGATTAGGATGAGGGCGGCGGCTAGAGCAACCACGGCCGCGAGCAAAAAGAAGCGAGCCTTCATTGGACAAAAGATGTTTGCGAGTGATGCGCTGGATCCTGCATGGCAGATGCATACGAGCAAAAAAATTTGGTCCCTTCGAAAGAGCCTACGTATGGAAAGCGAAAAAAGGAACGAACAAGCGAATAGTTGACGAAAGTGGTAAAAGCCTTTCTATTTGACGGACAACGACACGTGATGACGCCTGCACTCGACAACATTTCCCGCACAATCCTTGTCCGGTTGGTTGAGGACGGACGCATCAGCTATCAGGCGCTGGCGGATGCGGTCGGGCTTTCGCGCCCTGCAGCGATGGAACGGGTGAAACGGCTCGAAGAGCAGGGTTTCATCAAAGGTTATACCGCGCGACTGGATCGTGAACGGCTGGGAATACCCGTCACGGCGTTTGTTGCCGTCCGGTTCCCGGTGCCTTTTGCTGAAATGGAAACCGAAATCGCGGCGCTGGAGGCGAATCCGAACGTGCTCGAATGCCACGCCGTCGCTGGGGATGATTGCTATATTTTGAAAGTCGCCGCGCCCTCTCTGGGCCAGCTCGAGGAACTGTTGAAAACAATCAAGCGCACAGGGTCGCAGACAAGCACGCGGACGACCATCGTACTATCCACCGTGTTTGAGAAGAGCGGCGTCTTGCCGCCAGAAGCATCCTGATTTTATGGCTGGACTGCGCGGCCGAGCTCTCGTGGCGTATCTCATCGTTTGCGTCGTTTGGGGATCGACTTATCTGGCGATCCGCGTCGCCGTGACGCATCTACCGCCGTTTTTGATGGCTGGTGTGCGGTTTCTTATTGCGGGCGCGGTGCTGGCAGCGGTCGTGCGTATGACCGGTGTGAAATTCCCCACCAATCTACGTGCCTGGTTGGTAAATTCCGTCGTCGGCACGCTGTTGCTGGCCGGCGGTAACGGAGGCGTGGTGTGGGCGGAACAATTTACCGCTTCGGGCACGACGAGCATCATTGTGGTGACCGTTGCGGTATGGACGGCATTTTTCGACGCGGTCACTCCGGGCGGGACGACGACGCTCACATGGCGTGTCGGGGGCGGTCTCGTCGCTGCACTCGCGGGGACATTCGTTCTTACCGGACTCACGCCCGACGAGATTTTTTCGGCAAATCTTCGTGGCCTGATTGGTTTGACGCTCGCCAGCATCTCCTGGGCTTTTGGAACGGTTTTTTCAAAGCGCAATCCAGTTGGGACCTCGCCATACGTCGCGTCGGCGATTCAGATGCTCGTGGGCGGCACCGTGCTGACTGTGGTCGGTCTCACGCTGGGCGAGCCTGGCCGCTGGCACTGGACACAGGAAGGGACGATAGCGCTGGGGTATTTGATCGTGTTCGGGTCACTGGTCGGGTTCACGGCATATGCCTACGCGCTTCGCCATATGTCGCCGACGATTTTGGGGACTTATGCCTATGTGAACCCGGTGGTCGCGGTGTTGCTCGGCTGGGTTTTCCTGCGTGAGCCGATCACCGCCCGGACGCTGCTGGGGATGGGCATCGTGCTCGGCGCAGTCGTGTGGATGCAGATGTCGAAACGGCAGTCGGCGAAAGCGGTGGCAATTTCGGTGAAAGATACCGCTTAGAGAGCGTTATGGACTATCCAGCCGGAATCAGTCTGGAACACTGCCGGGCTCTGTCTCAAACCCGTCACAGGCCCAAAGCCGCGCAATAGCGCAGCACTCGGGGCGCTTCGCGCAGAAATCTTTCGCGAAGGTGCATAACACGTCATAGGAGAAGCGAGGCCTGCGTTTTCCTTGGGTGAAATTTGCGCACTGTATTGAAATCGCTTTCAATGGCCATCCGCTATGAGTGCTGCCACCGCCCTGCCTTCGCTGCTTTCCGCCAATGAAATCGTGCTGTCCTTCGGGAATCAGCGACTGCTCGATGGTGTCACCATCTCTGTCGCGCCGGGCGAGAAAGTTGGATTGGTCGGTCGCAATGGCTCGGGAAAAACAAGCCTCCTGAAAATCCTCGCGGGAACAGACGCTGCCGATGCCGGGGAAATCTCCCGCCGTCGCGGTTTGCGAACCGGCTATTTGCCTCAGGAATTCGAACTGGATGGCGAAAAAACCGTCCATGAGAACATCGAATCAGGTGCGGCGGACTTGCTGGAGTGGCTGCACCGCTACGAAACGGGCGATGGCACGGAAGCGGAGCTCGCGGATTTGCTCCATGAGATCGAAGCCGTGGATGGCTGGAATCTCGAGTCACGTATTAAATCGATCACCACGGCTCTTTTTGCGCCGCCACTGGACGCCGTGGTCGGCCCCCTTTCGGGCGGTGAAAAACGGCGTGTGGCACTCTGCCGGGCGCTTGTGGCACGGCCGGACTTGTTGTTGCTCGACGAGCCGACGAACCATTTGGACGCCGAATCGATTCGCTGGCTGGAGGAGTTTCTACGCGGATTTCCGGGAGCCGTCATTTTTGTGACGCACGACCGGTATTTCCTCGATGTGATTGCGACCCGGATCGTCGAACTCGCAGATGGCCGGGCGTTTTCCCATCCTGGAAATTACACGGCGTATCTCGAGAACAAGGCGACGCGCCAGCAGATCGCTGGGCAAACGGAGCGCCGGCGTCAGCGTTTTCTAAGAATGGAACTTGAATGGGTTCGCGCGGGCGTCCGGGCTCAGCGGTCGAAATCGCGCGGGCGGCTGGAAACATTTTACAAGATCGAAGGCAAGGACGCACCTCCCGAGGAACGGGAGATGGATCTGCTCATTCCGCCCGCGCCGGAGATGGGAAACATCGGAGTCGAACTCAAAAGTGCCGGTGCACGAGTGGGGGACGATCGGTGGCTTTTCAGAAATTTGACTTTGTCACTTCAGCCAGGCCAGTGCACAGGCGTCGTCGGCCGTAATGGTGCGGGCAAGACAACGCTGCTCCGGACGTGCCTGGGCGATCGCCTGCCGGACGAAGGCGAGGTGGTCATTGGGAAGAAAGTGACGTTTAACTACATCGACCAGGGGCGGATGCAGTTGAACGGCTCATCTACCGTGATGGGGGAAGTCGACGATGGCGAGGAAATGGTCTGGTTCGGTGCGCAAAAGATCAGTGCCCGGCAATATCTAAGGCGTTTTCTTTTTGCCGATCACCGGGCGACGGAACGCGTGGACCGTCTTTCCGGCGGTGAACGGGCCCGGCTGATGCTGGCTAAAGTCCTCAAGCGGGGAGGCAACATCATCGTCCTCGACGAACCGACGAACGATCTGGACCTGGCAAGCTTGCGCATGCTCGAGGAAGCGCTTGCGAATTTCGGCGGAGCCGTGCTGGTGGTGAGTCACGACCGGTATTTTTTGGATCGTGTGTGCGATCAAATTGTGGCGTTTGAAGATAATGGTGTGATCGTCCAGCCCGGAAACTACTCGTATTATCTGGAGAAAAAACGGGACCGGAACGCGGCTGCCGAGCGTGAAAAGAATGCCTGGACACCTCCCAAGCCGGAACCGCCTGTGATTAAGCCGGAACGCCCGCGTAAACTCAGTTTCAAGGAACAACGCGAACTGGCGGCGATGGAAGAAACGATTCTCGAGGCCGAAGAAAGCGTCGGGGAGTTGGAAGTGTTGTTGAGCGATCCGAATTATTTTGTAACGCGCTCGGTGGAAGCGCCTGCAAAAATCGCGGAACTCGAAGCTGCAAAAGCGAAAGTGGCCGAACTGTATGCCCGTTGGGAGGAATTAGAGCGGATGGCCTCTGAAAGTCGCTGAACCAAGGAAGCTTTAATCCTGCTCTTTAACTTTAACTTACTCGGTTTTGAACGCGCCCGGAGCCGCCACGCGGCAGGTCAAGTTCAAGTGTAGCGAGATGAGCGCGCCGTTCCCTGCTATTACCCGCTCTTCGAGCGCATGGAACGAGAGCACGGCCTGTCGCTGACGGATTCTGAATTGCACGAAATCCGCCTTGTCGTCGACCGCATGAGGCTGTTGATACTCTGCACAATAGTTTGTGCGTCTTTCCATTGAGATTGCGCAAAGTTTTGTGCAAACTAAGAAACAGATGAGTAGAGCGCAAAAGGCTCTTGATAAGATCATGAGCGGGCAATCTGACAAAAATGTGTCGTTTGATGAGGCCGCCTATGTTCTGACAAGGGCCGGGTTTGCGCTCGATCACATAGTCGGCAGCCATCATGTTTTCCGTCATTCCGACGGAAGGCGCATGGTTCTGCCTCTTCACGGGAAGCACATCAAGCCGCCATACGTGCGGCAGATCAGAGAACTCCTGAAATCATGAAATACCTAACCAAAATCTATTGGTCGGAAGAGAGCGACGCATACATGGCCGAAGTTCCAGCGCTTCCGGGCTGCATGTCGCACGGCGCAACGTATGAGGAAGCGGCGCGTAACATTCAGGAAGCAATGGAGGCATGGACTGCGAGCGCAAAGAAGCACGGCGACCCGATTCCTGAGCCTGACCTTGCAGCCGAGGAGATCGCCGGAATTTTGCCGATCCTGAACGTGTCCAAGCTGGCCCGTTTGGCCGGCATGTCTAAGAGCACGCTTGCCAGCAAGATGCGCCGGCGCACAAAGTTCACAGACGACGAGGCTCGCCGCCTTTTGGATGCACTGACGACGGTCCATGAGCGCCGAAATCAAGAAACACATGGCAACTTGAAGCCCGCTGGTCGTGTGGCTGCGCGTGCAAAAATCGCGAAAAACAAGGACAGAGTCGCCGTCTCTCGCGTGATTCCGATCGCTACGCGCGGGCTGGGACAATCTGCCAGTAAAGTGCCGCATCAGCCGGAGTCAAAAGCTCTCGGTAATAAGCAAAAGTGAGCTGACTTTCGTGTGCCCGAGCTCAAAGCGCCAGGTTCCCGTCCTTGCTTTCGTGTGCCAGACATTACGACGCGAATCCGTGTCGCCATGAGTCAATGCCCACCGCTTTGCGTGCACGGAATGTCTGGATACCGCCCAAGCCGGAACCGCCTGTGATTAAGACGGAATGCCCGCGTAAACTCAGTTTCAAGGAACAACGCGAACTGGCGGCGATGGAAGAAACGATTCTCGAGGCCGAAGAAAGCGTCGGGGAGTTGGAAATGTTGTTGAGCGATCCGAATTATTTTGTAACGCGCTCGGTGGAAGCGCCTGCAAAAATCGCGGAACTCGAAGCTGCAAAGGCGAAAGTGGCCGAACTGTATGCCCGTTGGGAGGAATTAGAGCGGATGGCCTCTGAAAGTCGCTGAACCAAGGAAGCTTTAATCCTGCTCTTTAACTTTAACTTACTCGGTTTTGAACGTGCCCGGAGCCGCCACGCGGCAGTTCAAGTTGAGGTTAAAGAGTAGGGTGAAAGAGGTTCAGAAGTGCCGGCGGAGGGGGTCGAACCCACACGTCCTTTGGGGACACTGGATTTTGAGTCCAGCGCGTCTGCCAATTCCGCCACGCCGGCTTTTGGCTTTGGTGGACGGCGAAACTAGGCTATTTCAAAACCTTTGCAAGGACTTTGGCGGGCCCAGAATTTCCCTGGCAATGATCATCCGGCGGAGATCCTCCCGGTTGCCGCCAACGCCCAAAATGGCAGGCGGCTTGAAGGTGGGTTCCGGTGCGGCAGCTGCGAGATTGGGTTGACCGAACTTTTCCAGACGGAAATACCGGCCAACGGCGGTTTCTTCCGCTGGCACGGATTCGGAGGATAAGACCGGACTTGCCGGCAGCGGAGGAGGTGGCAATTGACTGCGCTTGCGCTCGTTCGCTTCTTTACGGCGCCTGAGTCGTTCGACCTCTTTTTGCAAACGGCGCTGGACGTTGTCCGCGACAACCGGAGGGATCGGCAGCGGTGCACGATTTTGCGGCGGTGGAACTGGTCGAGGAGTAGGAGGAGGTTGAGGCCGTGGCTGCGGCGGCGCGGCCGGGTCAGATGGAAGGCCAAGCGCTTCCATAAACTTCCGCATTTGCCGTTCTTCCGCAGTTTCTCCCGGCCGAGGACCATTTGCCGGACGCTGCATCACGGGAGGAGCCGTTCGTTGCGGTCCCTGTTTATTGGTGTTCTGCAAATCCCCCTGCAAACTCTCAAGTATCCTCTTCAGTCCGCCACCGAAGAACAGCCATCGCAGGAGAGCGATCAGCCCAACAAGGAGAAGAAAGAGGAGGTTTTCCATTCGGCGAAATTTTGAGTTAAAAATTATGAATTAAGAAGGTTGCCGTTAGCGCATCGGTGTCGCTGAAGAACTTGTTAATTCTTAAACCCTACTTCTTAATTTTTAGTTTCGTTCCCTTGGCGTATCCACTCCCGCGATGGACGTGCGCATATTCGTGTCGGCTTCGAGGTTTTTGATCTTTTGGTAATCCATAATGCCGAGATTGCCGCGACGGAAGGCTTCGGCCATTGCGAGCGGGACTTGGGCTTCGGCCTCAACCACTTTGGCGCGCATTTCCTGAGTGCGCGCCTTCATTTCCTGTTCGGTGGCAACTGCCTGGGCGCGCTGGGCTTCCGCGCGAGCTTGAGCGGTGCGCTTATCGGCTTCGGCCTGTTCGGCTTGCAACTTGGCGCCGATGTTCTCACCGATATCCACGTCAGCGATATCAATGGAAAGGATTTCGTAGGCAGTACCGCTGTCGAGACCTTTGGCGAGAACGGTCTTGGAAATGCGGTCCGGATTTTCGAGAACGTCTTTGTAGGAATTGGACGAGCCGATGGAGGTGACAATGCCTTCGCCGACGCGCGCGATGATAGTTTCCTCCGTCGCGCCGCCGATGAAACGATCGAGGTTCGAGCGGACGGTCACGCGGGCTCGGGCGCGGACGCCGATGCCATCCTTGGCGACGGCATCGATCGTGTTTTTGCCTGAGGAGGGATTTGGACAATCGATGACGCGGGGATTGATGCTGGTGCGGACGGCCTCGAGGACAGTTTTCCCGGTGCCTTTGGTGGCGAGATCGATGGCGCAGGCGCGGTTGAAGTCGAGGGTAATCTGCGCTTTTTCGGCGGCGATGAGTGCGAGCACGACCTGTTCGATGTTCCCGCCCGCGAGGTAATGCGCTTCGAGTAGATCGGTGTCGATGTCGATGCCGGCTTTGACGGCCGTGATACGCGTGTCGACGATGGCTCCGACCGGAACGCGCCGGAACCGCATGGCGACCAGATTAAAAAGACCAACGGGTGCGTTGGCAATTTTTGCCCGGAACCAGACGCCGATAAAATTGGCAATGAGGAGGAAAACGACGATGGCTGCGACTGCCGCGATGCCGATGAGGACTATCCAAACCAGAGAATTCATGGGCGGACTATGTGATGGGGGAAAGTGGGTGTAAAACCTATTAAAACTAACAGATAGTGAACTATTCGTTATCGGTTAGTGGCTTTCACAGTCTTCCGCGGCTGCGATGGTTGCAAGGAGCACTTCATTCGCGTCGTTCGGATTTAAGAGGCGACAATCTTTTCAGGGTTCAAAATTGGTCAGCGGCCTTACGACGACGCGCGCTCCTTCGATGAGCGTGATGCAAATCGCGGAGTCTTTCGCAATGAAAACGGATTCGCTGACGACGTCGACGCGATGGTTGGCGAAACGCGCGGTCCCAGCAGGCCGCAGATCGGTCAACGCGACTCCTTCCATGCCGGGTGAAAGACTGGAGTCTTTCTTGTGGGGCGCCTCACCGGCTATGGAGCGATTGATTAGTTTTCTGCCGACGATGGTGTCCGGGAAAACGCGCATCCAGACGAAAAAACCAACTGTTCCCGATGCGGTGACAACGACGGTAACGATGGATCCGATCGCCAACCCGTATTGGATGAACGTCAGGATGAGCGCGAGAGCAATGGTGAGCATCCCGAGCGTTCCCAGCACCCACCCCGGAATAAATACTTCCGCCAGCAACAGACAGATCGCTGCAACAAACAGGGCGACGATGAGGGCAAACATTCCGTGCTATTTAGAGGCTGCGCCTCGACTTTACCACAGCAAATCCCGCCCCGGCCCGTCGGTGCATCTTTCTTTTGCTCTGAATAGGACGGGCTTGCCAGAAGACTTTCTCTGGGAGCCTCAACGCTTGCTTCCACTCTGGGGCGTCCAGGTGGTTTCCGGCCCTAGAGCAAGAGAAAGGAGTAAGATTTTCCTGCCAGCTCAGTCGTCCGGTAGCGTCCGTGGCGGAGGGGCGGAAGGCGTCACGTAATCGCTATCAAGATTGCCAGTCTCTCCAGTCTGGCCATTGGGTTGCCGGTACTCTTTGTCGAAAGTCCTGCGTCCGGTGAAGATTTCCTGGACTGATCCACCGACGGTCCGAAACCCGCGGCGAAATGCCTGGCCGATATTCACAAAACCGCGATGGATTTTTTGCTCGGTAGAATTCGGATCGTTTGCGTCGCCCGGCTCGCTCGCGGTTTCCTCCGTTCCGACCAAATCGCGACGCCCCTGCTGTCCCTCGACGCGAGTGACCATGCCTGTGTCAGCCGAAATCGAGATCATCGAGATGACTTTGTGATCGCTATCGAGCAATTCGACGCGCCAAACCGGAGCGCTAATATTTCCGTCCGTGCGCAGGAGGAAATTGGCGACATCGAAGCCGATTTTACGCCGTTTCGCCTCGGCGTTTGCGACGGCAAAGGCGCCGTCGGAGTCAAGCTGGAGTTTGTTGAGTGAAATCAGTCCCGTGAAAGGGAAAGGATTTCGCCGGGGTGCACTTTCAGCGACGATTTCGCCGCCGGAGACTTCGATGTTGCGGACGCCGCCCTGCGCTTCCGGATCGTCAAAAATAAACCGCCATCGGGGCGGCTGCGAATCGCCGGAAAGTCCTTCAGCAACGATGAGTGAGTCGAGAAATTTGTCGCCTTTTGCCTTACCGACAGCATTGAGCGCGGTGTAAAGCGTGTCGTTGGCGCGAAGCAGCGCGATCGACGACATGCACAAAGTGAAAATCAAAACGAGAATTCGCACGAAGCTCAGACAAGCACCGTGTCCGTTTTCTTCAATGCTTTTCTACTTTCGCCCCGCGAGTGCGCCGGCGGCCACGAGTAAAACACCGGCACCGAGAGCCGCGTACCCGACGGCAGGGGGAATCGGGAACGACTCTTTTTTCTCGCCAACCACCTTCACCGGCCCGAATTCAATGAGTTTTTCCTTCTTGGTAAAACTGAACCCGCCCAATGCGAGCACCGCTAGACCGGCAATGACGAGTACGATTCCGATAAGGGTGGCGGGCTTCATACGTGCGATTTACACGTGCGATTTACGGAGCGTTTCGACCATTGCTTTGCGGTCGGGAGCCCCAAAAAGAGCGGTTCCGGCTACAAACGCGTTGGCTCCCGCTTCGCGGCATTGAGCCGCTGTGTTGGGATAAATCCCGCCGTCGACTTCGATGAAAAAACTGAGGCCACGACGGGCCCGGATTTCGGCGGCACGTCGCATTTTATCCAACGTCTCCGGCATAAAACTCTGGCCGCCAAAACCGGGATTGACCGTCATCACGAGCAGCAGATCGATCTGATCCAGATAAGGCTCGACGGCCTCGAACGGGGTGGGCGGACTGATCGCGAGTCCAGCCATAATGCGTTCGGCACGAATGGCATGCAGTGTTTTTTTAACGTCATGTTTAGCTTCGACATGAACGGTGATCACCCGGGCAAACGGCGTGAATCTGGGAAAAAAGTGGTCCGGCCGTTCCACCATGAGATGCACGTCCAAGGGGACCGTTGCCACTTGGAACGCGGCTTTTACAAACGTGGGCCCAAACGAAATGTTATCCACGAAATGGCCGTCCATAACGTCCATGTGCAGCCAGTCCGCGCCGGCGGCTTCGACGCTTTTGATGTCCTCGGCGACACGGCTAAAATCGGCTGCAAGCAAGGACGGTGCGATGATGGTCGATTTCGTCATGCCCCGATCCTACAGGCAGAAAGCATCAAACGTAACCGGAAATTTCGCACTAGCGGCAAAACTTGGAGTTTGCGTTTCACGTTTTGCGTCCGGCAAGTTTATCGTCGCTCCGTGGACGACGTGATTATCGATTTGCAAAGCGACACGCATTTTATGGGGGAAGCCCTGCGGCAAGCACGCAGAGCGTGGGAAGCCGGCGAAGTGCCCGTGGGAGCGGTCGTCGTCAAGGACGGGCGGATCATCGCCCGCGCCTCGAACCAGGTGGAAACGCTCAAGGACGCTACGGCACACGCGGAAATGCTGGCGATCACCCAGGCGGAAAGTGTGATGCAAGATTGGCGGCTGACGGACTGCGATTTGTTCGTGACCAAGGAACCTTGTCCCATGTGCGCGGGCGCCATTGTGCACGCGCGACTGCGGCGGGTGATTTTTGGTTGCCCGGATGCAAAAGGCGGCGCGGCGGGTGGGTTGTTGAATCTTTTGCAGATGCCGCAGTTGAATCATCGATGTGAGATCACTCCGGGAGTTCGGATCGACGAATGCCGGTCGATCCTGCAGGACTTCTTTTTGGAGCGCCGCGCGGAGAAGGCAGAAGGCAGAAAACAGAATGGAGACCAGGGAACGCAGAATGCGGAATGACGAATGCAGACCGGAAAGTGCAGAAAGGGAACGAAGTAATTGAGCGTTTTACCGGCTCGCGATGACGGGAAAACCCTGAAGTTGCTGCAACTCTTTGTCCGGTTTGGTGTTTTATGCGGCGTGTTGGCTGGTAAAATTACATGACAGATCCCGTTTCCGAGAAGACGCCGTTCGTCTTCCTTGATCCGCGTGGCCGGCGCTGGCCGCGGTTGCGGCGTGTGGCTATTTTGGGCGTCGCGCTCATTTTTGTAGCCATTGTGGTGTTTGTTCAGACCCTGTTTTTGCGTCCGGAACTGGCGTTGCCTGGGTCCGTCCGGCACTTAAAAGGGCAGCTCAAAGCTTTGCAGAATACGCAACCGGTGCCGGCTGCGACTCCGGCACCGTCGCAATCGCTCCGGAAGTTCCTTCAGAATCATCCCCTCCACGGGACGAAAGCCGTGTTGCCCCATCCGGAAAAGCAAACAAAGGAGATCCGGGCCGGGTTTTATACGGTCTCGGGCAACTACGGCATGAAGTCGCTTGAGAGTCACAGCAAATTGCTGACTCATGTGATCCCGGCGTGGATGTCTGTTGCCGACGGAAATGGCACGATCGACTTCGACCGCGATCTACCATTTGTCGATCTCGCTCAGAAAAATGGCCTGGTCGTGATGCCGATTCTCAACAATCTGCTCGACGACACTTGGCAGCCCGATGCCGTTGAGGCCATCGCGACGGGGCCCCAGGAGAGGCGGGACCGTTTTTTTGCCGCCATCGAGTCGGAACTGGATGCCATAGGCGCCGGGGGCGTCGTTGTCGATTGGGAAAATCTGGACCCGAATTACCACGAGGAAATGACGAAGCTGCTCACGCAGTTTTCGGCAGTTCTGCGACGGAAAAACAAGGAGCTTTGGCTGATGGTTTCCATGAGCGCCGACGCGGAGATCTACGATATCGATGATCTTTCACCGGTGGTTGATCGGTTTGTGGCCATGCTGGTTGACGAAAATTCGGACTCGGATGCTCCAGGTCCAATCGCGTCACAGGAGTGGGTGGAAAGCTGCATCAAACAGATTTCCGAGGACGGCGACCCGAGCCAATGGATTGCTGTGTTGGGCACGTATGGTTACGACTGGGCTCAGGGCTCAAAAACCGGGGATCAAATCACCTTTGGCGACGCCATGAGCCGGGCGAACTATTCCGGCGTGGAAGGTGTAAAGGTCGCGCCGCCAACGTACAATCCGGGTTTTTCCTACTTTGAGGGCGCCGTTCAGCACTCCGTATGGTTCCTCGATGCGACGACATTTTTGAACCAGATTCAAGCGGTCCGAAAACAGAAATGGGCTGGAATTGCCATCGACCATCTCGGTAGCGAGGATTCTGGCATATGGCGGGCGGTGAGCGCCGGACAAAGAACGCAGGCTTCGGATTTTCATAAGCTCACAACGCTCAAAACAGATGATCGGCTCACAAATGTCGGCGCGGGCGAGGTTGTCTCTGTCGATGAATCCCAAGAGCCCGGCGAAAGGACCATTGTCCAAAATGCAAACGGATATTGGACTTCGGAATACAAGGATTTTCCAACGTATCCCGTGCTCTATCACCAAGGCGGCAACGATCCGCACAAAGTTACCATTACCTTTGATGATGGTCCGGATCCGAAATGGACCCCGCAAATTCTCGATATCCTGAAGCAGCGCGGCATCCACGCCACATTTTTCCTCGTCGGCAGCCAGGCTGAAAAATATCCGTGGCTGGTTCGCCGCATCCTGGCTGAGGGACATTGTATCGGGAATCATACCTACACCCACGGCAACCTGGGAATCATGTCCGACCAACAGGTTCGCCTGGAATTGAATGCCACCCAACGGCTTATCGAGACGATTACGGGTCGTTCTACGTCGCTCTTCCGCCCTCCCTACAATGCCGATTCGCAACCTTCAACGCCCGAAGAGCTTTCGCCGCTCGCGATTGCTGAGGATCTGAACTACTTGATTGTCCTCGAGGCGATCGATCCGGAGGACTGGGCGCGTCCTGGGACCGCCGAAATCGTCAACCGGGTCCGGCAACAGCGCCATTTGGGGAACATTGTTCTGTTGCATGACGCCGGCGGAGATCGCTCGCAGACCGTGGCCGCGTTGTCGCAAATCCTCGACTACTTGCAGGAGCGGGGGGACCAGATCGTCTCTCTCGACCAGTTGCTGAACATGTCGCGCGACGACTTGATGCCGGTTTTGAAACAGAAAAAGGAAAATTTTCCGTTGCTGGTAAGTCGAATCGGATTTGAGACGTACCGGCTTGTGGCAGGCTTTCTATGGTCGTTTATGATCGTGGCGACGGTGTTGGTGGGACTGCGCACGATCCTGGTTGGCATCCTGGCGGCTCGTCAAAAACGGCGAGTTCAGCCCGAAAATCGCGATTTTCATCCGCCGGTGAGCGTCGTGATCGCTGCTTATAACGAACAAAAAGTGATCGCGGGCACGCTGCGCTCCGTTCTGGACACCGACTATGCGGGCGAACTCGAGATCGTCGTCATCAACGATGGCTCGAAAGACGACACGCTCGGCGCGGTCAGGGAAGTGATGATCAACGAACCGCGAATTCGCCTGATCGATCAGGGCAATGCGGGCAAATCCGTTGCCTTACGCAACGGGATCGCCGCCGCAAAAAGCGAGATCATCGTTTTTCTCGATGCGGATACGAGTTTCGAGCGGGAGACCATCCGTCGTCTCGTCGCGCCGCTCGCGAATCCGAAAGTCGGTGCTGTTTCCGGTCACGCCAAAGTCGGTAACCTGCGTTCTTTCATCGCCCGGTGCCAGTCGCTCGAATATATCTGCGGATTTAATCTCGACCGCCAGGCGTATGCCGCCTGGAACTGCATTACGGTCGCGCCGGGCGCCATTAGCGCATTCCGCAAAAGGAGTATTGCCGAAGCAGGCGGGATCAGCACAGGCACGCTGGCAGAGGACACGGACATTACCTTGCAGCTCCACAGGGCCCGCTGGGAGGTCGCTTACGCGCCTGGTGCGGTGGCCTGGACCGAGGCGCCGGAAACGTTTCGTACCCTGGCGAAACAGCGCTTTCGCTGGGCGTTCGGCACGTTGCAATGCCTGTGGAAACATCGCGACCTGGTTTTCAATCCACGATACAAGGCGCTGGGTCTGTTCAGTCTGCCTAACATCTGGTTTTTCCAGATTTTCCTGGTGGCGATCACTCCGCTGGTGGATTTCTACCTGCTTTTTTCGATTTACCTGGGAAATGGCTCCACGGTTTTGCCGTATATGGCTTTTTTTGTGTTCACCGACTGGGCGCTGGCGCTGGTGGCGTGCAGGATGGAGCCCGAGCCTTTGCGCAAAGCTTTTCTAGTCATTCCCATGCGGCTCATTTATCGCCCACTCCTGAGTTGGGTGGTGTGGCGTTCCATCTACCAGGCGCTGCGCGGAGTCATTATCGGTTGGGGCAAACTTGAGAGAACGGCTTCGGTGGTTGTCAAACGTCCGATCAATCAACCATGAGAAAGTGTCTTCCTTTCCTAGCTGCCATTGCTGTTCTTTATTCCGGGTGCGAGCAGAAGCCCGCCGCTGTGCAAGGGCCGCCCAAGGGACCGTTCACGGTGGCGGTCCCCGAGAATGGCGCTTACACGGGGGTTTATGCGGACTTCGGTGACAACGAAGATGATGTTACTCTGGATAAAATAGAAAATTTCGAGCAGCTCGTTGGGAAACGTCAGGCCATCGTTGCCTCGTCGAGTTATTGGGGCGAGGGGAGCTTTCCCACGGCGAATGTTAACATTATCGTCCGTCACCACAGCATCCCGCTTATTTTCTGGTCGCCCTGGGATAAACCTTACGATCAGGATGTCATTGCGAGGAATGGCCCCGATAAGTTCAACCTGCCGTCCGTCGTCTCTGGCAAGTGGGATGCCTACATCGACCAATGGGCGGATGCCGCGAGACAGGTCGGCAGTCCGATCTTTGTCTCCTGGGGCAATGAAATGAACGGCAATTGGTTCCCGTGGTCGGGCTCGTTCTACGGCGCCGGCGCCCAGGTGCCAGGTAGTACGCCGTATCCTCATCCGACGCCGGTTCCAGGATATGACCCGAGCGTCAGCGTTCCCCCGTACCCCTTACAGGGCCCAGAGCTTTACAAGAAAGCGTTCCGTTACGTGGTCGATCGCGTCCGGGCTCGCGGTGCGAAAAACATCCTCTGGGTCTTTCATGCTAACAACTATTCGGAGCCTCCGGATATGTGGAATGTCGCGGCTCAATATTATCCCGGTTCCGATTACGTGGACTGGCTCGGACTAAGCGTTTACGGCGAGCAGGTGCATGGCGTTGATTCGTTTACCACTTTTGCGCCTCTCTTCAAATGGCCGACCCAAGAAATTCACGCCATCGACCCTTCCAAACCGGTCATGCTGACCGAGTGGGGCGTCGGGGAATTTCCGAAGGAGGGCAGCAAATCGGATTGGATTCGGGATGCCTTCGCTGCAATGCCCAAGCGCTCGTATGTCAAAGCCGCCATCTTCTGGAACGAACGCTGGCAAAACTCTGACGACACGTACAGCAATCTTCACGTCAACTCCAGCCCTGAAGCTCTCGCTGCCTACCGCGACGGCGTCGCTCAGCCATACTGGCTCAGCGAACCGATCCTGAAGCCTCAGAAATAAGGCGGTTCTCAGCTCAAAAAGGGCGGTCGCGATTTCCCTTTTCCGGCAACGGTTTACGATGAAGGATTTGCCGTATGCCGTCATCCAAATCAGTGCGCTTCGAAAAGACCGAGGTCCTTCCGGTTTCGCCGGAGGATCTTTGGTCGATCGTTTCCAACACGGAGCATTTGAACCGGATGGTGGGAATGCCCGCCGTTCGCTATGGAGACGCGGTCCGGTCGGCAACAGGCTTTTATCGATCCGCGGAGGCGAGGGCAGGTCTTTTTCGCGTTTCCTGGGAGGAATCGCCCTTCGAATGGGTCCGACCCGAGTGGTATCAGGTGCGGCGGCGGTTGCTTTCCGGGCCGATCGAAGAGATTTGCGTTCGGATCGAAATTAAACCTGGAGCGGGCAGCGATTCGCAGCTGCGAGTGGTCTCGGATTTTACACCACGGAACGCCCTGGGCCGTTGGGTCACTCCTCTTTTGGGGAAGACCTTCGTGGAAAAAATGACCGGCTATTTCCGTGGAGCCATTGTGACAGAGAATTCTGAAAACAGTGGCAAACCGGTCCTGCCTCAGCCTGGATATGCTCCCGTCAATCGGGAGCGCCTTGCTGCTGCATCGATTCGGCTCGCCGAAGAACAGAGCCTCCCAGCTGGGACCGTCAGGCGGCTTTTGACTCATGTCGAAACGGCCAGCGACGAAGAAGTGCTCGGGATGCGCCCATTCGCCTTGGCCGACCGCTGGGAAACGGATCGCGACGGCACGCTTCGCTCGTTTCTTCATGGGACACGTGCGGGGCTCCTGGAGATGGAATGGCAACTTCTCTGCCCAGCCTGCCGTGTGCCGAATGCCTCCTATCGCTCGCTGGCCGACCTCAAGCCGGAGTATCACTGTAGCTTCTGCAACGCTGATCATCTTGCCGATCTCGACCGCTCTACTGAACTCCGCTTCAACGTCGCGCCGGCTGTCCGGAGGGCCGCACAGGCAATTTATTGCGTGGGAAATCCCGGCCAATTTTTTCACATTCTTGCTCAGCAATTCCTTCTACCAGGGGAACAGCGCCCCGTGCGCCTGTCGATTCCCGGCGACCGCATTCCGCTTCGGCTGCGTGTCCTCAAGGAAAATCATATTCTAAGGCTGGACCGTGACCCGACCGATGAGGGCACGCCACGGACTTACGTTTACGACGGCACTTCTTGGAGCGGTCCCGATGCATTTCTTCCCGCGGGCCCCATCGAGCTTGTGCTCGAGAACCGGTCACCGCTTGCCGCTGTCATTGTCCTGGAACGCCTCGCGTGGGACGAAGCTGCCGTCACGGCTTCGCTCGTGACGACCATGGAGGAATTTCGGGCCTATTTTGGTTCTGAAGTTCTCGCTCCGGGACGTGAAGTCGCGGTTCGCCAGATCGCGCTCCTATTTACCGACCTGAAAGCATCGACAGCCCTTTACGAGCGGGTTGGAGACGCACCCGCCTTCGGACGCGTCCAGCAGCACTTCGACTTCCTCACTCGCGTTGTTGCGGAGCACGGCGGCGCCCGCGTCAAAACGATCGGCGATGCTGTCATGGCGGCATTTCACGATCCCTCAGACGCTCTTCGCGCTGCGCTTCTCATTCAGGCCGGAATCGATGCATTCAATCGCGCGCACGCGTTTGACCCGCCGATCATTGTAAAAATCGGCGTCCACAGCGGCTCGGCCATCGCTGTCAACGCTAATGGTGCCCTCGACTACTTCGGCCGGACCGTCAATCTGGCGGCCCGCGTCCAGAACGAAAGCTATGGCGGCGACGTCGTCTGTCTAGAAACTCTCCTAGCCGAGCCAGGCATCGCCGCCGTCGTGGACGAGTTCGGTCCGGATCGGGAGCCCTTTTCCGCGACCCTGCGCGGCATCTCCGGGAGCCTGGCGCTTTGTCGCCTCCGGCTTCCAGCGCCCCGCAACGGACCAAACCTCACAAAAATTGATTGAGCGGACTTAGTCGGCAGGTGAAGCTTTTAGGTCCTTGAGTTTCCGAAAACCGATTGACTTGTTCTTCAGAGAAAGCGCCGGTTTTTCCACGAGGTGCCAGCTCAGGAAAGCAATCGGGATTACAAAGGCAATTGACGTAAACAAAGTGCCATAGAATCCGATTTGTTTGCCAAGGTATAACGTTACCAATTGCTGAATAGGCCACCCAAACAAATAGATGCCATACGAGAAATCGCCATACTTGGCAAAGTTATGGAGCCTTATTTTGCTGCTGAATGTAAAGTAAAAAAGTAAGTATGCTCCGAAGACGCTTACTGTCAGTTCAAAAGCGGTTGTCCACCTGGCGGTAATAAGCAACACGACTACTGAAAGCAGCATCAAATATCGCGACCGCGGGATATAATCCCTGCATGCGTAAAAGCACATGCCCGAGGTAAAATAAAGGAGGAAATGCTCTGTCCACAGGTACTGTTCGCGATAGGGAGCCAAAAACGGGGGAAGATAAAAACCGGGCATCTTGCCCGTATGCAGCCAGTGAACGTATCCTTCATGATGCAGAACGTTGATGGATAGGACGGCTAGGAAGATAAACAAGGGTACGAGTTTGTGGACCTTGAACAACCGCGTCATTCCCAGCAATGCGAGTAGAAGGTAGAGGCCAAATTCATAACGGATTGTCCAGATGGAGCCGTTTGTCACATTGATAATAGGCACATTCGACAGGGTTTCAGGAAGGTAAACTGCCTTTAGGGTAGCGGTGGAGCGTGCCAAATATCTGAGGCTGGTACTCGACCAGTAATGAGAAAAGTCGGGCAATGCCTGCCCCATCCCCCCGTTGCCGAGTGGCACGACTATGATTGCGCAAAACAGTGATACAACAATGAAAGCGGGATATATTCTTAAGACCCGCTTAGTAATAAAACCCGTAGTCGATTTGCTGTACAGCAGGCTCTTAAGCACAAGAAACCCGCTGATCATGAAAAAAAACCCGACGGCCATGGTTCCAAAAGTCAATTGCCCATGAGTAAACAGCATCAAGGGCTCCAGTGTT
Source organism: Chthoniobacterales bacterium (assembly GCA_036524675.1). Lineage (GTDB taxonomy): Bacteria > Verrucomicrobiota > Verrucomicrobiia > Chthoniobacterales > DASVRZ01 > DATDAW01. The sequence continues at coordinate 23,669 of DATDBU010000057.1, read as the reverse complement.
TTGTATTGGGGAGTGCCGTAATAGATAGGATACGCATGCGTCAAGACCACCATGACAGCCAAAATAAAACGGACGACATCAAAATTGTTCCTGTGGTCTAACGTGTCTGAATAAAGTTTCTCCATCATCAATGGCGGTAGTTAAGACGGCTTGCGACAAGACCCGCCGGCTGGAATCGACTGAAAGCGCTAAAATTGCGCGAGCACCCCGATGCTGTCTGATTTTGGGTCCAAAGCGCGACAAAGCGGACATCCCGAGTCAGTCTCTTAGGGAGTAGCTTGGCCGTCTTCTTGTGCGAATGGCTCATTCGGCCGACGAGGGCCCAGGAATATTTGTAAAACTTTAGCAGATAACCGCTTATTGGTTACGAAACGCTGCGCTGGGTCTCGCTGGTGCCGGATTCGCCGTGCATACGTCCTCCCAAAAAGGTCGCTACTTCAACATCAAAGGGGACTAAGAGTGTTATCTCCCGAACTAAAATAGTGCCCCGTTCACATTCGTTGGTGCGAAAATTAGAAGTAAAAACGGCACTGTCGGTGATGGTGCCTCTGCAACTTAGGGCAGAGCCCAGAAGAAGTTTCGTTAACTGTCAGCGTGACAATCGATGCGCGCCTGTTTCGTAGTGCCGCGGAACCGACCGTTCCAGTCACGGTCAGCAAATTACATTTTCCCATATCAGACTCCTTAAAGTTCTGCCCAAGGTAACAACTGTTTCCTAGAGTGCAACACTGCTTTTAAGCAATCGGTGCGTTTTTTAAAATTAGGCGAGTGCCCCGATGTCGCCGTTCTAACGAAAATCGCGAGTTACCCCCCAAATGGGGGATGGAGCTAATCGTTGTGAGTCGATTGTGGGGAGCGATTCGGTTATGTCAGCATTGTGCGCCTCGGATGGCGCTGCTCGCAGCAAGTTTTTCATTCGGGGAATGGCGGATGAAGAGAGTTAGCAGCAATGTCCAACGCTACTGGCAAGTCCAATGCCGCCACGGTGCAAAAAACGAGGTGACCCGCTGCTAGCCGACGTGATTGCTTGCGTGAAGGGATCGCGGTTGGTTGCCGTGGCGCCAACAGTTGTGGGTTAGCGCTACCACGTGGGTCATCAACTGGTTGGTGAATCCAATCGACACGCGCCGGTTTTTAAGCGCGTCGTGGCCGCCGAGGGCTTTTTGCGCCTCCGCCGATAACGGCGACTTTTCCAGTGAGAGCGTGATTGCTCATAGTGACTCGGGCTATTGGTAAATTTATTGCGTATGCTGGAGTGGATAGCGGGATGTTGAGCCTTCTTTTTCAAGACTTAGCACGACCTTTTAGAATCCCGCTTTCAGATTCTCCGGACGACTTTCATAATCCCCGGCGAAATTGCCGCCTACAAGGCAACTCAACAACCGATCACACAGCAGATCTGCGACGGCTTCGACCTACCCGCCGACGATCGAAGAAAACGTGGCAGCTGGAATGTATCAGGAAGCCACAATAAGTTGCTCTCCAATGCCGACGGCGTGCCATACACAAAAATCTTACTCATGGCTAACTAACTAGGTGGGTAATGTGGAGGTGGGGATTGCAGCTGACACAGTTACCAGCGGCGCGTTGACTACCTGGCTGAGACGCAGTTGCAGCAGGACGCTGCAAAGGATGTAGGCGTGTTCAGCGGAAAAGCCCCAGCGCGCGATCAGGAAGTCGATCATCCGATTGGTGGCTGCGCGGGCGGCGGCGAGGGGATCGGGATCGCTCTCAACCATGATCCATTCCGGGCCGGCGGCGCGGCGGCCGGGACTATGGAGCATCGGCGCGGCAAGCGAGAAATCCTTTCGGAGCGCGAAACGCAGAGTGATATTCGCCGGCGCTTCGATGCCATTGATGCATATCTCGCCATCGCCTTGAGCGGCGTGAACGTCGCCGGTCGAAAATAGGGCGCCTTCTGTCCAGATAGGCAGATATAACGTGGAGCCCGCCTGCAGATCGCGCACATCCATGTTCCCACCGAAGACACCGGGCGGACGTGTGGGGAATTCGCCGGACGCGGCAGGCGCGACACCCATAATTCCCGCAAATGGCTCCAGCGGAATGATAGCAGGGAAGAGTGACGTGGTTAGATCATCTTCCAATTCCCAAATAAACAAAAACGGCTTGTTAAACCGGTCGGGGAGAAAGCCCAGCCCTTCGGCAATACTCGACCAGCCCCAGCCCTGATGTTGAATTTTCAGCACATCGACCTGAAGGACATCGCCGGGCTGAGCGTCTTTTATGAAAACCGGTCCTGTCAACGCGTGGATCAGGCTCCGGTCCATCGCCAGGAAGTCCGCCAACGTCGATGACCGCGTTATTTGGCTTCCGCTCGAGTCGTGGCACTCGAATTCCACGGTGTCGCCCGACGCCATTTCCAAAGCCGGCGCCAAGGCGCGGTTCCACCGGTAATGGACGTTTTGCTTTCCAAGAAAATGTTCACTCATTTGTCCGACCGAGTGTGAAATCGGTTGGATAGTATGACGCGTAAGCTGTGTGGTCACCTTCGTTTTCCCGGGTTTTCGCGGGCACAAAGGCTCTTTGGATTGTCTTGCTGGAAATGGAATGGCAAGTTTCTGGATACAAACGTTTCTGTGCTCCTGCCATGACCCGTGACGCCAGTGGTCGGTGCGCAGAGCGAGGTGAAATCAAGACGACGATGAGCCGCAAGAAGATTATTTTCGATACGGATCCAGGAATTGACGACGCCATGGCTCTGCTTTTTCTGCACCAATCGCCACAGGTGGAGTTGGTTGGAATCACGACCGGCCCCGGGAATGGGACGATTGACGTCACGACGCGCAATGCGCTCTATCTTAAGGAACGTTTCGGTATTGCGGCGCCGGTCGCACGCGGGGCTGCCGAGCCGCTGACCGGCAAAACGGTGCCGCCGGCCGCGTTTGTTCACGGGCAAAATGCGTTGGGCGACATTCCTCTCCCGGAGCACATTGCTTCCGTTCCTCATGATTTGCCTGCGTACCGGTTCATCGTCGAAACCGCGCGGCGTCATCCGGGAGAAATTTCAATTTTGGCTGTTGGCCGCATGACCAATCTGGCGTTGGCGTTGCGTGAGGATCCTGAGATTGCCAAGCTTGTTGAGCAAGTCGTGATTATGGGCGGCGCGTTTGGTCACAATGGACATAGCGGCAATGTGTCGCCGGTGTCCGAAGCCAACATCGATGGGGATCCGCTGGCAGCCGATGAAGTTTTCGCGGCGGCCTGGCCATTAACGGCCGTTGGACTCGATGTCACCAAGGAGACGCGCATGAGCAATGCGTATCTGCGCTCACTGGCCGATGAAGGCGGCGAGGTGGGGCAGTTCATTTGGGAAATCACCCGTTTCTACGAAAAATTTCACCTGGGCAGGGGCGTTCAGGACGGCATCTATGTCCACGACTCTTCCGCTGCCGCTTTCCTGCTGGATCCGTCCCTTTTCGTCACGCGAACCGGGCCAATCCGCGTGGTGACGGAAGGGCTTGCCATTGGTCAGACCATCCAGAAAGCGAACGTATTGAACCTGCCGCATGCGGACTGGGACGGCAGACCCTCTCATGCCATCTGCACGCATGTGGATTCGCCCCGTCTTCTGGGGTTCTATCGGCAGGTGATCCTCCACGGAATCCATTTTGAAGAGGTTTCCTCGGACTGACTGCGCAATTCGTCCTTGACGTTCGTTCGCCTGCTCGTCTCGACAGTAAGGCGTCTCGAGGACGAGGACGAGAAGGAAGGGGGCTCCGGAGGGCGTGAAACTTTTCGAAGCGTCAGGCTGGATTTTGGAACGCATGCTGACGATAAAGGATGCCCAATGACAGTGGATGACCACGATGTTGTACAAGAGTTGCGGGCTGCTCATGACTGCTATGAGGATGCCCTTGTGACCAATGATGTGACCGTGCTTGACGCGCTCTTTTGGGATTCGCCGAAGGTAATCCGCTTTGGCGCGACGGAGAATCTCTACGGTTCGGAGGCGATGCGCGAATTTCGAAAGAATCGTTCCGCAACCGGCGTTGCGCGCGAAGTGACGCGTGTGGAAGTGCATGCGTTCGGCAGGGACGCCGGGGCGACGACAGTGGAATTTCAAAGAAAGGTTAACGGTAAATTGAGGGCTGGGAGGCAGAGTCAGTTCTGGGTTCGCTTCGAAGGGGGGTGGCGTGTGGTCTCTGCGCATGTGTCTTATTTGGAGGAGGCACTCCCATGAGTGAGATTGAATTGCTCGGTTTTATGAAGGCTGCCAGCGAGGCAATTGACCTCGAGATCCCCGACGAATGCGAGGCGGGTGTGCTGGAGAATCTGGCCAAGAACTTTGCGATGGCGAAGGAACTGCTGGCATTTCGTTTACAGGAGGACGAGGAGCAGGCTCCCGTTTTCACGCCATGAGTGAGAAACAAATGGACGCAATGGCTATTGCGGACGAGGTACGTAGCGGCAAACGATCAGCGGTTAGCTTCGTGAACAGCGCGCTGGAGTCTGCCAGAGCGTTGAACCCGGCGCTGAATGGTTTTACATCGATTACGGAAGAACGAGCCATCCTCGAGTCCAAAAGCATGGATACGCTTGTTGCAAGGGGACAGGATCCAGGGCCACTGGCGGGTGTCCCGTTTGCAGTGAAGGATTTGTTCGACGTCGAGGGTATTACGACGCTCGCGGGGTCAAAGATTGACCGGGACAAACCGGCAGCGACACGCGACGGAACCCTCGTCGAGAGAATGCGGCTGGCAGGGGCGTGCCTGATCGGTGCGACAAACATGGACGAATACGCCTATGGGTTTTCGACGGAGAACAGCCATTATGGCCCTACACGCAATCCGCATGGCCTGGCGCACATCGCGGGCGGATCGTCGGGCGGATCGGCGGCGGTCGTTGCCGCGGATGTCGTCCCCGTATCGCTCGGCTCGGATACCAATGGGTCGATCCGGGTGCCATCGTCGTTATGTGGAATTTTCGGCCTGAAACCTACGTATGGGCGGTTGTCGCGAGGAGGGTCGACGCCATTCTGCCAGAGTCTGGATCATGTGGGGCCGTTTGCGCGGTCGACGCGGGATCTGGCGCTGCTGCTGGACGTGCTGAGTGGGCCTGATCCGCTGGATCCGGCGTGTACGACAGAGATTTTTGAACCGGCGTTGCCCGAGTTAGATAAACCGTGGGAAGGCGTGAGGGCCGGCGTGCTCAGTGGGTATTTCCAAAAATGGTCGTCGCCGGAGGCACGGAGCGCCGTTGCTGCCGTTGCAAAGGCGATTGGCGCGGGAAACGACGTGGAATTGCCGCGGGTCGAATTGGCCCGGACGGCTGCCTATTTAATCACGGCCACGGAGGGAGCTAATTTGCATCTGCCACATTTGCGGACGCGGCCGATGGATTTTGATCTGGCGACACGGGACCGATTCCTGGCGGGAGCGTTGATGCCGGGGGCGGTGTATGTGCAGGCGCAGCGTTTCCGGAGCTGGTTCCGACGCGAGGTAGGGAAAATACTAGCGGAAACGGATATTCTGCTGACGGCCGCCACGCCTATTACGGCACCCGAGATCGGGCAAAAATTCGCGGATTTCAACGGCGACCGTCTGAACGCACGGCAGAACATGGGACTCTATACGCAGCCCATTTCGTTCATAGGCCTGCCTGTCGTGACTGTGCCTGTCGCCAATGTTAGCAGGATGCCTATGGGGGTCATGCTCATTGGCGCGCCAAACAACGAGCCGCTCCTGTTGAGAGCGGCCCATTTTCTGGAAAAACAAGGCGTCGCAGCCGCCTGGGATGCCGGACTTTAGCGCGTCGTATAACCGCCGTTCGCGAAAATCGTCTGGCCGGTGATCCACCAGCCGTCAGTCACGAGAAATTTGATGATCGGCGCGATGTCCTTGATGTCCGTAAGGCCGCCGAGGGCTGATGCGGATTTGTGGTAGGCAACAGCTTCCGGTGTTTCCTGACCATAAAAGAACGGCGTATCCATCGGGCCGGGGCCGACGGCGGTGACCGAAATACCGCGGGGACCAAATTCTTTTGAAGCAGCGCGGGTGAAATGCTCGACGGGCGCCTTACCACCCGCGTATGTCGAATAGAGGCCGGTGTAAGCAGCTAACAACGACGTGACCACCGTGAGGATTTTTCCGTTATCATTGAGTGTTTTACCGGCTTCCTGGATAAAGAAATATGCAGCTTTTGCGTTAACTGCCGCCATGCTGTCGTAATCTTCTTCAGTGGTCTCGAGGAATGGCTTTTTGAGCACTTTGCCTACGGTATTGATGGCAATATCGATGCCTCCGAAGCGCTTCTTTGCGGCGTCGAAAACATTAACGATATCCGCCACTTTCATGAAATCGCCCTGGATAGCGAAGGCTTGGCCGCCGGCGGCCTCGATGTCAAGGACGGTATTGTTGGCATCGGCTTTCGTGGCTTCGCTGTTGTAGTGAACGGCGATTGTTGCGCCGTCTGCAGCAAATGCGCGGCTGAGAAGACCGCCGAGATTTTTTGCGCCTCCGCCGATAAGAGCGACATTTCCATTGAGAGTGTGATTGCTCATAGTGACTTGGGTTAAATTTATTGCGTGTGTTGGAGTCGATTGCGGGTGTTTGAGCCCGCCTTTGGAAGACTTAGCACGACCTTTTAAAATCCCGCTTTCATATTCCCCGGACGACTTTCATAATCCCGGACGAAATTCAGATGCCCCCTGCTAACCAATTTAGAAACCAATCACACAGCAGATCCGCTAAAATCCGAAATCCGGAAGGGTCCGTCGGACCGTTTCGTGCCGGCTGGCCTGGTATCGAACTTGTGATCTCGACAGACGATGTTCGCCAGCCTGAGACATACCGGATTCACGAGTCGCGCCACGTGTTTATCGTTCATTTGGGCGGCGGTATGGACAAGCTGGAGACCGAACTTGACGGGCATGGTGGCAGTTCCGGTCCAGCGATTCCGGGAGAGGTATGGTCTGTCCCTGCACAAAGCCGTTATGCCAGCCGGCTCTGTGGCGATGTGATTCACTATGCGTTGCTATATCTGGAACCCGCCGCCCTGGATCTGATCTATGCAACGTCGTTCGGTCCTCGCGAGATTGCACCGCTCGCCGGCGTGCGCGATGAATTTCTCCATCAATCGGTAAAAGAGCTTGTCGTGGCACTCCGCGAACCGGGAGATATAGCGGAGCTATTTGCCCAAACGCTCAGCCAGGCGATGTGTGCGTATCTGTATCGGGCCCACGGTATGGGACGTCTCGGAACGCCTGGTCCGGAAGAGGGGCCGACGTTCGATGCTCGGACCAGTCGCCAACTTCGGGAGTATGTTTTAGCGAATCTTTCGGAGCGGATCACCCTTGATGACCTTGGTGCCGTCGCGGGGATGAGCATGCATCATCTGCTGATCGCCTTTCGCAAGGCATTTGGCGTTTCCCCCTGGCAATTCGTCATCACACAGCGCTTGCGGAGCGCACAACGCCAGCTGATCGAGCACCCGCGAAAAGACATCACGATGATTGCGCTCGAAGCAGGGTTTTCCAGTCACAGTCATCTCACGAGCGTTTTTACCCAACGCGTCGGATGCACCCCGCGGCAGTTCCGGGTTCGGAAATGGTAAGCGCTGTCGGATGCGGCCTCGTGAGGATCCGGTCCTCCTCGTTCCCGTACCTCGAAGCGCTTTACAGCCGAGGACAAGCAGGACAACGAAGGGCCAGAACGAATTCGTCCGTTTACCGAAATGAAATTGAAGCGGCGAAAAATCCGAACGGCAAATCTTCGAGCTCCTCATTTTGGCGATCATCCTTCAAACTGCGGTGGTCCTGCCTATGAAATCCTTCATATGTCTTAGCAGTGCCGTCAGCCGAATTTGCCTGGGCATCTCGTTGACACTTCTTGCCGGTTGTTTTGGCCCGTCGCTGCCGCCCTTCGAAAAGCCCATTGCTCGCTCCGAATACCAAAAGGTCCGAACGACGGCTTATACGCACACCGAAAGCGATCATCGCCGGTATGGTAAACGCAATGCTCTGGGCTCGACATTGCAATATGCCTCGGTCCGCAGTGCCGCAGCTGATTGGTCTCGATGGCCGGCGGGAACGGTCTTCAAAATCCTTGCCACCGGCGAACTTTTCAAAGTGGATGACTATGGTTGGGCTCTCTCCGGGACGAACACGATCGATCTTTACAAACCCAGTCACGCGGCGATGAACGCCTGGGGCGTCCGCCGGGTCACGATCCAGGTTCTGCATTGGGGAGACGTTCGCTACAGTTATCGTGTGCTCAATCCGCGACGCAAGTATCGCCATGTGGATCGGATGCTGGATCAAATCGAAGACCGATATTGATTGCGCCTACGAAGGCTTGCGGCGATTAGCGGCAGTCTGCGACCGCCGCACTTCCTTGCAGACAGGCCGCCGCAACAACAAGATCAGCGTTTCCTCAGATGGCGGAGTTTGTCTGGATTGGTAACTATGAAAAACTCGTGAATACGCCCGTCGCGGATTCCGAAAGCCATGACTCGCCGCGCGTCGTCGCCTTCGAAACTGACGAATCCCGGAAGTCCGTTCACCACGGCCATTTTCGTCTCTTCGGTGCTGGAACCAAATTTTTGCCGCGCAGTGACAAAGAGGCGCGCGAGCGGTTCAGGTCCATAAATAGGCCGCAACAAAGCCCGGGCCTTGCCGCCGCCGTCGGACACCAGCACCACGTCGTTTGCCATTAAATTCAGCAAATTCTCGATGTCGCCATTTTTCACGTATTGATCAAACTGGTGCAGCAGCTTTTCCGCTTGTTCTGGCGACGCGTCGAATCGGGGCTGCCGCTGTTCGACCCGTTTGCGGGCGCGGACCAGAATTTGTCGGCAATTCACCTCTGACCGGCTAACGATGGAGGCGATTTCGGAGAATTCGCAGCCCAAGACTTCCCGCAGGATAAACACGGCTCGTTCTGTGGGCGTCAGAGTTTCCAGCAAAACCAGGAATGCGAGAGACAGGGAATCGGCCAATGGCGTGTCTTCCAGAGGCTGAGTTCCGTGCTCCGTTACAAGGGGTTCCGGCAACCATGGGCCGATATAGGTCTCCCGTTGGACCCGGGCTGATTTGAGGTGGTTGATGCAGAGACGGGTGATGACCGTTGTGAGCCACGCACGCGGGGATTGGACGTGATCAGAAGCCATTTGTTGCCATCGCAGGAAGGTATTCTGAACCATGTCTTGAGCATCCATCACGGTTCCCAGCATCCGATAGGCGATGCCGAAAAGCAGTTGACGGTGTTCTTCGAAAAGATTGAGGGCCTGTGTTGTCATCGTCATGCGGTTTGTGAGCGCGCTGGAACATGCCGCTCTGCAAGCGGCAGGCTTCAATCCAGGCGTATCGATTCCCTGGTTGGACAATTGAAGCCGCCAAATTGTGACAGATTCCGGCGGCCGCTGCGTAAGAATTTAGGTTCGCAGTGCCAGCCGTTCCTTTACAAAGGTCGCAATCCGGTCAGGCGGCGGTGGAGAAATCGTTTCGTTGTGGCCAGGCTTCCAATCGGCGACTCGCATGATGCGCCCGCTTTTCCAAATCCAGGCATCGGGACGATAGGGACCAACGAGCTGCGGATTGCTCCAGGTGTGAATCGAGAGGAGTTGATTGCTGAGGGCGGCGGCGATGTGTGCGGGGCCGCTATCGACGCTGACGGTGAATGCCGCATTGCGGATGAGCCAGATGAGCTCCGGGAGGCTGGTGCGATTGACAAGGTTGATGACGTTGTCCGGCATCGTCAAAGGCTGATCAAATCCCCCGACGAGAACGACTTTTTGAGGAGCGAGATCCAGAGCAATCTTCTCGACGCAGGCTGGCGCAAGCGATTTTCCTTTGCCGCGGGAGAACGGGTGTAACAGCAGATAAGGTTCATCGACGTAAAATCCTTCGGGAGGATTGCCCGAGGGCAGCCGGAAGACAGGCTCAGGAAGGTCCTCGACGTGCAATGCGCGCACCAGGCAGAGGTAACGGTCCACGGCGTGCATCCGCCTGCCTGGGAGTTTGACGGTCCGATGATAAAAAAATTGGACGCCTTCGCGTGCGTCCGAGAGCCCCCAAATCTGGCGCGAGCCGAGCCAGCGTGCGATGAGGCCGCTGCGGAGGAGTCCTTGTAGATCGAGGGCGAGGTCGTGCATTTTGCCACTGTTCGCAACGAGCCATCTGGGAATCGTCAACCACCCGCGAACGCCGCGGAATTGTTTCCGCGGAAATTCGATCAAACGGTCGATGTCGGGGTTGTCCTTGAGCAGAGGCATCCACTCCGTGTTGACGAGCCAGTCGATTTTCGTGCCGGGCCAATGGGCTTTAAGCGCGGCCACGGCTGGCAAGGCATGGACGATGTCCCCGAGGGAGGACGGTTTCAAAATGAGGACGGATTGAGGTGGCGAAGAGAATCCCAAAGCAGCGACGGGCTATTTTCCCAGGGCAAGGCGATCCGCGAGGCGTAACGGGAGGCCGGCTTCGATGATTTTCTCCTGCGCCGTGCGAATATCGTATTCGACGCGGCGCAGCTCGATGAAATTGCGGGTGGCATCGTAAATGACATAGGCCGCGCGCCAGTCGCCATCCCGGGGTTGTCCGACACTGCCGCAGTTGATGAAGTATTTTTTCCCCATCTCGAATTTGAGCCGTTCAAAAGCCATACTGATGACCGCTCCTTCGCGGATGTAAGCCCGCGGGGCGTGTGTGTGCCCGAAAAAGCAGACCGACGTGCGTTGATAACTGAAGCTCGCGGCAGCGTCCAGCTGATTGAACACATAACCCCATTTGTGGGGGGTATCGAGCGTGGCGTGGACGATGGTAAAATCGCGGACCTGGCGAACGAGCCGCATTTCAAGAAGCCACGCCTTGTCGTCCGCGGTGAGCTGATTGCGTGTCCAGGCGAGAGCGGCTTCGGCGAGGGGATTGAAACTATCCAACGATTCGACCATCGCAGCTTGCTCGTCATGATTTCCCTTCACGATCGGGCAATCGAGGGCGCGAACGCGCTGGCAGCATTCATGGGGATTGGCGTTGTAACCAACGACGTCACCGAGGCAAACGTGATGCGTGCAGCTTTGCTCTTTCGCATCGGCGAGCACAGCCTCGAGCGCTTCCAGATTTGCGTGAATGTCACCGAATATTGCGAACCGCATTGAGTGTGTCACTTCCGAGGGGGGAATCAGGAACCGGCTTTGAAAATTCTCTTTTCGGTTGGGATTTGCAACTCGTTTTCCAGCTTTCGGATGAGCGTTATCACCGTGGGTTTGCGTTCGTCTTGTCCGCGAAACCACAGCTCCCGGAGTTGCGCATAGGCTTCGCGCTGTTTGCCTGGGCAAAGGGCCAGTTGGAGCACGGCGGCGCGATGCATATAGGGCGGGGCATCCTTCAACAACGAACCCAGACGATACTGCTCGGAGGCTCCGCAAGGATCGTTGCGTTTTTGCTGGAGGAAAAGCGCATACGTTTGCCGGAGCTGGTAACTGTCGGGATTGTTTCGGATGCCGCGAATGAGAAAACTTTCGCCGAGATCGAAATATTCCTGCTGTTCTTTTTTGCGGATGGCGAGGCGGGGCTGCTTCGTATTTTCAAAGGCGAAAACGCTGCCGTTCCATGCCATGTGCCAGGCGGCATTGTCCCAGAAATAAAAGTTTCGCGGCTGCAGCGTCGTCACGTTTTCGAAAATCAGAGCCATTTTGCCGTACTCGGTTCTTTCCCAGGCCGTGTAAGCGTCAATCCACAAGACATCTGCGATGACCGATCCAAAGCCGCTGAGCGCGGCGACGAAGGCGGATTGGCCGATTTTTTCGCGAAGCGACAGGTCGAGTTTTGCCGTTCGAAAGAGACCTTTCTCGTGTTCTGCTTGCAGACCGGTTTCGAGCGGGAGACGGACAACGCCGAAAACCAGGACCATTATGCCAGCCAGGAGATATCGAAGCCTCATCGCTGGTTACAGCTCCTTCTTCGAAAATATGAACTGCGCTGCCACGGTGTAAAACACCACATACAGCAGTCCCAGGCCGCAGGTTTTTAAAAAGAGCGATGTCACGACTGGATTGCCGGCGACGATGTCGTCCACGAGATTGAACAGCTGCAAATCCGGGAAAATCAACGAGATAGCCGCAGTGAAAAGCCGGGTGAGCCAGGTCACATTTTGCCCTGCAAGCCAGTACTCGCGAGCCGTTGCCTGCAAATGGCCGATGAAATAAACAACCACCGCGACGATCACCGTGAAAATCGATGACGTGGCAAATGTGGAGACAAACAGCGTTAACGCTGCGAGGAGGATTGCCTTGAGATAAATGAGCGCGACGCCTTGAAAAACCGCCCCGGTAAGGCCTGCGGCACGCACCTCGCGCACCTTTACGGCCAAATCTTCCGGGCTGGCGGAAAACTCCCGTTGCACCTGAGCCACCACGGCCGTTTCCCGCATCCAGAGGACGACGACGAAAACCACCGTCATCAGCGCCACGGAAATCAAGAGCAAGACGAACACTCCCAGGAGTTTGCCGAGCAAATATTCAAAGCGCGGCACCGGCTTGGCGAGAATGCTGTAGAGGGTTCGATCCTCGACATCTTTCGGCAGCAGATTCGCCGTTGCGACGATCGCCAGCAGCGACGTAAAAATCGCCATCGCTCCGAGCGAGGCGTCTTTGAGCACCTGGAACTCCTGCTGAAACGAAAATTGCACCATGAACAGGGAGCTCCCGATGAGGAGCATCGCGAACAACACCAGGAAATAGAACACCTTGAGCCGCACCAGCTCGGTCAACGTATTCCACGCAATTGCCCAGATCCGGCCCGGAGAAAAAGCGCGATGCGTCATTTGGATTTCGGAATGCGGATTGGGGATTGCGGATTGCCTTCCGTGACTTCCAGAAACATGCGTTCCAGTGTTGTCTGCGGCTTGCGCGTTTCAATCACTTCTGCCGCGTGTTCCGCGGCCAAGGCTCGAATTTTCCCCAGCAACTCGGGCTTGGCGTCTCGGAGGATCACCTCCGTTTGATTCTCAATCGAAATCAAATCATCCAGTTTTCCCTCCCGGACGAGCACGCCCTTCGCCAAGATCCCGACCCGATCGCAAATTTCCTGTACCTGGGCCAGCAAATGAGAGCAGAGCAACACTGTGATCCCGCGCTGCTTCAATCCCACGATCATGTCGCGGATTTCCCGGGATCCCGCCGGATCCACTCCAGCCGTGGGCTCGTCGAGCACGACCAGCCGCGGCTCCTGGACGAGCGCCTGGGCGATTCCGATCCGCTGCAACATGCCCTTTGAATACCCGCCCAGCCGCCTGTAGCGGGCATCTTTGAGACCCACGAGTTCCAGCAGATCCTCGATCCGCTGTTCCAAGTAATCCTTTTTCAACCGGCACAGTTGACCGTAAAACCGGATCGCCTCTTCGCCGGTGAGGTATTTGTAAAAGTAAGGATTTTCAGGGAGGAAACCGACCTGTTCCCGGCTCCGCACCTCCGTGCTCGGGTGCCCGAAAATTTCCGTCGTCCCGCTCGTCGGCGAGACAAGCCCGAGAATAATTTTGAGTGTTGTGCTCTTACCCGATCCGTTTGGCCCAAGCAGCCCATAGACCTGCCCCGGTTCCACTTCGAGCGTCAGATCCTTGACGGCTATCAATTTTTCCCGGCGAAACGGGACTGGAAAAATCTTGGTAAGATTGCGAACGGCAACGGCGGGAGTGGGCATTGAACGGGAGGAACGGCGCTATTATGGCGAAGTTTTTCAAGCCTGCAATGTTTCAGAATTTGATTGAAAAACCGCGGAGAGTTTTGTCCACGGTGGCTGGATGTTCGAAGACATGGTCGATGTGGCCTGCAAGGACGCTTTGCCCGATTTCCGAGACAAATGCCGTCACCTCATTCGGCGCGCCCTGAACCAGCATTTCCACGCGGCCGTCCGCCAAGTTGCGCACCCAACCCGTCACGTCGAACCCCGACGCGATGTGTTTGGTCGTAAACCGAAAACCTACGCCCTGCACATTCCCCTCGAAAAACACCTGTTTGGCAATCATCAGATAAACAACTGCGCGGAGTTGCGCCGAAAAACAAGGCTGCAAAATTTTGCGTGCGACGTGAAAAGGGCGATTCCGCCTGCAATTTCCCGGGTGCAGCCGCAAGTCGCACAGAGTCATCTGCCAGGCTTGCTCTGTTGCAAAAGCAGGGCAAAGTAGAGGCCCGCCGGCCGGTAAGATACACACCCGGCCGATCAGGCAAGGGACTTAGCCCCTGCATTTATCGATGCGCCCGTAGCTCAGTGGATAGAGCACCGGATTTCTAATCCGATGGTCGCAGGTTCGAATCCTGCCGGGCGCACACACTAATAGACTGAAAGGCAATGGGTTGTGGCGGTTTAATGAAGTGCAGGAAAATGCATCAAATGACTGTTTTTTTTGATGTTTTTTGGCACCAAAATCGGCAAGCAAAGCGGCTGAATTTCGGGAGTTTGCTGCTGATGTGCTCAAGAGAGTCTTTCCTGTCTCGAAGACACCGCCTTTCTTTAAAAGCGGACCTCCGAGCAGGGCAGCAGCAGATCGTGTCGCCATCGCAGCCGCATGCATCGCATCGGTTGCTTCCAGGCCCGGCGGAAGCGATTCACCGGTGAGAGAGCACTGCCATGAGCATCACGATTCCAAGGATTAGGATGATGCCGCCCACAACCCAGCAGAGGAGGACGAACTTTCGTGTGCCTTGTGCTTCTATGCCTCGGGCTTGCAGCGATCGACGTTTCAAGCGTGATACGCGCCCTATTTTTGCCAGTTTGTCAGCTAACCATTCTTGCTCGTCCGGACTCGCAGCGGCATAATCCTCGGCGAAAACGGCCAGAAGGTGATAACTCATTCCTTTCGCGACGCGGCCCAGCACTTTGCGGTGCGACTGGAGAGCTTGGTCGATCACTTTTTGGGCCTTCGCACACGATCCTACGGCCTCGTCAAACGCACTTGAGAAACGCTCAAATCGTTCCTGAAATTTTTTGTCCTTGAGCAACATCATTGCGCCTCGAACCAGCAGACTTATACCCATCGTCTTGACGGCCTTGAACACGGACCAAGCGCCCTTGAGGAAATTCACGAAAGGATCTTCGTTTTCCGCTACTCTCTTTGAGAACTCTCGATGAAAAGGGCCAAATTGCGCTGCAGCTCTGACCATCTGCTGTGCAGTGTGCCCCGTCTCGCGGAGCGCTGGATGAGCGGCCTTGAAGAATTCGGCCCGACACCTTGTTGTGAACGTCTCTGCCGAATCCCAAGCCGTGGAGCAGTCTGATTTCCACTGTCGTCGAATATCGAGTGCGGTCCTTCTCAACGTGCCAGTGATTCTAGAGGTCTCGCGTCCTGGAGAGATCTTCAGGGCAGTGATGGTCTCGTCGTTCAGGCAACCCAGCCGAAAGACACTCTCATAGTAGGAGAGAAGTTTGCGGGCGACGGTGGCGCCATCGTCTGTCTCTTGGGGTCGCATCGTTGAACTGGCGGCTGCAATGGCTGCCCCCGCAAAGGATCCACGCGCAGCCCGCAAGCTCTGATGAAGCGGGCTGTTCGAAGCGAGATCCGTATGAACGCGATCACGGATTGCCTCAAGGATTGACGCGCCATGCAATAGCAAAAGTGCCCCGACGGGGTCGGTCCCGCCACACGTTGGGCATTTCGCTGTAAGGAACCGATATTGTGCACCGCAGGGACACTCGATCACGGAAGACCGAAACGTGCCCGACAGCTCGAACAGGTCGGACACCAGTTCCGAAACCTCATTTTGTTCGTCCGAATCAGCATGCTCATTTTTTGAAGTGGTGAAAATGAAGTCGTGGCGATTGAGGACGTTGAACGTCAGCTTGGCCGCCCACTGCCCCAGAAAATCGGCGTCGCAGGGCGTGACTTCTTCAGTCGCGAGTTCGATCCTTCCGCCCGAAAGCTGTTTGCGGCGAATTCGGAACGGTCGTTTGGAAAGTGCTGTGTGTAGATATTGCCGAAGGTTGTACTCCGCCGCCTTCTCGAAGATGCTAATCTTTGGCTCCCCTTCGTCCCAACGCAACATCGCCACCACCGGGGACGTAAGTCGTTCCTGTCGGACCGTGATGCAACTACCGCTCATGCGAACTTTATGTGAGTGTGCCACCAATTCGCGAATTTCGCGTACAGAGCTGGATCGAACTGTTGGAAAAGTTCCGGTTTCGTTTTAAAAAACGCAAAGGTCTCTGCGACAAATTCTTCCGGTCGCTGCTCTGGGGTGTAATCACTCAAATCTATACCTAAGTGGTTCAAGATTGGACTTGCTGTCATGTGCGGGGCTATTTCTTCGAACAGGTCTGAATGTTTGGCCATTAGGTGGTGTGCCATCTCGTGGTGAAGCGTTAGGCCGATCGATTCCTGGTGATCGTACAACTCGATATGGGCAGACGCCCCATGGGGCTCCCAAAAACCAAGGGTGTCAGGGCTTGGCTCCGGATGATAGATGACGCCGTCAAGGCGGCTGCAAAGGTGATCTGGATACCCGCTAAGCTCGTAATTAACAAAGCTTTCAACGTCGCCGAAATCTATCTCACCCGGGTTAGCCACATCATCGAAAGAAAGCCAGCTTGAATCCGTGAAGGTATCTGAATCGAGATTTGTATCGATGAACATGTCGGCGGGGTCGAACGAGTCTACAATGCTCGTCATATCCTCCGGTCCGAAGGAGGCAAGATCATCCAGCATTGATAAATCACTCACGTCGATGTCGATGTAATCCAGGGCGTCGAGAGCCGTCAAAAGAGTATCTGCGTGATCTGTCAGGTCGGTGAGGTTGCCGAGGTCTGACACGGCGTCGAAGATGTCGAACAATTCGTCCATGAAGACTAGACGTTCCCGTTGAGGGCAAAGTTAAATCAAAAGGTGGGGAGGTACATTTCGCCTATGACTAATCGCCAAGGGCTTTGCCCATATTTTTTCGGGGTGAAACTGAAACAGGAAAACCGATGATGTGTAAAGCGAAATCCCACGCAAACCACTGGATCATCGCATTCGGTTTCCTACTCCTATCTAGCGTTGCGCCTGCCCGCTGTATCGCTGTATCGCTGTATCTATGTAGCCGCGGGGAATTTCCTTCCACCTGACGCCCTATGTGCCATTCACGCTAACCGAAAATGCGCCTTCTGCTCGCTGCGTATCGCCAGAAGATCGCGCGGTGCGAAAAACGGGAGCGGGCAAGGTGAACCCCTAATTGCCCGGAAAGCTCCTGAACCAACCGGATCACATACCGGCGTAAGACATGGAGCTTCTCCGCCAAATGGTTGAAGGATGGCTACGCGCAGCCCTTCCCTCCCGTGAAGTGCGTCAGATAGGCGTAGAGTTTCTTCGCCTTTTCCGAGACTTCGGACCGTTCCTCCAGCAACTGCGGCAGCCAAACGCCATGAAACAATCTGTGCGGATGATGAATTGCGCTGCCTTTGGGGACTTATTTCCCGATCTTCTTTCGGAATGACCCGCACGGCCGGAAGTCTTAGCCTCGCCTGTGCTTCTGGCGGAGAGACTGGTCATGAGCCATGCCCTCCCACTTGCTTGGCGGATTCGATGACATCCCACGGGATGGACCGCGCCCGATGACTGCGAACTATCGCCAAAACGCCCGCCTTCAAAGCCTCGGGTAAATCCGTCCAAGCGGCCAAAACCTCCCGAATCCCGGGGCCCAAGGACTCGGGTGAGTCTATGGGTGTGTCATTTTCTGTAAGTCGCTGATTTTCAATGGCTGACGAGCAGGTTCGAATCCTGCCGGGCGCACCATGAAGATATCGGCCTAGACGTGTGATACGGGCACGGGGGCAGCGGGGGCTTTGGGGGCGTGGTCTTTTTTGCCGCCGAGTTTTTCCACGAGATAGAACAGCACCGGGATGAGGAAGATGGCGATGAAGCTGGCGGCAAGCATGCCGCCGATGACGACAAAACCCATGACCTGACGCGACAGACCGCCGGCGCCGCTGGCCGTGGCGAGCGGGACGCAGCCGAGGATGAACGCGAAGGAGGTCATCAGGATCGGGCGCAGCCGGAGCTTGGCGCCTTCGAGCGCGGCATCCATGAGGCTGAGACCCTCCTCGTGTTTCATCTTGGCGAATTCGACGATGAGGATCGCGTTCTTTGCAGCGAGGCCAATGAGCATGACGAGGCCGATTTGAGCGTAAATGTTGTTTTCGTATTTGCCGACCATCAAGGCGGCGAAGGCGCCGAAGACGGCGATGGGGGTACCCAGGAGCACGCTGAAGGGGAGCGTCCAGCTCTCGTACTGCGCGGCGAGGATGAGGAAGACGAAGAGCAACGAGATGCCGAAAATGACCATTGGCGAGACGCCTTCGCTGGCCTGCTTTTCCTGGAAGCTCATGCCGGAATAGGCGAAGCCCATCTCATTGGACATGGTCTGGTTGAAGACTTCCTCCATCGCCTTCATCGCCTGGCCGGAGCTGTAGCCGGGCGCGGGCGCGGCGTTGATCTGGGCCGAGCGATAGAGGTTGTAGCGCATCGTGAACTCGGGGCCGCTGATCGGCTTCGAGTTGGTCAAAGCGCTGAGCGGCACCATTTCGCCGTCCTTGTTTTTCACGAAGAATTGGCCGACCTGGTCAATGTTCGTGCGGTAGTTACCCTCGGCTTGCACGAAAACCTGCCATTGACGTCCGAAGCGGTTGAAGTAGTTCACGAAGTAACTTCCCATGAAGGTCTGCAGGGTCTGGTAAACGGCGCTCAATTCGACGTTCTGCTTCAGCACCTTGTCGCGGTCCACGTTCAGGAAAATCTGAGGCACGGACGGCGAAAACATCGGCGTCACTCCAGTGAGTTCCTTCCGTTCGCGCGCGGCGGCGACGAACTTCGCGACGTTCTCCGCAAGGAAAGCGACATCCTTGCCAGAACGATCCTGCAGCAGGAAGGTCACGCCGCCGCTGGCGCCGATGCCCGGAATGGCGGGCGGCGAGAAGGCGAATGCAGCCGCGCCGGGCACGTTCCGGAGACCGGCATTCACGTGCTTGAGGATGGCGCCATACTGCTCTTCCGGGGCTTTGCGATGTCCCCATTCTTTCAGCGAAATGAAGAACACGCCGGTGTAGCTGGCGTTTACCCCGGTGAGAAAGTTGTAACCGTTGACGGTGCTGACGTATTCCACCCCGGGCGTGGCCTGCAGAATCTTCTCACACTCGGCCATCACGGCGTCGGTGCGCTGGAAGGAGGAGGCGTCAGGCAGGATGACCTGGGCGAAAAAGTAACCCTGATCTTCCTCCGGCAGGAAGCTGCCCGGGATGCGCTTGCCGAGCATTCCGGTGAGGACCGTGAAGCCGACGAGCAGGACAATCGCGACGAGCGATTTGCGGATGAGGAAGCGGCAGACGCCCACATAGCCATTGGTCGCTGCACCGAAGACCCGGTTGAACCCGTCGAAGAACTTTTGCAGCAGCCCGGTGCTCTTTTTCTTTGGCCTCAGCAGCAGCGCGGAAAGCGCGGGCGAAAGGGTGAGTGCGTTGAAGGCGGAGATGATGACCGACACGGCAATCGTTACGGCGAACTGCTGATACAATCGCCCGGTAATGCCGGGGATGAACGCCGTCGGGACGAAGACGGCGGCGAGGATCAGCGCGATGGCGATGACCGGCCCGCTTACCTCCTGCATCGCCTTGAATGTCGCCTCTTTCGGAGAAAGCCCGTGCTCGATGTGATGTTCGACGGCTTCCACGACAACGATCGCATCATCGACCACGAGACCGATGGCGAGCACGAGGCCGAAGAGCGAGAGAGTGTTCACGGTGAATCCGAACATCGGGAACAGCGCGAACGTGCCGACCAGCGACACGGGCACGGCGAGCAGCGGAATCAGCGTGGCCCGCCAGCCTTGCAGGAAGATGAACACGACGATGATGACGAGCACCAGCGCCTCGACGAGCGTATGCTGGATTTCCACCATGCCCTCGGTGACGGCGAGCGTGGTGTCCAGGCAGACGACGTATTCGAGGTCCGCCGGGAATTTCTCCGACAGCTTTTTCATCGTTTTCTTCGCGCCATCCGCTGCGGCGATGGCGTTGGAACCAGGGAGCTGGTAGAGCGCGATCAGCGCGGCGGGCTTGCCGTTGAGCCGGCCTGAAATCGCGTAGTTCTGCGCGCCCAGTTCGATGCGGGCGACGTCCTTCACGCGCAGCATGGAGCCGTCCTGGTTCGCGCGGACGACGATTTCGCCGAACTCCTCGGCGGTTTGCAGGCGCCCTTGGGCGCGGACCGCGTAGGTGAATTCCTGCCCCTTGGGAACCGGCTCGCCGCCGACCGTGCCCGCGGGATTCACCGTGTTCTGCGACTGCACGGCGTTCAGGATTTCCGGGATCGTCAGGCCGAGTTTCGCGAGCTGGTCCGGCTTCACCCAAATGCGCATCGCGTATTCACCGGCGCCAAACACTGTCACGCTGGCGATGCCCTTCACACGGGTGAACTCGTCGTTCAGGTTGATGTTGGAATAGTTCGCCAGAAAAACGTTGTCGTAGGTCCCATTCGGCGAAAACAGCGCGAACATGATGAGCGGCGACGAAGTAGATTTCTGCACCGTGACGCCGAATTTATTCACATCCTGCGGCAACTGCGACGAGGCCTGGTTGCTCCGCATCTGCGAGAGGATCTGGTCGGTGTTCACGTCCGTGCCGACCTCGAAGTTCACCGTGAGCTTTAGCGTGCCGTCGTTGCCGTTGACGGACTGCATGTAATTCATGTTGTCCACGCCGCTCATCTCCTGCTCAATGGGCGTGGCGACGGACTGCTCGACGGTCAGCGCGTCGGCGCCCGTGTAGGTGGTTTTCACCTGGATTTCCGGTGGGACGATGTCCGGAAACTGTGCAACCGGAAGGCTGAGGTAGGCGGCGATGCCCACGATCGTCATGATGATCGAGATGACCATTGCGACGATGGGGCGGTTGATAAAAAAGGAGGCCATGGTGTCTTCGCGGGTCTAGTGTTTCACGGCGGTTTTTTCTTCGGTGGCAGGCGCGGCGGACCGCTCCGAGGGAGGAATCCATGGCTTTGCGGTGACAGGCGCGCCGGTTTTCACTTTCTGAATGCCTTCCACGATGACTTTTTCGCCGGGCTTGAGGCCCGAGGTGATGACCCAATCCGTGCCGATACGCGGCCCAGTCTGGACCGGCCGAATCTCCGCTTTCCCATTGGCGTCGACAATGGCGAGTTGATAGCTGCCCTGAATCTCAGAAACGGCGCGTTGAGGCACAACGACTGCATCCTTTAAAACCTGCCCGACGACACGCGCCTGTGCGAAAAATCCTGGACGCAACAAGCTGCCGGGATTAGGGAGGAGGGCTGTAACCAGGATGGTGCCTGTGGAGGCCTTCACCTGACGATCTACGGCGAGCAGGCGCGCTTTATGTGGGAACGCGGAACCATCGGCTAGAATGATTTCGATGGTAGCCGGCCGCTGGTCGAACGGCATGCTCACCACTTCGCTCACGCGTTGGCTGGCCGCGAGGTAGTCCGATTCGCTCACCGGAAATACCATCTTTGCCGGATCGAGTGTTGAAATCGACGTGAGGACGGCGCTGTTTGCAGTTCCGACAAGGTCGCCTACTTGTGCCTGGGCAATGCCTGCGATGCCATCAACGGGCGAGGTGATCCGGCAGAAGCTCAAATTCAACTGCGCCTGTTCGACGGCCGCCTGGAGCGCGCCGACCTTCGCGATACTCGATTCGTTGAGCTGCGTCTTGTTCGTGAACTCTTGAACGGAGATTACCTTTTGGTTGAAAAGCTGCTTACTGCGTTCGGCTTCCGCCTTTGAAGCGAGCTGAATCGCCCGGCCCTGTTCGAGCTGGCTTTTTGCCTCGGCGAGCGTGGCTTCGAATGGTCGAGGATCAATTTCGAAAAGGAGATCGCCCTTTTTTACCAGTGCGCCTTCCTGGTAGTTCCGCTTGAGGAGATAACCGGTGACCCGGGCGCGAATTTGCGCGTTTTCCGAACCATCGAGGGTGCCGATCCACTCGCGGTAAACGGGCACATCGCGCGTCGTGGCCTCCGTTATGAGGACATCCGGTGGAGGCAAGGCCTTGGGCGTTTCGGTGCGCTCGCATGCCGGGAACGCAAGAATGCCGGTCGCGATTGCGATGATGCCGAGGGAGAAGCGGGTTCGTTGTTTCATGGTGTAATTCGGATAAGGCAGAGGCAGAATGGAGGTTTATGAAGTGGCGACGAAATAAAATAAAGAAACTTTACTAAAGAGCCTTTGCGCAGGTTTCGGCCCACCCATCTGAGGACTGAGATCCCATACAGCCACCAATAACCTTGGTATTTCCAGACCTCAAATTAGGGTCCACCGCAATTTCGTGGAAGAAGGTGCATGAGAACACACAGCCTGTGACCCGAAGGGTTCTCCGATTCATAGCCGGCTGGTGAAACCACCGGTCCGATGCGTTATAATAGGATTCGTCCCGAAGGGATGTGCGATCGGGTGACCCGAAGAGGCATCCGACGCCTAGCCGGTTGGTGAAACCACCGGTCCGATGAGAAAACATCCGCTCCCCGAGGGATACGCGCAATGCACTGCCCGAAGGGCTCTCCGATTCATAGCCGGTTGGTGAAACCACCGGTTCCATGCGTTATAAATAGGACTTGTCCCGAAGGGATGTGCGATCGGGAGAGGGGAGGGGATCCGATACGTAACCGGGTGGTGACAACGACCGGAACTGTGTGCTGGATAGCATTCGTCCCGAAGGGACGTGAGGCATGGGCTCGACGCACTTGAGTTTGTATTACCACATCGTTTTCGGCACGAAGCATCTTGATCCTGTCATCGGCCAATCATGGAGGGAGAGACTGCATGCGTTCCTTGGCGGAATCGTGCGTTCGCTGGATGGAGTGGCGATCAAGGTTGGCGGTGTTTCCGATCACGTTCACCTTTTGGTTCGTCTTAGGGCTGCGACTTCGTTGGCGGACGTTCTTCGCGAAATCAAATCCCGGTCCTCCAAATGGGTGCATGAAGAAATCCGCATCACCGCATCCGCCTGGCAGGAAGGTTACGGGGCGTTTACTGTTAGCAGTTCCGCGGTGGCGAAAGTCGCAGAATACATCGAGCATCAGGAGGAACATCACCGGACTCGGACGTTTCGAGAGGAATACGTGCAGTTTCTGGAACGTAACGGCATCGAATTCGATCCGAAGTATCTGGAGTAACGCGTCCCCCCGATTCGCACGTCCCTCTGGGACGAGTCCTGTTTTTAACCCATCGAACCGGTGGTTTCACCAACCGGCCACGAATCGGGGAACCCTTCGGGTTACGGCCGGGGTCAGCGACCCCGGTATGCGCCCTGCCCAGGCTAGACAGATAATTTTACTTTGGTAAATCGTCGTCCGTGGCGTTTTTTACAAGGAGGGGCGCTTTTCCAAGCGCCCGTTTTCAGGCGGTTGGAAACCGCCTCTCCTTGGGTTCACGCTGGCGAGTGTGGAGCGCCACACTGACGAGTGTGGAGCGCACACTGACGAGTGCGGAGCGCACACTGACGAGTGCGGAGCGCGCGCTGGCGGGCGTGGACTAGCAGCTACGCTGCTAAAATGAGCGCGCTCATTTTAGAGAATGGGTCTAGTCGTTGCTTTCTCCAGAGGTCGTGTGGAGAGCTTCGGAGATTTTCTCCGCCAGGTCGGTCTGGATCGTCGAAATTTCTTTCATATCCCAGTCGTATGTCGTGGCAACCAGGATGCGATCGGTGGCGACATCGATGA
>DATDBU010000056.1:0-3620 GCA_036524675.1 Chthoniobacterales bacterium | reverse complement strand
TTCGTTACCTCTGCCGTCCCTCCAGGTGGTTCCGGGTGGAGCGATTAGTTGCCCGGGTGGGGTTGCTTTATCTCCCCCACTGGAGATCCGTGGCTTTTCACGGCGCACCGAAGCCATTTTCAGCCACAGCAGCCGGGGGTTTGGTCCCGCGGAGCGGGAAGCCACACCCCGGAAACTCGAAAGAGACGAATCGATCCCGAAAGGATCGCAACCAGCGGTTGTCTCACCAGGTGACCGGCAGCATTGGCTGCGATCCCTTGGGGATCGGGCCGATTTTTGCATTTTATCCGGGGGTATCTCCCGCAAGGGCGGGATCAACCCCCGGCTGCTGTGGCTGTAATGGCTTCGCCATTGATCGAGGCAGGCGGGCGATCTGGCGATCTCTTGTCGCAGCCTGCGCAATTCATCCTCGAAGACACCGACAAAGCCGTTGCGCAAAGTGGGTGCGAGCCATCGTCGCCGCTGTCGCGATCATTAGGCCAAAGATCAGGAGACGGCCTTGACTGAGACTGAGCTCATCAATCGCCCGAAAAGACCCATCCATTACCCGGGCGAGACTGGGATAGTCATCATTGTAAGCGTATTTGCCTTTGAGGACCGGCGAATAGACCCAGAGAAGAATGGCAAAAAAGACAAGCCAACCCGCGCATCGAGTGATGCGGGTGTCGCCCATGCCGCAGAGAACAGGCTTCCCGCATTGAACCTTCGCTTCCGTGCAGGTCGTATTTGGCAAAGCTGTGCCCGTATTCATTCGAGCCACGCCGACGCGTTCAGCTCGATTTTAATTTCCGCGCCTCTCTGGGAGTCAACTGCGCCAGATAGCCTTTTTTCCAGAAGGACTGTTTGTAAAGCTGCGCGTTGTGCCTGCGGAATAGCCGGCGCAGGAGTCGCGGAGGCGGGTTCGCGAGCTGCCGCAAGGGCGAGCGGTCGCCAAACCCGCCGCGATGCGGCATCCTGCCCAGAATTCGCGCCTCGTCTTTGCGGGGCTCGCTGAGGACGCGTTTAAAAGCGGCCTCGAGATAGGTTAACAGCGCGTTCGTAGGAATCGGATCGGGATGGAGATCCAGGAAATCGTCCACGTAACGGAACGCATATTCGCGGATCACTTCCAGCGCCGCCAATTGCCGGCTATCAAAGTCCTGTTTGCCGAAAACGGGTTCGAAACGCCCGGCTTCCTCTCGAATGCCGACGATGGTTGGGTGGCTGGCGTTAAACAGAAATTCCACAAACTCGACGCATTCCCATACCGTCCACGTGCGCGGTTTCGGCATTTCCTGCGTGATGTACCAGGACTCCAGAGGCACGCCGGCGTCGATGACGCGTTGCGCCTTTTTCCACGTGCCGAAGTAAAGGCCCACCAGAGGAGATTTTTTATCTTTTCCAGTCACGAGGTCATGCAGAGAGTGAAGCAGGGAAGCTTGCCAGCCCACATCCACAACGGCGGCTTTGCTTGACGGAAAATCAATGGATGCGAAGTAGCGCTCTAACACCGACCTCTCTTCACGAGATGCTGCGACAATTCGGTGTTCTAGTGCTAGAAGCATTTCTTTGACGGTTCGCCACCAGCTCCCGGAGACAAATTCGCCCTTGTCGGTTGTCACGGGCTGATTCCAGATGCCACGATTGAGAGGAGCCCAGTCTTCCTGGACTACGCTGTAATCAAATCCGATACGCTCGAAGAAATGGCGCACACACATTCCCGGGTTCGAACTCATCAGGAAATCCAGCGACCGTTCGTCCAGTTTTTTGATCCGGGCAAAATTCAGCAACCGGCGTGAGGCGTACATGTAGTGCGTCGAGATTTTTCCGCCCCATTTTCTGCAAAGCTTTTCGAAAACGTCGGACAGGTTTTTTCCGTCCCGTGCAAGAAAATACGCGCGATCGATTTTCAGCGCCTGGCAGCGGTGAAAAATCCAGTTGGCGTATCCGAGATAGAGGGGCCCGGCAATTTCGTAACCGACTTGTCTCCAGAACTGATCTGTCTTTGTTGTTCGGTTTTCCGTTTTTGCTACGAGACGTTTTCGAGCTATGCCTATGGTGAGGCTGCTGGCGATGTTACCTTCCGTAAACGAACCGGCCGGATGCCCGTCCGAAGCAAAAACCTGACGCCCCGGCAGCACGTCGTAATGCACCGCCTTCAGACCGGCTTGCCGTGGATGGATAAAATCCGCCGTACGCTTGTCGCCGATGTGCACGATTTGGTCGGGCTCGGTTTTCAGATGGTCGAGAAGGATGCGGAACAATCCGCCTTCGTGCTTCGAGGTGGCGTGCTCGCCCGACACTATCACGGGTGCAGGCGGAAAACCGGCTGCAGTTAGCAAAGTCTGCAAGAAGGTCGATCCCAGATACATGTCGGAGAGGAAGATAAGGCGTTTTCCCTGTTTGACTGCCTCCTGGCAAAGTTTGAGCACCACGGGATTCGCATAGCATACGGTCATCTCCGCCCGATGTTCGGTCTCGATTAATTGCGAACGAAATGCCGGACCTGTTTCGATGTTAGCCAGCAACGTATCGTAAATTTCTTCAAGCCCCACTTCGGTATGGCTGGCTGCCTTCTTCTGTTTTAGCCTGGCCACTTGTTCCGCGCTGAATCTCGCTGTGGCAAACGGAAACTCCGGAAGGTCGAGTATTTCACGCGCAGCGGGCTCCATCAGTTTGAATAGGTCGATAGGCTGTTGCAGCGTGCGGAACAAAGCCGTGTCGAAAATATCCACGGAAAGTACGCTAGCCTGCGAAAGACGCGTCCGTGTGAGAGCCACAAAATCGCGATTCCGCTGGCGAATCCGGAATTTTCCCGCTTTTCCTTCGTCGTCGTTGGCGTTTGTATTAACTTCCTGGGCAGCCTTTTCCTTGCTCCCCGTTTTCTTTTTGGCGGCGGCTGAGTTCTTAATTCCTTTTACAGAACTCAGCGTTTGTTGAGCAGTTCGGTGCAGGTCGTAGATCAGCTTGCTGTTGCCCGAGATCGGCTTGGCTAGATTCAAAATAAAACCGAGTCCCTGCCGGTTTGCAGCCAGATCTTCCCGCAGATAGTCGTTGCGGAGAAGGCTGCCCATCTGGTGATGCTCGTCGATGCCGTCCGTTACTGAATTCGCATAGATGCCCGCCATGGCCGGATCTCGCCAATGATAATAGGCTAGTGCCCGCTCGTGTACAGCGATTTGATATTTTAACAGAAACCGCAAATTAAAATCCCAGTCGCCGAGCACGGTATAGCGTTGGTTGAAAAGGCCGATCTCTTCGTGCGCTTCGCGTTTGTAGAGAAAAGCGATCGGCGCGAAGAGATTGCCTTCCGCGATTCGGTAGAGATTCACCGTCTCCAGGGGCATATAACTTTCTCGCCGCTGCTCGACTATACGCCCGTCGATTGTGATGTGCTCCACCACGCGCTCCGTTTGGCAAACGACGCCGCCATAGACGGCTGTGTCTCTCGCTTCCAGCAGCGTTGTGCATTCCTCCAGAAAGCACGGGTGCCAGGAGTCGTCATCGTCATGGATGGAAATGTAATCACTTTGGGAAGCTCGAACGCCCAGGTTTGAGGCATTTTGCATGCCTACGGACTTGGCATTGTGAATAACCAGTAACCGGCCTTTGTAGTCCTCCGCATACTCACTGAGAAGCCC
>DATDBU010000055.1:0-2765 GCA_036524675.1 Chthoniobacterales bacterium | reverse complement strand
CACCGCTGCCCACCAGCACCACGATACACAGCAGCGTTATGACGTCGGCGGGAAGTTTCTCCGTGGCAAACAGCACGATGGCCAGCACCAGCAAGCTGAGGACCAAAGCGATTTGCATGCGCTCACATTATCGAGCACAGGCCAGCTTGCCACGAACCTTCGCCAAAGCTCGCACGAAGTTATGTTATCGGTCTTCGCATTCGCAGGGGAGCGAACCTTCGCTCACCGGCCGGGTGATGGCGTCAGCAGGGAAACGACCGGAAAATAGGCGCGCAAATAGCCTCGATCTTCCGTGGCCAGCCTATCCGCCTGCATCGCAGCATGGGCAGCGACGAGAAAATCCGGCAAGATCGTATTTCGCGGGCCTCCTTCGTCCCGGTAAGCACGAAAAATTTTCCCTGCGAGCATCGAAGCGTCCTCGGTGAAGGGACTGTGCCGGATATCGAGAGCGCGCAACGCGCTGCGGCAGGCGTCGTCTGAAGGAAAGAAAGATCGAACTTCGCCAAATACCACGGATGACAGAACCAGCGTCGCTGTTTCTGCCGCAGATTGCAGACAATCCAACCAGAGTTCCCCGTTCGGCTCGCCTTTGAAAATCGCCAGCAGCACGGACGTATCAATCGCAACACAGCTCACGGATTTTCTTCCTTACCGCGCGAGCGCGGCAGTTCCACCGGACCACGCAATTCCTCCAGCAATTCCTCCACGCTACGTCCTTCCAGCTCTTTTTTCAGGCAGCCAAACACTTTGGGGCGTTTACTGCGGTCCACGACCTTGCGCAAACGAATGCCATCCGCAACAGCAACAAAATCCACTTCAACCCCAGGTTCGATGCCAAATTTCTCCCGCAGTTCCTTCGGAATGGTAACCTGCCCTTTCGAGGTAACGAGCGACTTCATGGCAATCACTGTAAGAATCCTGGGTAAGAAGCGCAAGTCTTACCTGCAAGGTTTGGTTGAAAATTCTCGTCGTATTGAAGCCTGAACAACCGATTCGTGCGCCTCGAAACTCCGCGACCTCATTCCTCGCTACGGCTCGCCAGGCGCCGGTAACTGCGCGGTTTCGGCAAAGGCGGCGGCCAGCCGACTTCGCTCCATCCTCACTAAAATCGGCATGCAGCAACTCGCGGGTTGTCATGCGGACAAATCCTCCTTATTCGGATGTCTGTGCGACACGGTGATCTGATGAAGGACCCTTTTTACGCCAGGATCCTCTTTGCGATTGAGAGCAAAATCCATGAGGGCGACCGGCTGGCTGCTTCGCGGGGTAGTAACCTGACCGATTCGAACATCCGCTCCCTGGTGGTCAGGGCCTCCCATGCCGCCAAAGGCAAGCGGCCTCAACCCGTCCCGGAATCCGCCGGCGCCAAGGACAAATTTCTCGCGGAACTTCTCGGAGAATTGATTGTCGTAAGGGATTCGATCTCGGTGGAAGAGCGATCGTCCAACGGAACGATGAAGGAGCACCCGATTCCCGCTGCGGACTGGATTCAATCCCTGGAAGCCATCAAGGAATCGTGCGCCATCCGCACGGGAAACGAGCCGGGCTCCCGCGGCTATCTCGACTTTCTCGCCGGGTTCATCGCGCAAGCCGGGGGCCGGAAATGATAGGCGCTCCGACCTTTCGCGATCATGTCGAGTCCTGCCGTCCTCCTGGTGCTCCCCCACGCGAAACCAAGGCGCTTTTCCTGACCGCCTCGCGATTTCGAGACCGGCTCGCCGATTGTCTTGATGACATCGAATCGGATGCCTTGCTCCTGAATGAAGACGAACTCGACGAACTGGCCATCGCGCTGACGGAACTCGCCGAGGACCTGCACTGCGATGCCGGCCTCTGGAGGAGTATCGAAACCTATCACCGGGAGTTTTTCGGTGTTTCCTTGCCGCTCCTGTGCAAATCCGGCGAAGCCGGCGCTTTTTGTCCGAGCGCCCGGGGGACGCAAGCGTGGAGGCCGAGGGGCGCGCATTCGAGGGCTTCGCGATTGGCCAGTGTCGAAATTCAGCGACCTCGCCCGCTCCTCCTGGGTCGCCGCCGGTGAAAATTGTGTTATCACCGAAAATGGAAAGCCACATCTCGATCGTTGGCCGTATCAAACAAGCGCAAGTTCAGCCCGACGCGCGTCGGGTTTTTTTCGGGATTGGCATCTCGTCGTAAGTCCGCCCTTTGAGTTCACGACCGGTGGGATACTTTCGAACTCCTCCCCATTGCCTGAAAAAGAACGCTCAGCCAGAACTCCGCCATCAACCGCGTAGCGCGTGTGGGAGATGAGGTCGAGCGGCGTCTCGATTTGTCCGGAACAACGAATAGATGACCCGTCCCTCTATTTGCCTCTATTTGCTCTATTTGCCCTCCGCTCCGACGAGCGCAGTGGGACGGCCCATTCCCGCGGGTTGGCTGCGTCCTACAGGCTCCCTTGCCCCTGCGGGTGGGAATAACTCTTACTCGCTTTTTCGGCTTCAATGAAGCAACCGTCAGGCGTGGCCAAGAGCATTCCAGACAAAACGATCGCGGACGCCCGTTTCTTCTGGTCGGAGATCACGTTTCACGTGAAAATAGATGAGTATTTTTTCTGAACTAGTCTAGCGGCCCCACGGCTCGACGCCGGTGACGATGAGGGCTCCCGTCGCTGCTGACTCGTCGATCGCAAGGCCGATGAGATGATCCTGGCAGCCCTGTGCCAAGGGATACGGTGCCGGGCCGTCTCCGCGAGCCCACGCGCCAGTGGCTGTTAGCAACGACGTCAGTGCGATCTCTTCGTCCATGAG
>DATDBU010000054.1:0-29588 GCA_036524675.1 Chthoniobacterales bacterium | reverse complement strand
TATCACCACGGAAATCTCAAGGAGAGTCTCGTGCAGACGGCCATCCAGATGATCGAAGAACGCCGGGAGGCCGCTTTCACCATTCGTGAGCTGGCGGCCGCCGTCGGCGTGAGTCACGCCGCTGCTTACCGGCATTTCCGTTCGAAACGTGAACTCCTGGCGGAAATCGCCGGCGAAGGATTCGTCGGCTTGCAGACGGAGTTTGACGCTTCCCTTGAGCGGAATGCGGGCGAGAATTGCCGGACACGAATCAAAGGACTTGGCGACGCCTACATTCGCTACGCACTTGAACATCCAGGGCATTACCGAGCGATGTTCCACGCCGAGTTCCATGATGCCGATGATTTTCCTGCGAAGAAAGAAGCGGCCGAGCGGACGTTTGACAGTTTGCTAAATCTCGTGAGGGAAGGCATCTCGCGGGGTGAACTCGTCAATCGGCCGCCTGCACCGCTGGCTACGGCCATATGGTCTGCTGTCCATGGGATGTCCCTTCTTTTTTTGGATGGTCACATCCATTCGCCACCCGGTCCTCGGGAAATCATCGACCTGCTCCTGGAGCGACTGGATGCAGGCCTGGCCCTTCGCCCTCAGGGGAGCGTTGATTAAAACCGGTAAGTCAGCGGCGTTGGCGGCCGGAGCGCCGGACCGTGCCTCGAGGAGCGAGGCGATCACTCAAGCCATCCGGCGGAGACGGGGTTGATCTCTTTTTCAGAAAGATCAGATTGCCAGCGCGGTGAACGCTCGCGTCTGGAGCATAGGCTGGCGAGTTTGGGTCATGCCGTTCACCGTTTTGCCGTCTGCGTAGGAGCGATTTCGACGGGATCGCCCGCGCGCAGGAGGGCGTTAGGATTGATAATAACCTGCGTGTTGGCGGTCAGGGAGCCGGAGGTAACCTCAACATTGGGACCGAGATTGCGTCCAGGCAGGACGTCGAGGAATGCGACTTTTCCGTTGTCGACAGCGGCCACAGTTGCCTTGCCTGCCCGAATGACAAGCGTATTCGTCGGCACGAGAAACGTCCCGGGCGCAGGCGCCAGATCGAAGGCAGCCGTGCCGGTGAGACCAGCAGGCAGGATGAGATCCTTGTTCTCGATCATCAATTCGACTCGCATCGTGCCCGTAGCAGTGTCGAAAAGCTGGCTGGAGCGAGCAACTTTCGCGGGAAAGGAACGTCCGGGGAATTCCGTAAAGCGGAGTTTGGCTTCGCTGTCTTTGCTTAGGCGCAGGGCGAGATCCGGTGTGGCGTTGATAGCGACGCGCAGTGCGTCCAGCCGGACGAGCCGGTAAAGCCAGCCTTCGGAGGTCGCGGCATCGCCGCGGACGCGGTCGCCTCGGTCGAAATTCCGGGCGGCGATTACCGCGTCGAATGGGGCGCGAACGACGGCAAATTTTTGTTGTTCTTCCAAACGGCCGAGTTCGGCTTGTGCGACGCGGACGGCGGCTTCGGTTTCAACAGCAGCGGAGATGCGCTGATCGGCTTCCTCAATGGAGATGTTGCGCGATTTCAAGAGAGTGGCTGAACGATCGGAGAGACTACGGGCGATTCGGGCGCGAGCGGTGACCTGATCGACGGTTGCGCGGGCGGCGTCGACGGCCTGATCGATCTCCGGGATGTCGACCACGGCGAGAACGTCGCCCGCTTTGACGACATCGCCGATGTCGAACTTTCGTTCACGGATGATGCCGGTGGCGCGGGTGAAAACGGTGGCGGATTCGAAGGGCTCGGTCCGGCCGGGGATTTCGTAAGGGCGACCGGCTTGTGCCACGGTGGGCGTGACCGTTCTGACGGTGGTTTTTTCCGGCGCTTTTTCCTGGGCCAGAACAGCGGGCGCTGCAAGGAGGAACAGGATGGATAGCGAGCGAAGGATGGATGAGGTCATGAAGAAGGATGCGGCTTTGAGATTACGATTAAGAGTCGGAGTAAGAAGCGCAGCGGCTACGCAAGTTCGGAGACAGGAGGGGGAGCGGGGGACGTTTGCCTCTCTTCAGCCGGGCGACGGACACGACCACGAACCGCAGCGAAAACAACGGGCACGAGGAAGAGCGAGGCGCAGGTGCCAAACACCAGGCCGCCGATGACGGCGCGGCCCAGGGGTGCATTTTGTTCGCCGCCTTCTGTGTGGCCGATAGCCATCGGGATGACGCCAAGAATCATGGCTAGCGCGGTCATCATCACGGGTCGAAGACGCGTGGTGGCCGCTTCGATGGCAGCGTCGAGAGCGCTCGCACCTTCCGCGAAACGGTCACGGGCGAAACTGCTTACGAGCACGCTGTTCGCCGTTGAAACGCCGACGACCATGATGATTCCCATGAGCGCCGGCACGCTGAGAGGCGTTCCAGTGAGCCAAAGTGAGAAGAGCGCTCCCGAAACCGCAACGGGCAGTCCGCTGATCGCCACGAAAGGCATCGTCCAGGATTGGAAATTAACCACCATCACAAGGAAAACGAGGGCCGCGGCAAGGCCCAGACCACCCACGAGTTCGCCGTATGCGGATTTCATCAGGGCGGCTTGACCGGCCATTTCGATGCGATTGCCAGGTTTCTGTTTGGTCCGGAGCTCGGCGAGGATGGATTCGAGGTCGTTGGTTACGCTGCCGAGGTCGCGGCCATCGGCATTGGCGAGCAACGTCAGCGTAGGCATCATTGTCGTCCGTGAAACACTCGCCGGCGCCCGTTTTTCGAGCACGGTGGCAAAAGCGCGCAATGGGACAGGGGCTCCGTTGCCGACGGACGGCCGGATGGGAAGGTTTAGCAGTTGCTCCACGGAAGTTAGATTCGCTGGCGGTGCGATGACCTGGACGTCGTAGGAAGCGCCGGTTGCGGGATCCGCCCACAAATTCGCGGCGACGGTGCCCGCGCTGCCAAGGGCGGCGAGCAGGGCATTGGAGGCGTCCTGCTGGTTGATGCCAAATGTCGCGGCCCGGGCGCGGTCCACACGGATGGCGTAGCCGGGTTGATCGAGGACTTCACGCAGAGTGACGTCGACGGCCCCGGGGATTTTCTTGAAACGTTCCCGCAAATCTTTCGCGAGGGCGAGATTACCCGGGACGTCGCGGCCGATGAAACGAACCTCAAACGTCGTGGGCGCGCCGGAAGCGAGGGTCTGGCTTGTCGCGTCCGCAGGCCGGAAAAAGGCCTGAATACTCGGCAATTTTTCCGCAAGCATGGCGCGGATTTTTTCGACGTAAACTTCGCTGGGAGCGTGTTCCTTGGCGAGTTGGACGAGGATTTCGCCGTCCGCGGAACTGATGGCAGTAGTCTCGATCCACGCTTGGTTGATCGGGTTCGGTGCGCCGATGTTTTCTACGACGAATTGGAGCTCTTCCTTCGGAATAATGTTGCGGATTTCGCGCTGGACGTCGGCCATGGTGCGGGCTGTGTCTTCGACCCGGATGCCACTGGGGATGCGGACGAAGAGTCGGATGAGACCCGCGTCTGTTTTCGGGAAAAATTCGCGCCCAGCTTGTAGCGCGGCAAAGGCGCCAATAGCCACGGCTGCGAGCACGGGAATGAGAATCACCCATTTCCGGCGTGTCAGAAACGTCAGGATGCGGCCCTGTGTTTCCGCGATGCGATCCACGCCGTGTTCGATATTGTGGTGGATGCGGGAAAGGTTGAATCGACTGCGTCGGCTGTTCCAATGAGGATGCCGTTTTTCAGCGCGGATTTCGGCCGGCAAAATGAGCGAAGCCAGAGTTGGAACCAGCGTGCGCGCCAACAGGTAGCTGGCGATCATTGCAAATACCACGGCCAGTGCCAGCGGCCGGAAAACGTAGGCAGCTGTTCCGGTGAGCAGGAAGATCGGCAGGAAAACAATGCAAATGGAGAGCGTGGAGACGAATTCCGGGAAGGCGACCTGTTTAGCGCTTTCCAGGATTGCCGTCTGCACGTCTTTCCCCAGACCGAGCTGGCGTTTGATATTTTCGATCTCCACCAGCGAGTTGTCGACGAGAATGCCGATTGCCAGGGCGAGACCGCCAAGCGTCATGAGGTTGAACGTCGCGCCTACGAGGTTCAGACCCACGATGGAGCAAAGCAATGCCAGCGGGATCGAGGTTAGCACGATGCATGTGGAGCGCCACGATCCAAGGAAAAGGAGGACAACGGTTCCCACGAGACTGCCGACCAGGAAGATTTCGTGTTCGACGCCACTCACGGCGGCCCGGACGAAAACGGACTGATCGAAAATCGGCTCGATACTCATGCCGGGAGGCGCCGCGGCGCGGATCTCCGGCATGCGTTTCATGATGCCGTCGATGATGTCCACGGTAGAGGCGTTGCCGAGTTTCAGGATGGAAATCATGACGGCGTTCTGGCCGTTGAGGCGGGCGATGTTGGTGGAAACGGCCTCGCCGTCGCGGACGTTGGCCACGTCGCGCAGAAGGATCGTCCGGCCGTCGAGCGAGCGAAGGGGGAGATCGAGAAAGGCCTGCACATTTTCCGGGCTGGCATTGATTTCCACGGGCAATTCACGGTCGCCCTCGCGTAGAAAGCCCGAAGGAAGCGTGAGATTTTGCCGGCTCACAGCGGCGTTGACTTCAGCGGCCGACAATCCGAAGGCGTTCAGCGCCTCGGGATCGAGATCTACCATGATTTGCCGGGCGGCACCGCCGTAGGGCAGCGAAATGCGCATGCCGGGAACGCTTTGGAGCTGGGCGCGCAGAGAGAGCCGGGCGTAGTCGAAAAGTTGGCCGCTGCTCATCGTGTCAGACGACAGCACCAGCTGGACGATAGGCACACTCGACGGACTGGTCTGCACGATGAGCGGCGGCGTGGTGCCGGTCGGCATTCGGCGAAGGATGGTCTGTGAGACCGCGGTGGCCTGGCTTAGTGCGGTGTTGATCGCGACGTACGGCTGAAATTTGATTTTTACCAGGCCGACTCCATTGGAGCTCTCCGAGCGAACTTCCGCGAGGTCATCGACGTTGTTGAGAATGGCAATCTCCGAAAATGACGTGAGTTTGGAGGACATTTCCGCGGCGTTCAGGCCGGTGTAGGTCCAGACCAGTGTGATTTCCGGACTCTCGACGCGCGGGAGGATGTCCGTGGACATGCGGCGGGATGACATCAGACCGAAAAGGAGGATTACGATGGCAAGGACTCCGATGGTGTATTTGTAGCGAAGCGCGAATTGGACGATCCACATGGCGAGTCGACGCTAGCACAGCAAAAAAAGGAATGTGTGTCGGCGGGGGCTCTGTTTTGTAACGAATTGTGGCGGTGGCGGAGGGCGCCGGCACACTTTGTTACAATTTTCCGGCCCACGTCACCGGAAAGTTGTGAGACGCTTGGGTATAGTTACGCCGTTTACCAAACGATGAGTCCCTCGCCACATATTGCAGTCGTTGACGACAACCGGGAAATCCGGGAGCTGCTTGCGCGCTATCTCGGTCAGCACGGCTACCGGGTCAGTGCCGCGGAGAGCGCCGGAGCTTTTCGGCGGTTGATGGAAAACAGCGCACCCGATTTGCTCGTGCTGGACATCATGATGCCCGGAGAGGACGGGCTGGCCCTTTGCCGGGACCTGCGTGCGACCACGCAAATACCGATCATTTTTTTGACGGCGCTAGCGGAGGAGACCGATCGCATTATTGGCCTGGAGATGGGCAGCGACGATTATCTAACCAAGCCCTTCAACCCACGTGAACTCGTGGCGCGGATCAAGGCCGTCCTTCGCCGGACGCACAGTCTTCCGGTGCAGCGCGGTGCCGTTCAGGCCGAGAAAATTCGTTTTGAAGACAAAATACTTGATGTAAGCCGGCGCGAAGTTACGGGAGAGGACGGCGTGGCCGTGCCACTAAGCACAGCGGAGTTCAAACTTCTCTCCGTCTTTCTCGAGCGTCCGGGCATTGTGCTGACAAGGGACCAATTGCTGGATTTAGCCAATGGTCGCGCCGCGGATGTCTGGGATCGCAGCGTCGATAACCAAGTCAGTCGGCTTCGGCGGAAAATCGAGCTCGATCCGAAAAACCCGACTCTAATTAAAACCCACTGGGGCGGTGGTTACTGTTTTGTGGGCAAGGTGGTGACGTTATGAAACGCTTTTTGCCGCGCACGTTGGGCGGTCAGTTGATCGCTGTTATGTTGTTAGCCGTCGCGCTTTCGCAGGGAGTGTCGCTGCTAATCTACGGGAGCGAGCGCGCCAAAGCGCTCCGGGGCGTGCTACGCGAGGAATGCCTGGGTCGTGTCGCTTCTGCCTATCGCCTCGCGCAGGCGACACCGGTGGAGGGGCGCGCTCAAATGCTGGAAACGGTCGGGACACCGCTTATGCGCCACTGGCTCAGTACCGCTCCTCCCGGCCCTGTCCCGGATTGGCAACGGACCGCGCGCGAACACATTCTGAAACAGACACCCGTCGCGGGTGGCGGCGCCGCTGCTAACAATCTTTTCGCGCACGACTCCATCCTGGACCGTGTTTCTGCCGCGCAATGGCAAACCCTGCCGCCCGACGCCTGGCTGCTGCGTCTTCCCATTCATTTCGCGCAACTGAGCGAGTGGAATGGATTCGCATTCGCCATTCGACTCGACGACGGCACGTGGTTGAACACGGTCTACGCCAAACCCGCCTATCTCGTGCGCACCACCGCTACGCCGGGTTATTATGCGGCCATGGCTGTTACCGCCGTCATTTTTTCCGTGGCCGCGCTGTTCATCGCCCGGCGTGTTTCCCGTCCGTTGCGTCACCTCGCGCAATCCTCCGAGCGCCTCGGCCGCGGCGAGGAATTGCAATTGCTCGCCGAGGAAGGGCCTGACGACATCCGCTCCACCACGGAAACATTCAATCGCATGCAGATCCGTCTTCGGCGTTTTGTCGAGGACCGCACAAAAATGCTGGCCGCAATCAGCCACGATCTGCGCACGCCCATCACTTCGCTCCGGCTCCGCGTCGAATTCATTAAGGATCCTGAAATGAAGGAAAAACTTATCGCAACGCTCGACGAAATGCAGGCGATGACCGAAGTCGTTCTAGCCTTCGCACGCGAGGAATCCACGGTCGAACCAACGCGCGCTGTCGATATCGACGCGCTGGTGGAAAGCGTTTGCGATGATCTCACTGAAATGGGCTGGGACGTAACCTTCGCCGGTGGCGACCGGACCCCATTTCGCTGCCGGCCCGACGGTCTCAAGCGTGCCCTTTGCAACGTGATCGAGAATGCCGTCAGGTATGGCGAACGCGCTCGCGTACATCTGACACTTTCGCCGGAATGGCTGGAAATCGCCATCGACGACGACGGCCCCGGCATTCCGGAAGAAGACTCTGAGCGCGTGTTCGCGCCATTTGTGCGCCTCGAAACCTCCCGCAACCGCGCCACCGGCGGCGTAGGCCTCGGCCTTGCCATCGCGCGCTCCATCGTCCGCGCTCACGGCGGCGACATCCACCTCTCCAACCGCCCCGAAGCCGGCCTCCGTGTCACCCTCCGCCTCCCGCAACCCGTCGGCCAAAAGCCACTCCAGGAAGCCGTCCCCGCGGCAGCAGCGTAATGAGACCAAGATTTGCGGAAACTTGGTAGGGCGGTTTCGATGAAATCGCCGCTTGCAGGACTCTCAGACGTTCCGAGCCGGATAGCGATCTCACCCGGCAAACGGGTTAACGATTTTAGTTCTTCCGAAGATCCGGCCGTCTTGCAAATCCTCGCTGTACAGAATGGAGGCTTCTGAGCGGATAGCTGCCGCAACAATTAGGCTGTCGTAGAAGCGGTACTGGGATTGGCGTTGGATCAGGGTGGCTTCCCGGAACAGTTCTGGCGAGGGGAAGACTTTCCATAGTGGAACAAGCACCTGATCAAGGTAGTCGGAAACCTCCCCGGTGGTCAGCGGGTTTTCGAATTTGTGCAGGGCCAGATTCAGAAACTCCTGCGAAACTTGCCAGCTGATCGCTCCGTTTCCCTTTTCGAGCGCTTCCCGCACGATTGCGCGAGCACGTTCTCGTTTTGCAGGAGCACTGGGGTCGAAGGTGTAAACAAGAACGTTGGTGTCGATGAAGACCTCAGCGTTCATTCATTTCCTCCCGGCTGAAGTGCCGGCCGGCCCGACGGGGCTCGAGACGTTCCATGAGCCGGTCATAGTTTCTCGTCTGACCGGCGTCGCGGGTCAGATCGCGCAACCAAGCCCGGAAAAGTTCATTGAGCGACGTGGCGCGTTGGTGAGCGACGCCTCGAGCCTTTCTAATGAGGTCCTCCTCTGCCGACAGCGTGATATTTTTCATACACTAGAATAGTGTGCACGCAATCAGTGTCAACGTCTTGGCAGTCTCGATTGGATTCCATCGCTGGTCGCTTGCTTCCCCTCCGAGCTGAATGCCGCACAAATTGCTCGGAGATTCTGGGGAACCCGGCTGCCAATCAGGGCCTCACCGGGTTTTGACAATCCATCTCCCGGAAGTTCGAATCCGGGAGGACAGCGAAGACAGCGCCATCCTCATCAAAGATCATCCAACCACAATGCCGTTAAGAAATTCGCGTTCCGTATTTTCACACACGATGGCAAACCTCAGGGCCACGCAGCCGGGTCGAGGGACGAAATATGATACTTTTGTCAAAATTTGACGCCTGACCAACCCCAATCGGCGGTCCCTGGAAAATCGTTAGATCTCTGTATGACACAAATAGTTATTCGAGAAGCAAGGGCAGATGACTTCGGTCGCATCGTCGAGCTGAACGAAGCGGAAGTTCAGCAAACGAGCCCAATGGACATGGAGAGACTGCGCGAGCTGGCTCAGATGTCCAGCTTTCATAAGGTTGCTGTAGTAGATGATCGCGTTGCCGGTTTTCTGCTGGCCATGCGCGAGAACGCTCCCTACCTAAACGACAACTATGCCTGGTTTGCTGTCCGGTTTCCTCAATTTATCTACGTTGATCGAATCGTAGTCGGATCAGATTTTGCGGGTCTGAAAATCGGCAGCCAGTTGTACCAGGAGTTGTTTTGGCATGCCCGGTCACGAGACATCAAGGTCGTGACATGTGAGTACAACATTCAACCGCCGAATCCTGTCTCACAGAGGTTTCATTACAAATTTGGTTTCAAGCAGCTTGGGACACAGTGGGTTGCCAGCGGCACCAAGCTAGTCTCGCTTCAAGCAGCGGAGACCTAACACTCATTCAAACCGAAGCCGCTTCGCGGCACGGCTCAATTCAGACGATACCCCCGGAAATTTAGAAAAAGAACTCGATCCCGGAGGGATCGGATCCTGTTCAAGTATCCGGGGGTGTCGCTCGCTTCTCGCTCAACCCCCGGCTACTGTGGCTTGGATGGCTTGCCATCACCGAACTAGAATTTCTTCCGGCATATGTCCTCGCACAGCCGGTCCGCTATGAAGTCCACAAATGCCCTCACTTTCGGCGACGGATGCCGGCTCGATGGCCACAGGATCCGGAAAACGCCGGATTCCTGAATGCGACTGTCGAGAACGGAAACCAACGTGCCTTCGTTCAATTGTCGGCCAACGGCAAAAAGCGGCAGGCAGGCGATGCCAAAACCTTGTTCAGCCAGGCAGACCAATGGTTCAAGCGCGGTCGACACGGCTGTTGCTGGCAGGTCGATCTCCGTTTCAGCGTGTGTCCGGGAAAATGGCCACGGTGAAAGTTTTCCCGTTGCTGGGTATTTTCGGTGTAAGCAAGAGTGATTCTTTAGGTCGGCGAGCGTCTGAGGAATCCCCCTTTTTGCAAAGTAATTCGGCGAACCGACAATCCGGTATGCGAATGTGCCGACACTGCGGGTTATCAGCCGGGAATCGCTCACTTCGCAGGTGTGGATCATGACGTCAAAGCCCTCGTCAATCATGTCCACCATGCGGTCCGTGAAATCGAGATCCAGTTCGATCTCGGGATAAGTACGCATGAAATCTGCCATGGTAGGCATCAGAATCATGCCGAAAAATGGCAGGCAGATACGTAATTTGCCCCGTGGCGAGGCGGTTGCCCGCAGCATTTCGAGCTCTGCCGCTTCGATTTCACAGAGAATGCGCCGGCAGCGATCCAGAAAGAGC
This sequence comes from Chthoniobacterales bacterium, assembly GCA_036524675.1. Lineage (GTDB taxonomy): Bacteria > Verrucomicrobiota > Verrucomicrobiia > Chthoniobacterales > DASVRZ01 > DATDAW01. Next base: position 19,603 of record DATDBU010000054.1, on the reverse strand, counting down.
GTGCCTTCGGGTGTCAGCGTGATGCTCCGAGTGCTGCGGTGGAAAAGCCGCACTCCGAGTCTTTCCTCCAGTCTCGCCACGGCTTTGCCGACAGCCGATGACGAAATGCCCATCTGCCGTCCTGCGACCGTGAAACTCCGGGTTTTCGCCGCCTGAACGAAGGCGTTAACCGATCCGAGGTGATCCATGCCTGCGGCTATCATTTCGGACAAATATGTCCGATGTGTTTCAAATTACAGCCCGTTTTTCTTAAGAACGAACGCGGTTACCCTGCGATCAATGGCTCCAACTTTACCTTTAAGCGACGGCGTCGCAGATTCGGTTTCGACTCAAGAACTCCCCACGTTCTCACCGTCGGATCGTCTCCCGTTTTCCGGTTTGCTGGCCCTGACGGCGGCGGGATTTATGAATATTTTCACGAAAGCTCTGCCGGCGGGGTTGCTGCCACAAATAAGCGTGAATCTTGCGATTTCTGAGTCGCTTGCTGGCCAGTTCGTCACGTTGTATGCGATGGGTTCGCTGGTTGCTGCAATCCCGCTGGCCGCCCTTGCGCAGGGATGGCGACGGAGGCCGATATTGTTGTTTGCCCTCAGCGGGTTTGCCCTCAGCGGGTTTGCCGTCGTCAATTTTATTACGGCAGTCTCGACCAGTCATTGGCTGACGCTTGGAGCGCGATTTTTTGCAGGAGTGTTTGCGGGACTGCTGTGGACGTTGATCCCGGGCTATGCCAGCCGCATGGTGGCAGCGCCTCTCAAAGGCCGGGCGATTGCCGTCGCAATGATCGGGCCGCCGCTGGCTTTTTCGCTTGGAATTCCTGCCGGCACGTTTCTAGGCGCTGCCATAGGCTGGCGATATGTGTTCGGAATCATGAGTTTTCTCACCTTGATCCTGATAGGCTGGGTGTTTGCAAGAGTGCCGGATTTCGCAGGGCAATCAGCAGATAAGCGGACATCAGTTGCCGGAGTTTTTGTGCTGCCAGGGATCAGACCTGTGCTGTTTGTTACACTCACTTACGTGCTGGCACACAATCTTCTCTACACTTACATCGTACCGTTTCTAAGACCTGCCGGGAGCGCCGATATCGTTTTATTTGTTTTTGGCGTATCGGCCATCGCCAGTACCTGGATTGTCGGTATGCTGATCGACCGCTGGCTCCGGGAGTTGGTTCTCGCCAGCACGATCCTTTTTACGCTGGCCACCGTCGCTCTCGGAGTGTGGGGAAATGTGCCCCTGGTCGTTAATACGGGTGTCGCCGCCTGGGGACTGGCGTTTGGCGGCGTGGCAACCCTTTTCCCGACAGCGGCAGCCAATGCCGCGGGTGAGGCCGTGGACATAGCCCAATCGATGATCGTCACGGTCTGGAACATCGCTATCGCCGGCGGCGGGCTGGCCGGAGGCATGCTCCTCGAGACGTTCGGCGTCGGGTCGTTCCCCTGGGCGCTCATTGCCCTGCTCGTTCCCGCGTTGCTTGTGACGTGGCAAGCGAAAAACTACGGCTTCCCTTCAGTGTCGTGCCGGTAAATTCAAGGAGTGGGGCCGGCTCGGCCCAAGCGGTTGACGGCGGGCCTGGTGCTCTCGACCAACCGTCATTACCTGGCCGCGACCACCACGGAAGCCATCTATCGCGAACGCTGGAAGATCGAACTCTTCTTCAAAGCACTCTAGCAGACCACTCAAGCTAAAGACCTTCGTGGGCACCAGTGCCAACGCCATGCGCACACAGATTTGGATAGCACGGATAGCGATCCTGCTGCAGTTTCGTTCGCAACTGGCCTGGGCAAGCTCGAACCTAATTGCGCTGCTGCGCTGGGACCCCTTGACGTATCGCGACTTATGGAAATGAATCGACGGCCCGTTTGCCATACCACCGCACCCGCCGCCAGACGAGCAGTTAACCCTCGTCTTGGACGGCATCGGTTTAAATACCAACATTTTTACCTCAACCGGGCTTTTGGAAAACGCGAAAAAGGCCGCTTATCCTTCACAAAAATCCAAAAAAGGGCCGGCTAACTCCTTATCTGGGATGGTAGTGCTGATAATAACGCCGGGAATTTTCGGATCGGGTAGAACTGAAATTTCGTTGATCAGGCGGAGTATGATTGGTCTTCAAAGTTTTTCTAATTTTGTGTTTCCAAGTAGATGAAGTTCAGTTTATACAGAGCGGCCATGCGTAAGATTCGTCGCACTACCCCCGCCAAGAGCGATGGCGTTAAAATTCTTCCTCGTTCTCTGCTGCTTGCGGCAGTTTCTTCTATCGGCTTCATTGGTTTCACCGCAGTTCCGGAAAGTCAGGGAGCTGTTTTCAACGGAGGTTCCTTTACTCTCGCCGGGACCGGAACTGCCACACCTTATCCGGGAACTATCGATGTCACCGGTCTGCAAACTATTCCCGGTTCGGGCAATAACGTGACTTTGACGTTGACCAACTTCTCGCACACCGCCGTGTCGCCGGCTGGGCCGGACGACCTAGATATGTTGCTGGTCGGCCCCACCGGAGCCAACCTGATCATCTGGTCAGACGTCGGCGGTTTTGGCTCCGTGGGGCCCCTTACCATCACACTGAGCGATGCAGCGGCCAGCTTTCTACCAATTAGCGGCCCTCTCACCGGCGGCACCTTCAAGCCGACTAACGAAAATACCTCGGAAGCACTATTTCCATTTCCATCGCCAGCCCCTTCCGGCTCATACGGTAATCCTGGCCCAGCCGGCACTGCAACCTTCGGTTCGGTCTTCAATGGCACTAATCCTAACGGGATCTGGAGTCTTTACATCATTGACGATACTCTCGACGCTACTGGGCAAAGTACGACTATCCAAAGTTGGTCACTTTCCATTAACTCCCCGGTGATTCCCGAGCCCGGCAGCGCTACCTTGATCGCTGGTGCTGCTTGCCTCCTGGGCTTGGTCCGGTCCCGGCGTCGGGCATCGTAACAAGAACTCTCCCAGCCGACAGGTAAAGGCCTGCCGGCATCGTCGTACACCACAAAACCCCCCCAATCACACCCCTTCATTCTTATGTCCGAACCCTTCATTGGTCAGCTGATGCTGGTCCCCTATAATTTTGCCCCGCGCGGCTGGGCTTTTTGCAATGGCCAGCTTTTATCGATTGCTCAAAACACCGCTCTCTTCTCCTTACTCGGCACGACTTATGGCGGAGACGGAAGAACTACTTTCGGCTTACCCGACCTGCGAGGGAGGGCAGCCTTGAGTTCCGGACAAGGCCCCGGTTTGCAAAACTACGACCTCGGGCAAGTCGGAGGAACGGAGACGGTCTCTTTAACTGTGCCGCAGATCCCCGCTCACAGTCACTTGGTTTCCGCGACGGCTGACGATCCAGCCTTTCCGCGACCAACCAATGCTCTTCTGGCCAATATTAGTCCAGCCGGATACACCGGTTCCACCGCCAATACCACAATGGCCCCCAGCATGATTCAACCGACCGGCGGCAACGTGCCACATGACAACCTTTCTCCTTATCTAACGCTAAATTACGTCATCGCACTGGAAGGAATTTTCCCGTCGAGAAACTAATCTGGAGTTATCCGTTTTAAAAGCTGCTGGTGCTGAATCACGCGATTAAGCACCAGCAGTCGTTGTTCTATAGCGAACATCAGAAGTTGTCATAGTGACATAACGTTTCTCCAATGGAATCTGCGCTTCTCCCGGAAGAGACCGGGCACTCTTCCTGCCCAGGGGCGGCAAATACGGGTTTGCCGAGACCTTTTTCCCAACTGCTTCGAGTTTATCAGCCGCTCACGTTCCGCCCTTTGCAGCCGGGGGATGAAACGTTCCTCTACGAAGTGTATGCCTCCACCCGGGAGCAGGAGATGGCGTTGTGGGCCTCGAGCCCTGAGGAGAAAGCTGCGTTCTTACGGATGCAGTTCGAAGCGCAACATGCCTTCTATCAAAAGCAGTTTCCCAATGGCGACTTCTTCCTGGTTCTGTCAGATGGCCGTCCCGTGGGAAGACTCTATCTGGAGGATCAGGGAAATGAGGTTCTCCTTATTGAGGTCGCCTTATTGCCAAAAAGCCGCCGTCTCGGACTCGGACGAAGGTTGTTTGAAGCACTCTTCGAAGTAGGAACAAGCCGGGATTGTTTCATGGTCGGACATGTCGAATGGTGGAATCCTGCCATTTATTTCTTTCTACGGATCGGATTTCAGATCACGGGTAAAAGCGATACTCATTATCAGATCCGTTGGGTTCCGGAGCGCCTTTCGCCCCCGGCCTGAATGTTATCAAACACCTGCGCCCGTTGCATCCCTACGAGGCTACCTCCGGTTGTGCAGGGCCAGATACAGGAACTCCTGCGAAACCTGCAAAGCGGAGTTCCGCCCTTAATCGTCATCGGGACTCATCACTGGATCTGTTCTGGATTCTGGCGACAGCGGCTGCCGCAATAGCCATCGCATGCTTCGTGCAGAGCTGGGAGGTTTGACGTTTCGGCGCGGATCCGAGAGCCGCGGCTTGACAGGGCTTGGCGGGAATAAATCGATGGATCGAGATCGACAGTATCGCTGTGCATGCTTCTGCCTTGACAGCCCGATCATGGAAGATCAAAAGCCTTGCAGCAAAAACATGGCGCTCGAAGCTGGGATCCTGGCGCCGCAAGGTGGGAAGAGTTGCTCTCTCTCATCGGGTCTTTAACCCCCGTCCCGGCCGCTTCGAACAAAAGAATTTGCAGCCAAACGTGGACGATCCAGCGGAAAAAGAAAAGGAACTCAAGGGCGAAAACATGGTTTGGACCCGGATCTATTACGGCCGGGAGGTGATGGAGCGCATCATCGACACAATCGCTGTCAAACGAGCTCTTCGCCAGCGATTCTGCACTCGATACACGCTGCGGGCCGCCATGGCTGGCGTCATCGTCTGCCTGATGTACGTCTTTGTGTATCAGATCAAAACCGATCTGGGCCCTGGCTTTAATCCCGCGTTGAGCAAATACCTAACGGGTGTGAGCTTCAGCGTGGCGCTAGTGCTTATCTATTTCACGAATTCGGAGCTGCTCACCAGCAACTTCATGTATTTCACAGTGGGGCGTTACTACGACAAAGTGGGCTGGGGTGACACAATGAAGATCTGGAGCATGTGCCTCCTCGGCAATTTGCTCGGCATTTTGGTTATCGCCGTCTTAGTGGTGAGTTGTGGCATGCTCAGCGATGGCGTGGTGGAGAACCTGCTGCATACGGTGAAAGACAAAACCGTGAACAGCGGCGTCTGGCTAATTTTTGTCAAAGGTCTGTTTGCGAACTATTTCATTAACGTATCGGTGATTGTCGCCATGCAGTTGAAGGAGTATTTGGCGAAAAGCGTGGTACTGATGATGGGGGTCACCGTTTTTGCCTACATGGGTTATGAACATGTGGTCGCCAATTCCGCCCTCTTTGCCATCGCTCTGCTTGAGCAGCCCGCGAGTGTCAATTTGCTGCATGTGGGCAAAAACTTCCTATTTTCATTGATCGGCAACTACGTCGGGGGTGGGCTGGCGATCGGCTTGTTCTACGCATATCTCAACGATGACCGGGGCGACGATTTTCCCCGGGAATTGACCGGAGGCCAGTAGCCTTCTACGAGCGGCCAGTGACCGTCAGAATCGTCTAGCTGGATCATTTTTAGAAGTGGCGATGTAGCTCGGGCGTCAGGCATTTCGAGCTTTGCGATGCCAGACCTACTTTGATGTGGAAGCCATCACCTACTTCAATGGTTCGATAACCTCCGGAACGGGAGTTGGAACGGTTAGCGGCGGTGGATTTAGTAGCCAGCCTAGCTTTTCAGTATTTGAAGGCGCAACGGCAACCGCGACGCTGCGCGGAATCGTTACTGCGGCTCCTGAACCCGGGACTGTTGGGTTGCTAACCATAGGTTTGATCGGATTGACTTCGCGCCGGCGGCGGGCAAGGAGCTGTTTTTGCTGAAGACGTCGTGCGGTCATTTGGCCAAACCCAGAATCCTGGGACCAGCGGACTGTTTTAAGCCGTCCCGAGCGCTAAAATGGCCGGGTTGTTATCAGGATTCATGGGAGTAGGCTGGTGCGTTCCTGGTCGGTTAGCGGCAAGGGGAGTGCCTGGCCGATAGCTGCGGACTGGATCGCTGTTTCCACAACAGCCATCACGGCGATGGCTTGGGTGGGAATTACCGGGTTGGGGGCCCCGTCGATAAGCGCATTGCGAATGGCCTTGTAATACTGGCTTTGATCGCCTCTGGGCACGGGCAATTCCTGGGGTGGACCTCCCGAGCCATCATAAAACTGGCCTGGAAGAGGATCTTCACCCCAGCCGGGGTCGCCCGGATGCATGCCTCGCACGAGTTGGGACTCCTGAACGTCCAGGCCGTATTTCAACCAACTGCCCCGCGTGCCATGGAGCGTCAAGCGCGGAACTCCGCCCGCGACCAGCATGCCACCGTGAAGGATGACTTGAAGCCGTCCGTAATCGAGCAACACGTGAGCCCAATCGTCGATCTGCGCGCCCGGACGCTGGGCGACAAGGCTCGCGCTGATTTTTTGCGGCAGCCCGAATAATTCCAGCGCCTGGTCCACCAAATGCGGGCCAAGGTCGTACCACAGCCCCGCACCCGGGCCTGTCCTTTCGCGCCACCGGTCCCGCACTTCAGGACGGAAACGATCGAAATGGGATTCGAAATGGAGGATTTCGCCGAGGCGCCCTTCCGCAAGGAGAGCTTTTACGGCGAGAAAATCGCTGTCCCACCGGCGATTGTGGAAAACGGAAAGCAGCTTCTGTTTCGCCTGCGCCAATTCGGCGAGGCCGCGGGCTTCCGCAAGCGTGTTGGTGAACGGCTTGTCCACGACTACATGCTTGCCGGCATTCAACGCAGCGGTCGCCAGAGGCACATGAGACTCATTCGGGCTGGCGATGACGACCAGATCGACATCGTTGCGGGTGACGGCGTCTTCTGGGTTGGGGATGACCTGCGCCGCCGGAAGATATTTTCGCACCTCATCCGGGCGGCTGGAGCCAACAACCGTTAGGTCCAGACCGGGGACGGATTGAATTAAGGGTGCGTGGAAGGTTTTACCTGCATAACCGTAACCGACCAGGGCGACACGTATCGAATTTGGATATGAGCTCATAGGGGAATCGGGCATTGAGAAGAGAATAGAGACAGATCGTTTTCCTCGATACAACTTTCCGTTCGGTTCGGCTCCGGGAAAATGCGGTCGTGTGTGGCGGACTGGGATCACTCGATTACGAGTTTCGAACACGGCGAAGCCACGCTTCGCTCAAGGCAAATCGCCATTGTACGAGGGTGTTTTGCGCCGTTGACGGCGTTGGCGCTCCCGAATAGAACGTCCGCAGTTCTTTGCGAGTCAACCATGAAGCCAAGCGGTCCGAAGCAAGAAACCCCGTGAAAATCGGGGACAGTTGCGCTGCTGTAACCGGATACAATTTCCCACAATGCCAGTCTCCCATTCCGGAGGCGAAGGCGGGAAAAAGGATAAGCCGGGAGTCAGAATATTTGCCAGGAACCGCCTCATTCGATGCCCGCGTGTGCGGAGATCGAAAAAACTTCTTCGCAAAAAAGAAGAATGAGAGTCCGGATACGCCATTCCTTTAAGGCTCGCGCTCCTGATTCTCGCCAACAGGAGAAAAATAGAAATGTTATCATTTAAATGCCCCGGGCTCGTTACGCCGCTGGCCGCGCTGGCTGTGCTGGCGGTCACGCCCGTATACGCACAGGAAAAACCTGACGCAACAGGCGAATTGGAAACCATGATTGTCACGAGCACACGCGAAGAAACTCCGCTGGAGCGCAGCCCGGCCACGGTGAGCGTCATTACCAGTGAAGAGCTGCAGCGCCGCCAGATCACCCATGTCGCGGAGGCCTTGCGCAGCGTGCCTGGGCTCGATGTCGTCCAGACCGGATCCCCGGGGCAGCTGACTTCTGTGTTTACGCGTGGTGTGACAAGTGAAGGCACGCAGGTCATGATTGACGGTCTTCCTGTCAATCAGGGGCTCGCCGGCTTGTTTAACTTTGCCGATCTTTCCACGGAAAACATCGATCGCATCGAGGTCGTGCGTGGTCCCCAGAGCAGCATCTATGGACCGAGAGCTTCCGGCGGTGTTATTAACATCATTACCAAAACCGGCGGAGATAAACCTCTAACCGAACTAAATGCCGAAGGCGGCAGCTTCGGAACGGGCCGCGAATCGGCCACGACCGGCGGGAAGCTGGGCGATGTGGACTATTTCGCCTCATTCAGCAGGCTGGATACGGACAATGAGCGTCCTAACAATCAGTATCGCTATACAGCCGGAACGTTGAAGCTGGGCTGGACGCCTGTCAAAGACCTGCATCTATCTGTTCTTGGGGCTTATTCGCTAGCCGATACGGGAAATCCCAACGCGATTACAGCTCCGCGTCCGCTTGATAATTTGCTAACGGAACGGTGGATGGTGGCTCCTCGGATTGAATGGCAGGCCGCTCCATGGTGGAAGCACACATTGATCGCCGAATACGATCACGAACGACAGGTTAACTCGCCGAATGACGATGGTTTTCTATTTGATACCCGGGGGTTGTTCAAGCGCTGGCAGGTGGATTATCAAACCGAAATCGATGCGACCAGCTGGTTCAATATTCTCGCGGGCTATTTTTACAGCCGGGTCGAAGCCGAGCAGGAACGTCCCTTCGTCTTGTTTGGTGATACGCTCATCGGAGATAAAACCGAGAACCAAGCGGGATTTCTTCAGCTAACTTTCATGCCAACCGAGGAGTTGACCGTTGTTGCGAGCGGACGCTTCGATCACTTCAGCCAATCGGGCGACGTGGGGACCTGGCGAGCCGCTGCCAATTATGTTGCTTCCGACTTTGGAACGATTTTTCACGGCAGTGTCGCCACCGGCTTTAGCCCGGCGACGAGCCAGGACAAGATTTTCGGAAACAACTTTGACCTGGACCCCAATGAAACGTGGGGCGTGGATTTTGGCGTTGAGCAGCCGCTCTTTGATGGCCGGCTCCTGCTTGGTGCGACCTGGTTTTACAACGAAGCGTCCAACATCGTTGGATTCGACGGCAGCTTCAATACGTTGAATCTGGGGTCCGCCCGCATGCAGGGTGTCGAGACGACCGTGGTTTGGACGCCGCTGCCTGACTTGAATGTCGCGGTCGAATATACCTATCTCGATACCGAAAAGACATCGTCTGAGGATATCAGCCAGCCCGAAGGTGCGCGTCTGCCTCGGCGGCCGCGTCATCATCTCCACGCTTCGGTTTCCTATTTGTGGTTCGGAAAGCTGCGAACGGGATTGGAGGTTGATCAGGTTGCCGGGCGCGAGGAACTCCGTTTTGGCGAGCGCAATTTTGACATCGAAGATTATGCGGTGTTCCGGCTCACAGCGGAATATGCGGTCACGGAACATTTCCACGTCACTGGCCGGATCGAAAACCTGTTCGACGAAGATTATGCAGAGGTCTTTGGATATCCCAATCTTGGAAGAGGATATTATGGGGGCGTCCGCCTTCGGTTCTAATTTTTGCGAAAAATCTGCCGCGGAGCGCGGATGCTGGTTTCGCGCTTCCGCGGATCACGGATGAGATTTGAGAAGAAATTTGCACAAATCATTTGTGGACCCCAAATTGCTGCGGTATTTAACGCCGCCCGGCTGAAAGTCGGGGCCTTCACGTTCCACCCCTAGCTAACTAACATCTTCCCAGAACATGATTTCTGTTATTTCGTTTGCCTGCGTAATTTTGGTTTTTGGTCTCGCCGTGTTGTTTTGGTTCCTCTGGACGGCCGTTGACGGCTACGAGGACGAGGGAGGATTTCACCAACAGAGCCGGTGCGAAGTGGATGCCGCGTATGGTCCCCTCGTTAGCGCTCGCGTTTGGCCGCGCTATTTCCGCGCGGTATACAAAGTAACGATGCCTGCGGCCATCGGCTGGCGGTTGGGCGCGTTCAGGTCGCTTTCCTCGAACAGGCAGATCATCTTCCGGCCACGCGGAAAGGCTTCGATGGACTCGCTGAGATAGTCGTAGGCTGACCGATCGCCTGTGAGCCAGCCGGCGATACGAGGCAATATTTTCTGTAAATAAAATCGATAAAAAGGCCTTAACACTGGACCGGGCATCGAGAAATCGAGCACGAGGACCAGGCCCCCGGGGCGAACTACGCGGCGAAATTCACGAACCGCGTCGGGATAAGAGGACATGTTTCGCAGTCCGAATGCCACGGTAAGTACGTCAAAAGTGTCGTTGGCGAAGGGCAGCCGCATTCCGTCGGCGCAGACCAGCCGCGGCACGTGTTTTTTTGCCGCTTCCTGAAGCATTGGCAGGCAGAAGTCGGCGCCGATGATTCGCGCTTTTGGACAATGCCTCGCAAGAGTGAGAGCAAGGTCGCCGCTGCCTGTCGCAAGATCGAGAATGAGCGACGGTTTTTCGGCAGCTACCAAGCGGCCGACTTTTTCGCGCCAACCAAAATCGAGGCCGGCACTGAGCACATGATTCGCGAGATCATAGCGTCGCGCGATCCGGCTAAAGGTTTGCTGGATGAAGGCCGGTTCCTGGGGATGCGTGGGTGTCGAATTCAAGCCGAACCTTTAGCCAAGACCATTCAGTGCAGAAGTGCAACGGGTTTTTCCCGGTTGCTTTTCGATCGAACACGCCTAAGCTCTGCGTCCCCTTTATCGGCCCATGTCTCAGACTCTGCGCGAACTCAAAATTTTCTCTGGCTCCGCCCACCTCGAACTGGCGCGTCAAATCGCTGCGTCTGTAGGCGTTCCGCTCGGGGATGCCACCGTGGCATCGTTTCCGGATGGCGAAACGTTCGTCAAAATTAACGAAAACATCCGCGGCCGCGACATTTTTCTCGTTCAACCGACTTGTCCGCCCACGAATCAGAACCTGATGGAGTTGCTGATTATGGTCGACGCGGCGCGGCGGGCGAGTGCGGCACGGATTACAGCAGTGATCCCTTTTTTTGGTTACGCGCGGCAGGATCGCAAAGACCGTCCGAGAGTGCCGATCACAGCCAAGCTTGTTGCCAATTTGCTCGTCGCGGCAGGGGTAAACCGCGTGCTGACGATGGATCTTCATGCGCAGCAGGTGCAGGGATTCTTCGATATTCCCGTGGATCATTTGTATGCGGCGCCAGTCCTGATCCGCAAATTGCGTGAGGAAATCGCGCACGATTTTGTGGTTGTCTCGCCGGACGTCGGCGGAATCAAAATGGCGTCTGCCTATTCCCAGGCTCTCGGGAAAGGCCTCGCCATCGTCGCGAAACGCCGGAAGAGCGCCACCGAGATCGATGCGTTATACGTGATTGGCGACGTTGAAGGACGTGACGTTTTGCTGATTGATGACCTTACTGAGACCGCGGGCACGCTCACCAGCGCCGGACGGCTTCTCAAGAAGCACGGCGCGCGCAAGATTTTCGCTGCAGTTTCCCACGCTGTGCTCAACAATATGGCTTACGACCGGCTCAAGGACTCGGACATTGAGCAGCTTTTCACTACCAACAGCGTGCCGGTTGTTGGCCGCAAGGATTGTAAAATCTCCATCGTCTGCATTGCGGACCTTTTGGGTGAAGGTATCAAACGCATTCATAACGAGGAATCCGTCAGCTCCCTTTTTCACATCAACGGTATTTAAAAAGCAAAAACCACGTCATGTCACAACACGTCAAACTCACCGCACAGCGCCGCGCCGTCTCCGGACGCAACGCCGTCAAAAAAATCAAAGCCGAAGGATTCGTCCCGGCGGTTATCTATGGCGCCAAGAATCAACCTGAAAACCTGCAAGTCGTGGCCCGCGACATCGCGACTGTCCTCAGCCACGCGTCCAGCGAAAACATTCTCGTTGATCTCGAGATCCAGGACGGCGCAAGCAGCGTCAATCGTCTCGCGCTGATCCATGAAATTCAGCATCACCCGGTTGGACGCCAGATATTGCACGTGGATTTTCAGGCTGTTTCCGCGACGGAAAAATTGACTGCCTACATTCCGATCGAGCCGGAAGGCGAACCTGTTGGCGTAAAAACCCACGGTGGTTTGCTTGAACAGAGTTTGCACGAACTCGAAGTAGAATGTCTGCCGAAGGATATGCCGGACGTCATCCGTGTGGATGTCTCAGCGCTTAACATTGATGACTCGTTGCACGTTCGCGACATCAAACTTCCTGAGGGTGTGACTGCGGTCGCGGATGAAGATCTAACTATCTTCCATGTCTCCGAGGCGATTGTTGCCGAGGAGGAAGCTGCGACGGAAGCGGAAAGCCCGGAAGTCCTTAAGGAGAAAAAGCCCGAAGCTGGTGCTCCGGCTACGGCCGAAGCCAAATCGGCGAAGTAACCGAGTCAAAGCAGAATTTCCCTGCGTTCAGGGAGGCGGGAGCCATCCGGCCTCGCTCGATAGAGAGGCGGGTAGACCGCTGCTCCCGTTATGTCTGCCATTGTCCTCGTCGCAGGTCTTGGAAATCCCGGCGCGCAATATGCCGGAACGCGTCACAATGTCGGGTTCGACGTGCTCGACATCGTGGCGCAACGGCGGGGCGCAAAATGGTCCCGGAACCGTCAGTTTCTAGGCGAGATCGCCTCGTCCGGAGGGCTGTATCTGCTAAAGCCGCTTACTTTCATGAACTTGAGCGGCGAATCGATCAGCAAGCTGGCGCGGTTCTACAAGTTGGAACCGTCCCAGGTTTTGGTGGTCGTTGATGACATCGCGCTCGATCTCGGGCGATTGCGCATCCGCCTCGGAGGTTCTGCCGGCGGGCACAATGGTTTGAAATCCGTCATCCAACATTTGGGGACAGATCAATTTCCCCGACTGCGAATCGGAGTCGGTGCTGTGAATGGGGGAAGCAACCTTGTGGATCATGTTCTGTCCGGTTTTTTCCCTGACGAACGCGAGAAAATCATCCGGGCCCTTGACCGCGCCGCCGATGCGGTGGAACATGCGTGCTCCTCCGGCATCGAGCCGGCTATGAATTTCTACAATCAGGTACCCAAAGAATCCGCATAACATGAGCAACCGTTACGAAGGACTCCTCGTCCTCAACACCAAAGGCAAGGACGAAACTGTCCGCGAAACGATCGAACGTCTCGAAGGCGAGATCAAAAAAGAAGGCGGTGCGATCGAACAGGTCCAACGCATGGAAAAACGTCAATTCAGCTACGCTGCGGGCGACCTCGATTCGGGATACTATGTGAATTTCGTCTTCTCGGGTGAACCTGTGCTTCCGGCCAAACTTCGCGCCAAGTTCAAACTCGACCCGGATGTCTATCGCCAACACTATCAGAAACTGAGAGTGACCTCCAAGGTGCCTAAGCCCCGCACCGGCAAACCTGCGCCTGCTCAGGCAGAAGCGGGAGCTTGATTCTGGCGTAACTCGAAAACCCGCAACGCGCCATGGCCAACGTCAATAAGGTCATCCTCATTGGAAATCTGACTCGCGACCCCGAGGTGCGTTACACGCCGAAAGGGAGCGCGGTGACGGAGATCGGACTCGCGATCAATCGCTCCTACACGACCGAGTCCGGTGAGAAGCGCGACGAAACAACTTTTGTTGACGTGACGTTGTGGGGCCGTCAGGCCGAAATTGTGAAGGAGTATTGCCAAAAGGGCCGCCCTCTCTATATCGAGGGAAGGTTGCAGCTCGATACCTGGGACGACAAGCAATCCGGGCAAAAGCGAAGCCGTTTACGTGTTGTAGCGGAAAATATTCAGCTCCTCGGCGGTCGTCAGGGGGGAGGAAGTAGTTATTCCGGACCATCGGAGTCCGAGGCTTATCCCAGCGAACCGGCAAGTTCAGGTTCCGGCCGAAGCTCTGGTTCGAATTTCAGCAGTGCCAAGAATCCTCCGCCAGCCAAACCCAAGCCGTCCGATCCGGATCTCGATCCGCAGGAAGACGACATTCCGTTCTAAGGTGCGAGTTTTAACTGCTGTGTAGCAGTCTTGCTTTCGATAAACGGCACCCTAAGTTTCTGCCGTATGATTGGTGATATCCGCAAGCATTTGGAGATCACGCCGTTTGTCCCATTCCGGGTCCGAATTGCCGACGGGCAGGAATATCCGGTGCCGACTGTCGACCATATTTATCTGCCCCCGGGAGGTGCCCGCGTGGTTATCTCGGATGGTCAGGGATTTGTGGCCGTGTTGCCTGCCTTGCTTATCAGTGGACTGATCCATGCCCCCGGCTCAATTTGCGAGCATTAATGAACGCTTGGGGACTGAGAAAAATCACTCCACAAATTCCAACTCCACAGGAGCCGGAATCAGCTTGTTCTTGCTGGCTTCTCCCAGGAACGTGGTGATCGCTTTCCTTCCGGTCGATCCGTAATCGCGGGTGTAGTCGTTGACATACATTCCGATGAATCGATCCGCCATGGCGGTATCCAGATTTCGCGCCAGCGGCATCGAATGCGCAACGCCTGCCGCGCGATGTGCGAGGCCGTATTCGATCGATTCTTTCAGAATCTCGGACAGCACTTTACGGGTTTCCGGCGGGATGTCTTTGCGAATCACATTCCCGCCAAGGGGCAGCGGGAGTTGAGTTTCTCGTTTCCACCACTCGCCGAGGTCGAGCACAAGCTCGAAGCCTTCCAGTTCGTAGGTGATCTGCCCTTCGTGAATGATCAGTCCCGCATCGGCGCGGCCGACTTTTACGGCTTCGAAAATCTCGTCAAACGGCACCACAATGTAGTCCACGTCGGCTGTGAACAACCTGAGAGCGAGAAAGGCACTCGTTTTGGTTCCTGGGACGGCGAGCCGTTTTCCTTTGAGCCAGGTGCGGATCGCGTCGTCTGATTTTTCCTCCGGCCCGTCGCCTGGCAGCGTCACAATCATGGGGCCGTACCCGTCGCCCATACTCGCTCCGCAGGGCAGCAACGCATATTTATCGAGCACATAGGCGTAGGCATGAATGGAGATTGCCGAAATATGCAACTCGCCGCGGGTCGCCCGCTCGTTCAGCGTCTGGATATCCTGAAGAATGTGCTGAAACGTAAACCCCCGAAGGTCGATCTTGTTTTCCGCCATCGCATAAAACATGAATGCGTCATCGGGATCCGGGGAGTGACCAAGGGTAAAAGTAGTGTTGGAGGACATGACAGGGCGGAAACTCTAGGGCTCACGCATGGAGGGGGCAATCGCCTTTTGCGGAAAGATTCTCTCTGTCCTTGTGTCAACTGTCGGGACGCTTTGGGGGGTGTTCGAATGCGAAATCTGAGACAGCAGCTCGTGATATCAATGAAGCATCGCTTCAATCCGATGGTCCAGCATCCGGTCACCATCAAAGAGGAAAAAGCCGCGAAGCTTTTCTCCGACCAGAACCTGCGGCAGCCACAATCCGTCGTCCTGCCACATTCTTTCGTACGGGATCGCATCGATCTTCGACCAGAAAGGGTCCGCTTCAACCGTGGAAATCGGATGCCCGAGGTGATCGTCGGCGACAAAAACAGCACAGAAAAGGCTGTAGCCGTCCACGAACTGAAAGGACAATTCTGCCCGAAGTTCAGGAGCCAGGGGAGTGACACCGATCTCTTCCTGAGTTTCCCGGATTGCCGTTTGGAGGAGCGACTCGCCGGGCTCAACTTTGCCACCGGGACCGTTGACTTTCCCAGCGCCGAGTCCCCGCTTTTTTTCGATGAGCAGCACTTGATCGTTTTCGATGATAAAACAAAGTGTGGCCCGTTCCCTCGGCTGCCAATGAGTCCAATTCATTGGCGCTTATTCAAAACCTGAATCCGGAAACCGGAAAGATGGAATTTTGTCCATTTGCCCTCATCCACCCTGTAAAGCCGTTCAAATTATTCGAGAGCGGAGTAGCGATCCCGCCCCTTCCAAAAATGGCACTTCGGGCAATCTTCGCCTTCGGGGTAATCGATTCCTTCCTCGTGCGGGCAGCCAAAAATCTTCTTGACCATGATCAGTGTTCTCACGCGTGTTCTTGCAGCCGAGCGAGGATGTCCGTCTGAACATCGACCTTGTATCTGACATCTTTCTCTTCGCCAAAGTAGCGATAAATTGTGCCTTCGTCGTCTTCGCGGAGAAAGATTCCAAGAACGGCTTTTGTGGCTTTTTTGTCGTCGGGACCGTAAAACGCGAGAATCGCGCGCGGGAATCCCTGATCGCCGACCTTCGCCCTCTTTCGCAGCTGAGTGATGTACTTCGCCATGCAAGTCCTTTTGCCGCAAGTCATGATGGTTGCAAGGAAAGGCCAAAAACGAGCGGATAATTTAACAACGATGCTTATCTTCGAAAATGACCCGAGCACCGTAAGCCATTGCTCGATTTCCAAAATCGGCTGAAACAGCTCCAAACCCATTGTAACTCCCTTAAAATCGACAGCTAGCAGTATAAAATCCGCTGTCTACGGTCTAATAGCGCCCGTCAATGGACGAAAATCGACTGTAAGCCCCCTAACCCGGCAAAGCCGGAACCAAAAGGTGGATGAGTGACAGCGCAAATTATCGTCGAAAACATGTTCGTTGTTTGCAGGAGAGATACTAATAACGATGGCGCCAATAGCGAGTGTAGAAACGCTAACAGCGCCTGTAAATGGACAAAAATCGACAGTAAGACGTCCAACAGCGATTGTGATCTCGTTAAAATCGGCTGCGAGCAGGTTAAAATCGACCGCTAGTCCGGAGAAGATCGTGTTCAAAAAGACGATTGGCGTGGCCAATCATCGGATCGCACTCCCCGTTGCCCGCATTGCACGAACGCGATGCGCCTTGCCGGGCGGCTGGCGAGGCAAATCGGGCCGGCGTAAGATCGCTCGCTCCACCGCCCTTACCCTTAGCCGCTTAAGCCATCCAAGCCAGTGCACCACCGTTTTCGAAATCCAACTCCGAACAAAGGCACTGCAGGACATTGCCTTGACCGCTTCCAACCACTTCAAAATGACGGCGGACTTCCTAAAACCGCTCCGAGTATTGGCTCCCAAAAACGAAAAACAGTCGTCCGTTATGGTGCACGCAAGACCGCAGATTCAATCGAACACCCTGCCCGGCCACCATTCTCGCCGCCCCGCCACTCCCTCCCGCTAACACAGGCGCCATAGGCACTCCGCTATCCGAGCTTCTCAGCTAATCCGGGCTTGTTCAACCACGGGTGTATTTGCCGGTTTCGCGGCAATACACCCTTTATTGTTAGGCGCATTGGATGTTGAATGTCATGGATCAGGATGGCGAAACGTCGGTTGCAATTGTCACGGTTCCGCATCCGGGACAGAGGAAGGCGCGACTGATACTCCACGGCGTCATTAACGTGCTGAAACCCGACTCTTCTCCGTGAAACACAAGGTTCGTTGACCCCCACTGAAAAAGGAACCAATTCGTCCACGTCTTATCGAGCGTAGCCTTCCCGCGTTCCATTGGACGGTTGCAGTTAGGGCAGTTCATTGCTGGATGGAGAACGGCGCGCACATGCGCCTAACTACAATTAGACGAAAGGCTGTTTCGTCTATTTCGGGATCGAAAGGAAAAAAGTTCCGTCTATTCAGGGTGGAAAGTCGGGGGGAGGACATGACAAAACGAACGTATGGCCGGAAAGATTTCAGAAAGTCACGAAGCCAGCAAGCCTAAATGGCTGGATCGCGTCCGGGACGCTTTACGGTTGAAACATTACAGCATTCGGACCGAACAAGCCTATTGCGATTGGATTCGCCGGTTCATTCTTTTTCATGGGAAACGGCATCCCTTTGAAATGGGAACGACGGAAGTGGAGGCGCTTTTTGACCATCCGGCTGTCCGATCGTAAGGCCGCGATCGGCGAGGAAAAGGCGTTTGGCGCCCGGCGCAGCGGAGCGGTTCAAAGGTCGGGGACTCTCAAATAAATAGAAACCGCAAAACTCGTCTCCTGACACGGTTGGCGGCAAAACCCGGGCTTGTTCAACAAGGGTTGCATTCCGGCTATCGCGGAATGCAACCTTCAAGATCAGCCGTTATTGTCTATCTTCGGGCGCCTGTTCGCCTCAATGCGCGATAGAATCTCGTTGGCATGGTTAATATCATAGGCGGAAGGTTCCGAGGCGCGAGACTGTTGCTCAATGATTGTCCGAGCGCGACCAGTCAAGACATCGAGCGTCTCCTGAGTGGCTGCGGAGTTTGACGCGAGCTCCTGAAGGACTGAGTAGTTAGGATGGGTCGCTAGCTTTATCATGAGGTTTTTCGGCAGAGCGGGATTTCGCGCAAGACCTTGAAGTATCCAGTAATTCGGTTTCTCGGCTTCGCCTTGGCTGTAAAGCGCATTAATTGTAGCTTCAGAAATGTTCGGATTTCGAGCGACGGAGGAATCAAATCCCAAGGTGCGCAGAGTTTCCAGTGTCTCGACGCTGATATAAGGTTCCCGGTCCGACTCGATCATCAGCCCCGCGACGTGCCGGCCTTCCGCGGACAGATGACGCCGCATCTCTTCGAGGGGAATGCTTCTGGAATCTTGCAACTGAGTGCGCCAAAAGTCGCGATCAGAAGCGATCGTTCGCTCGGCGTAGCCGTGACGAAAGGTGGAGACAGCTGTGAGGCTCGCGAAGACCAATAGGGGCGGCAGCGACAGCCACTTCCGCGAGGCTGGAGAGAGGATGATTAGGGCGAAGGATGCACCGCTGAAGCCAACCGCACCCCAGTAGCTCAGGAGGAATGGCAGCAGAAGTATGGGACTGCCCCACCCGAAGTTTGATGAGGGTTGCCTGGCGCCAACGACGATAGACAAAGAGAAAACGGCAACAACTGCGGCACAGAGCGTAGCTTTTCGAAAGTGCGCCAGCCGTCGCCCTCTGGGAGCAACCGCGAGTGTGTAGAGAACTGTTCCCGCAAGCAGCAGCGGTGACCAAATCAACAGATATAAATGACTCTTGATGAGAAGATCGGTCATCGGTTTTATTCGGCCAACGGAAGTCACGGACTGTTGTGAAGCGTCAGCGTAGTGACAGTTCGGTCCGTTGTCGGGTTAGGCATCATGGTCATATCACAAATTTATGGTCTCGGTCGTGACGCAGAATTCCTGCGACAAACAGCTCCCACAACACCACTGATAATCAAAACGACCCCAACAATCGCTAAAATCTTTGCGGTCTGAATCTGTTCTCGCTGAACCGCCAACAACTCCGGAGTCGGGTCTTGAAAAGGCAACGAATGACCGGAATAGCTGCCTGTCGCATACAAAGTAAGTGCGCCCCCTACCAGCCAAAGAAAATGTGGAATGAATCTCATCGCGCGTGAAGCCGCCTACCTCAGCGGTTCGCTGCAGCGCTTGTTGAACTAAGCCGCTGCGCGGCGTGGCGGGGGAGGGCTCCTTTCATGGAGCGGGATACTAGAGTTTTATAGAAGCGTAGACAAGCAGGAAGGAGGTCCGGGGGCGGGTATTTGTCGGGGCATGAAAACACAATCCCATGTTGTTGCCTCCTATCCATCCATCACGCAACTCGTCGAGACGCTCTCGCTCCAGGCGAAGGGGAAGTGAACCTGCGAGGAGTACGTCCGCTATGTGCGCAAACTGGCGTAGCATTCGAGCGGCGATCCCGCGCTGCTCGATGATGTAGCCATCCGGGCGTATCTGATTTATCTACGCGAAGAGAAGCATTACGCGCCGAGCTCGCTGAGGCTGGCCGTGGCGGCGTTGCGATTTTTTTTACGCGGGTTCTCGATCGGCAG
>DATDBU010000053.1:0-63395 GCA_036524675.1 Chthoniobacterales bacterium | reverse complement strand
GCGATTACTCCGTGAGTTGCGGCAAGGTAGACTGGAGCCGGTATGACGTCGTCATCTCTATCAATTTTTCCATCCCCAGCCGCATCGTACAGACTCACCCTAACATCTTGTGGTGTTACATGATCGGCGAAGCCAACATGTTATGCGATTGTGCGTACTACGGCTACGATGTCTGCCTGAATCAAGAGGCTCGTGGCATTGTGAGCGATCTACCCGGTGTAGTCGATTTCCCTTACACGTTTGTGGGTCCGGACTGCCTGGAGAAAATCGTGCAACGCACGGTCGGGCGCGCGTCGGCACAGCACGGCATTTTTGTCGAGATCAATTCCTTTCAGGAGCGGCCGACCAAGAATGTTGCACGTCTCGCCCCTCTGCAAAATACCGGTCATCCATTGCGCCTACACAAACAATCCATCCGTGAAAATCTGGCCGAGCTTTTCGATGCGAAGTATTTCATTAAAGCGGGTGGCAGAAAAATCCGCGGCAACTCCGTGCTCGAGGCCATCTCCTGCGGCACCCTGGTGCTGATGAGCCCAGCCGATCTCCATCACTCGCAAATGCTACCTAAGTACCTAATTCCATAAATACACACACGTATTTTTGTGGACGCGAAACGCTGTCTTCTGTTTGGCTGTTACGCAACCAGAATGCCGAGACAAAGCCCATTCCAAATCCATCTTTCGCCGCAGGAACGCAGCATCCTGGCTGCGCGCGCGGCAAAATATACGTTGCCGTATTTCAAGTCCTCCGCGCCCGCATGATCCTGCTGGCCGCGCAGGGACTCGCCAACGATGAGATTGCCCGCAGGCTCGATACCCGCCGCGAGATCGTCAGTTTATGGAGAAAACGTTTCTTTGAAGAACGCCTGCCGGGTCTGGAAGATGCCAGCCGCCCGGGACGTCCCCGGGTTTTTTCCCCCTGATGTGGTCGTGAGCGTCAAAGCGCTGGCCTGCGAGCGGCCCGAAAGTTCCGGTGTGCCATTGGCGCGTTGGAGCGCCTCGGAGTTGGCTGCCCATGCCATCGAGAGCGGACTGGTCGCGCGCATCGGCAAAACCACGGTATGGCGCTGGCTCCATGAAGATGCCATTGGCCCCTGGCAACATCGTTGCTGGCTTTTTCCTCGAGACCCGTTCTTTGAAGAGAAAGCCGGACGCATTCTTGATCTCTACCAAAGAACCTGGCAGGGATGCGTCCTTGCCGATGATGAGTTCGTCCTTTCGGCCGATGAGAAGACCAGCATCCAGGCCAGGGATCGCATCCATGAGACTTATCCGCCCGTCGCGCACTCGCCGATGAAAGTCGAACACGAATACCGCCGGCACGGGGCGTGGACTTATCTGGCAGCGCTGGATGTGCATCGGGCGAAAGTCTTCGGACGCTGCGAGGCGCGCAGCGGGATCGCCTCCTTTGATCGCCTCGTGGATCAAGTCATGGAGCAATCGCCTTACCGCCAAGCGCAAAGAGTTTTCTGGATCGTCGATAACGGCTCCTCGCATCGAGGGCAAAAAAGCGTGGCGCGCCTTTGCGCCCGCCACCGGCAATTGGTGCTGGTCCACGGCCCTGTCCACGCCAGTTGGCTCAATCAGATCGAAATCTATTTTTCCATTCTCCAACGCAAGGTTTTAACTCCAAACGACTTTCCTTCCCTGTCCGCACTTTCACAACGGCTTGCGGCTTTCGAGCGTCACTACGAAAAAGTCGCCAAACCTTTTCGTTGGGAGTTCACCCGCCGCGACCTGGCCTTGCTCCTCAACAATCTTTCGACTCCACTCATGCTCGCCGCCTGATAATACGTGTGTGTATTTATGGAATCGTGTACTAAGCCAAAAGGTCCTGCTCGAATCCACCGAAGGTCCCGTCCGCCGCGACCCGAAAAATCGTCCCAAACCTGCCTTATCTTAGCGCCATTCGGGTCATGCGGAGAAAATTGGTGCACCTGTGAAGGTAGCGTCAACGCGGGTGAGAGTCCCGCCGGTGTAGTTAGACTGTTTGGCACCGAAGACTGCATCAACTGCGTTGCTGTGAGGCGGGTGGAGAGCAGATGTGGAGTCAAACAGTCAGATCGCAATCCCGCCGTGGAGCCGACGCTCGAAAGCGCAGCGGAGCAACCGGAGCGCAGTTTGCCGCGATGCCGGGCATCAATTGTCGGACTTTTGCGCGTGGATTCAAAAAGAGCTAAAGAGCCGCCGACAACGGGGCGATGCGCACGCGCTTAATCCGCAAAGCAAAACAGGGGATTCCCCTGCGAATGTGGGCATGCCAAAGCCACCGATACTGATACCGGGAATCAACTCCTGGGCTGCCGGCGTTAGGGCCAACTTTACTCAACTCGGGCGGGGATGCCTTTTTGATCACAATGGAAGAGGCGACCAAAGATCAAAGAGACAAATGTTCTTGCTGCGAATGTGTGACTGATGTCAGCCTTGCGATCGTGAGCGTGTTGATCAACTTTGGTGGCCATAGGATACCTCCAAAGAATTACTGGAGGCACACCTTCACTGTTTCCATAAGCCTGACATATAAGCCGAACCGCGGTGATGAGCGCGGAGAGGCGCGTTTGAGCTGGAAAGAACGAACCGATAAGCCTACTTGGCGTTTCAAAGGTCAGGCCAACACGTGGGTGGAAATGTCGACGCATGGAGTCCTGCCGTCCGGTGTATTCCCACCATGTTATATGCGTCAATGGCCGTTTGGATTGGTCTTGGAGTTGATTCAAAAATCTCGATTGTTTCAGAGGATCTACTTACGGTAGACGGTGCATGCGATTTGATTCGAAAAACATTGAAAGAGCAATGTGGAGTATTGATTCGAGATTCTGGAGAGACGGAAAGCTTCGTAACTTTTGATCCAGATTTTAAGCGTCAACCAGCTGAATCCTTAGAGCCTGCGGCTACAGCAACTCCAGGAATTATCAGGAGGCCTAGGAAATAGCGTCACGTGAAGGTGGTGGGATATTGAGAAGCGATTCCGCAATATCCAATGTCGCAGGCACACTGATGACAAGCAACGACGGCATCTCGGTGGGCGGGCGTACACGGTTCATATGACTCGTTTTACGGCCCTGGTTCGCAAGGGCAGTTTGTAACAGGTAGTAGAATTACAATCGGAGAAGGTGCTGGCGGTGGAGTTTGGAATGGTGGAACATAAACCTGGATCCATGCCTTCAAACAATGAAACACAAGGTGGAAACTGCGATCGGCTTTTTCGTTGTCATATCCTTGTTCTGGATGATGGGTGTAAGACAATATTTCACCGGCACTCGCCCCCAACAGCCGCACGCCGAAAGTGCTCATTTAATTCCAACCGAATTAAATTATGGGAAGATTGCTTATTTAAGTAAAAAGGAACAATGGCTATTGATGGAAACATATGTTCAGTTTGGAATCGCAGTTGCTTTAGTGATGGTTATCATGATAAAACGGCCCGATTCATGATCGTACGCTACGTTTGTTGGGTTTGGTTAGTATTGTTTTTCCATTATTTGGTTTACCAGTGACGTTGCATCAGGCCTGGTTCCGCGGATGTGACAGATCAAAGACCTATACCGATGGAATGGTTGTGACCTACACGTACGCCTAGCGCAACGAAGTCGGTCGATGGTCCTCCGGCTCTTGCCGGCTACGGCGAGCTGGGATTCGGGAATCAAACCGTTGTCAACTGGATTCCACGGTGGCCAAGCAATGGGGGAGGGTCTCGGCGAATAAATCGTTGACAATGGGGCTGCACCTTGACGGCAAATGTCGCCGCGCTGGATGCGGTAAAATCTCGCCAAATTTGGCGGGTCCGCTGCAAGATGGCGGGATGCCTGCATCGCTTCGCATCCGCGTGATTTCTGTCGGAGGAACTATCGACAAGATCTATTTTGACTCTGCGAGCGCCTTCGAGGTGGGGGACCCACAGGTCGTTCCCGTCTTCGCGGAAGCGAATGTGACGTTTGAATACGTCGTGGAATCCGTTCTTCGCAAGGACAGCCTGGACATGACGGATGCCGACCGTTTGCTCGTCCGCGAACGCGTTGAAGCCGCACCGGAGCAGCATATTCTTATTACGCACGGGACGGATACAATGTCGAAAACGGCGGCTGCGTTGGATGGAATCGGGGATAAAGTGATTGTGCTAACGGGTTCCATGCTGCCTGCGCGGTATCGTGCGAGCGACGCGATTTTTAACATCGGCTTCGCTGTCGGTGCGTTGCAGGCGTTGTCTCCAGGGGCATACATCGCGATGAACGGGCGCATTTTCCACGCGGGAAAGGTTCAAAAGAACCGCGACGCTGCGCGGTTTGAGGAAATGTGAGCGAGCTGTGACCGCCCAGAACGCTGTAGTCTATGACGGTCGTGAGCGAAATCGGCGGTCGCAGACCGCCGCTACAGCGTTATCGGCTCGGCTTCGGCGAAGATTTCGCTGATGACCTGTTCGATAGGGACGTCGCTTACTTCGAGATCGTTGATCGCGCATTCGGCGAGAATTTTCCGGCAAACGTCTGCGACTTGGGTGCGTTCGACTTGAAGTGTTACAATGGGAAAACGGTTTTCCAGGATGGTTCCGTGAATAGATAAATCGGGGGCGGTCGACCCGGCGAAAGTGAATGTTAGAATCTTATAACCGGCGAAACGATCGACGATTTCGTCAAGCGGGCCATCGAAAAAAAGTTTGCCATGATCGATGATGAGGACGCGAGCGCATAACTCCTCGATATCCTGCATGTAATGGCTGGTTAGAATCGTCGTGATTCGGCGCTTCTGATTGTACTCGCGGAGAAATTCACGGACTTTCTTCTGGCTGATGACATCCAGGCCGATCGTGGGTTCGTCGAGAAACAGAACGCGCGGTTGATGAAGCAACGCGGCGATGAGCTCCATTTTCATCCTTTCGCCCAGACTCAACTCGCGAACCATCACGTTCAATTTGTCGCGGACATCGAGGAGGTCGATGAGTTCGTTGACGATTTGGTCGAAGTCGGATTGGGCGATTCCGTAGATGGCTTTGTTCAGTTCCAGCGACTCCCGGGCCGGCAAGTCCCACCAAAGGGCGTTTTTTTGCCCCATCAGGAGGGCAAACTGACGCTTCAGGCCATCCTTCCTTTCCCAGGGAGTGAATCCGAGGACGCTGGCGGTGCCAGAAGTCGGGTGCAGAAGGCCCGATAACATTTTGAGCACGGTCGTCTTCCCGGCGCCGTTGGGCCCGAGGAATCCGACAAATTCACCTTCTTCAATGGAAAAAGTGACGCCGTCGGCGGCGCGAAGCGGCTCATAGTCGCGCTTAAACAAGCCCCGGACTGCGCCAGCAAGGCCAGGCCTTTTCTTGTAGGTGCGATAAATTTTGGTGAGACCTTTGGCTTCGATGGCGCTCATTAGCTTATTTCCGATTTTGGATTCTCGATTTTCGATTCAACAGTTCGAGCGTCGCAAATCCAAAATCGAGAATCCGAAATCGAAAATTCTTTCGCCCGGCGCGTGCTTTCTGATTAAACAGTTCGCATGCATCTCTCGCCCCGCGAACAGGAAAAGCTCCTGATTGTCGTAGCCGCTGATCTTGCCCGCCGTCGCCAGGCACGCGGGTTGAAGCTGAATTATCCGGAGTCCATCGCCATTATTACGGCTGAGATCCTGGAAGGCGCACGCGACGGGAAATCGGTCGCGGAATTGATGAGCTACGGAACGACGATTTTGAAGCGAGCTGACGTGATGGAAGGCGTCCCGGAAATGATTCACGAGGTGCAGGCCGAGGCGACGTTTCCGGACGGGACGAAGCTTGTCACCGTTCACAACCCCATCCGGTAAAGGCAGAGGGCAGAAGGCAGAAGGCAGAATGCAGAATGCAGAACAGAAAAGGCAGAAGGCTGAATGGGAAATGTGAAGTGAATACCGATACTGAATTATGATTCCTGGAGAAATTATTGTGGCGGTAGATGCGCCGGAACTTGTGGCCAATGCGGGATTGGAGACAAAGACGATTTCCATTTCGAATACTGGGGATCGTCCAATCCAGGTGGGGAGTCATTATCATTTTTTTGAAACTAACACCGCGCTGAATTTCGATCGCGCCGCGGCGCGGGGATTTCGGCTTAATATTCCCGCAGGAACGGCTGTCCGATTCGAACCCGGCGACACGCGTGAAGTGGAGCTCGTCGCACTCGGAGGAAAACGCGAGGTCTGGGGGCTGAACGCAAAGGTTAACGGCAAACTCTAAATGAACCGCCAAGACGCCAAGACGCCAAGGGAACCGGATGACGCGGTGAACGAAGTGGCTGCGGCGGTTGTGGATTCAGCTTTTCATGTGCATTCCACATTAGGGCCGGGATTGCTGGAAAGTGTTTATGAGGTCTGCCTGACGCATGAGCTCAAGAAACGTCGTTTTGAAGTACAACGACAGGTGGCGCTGCCGGTAATTTACGACGGGATTCGAATTGACGCCGGTTTGCGGCTTGACCTTTTGGTGAGCAACGCGGTGATCGCGGAGATCAAAGCGGTCGAGGCGTTGCTTCCTGTGCATAAGGCGCAAGTACTGACCTATTTGAAACTCACCGGTTGCTCACTTGGGCTGCTTATTAATTTTAATGTCCCGCTGATCAAACACGGGATTAAACGGATTGTTTTAACCTCCTCCTTGGCGTCTTTGCGTCTTGGCGGTTCTAATTTATGAAACTGACTCGCAGACAATATGCCGAGATGTTTGGTCCCACCGTGGGTGATCAGGTACGGCTGGCAGACACGGAGCTTTTTATTCAGGTCGAGCGTGATCTGATCGGCGAGGCTGGAGCTTACGGGGACGAAGTGAAATTTGGCGGCGGAAAAGTGATTCGCGACGGCATGGGGCAATCCTCAACGGCGCTGGACGCGGAGTCGCTGGATCTGGTGATCACCAATGCCCTGATTCTGGATGCGGTTCAGGGTGTCATCAAAGCGGACATCGGTGTGAAGCATGGTCGTATCGTCGGAATTGGGCACGCAGGAAATCCGGGAATCCAGCAGGGTATTACGCCAGGAATGACTATTGGCGCGGCGACGGAGGTCATCGCGGGCGAAGGATGCATCGTGACGGCAGGTGGCATTGACACGCATATTCATTTCATTTGTCCGCAACAGATCGAGCATGCGCTTGCAAGCGGCGTGACGACGATGATCGGTGGCGGCACGGGTCCGGCACACGGGACTTACGCGACGACTTGCACACCAGGGATTTGGAATATCTACCGAATGCTCGAGGCGGCGGACGAATATCCGATGAATCTAGGCTTTTTGGGCAAAGGGAACTGCGCGACGCCCGAGCCTCTACGGGAGCAAATCCTCGCTGGAGTCATCGGACTAAAGCTGCATGAGGATTGGGGAACCACGCCGGCAGCGATTGATTGTTGTCTTGGCGTTGCAGATGAACTGGACGTCCAGGTGGCGATTCACACGGATACGTTAAACGAGTCGGGCTTTGTCGAGGACTCGATTGCTGCGTTCAAAGGGCGGACGATCCACACGTTCCACAGCGAAGGCGCAGGCGGGGGACATGCCCCGGACATCATCCGGGTTTGCGGCGAGGCGAACGTGTTGCCGTCTTCGACGAATCCGACACGGCCGTTTACCGTAAACACGATCGATGAACATCTCGACATGTTGATGGTATGCCATCATCTCGATTCCAAAATTCCCGAGGATGTGGCGTTCGCGGAGTCGCGAATTCGGCCTGAGACGATCGCGGCGGAAGATTTGCTGCACGATTTGGGGGCATTCTCGATGATGTCGAGCGATTCCCAGGCAATGGGCCGCGTGGGGGAAGTGATTACGCGCACATGGCAAACGGCGCACAAGATGAAGACGCAGTTCGGGAGATTGGATGATCCCCGGCGGTCACAGACCGCCGCTACAACGACGGACAATTTCCGCGCGCTACGTTACATCGCGAAATACACGATCAACCCGGCGATTTCGCATGGTATTGCGCACGATGTCGGGTCGATCGAAGTGGGTAAGTTGGCGGATTTGGTGGTCTGGAAACCGGCCTTTTTCGGGACGAAACCGGAAGTGGTGCTCAAGGGCGGACTGATCGCGATGGCAAACATGGGAGATCCAAATGCTTCGATCCCAACGCCGCAGCCGATGTTCTACCGGCCGCAGTTTGGCGCCCATGGCCGGGCAAAATTCAAGACCT
Organism: Chthoniobacterales bacterium; assembly: GCA_036524675.1. Lineage (GTDB taxonomy): Bacteria > Verrucomicrobiota > Verrucomicrobiia > Chthoniobacterales > DASVRZ01 > DATDAW01. Next base: position 55,253 of record DATDBU010000053.1, on the reverse strand, counting down.
CGCTGACTTTCGTGAGTGATGCGGCTCTACGCAGCGGCAAACTCGCCGATCTTGGTCTTGGCAAAACGCTGTCCGCGGTGAAGAACACTCGCGGTGTGACGAAGCGCGATTTGCTTTGGAACGACGCTCTGCCGAAAATCGAGGTCGATCCCGAGACTTACATCGTTAAAGCCGATGGCCTCGAGCTCCGTTGCGAACCAGCGACTGTCCTGCCGCTCGCACAACGGTATTTCCTGTTTTGACACCCTAAAAAAAATGAACTGCCAAGGCGCCAAGACGCGAAGAAAACTTCCTGACCGTTCTCCGACTTTAAGCAAGACCTTGGCGTCCTAGCGCCTTGGCGGTTCATCCTGTTGAGATGCAACTTATTCACGATCACCTTCATCACTGGCGTCCCGACGGGGAAAGAATCGTGCTCGAAGTGGACCGGCTCACGCTTGCCAAACGACGCTGGCGTGGTGTCGCCAGCAATGGCGCCGAGTTCGGTTTCGATTTGGAACATGCATTGGCCGATGGCGACGTGTTTTTCGAAAGTGACTCCGCGATTTATGCCATTGCGCAGAAACCCGAACCTGTGCTCGAGGTAGAGTTAGCGGCCGAGGCCGCGAAAGCCGCCCGCCTTGGTTGGGTGATTGGCAATCTTCATTTCCAACTCGAAGTGGCCGAAGGACTTGTGCGCGTTGTGGATGATCCCGCGCTGCGCCAACTTTTCGACCGTGAACACATCCATTACCAAGCCGTGAACGCCGTTTTTCATCCACTTTCGGGCGGGCACCACCATTGAAGGCAGAAGGTCGAAGGCAAAAGGCAGAACCGGGCGACACGGGATTGTCTCGTGGTAAGGCGGGGATTTCCCGAGGAGGACAGACCAGCGGCCTGTCGTCCCCATAAGATTTGCCAATGAGCGAATTAAGCTGGTTGCCGTTTTTGCTGCAGACGTCCGACGCGCTGTTCCCGACAGGGGCGTATGCGCATTCGCTGGGATTTGAGGAAATGGTTCGGCTGGGTGTTGTGAGGGATGAGGTGACGCTTCGGGAGTTTGTCGAAGAGCAGATTGTTCCGGCGCTTGCTGGTATGGAGCTGCCATACCTTCGGTTTGCGCTTGGGGCGGAGAATCTGGAGGAACTTTGCCAGATCGACGCGGAGATCGACGCGTGGAAACTGGCGTATGAAACTCGGGAAGCCAGTAAGCAAATTGGCGGACGCCGTTTGAAGGCGTTGCGAGCCATCTCGGACGCAACGTTGCTGGTAGAGGTTGAAGACGCGATTCAGCAAGGTCGAGCGCGGGGGCATCATTTGGTTGTCTGCGCGTTGCAGGCGCGGGTGGAGAACGTGCCTTTGGAAGGCGCGCTCGCAACGTACGCGTATCAATCGATCGCGGCGATTTGTAGCGCGGCGCTAAAATTGATCCGAATCGGGCAGGACGGATGCCAGAGGGTGTTGAGAGGGGGAACTCTGCAAATCCCGGAGGCGATTGCGAAATCGTTGGAAGTCCCGCGCGAGAAGGCCGGGTGTTTCAATCCGCTTTTGGAAATTGCCTCAATGCGTCATGAGTTCGCGGAAGAGCGGTTGTTTATTTCGTGAGCGTCACGGCCCTTCGGCCACTTGAAATTCCAGTATTTTCACGTGGCGATCTGCAAAATCGATCCAATACGTGATTGCGAAGCCGTGGCAAAGATAAACATCCAGCGTGATTCCTTTGGGATTTGATTCGCGGTAATCGCTCAACCGATCTGGTGTTGCCGCGATACGCAAAAATGCATCCCGGAAAATGCGTCGCTTTGCGGGAGGGAGTTGATTGAGTTTTTCAATCACTTCCCAATCCACTAACAGCCGGTAATCACTCACTGCGGTCGGATTCGAGATTCAATACTCGGTCCAGTTTATCTTCTGTGATCCAATTTGAGGGACGGCTGTCCGCGATTTTACCCTCGATTCTCTCCCAGTCCTCGGCTGTGCGTTTGCGGCCCAGCGTCACGAGATACCCGATGAGCTCTTTCCGCTCGGCATCGGAGAGTTCTTTGGCTTGGGTTTTCAACTGATGCAGACTCACGGTTCAATTATCAGTGCCCGCCTTCCCAATGCAAGTCCGCGTCTGCCGTTGCAATCGCGCAATGAGTCTTGTTTGATCATTTCAATGAAACGTGCTGTGCGCATAGGAATCGGCGGGCCGGTGGGCTCGGGGAAAACCATGCTGGTGTTGCGACTTTGTCAGTGGCTGCGCGAGGAGTTTTCCATCGCTGTAGTGACGAACGACATTTATACGCGCGAAGACGCCGAATTTTTGGTGCGCAATGAGGCGCTGGCGGCGGATCGCGTGTTGGGGGTGGAAACAGGTGGCTGTCCGCATACGGCGATTCGCGATGACACTTCGATGAATCTCGCAGCAGTAGGTGAGCTGGAAAAACGGCATTCCGATCTCCAGCTGATCCTTATCGAAAGCGGTGGGGATAATCTTTCGGCGACGTTTTCTCCGGAGTTGGTGGAGTCGTTCATCTATGTGATCGACGTGGCGGAAGGAGACAAGATCCCGCGCAAAGGCGGTCCCGCCATCCGGCATAGCGATTTGCTCTTAATCAATAAAACCGAGCTTGCGCCCTTTGTCGGAGCGGACCTGGAAGTGATGGCGCGGGATGCGAAGCTGATGCGGGGGGAACGACCGTTTCTTTTCGCCGATTTGCGGAGCGAGAAGGGCAAGGACGAACTACTCGCCTGGCTGCGGCGCGAAGTGTTGTTTTCATGAACCCAGGAACTCCGCGGCGCGGATTGAGAGGGTATTTGCGTCTGGTCTGCGGACTGGATGATCTCGGCAAAAGCACCCTCACTTCACAATCATTCCGGGCGCCGATGCACCTGAGCAAGCCATGGTTGGACGGCGAAACCCTGGTGGTCAACGCGGTCAATCCGACCGCGGGCCTGCTTACAGGCGATTCGGTCGAGACACAGGTGAAAGTCGAGTCTGGCGCGTCCTTGCTATTCACCACACCGAGCGCCAGCCGGGCCTATCGTACTCTGGCCGGGACGATTGAACTGACGCAGGATTTTGCTGTCGCGGCAGGGGGAAGACTGGAGGTTTTCCCCGAGATGTTCATTCCACAAGCTGGCGCGTCCTGCGCGCAGCGGACACGGGTGGATATCGAATCGGGCGGTGAAATGTTATGGATCGACGTGGTCGCTCCTGGACGAGTCGCGATGGGCGAGAGTTTTGAATACCGGCTGCTGGACTGGCGGATGGATGTGTTCCTCGACAGAAAGCAGGTCGTTCGCGAACGATCCGTTCTTGAGCCGGGAAAGCCGAATCTCAATGCCTTGCGAAAGGTTTTCCCGAATGCCTACTACGGGAGCCTCTTCTGGATTGGCGGCAAAGCGGATGGCGCTTCGGATATCCTGAAACGAATAACGGCTCTCCAGAGTGGAGATGTGTGGGTCGGAGCCAGCCGATTGTGCGGGGGAGGATTGACTGTTAAAATTCTGGCTGCCAATAGCCCAGCTATGCGGCAGGCGATTCACGAAATTCGGAGACGGATTCATGAATTTCGCGGCTTCCATGGACCCGACCTTCGGAAGCTTTAACAAAGAGCACGAGCTGGCTCCCTGTTTTCTCCAGCGACCCATTCAAAAAAAGGCCGCTGGTTTATTTAATTTGCTAGCATTGGCCTGCCCCTGGTCGGATTCGGTCGGAGGTCAGGCCACTACCTTCATCGGACGGACGAATTAATCTCCGTAGCCGTGCGGATTTTTTACGTGCCACTTCCAGGCACTTGCCACGATGGTCTCGATATTCTGGTACTGAGGCTTCCAACCGAGTTCGGCCTCGATTTTTTCGGAGCTCGCGATGAGACGAGGGGGATCGCCGGCGCGACGCGGTTTTTCGACCACTTTAATCGGTTTGCCCGTGACTTTTTCGCAAGCGTTGATGACTTCGCGAACCGAGGTCCCGCCGCCGGTGCCAAGGTTGTAGAAAGCGCTTTTTGGAGCGTTCAGGGCGAGAATGTGCGCCTGCGCGAGATCGAGCAGATGGATGTAGTCGCGGATGCAGGTCCCGTCCGGTGTTGGATAGTCGGTGCCGTAGATCTCGACGTGATCTTTTTGACCCAGAGCAACTTTAAGAACGTTGGGGATGAGGTGGGTCTCGATGCGATGATCCTCGCCGTATGCCTCAGTAGCGCCAGCGACGTTGAAGTAGCGGAGCGCGACGAAGGTGATGTCAAAGATTTCGCCATACCAGCGGAGGACTTTCTCAAAAAGAAGCTTGGACTCGCCGTAAGGATTGATCGGATTTTGGGGCAAGCCTTCGTGAATCGGGATGCTCTCCGGGACGCCGAACGTGGCGCAGGTGGAGGAAAAAACGAAGCGTTTGACGCCGTTCTTAACCATGCCGTCGAGGAGATGGACACCGCCTGCGACGTTGTTGAGAAAGTATTTCGACGGATTGGTCATCGATTCGCCGACCAGAGCGTTGGCGGCGAAGTGCATGACGGCTTCCGGCTTGGCGGCAGCAATCGCGGCATCAATCTCGGAGGGGTTCGCGAGGTCGCCTTTGACAAAGGTGGCTTTCGGATGAACAGCGCGTCCGTGGCCTTCAGTAAGATTGTCGAACACGGTAATTTCGTGTCCGGCATTGATCATTTGTTCAACACAGATACTTCCGACATATCCGGCACCGCCGGTAACAAGGATTTTCATGCTTGGATCAGTGAATGGATGATGAAATCTGAGAGAGCGCCTACTTGTCTAGCCCCGTTTTGGAAAACGCTCAGTACTTTTTTCAAGAGAAGCGACCATTCTCCGGATGTACCCGTACCGTGCACGTGGGCGGAGTATTTTTAGACTCTCATCCCGGTCACCCCACTTGATCACTTCAACCTGGATTCGTCGGACACCCCAATTGTGCATCTGTCCCATGGTCGGCATGTAAAGATCGATCGTGTCCGTGCCGACAAGCGCTGAGCCGTAGTCGTCGATGATGTATTTGCGGCCCGTGTCAGGGGAGTAAAAAATGGTGCCAAGCGGGTAACGGGACCAATCGGCGGAAGCGCTATTTAAGGTGCCGGATTGCAAAAGACCCCCGACGGCGTTGCGTCTCGCATGACCGCCATCCCCGGCCTCTCCGTGATTATAAGCGGTGGTTTTAACCGTCCAGTGCACGCGCGGCGGACCGACCGGGGCCGATTTTCTTCGCGCGATCGCCAGACCTGTGTCTTTGTCGAGTCCGGTCTCGGCACAGCCGGCACAAAGGCACGCAAGGGCGGCTGCAAAAAGAAACTTCGCGAACCGTTTGAAAGGAAAACGATGGCGCTGGGATTCATTGTTACTCATGGGCGCAAGCAACGCCTGAGTCGACTGTGGCAGCAAAAGCAGTTTGGAGGCGAGATTGTCCGCAATAGGGCACAGCTCAGGAGGCTGCCGACGGCCAATCCATTCGAATATTTCCTGAAGACTCCTCCGGAGAGGTTGCTGCAAAGAAGTTCAGGCAGTCTTGTCTTTAACCGCCATGGCCTGCTTGCCTTTGCGGTTGCGGAGATAATTGAGTTTGGCGCGACGGACGCTGCCGGGTCTTTCGACCTCGATCTTGGCGACGCGAGGCGAATGGACAGGAAAAACACGTTCGACACCTTCGCCGTATGAAATCCGGCGCACGGTGAACATCGAATTGAGTCCGGTGCCTTTGCGGCCGATGACGATACCGGAGAAAATCTGGATGCGTTCCTTTTCGCCTTCCACGACGCGAGTGTGAACCCGGACGCTATCGCCCACGTTAAACGGGGTAAGTGTCTGCTTAAACTGCTCCGATTCGATTTTCTGGATAATGCTGCTCATGATAATGTCGTCTCCGGGTTGGGCGATTTGAAAAAGGGGAAAGACGGATAACCGGTTTCGCTACAATTGCAATTGGAATCATTGCAATTGCCCGGGAAAAGCGGAAAATCCGCAGTCTTTGCGTTTGAAGGACCGAGAACGGCCTCTCAATAGACGTCTCGCTTGTAACGTTTCGCTTTCTTGAGCTGTTCTACGTAAACGGCTGCTTCTTCGGGTGTCCTGCCGCCTTCGCGTTCGACAATGTGATGCAGCGCAAGATCGACATCCTTCGCCATGCGCTGACCGTCGCCGCAGACGAAAAAGTGCGCTCCTTCCTCCAGCCAAGCCCAGACCTCCGCAGAATTTTCCAACAACCGATGCTGGACATACAGCTTGTGCTCCTGATCGCGTGAAAACGCCGTCGTAAGCTTTGTCAGAATACCCTCCGCTTGATACGCTTCCCATTCTTCCTTGTAGAAAAAATCGACCTCCGAGCGTTGTTCGCCGAAGAACAGCCAGTTTTTACCGGTCGCCTCCGTCGCCTTGCGTTCCTGCATCATCGCTCGGAATGGTGCAATGCCCGTCCCGGGTCCCACCATGATGACCGGCGTCGAAAGATCTTCCGGCAGCCGGAAGCCCTTTGCCGAATGCACGAAAATAGGCACGGGCGTATTGTCATCGACGCGATCCGCGAGAAACGTGGAAGCGACACCTTTTCGCTGGCGCTCGTTGGACGTGTAGCGCACGGCTGCGACGGTCAGGTGTACTTGTTCCGGATGCGCTTTTAGACTCGACGAAATCGAATACAAACGCGGTTGGAGCTTCCGCAACACGGCAACAAATTCCTCCGCGGTAAAGTGCACGGACGGATGGTCGACGAGGAAATCGATAATCTCGAGGCCCCAAAGGAATTTCTCCAATTCCTGCTTGCGATCCGGTTTCAACAGATCGTGGAGGACGGACGTCCCTTCGGCTTTATCCCGGACAGCCTCCAAAAACTGCTTGGATGGCTGGGTGATGATGTAGTCCTTAATAAGCGCCTGTCGAAGCGTTGTCGGCTGTCCATCCGCTCCATTGACGGTCTCCGATCCGGTAAGATGCAGTTTGGCAATGATTTCGTCCGCCAACGCCGGATCGTTCAGCGCGAAGACACCCAGCGAATCGCCAACTTCATAAGCGACCCCCGATCCGGCAAGGGAAATCTCAAAATGTCGCGTCTCTTTTTCCGATCCTGGCAACGTGAGTTTGCGGTTCGTGACGAGTTTTGCCGGAAACGGATTTTTGCGCGAATAAGTGGACGAGGGATCAGCAGACATTATGCGCCAGTGTTATCGCCCCGTGTCGGGGGAATCAAGCGCGAGTTGCGGACAAGTCACCAAGTTTTTCGAACGCGTTGTGACGTCATCCCAAAGGTAGAACCAAGCAGCCACACGTTTTACACGGGGGCCCACCGACGAGCCGATGGACTACGAAGTCACACAGGGGCCAGTGCAGAGACTTCCGGGGGTGGCTCCACCCATTTGCCATGCTCGCGGATCAGGTCCTTAAGGCGGTCGACCGCTTCGATTTCGGGGATGTTAAACTTAACAGGCGTCTTTCCGACGTAGAGATTGACCTTGCCAGGGGCGCCGCCGACATAACCGAAGTCAGCATCGGCCATTTCGCCTGGACCGTTGACGATGCAGCCCATAATCGCGATTTTAACGCCTTTCAGGTGGACCGTCGCCGCTTTGATTTTCGCAGTCGTGGTTTGGAGATTAAACAGCGTGCGGCCGCAACTTGGGCACGCGACATAATCGGTTTTAAAAATCCGGGCACCAGCCGCCTGCAGGATGTTGTAACTGAGACGCAACGACTGCCCAGGTGCTTCTTCGCCACGAATAAGGACCGCGTCGCCGATACCGTCGCAGAGCAAGGAACCGACTCTGGTGGATGAAGAAAGGAGTGTGTCAAGGAAATCGCCCCGATCATTCTGACCGGGCGAAAGGATGTCCTTGAGCAAGATGGGATGTCGCTCATCAAGGCGGCCGGAAAGAAGGCGGTATGCCGGGATGACCGGGATCGAGATGTTATCGGCAACGGTTACCGGGACGGGCGAGGGGAGGGCATTGATCCTGGCAACGGCATCCGCGTCGCGCGGGTCGACTTCGATGATGCCCGCCTTTTCGAGGATGATTTCCGGCTGGTAGTCGCCTAATTTGTCGATTTTATGGGCCAGAGCATCCCAGTTTTTCTGGGTGGTAAAGACACGAATTGTTTCCTCGCCGCCGAGCGGAACGCCGTCGATTTCGACCCTCTCCGTAGCGCGGCGTCGATAGGAAAAAGGATCGTAAATCGGTGCATCATTAAATGAGTTTGTTGACCGAGTAGCAACTTGCGTGAGCTCATTGTAGAAGGTCACAAGCGCCTTCGCGACAGGGATTTCGTGAACGCTGTCTTCTGTCAGTGAAACCCGGATCGTGTCTCCGATGCCATCATTGAGCAGCGAACCGATTCCAATGGCCGATTTGATGCGCCCGTCTTCCCCGTCTCCCGCTTCCGTAACGCCCAGATGGATCGGATAGTTCCAATCATCACCCTCCTCCTCAAGTCGCGCGACGAGCAAGCGATAGGCTTGAATCATCACCTTCGGGTTGCTGGCTTTCATGGAAAAAACGAACTCATGGTAGCCCAAGTCGCGCGCGATCCGGGCAAACTCGAGCGCGCTTTCCACCATGCCGAGCGGCGTATCGCCGTAACGGTTCATAATCCGATCGCTGAGTGAGCCGTGATTGGTCCCAATGCGCATTGCGACGCCGTTTTCCTTGCAGAACCTTACCAGAGGCGAAAAACGCTCGCGGATACGTTCCAGTTCGGCTGCGTATTGCTCGTCCGTGTAGTCGATGATTTTGAACTTCTTGGAGTCCGCATAATTGCCGGGATTGACCCGGACTTTTTCAACCCATTTCGCCGCTTCCATTGCGGCTTCGGGCTTGAAGTGGATGTCCGCAACGATAGGCACATGGCAATCCGATGCACGCAGTCCGGCCTTGATGTGCTGCAGGTTGGCTGCGTCCTTGACGGTGGGCGCCGTAATTCGGACGATCTCGCAACCGACCGCCGCAAGGTCGAGAGTCTGCTGGATAGACGCTTCGGTGTCCATCGTGTCACAGGTAATCATGGACTGGACACGAATCGGATTTTTTCCGCCGATTGCGACGTTCCCGGCATGGATTTCGCGGCTTACGCGCCGCTGATACGTGTATGGACTCGGGCAGTAGGTCATAGGGGCAGGGATTTTCCGGGAAAACAAGGACAAGAATGTCGCTGCCGCTTGCTTTTTTCAATCACTGCGTCACTGCCGGGACGGGCCGATCGAATTTAATTGTTCTCCGGCCGAAGAAGTCTTGTGCGTCAAAAAACGTGACGTAGAGCATGAAACCGATAATCAGGAAGGCGCATGCGCTCTGAATTCTCTCCAGGATTCGAACGTTGACCGGGCGTTTCCGCGCTGCCTCAACGAGTGCCAGCGTGATGTGGCCGCCGTCGAGGACTGGAATCGGCAGCATATTCATGATGGCCAGATTGATATTGAGAACCACGCTGAACCACAGCGCCGCCTGCCACCCGTATTCGTTCTGCAGCAGGATGTAGTAGATGCGGCCGATGCCTGCCGGACCGGAAAGATGTTGAAGACCGACGTCGGATTTTGGCGAGAGGACGGCGCCGAGCGTGTTGAATAGTGTCGAGCTCGCGGCCTTGATTTGCTCCCAGGGAGTCGGATGGGCGACCTGCAAGCGCCCGCTAAGATCCCACGTGATGCCACCCAAGGCGTCCGGTTGCCATTGAACGCCGACGACGGGATCGGTAAATGATTTCGGGCTGTCTGGACGCGTGGGCATGAGTCTCACATCGCGTGTTTCAGTGCCGCGTCGGATCGTGAAGGTGATGACCTGTCCGGGCGCGTTGCGGACGGATTTGGACAGGCTTGAACGGCTGACGGCGGGTTTGCCGTTCAGAGCAGTAATGACGTCGCCCGGGCGTATCCCGGCGACCTCGGCGGGCCCATTGCTGACGACACCTGCGACATGCAAGCCGTCGACGGTAAGAGGGAGTTGACGCGTTTCGTTGCCGCGCTGAACGGTCAGCCGGACAGTTGTTTTGGGATTCTGCTCCAGATAAAGATCGATTCCCTCAGGACTATAAATTTTCTGACCATCAACGGCGGTGATGAAGTCGTTGGGCTTGAATCCAGCTTTTGCAGCAGACGACCCATCAATAATCTTTCCAATCAACGGCGTTTGAGCGGGCGAAACACCCACTTGCCGGAACCCTTTGCGCTCCCAAAATTCTTTCTTTTCCCTCTCGAATTTCGACGTGAGCGTCAGCTCCTTCCCGTCGCGCTCGACAACGAACGGGATCGTGTCGCCTTCACTACTGATGACGTTCCATGAAACACTCTTGTCCATTCCTCCAAAGCGTTCCACTGGTTTTCCGTTCACGCTGAGGATCTTATCGCCTGGACGAAGTCCGGCTTTGTCCGCGGGACTACCGGGTTCGACGAACCCAATTCGCGTGGTTTTTTCCGCTTCGTTAACAGGACGCCCGACCCCCCAAACGACAAAGGCGAAGACAATCGCCAACAGCACTGAAAAGAGCGGTCCGGCAACAGCGACAATGATTTTATCCAACGCGGAAATCGGAGGGAGCATTTCCCTCGGTGTCTCCGTGCGGCCTTCCATCACTTCCATCGGCGCCATTTGCGGGAGTGCGACAAAACCACCGGCCGGTATCGAGCCGAGGCTGTATTCGACGCCACGGATGGTTTTTTTCCAGATTGGTTTACCGAACCAGATGCCGAATTTTTCGACGACCAATCCGCGCCACCGGGCAGCGAGAAAATGCCCGAGCTCGTGGACGAGGATCATCAGATTGAACAGCAGAACGACTTCGAGACAGACAAAGATAAAACGGAGGAATGGCATGCAGAATGTCAGAGTTCACGGGCGACATGGCGCGCCCAGGCATCAGCGGCTAGTATAGCTTCGAGAGTTGGATGTTCAACGGGCTCGTGTCGGTGCATGGTCGCGGCGACGATTCGCCAGATGTCGGGAAATGAGACCGCCCTGCCAAGAAAACGTTCGACAGCAATTTCGTTGGCCGCGTTGAAAACGGCGGGCAGCGTCCCACCCCCGTCGCCCGCTTGTCGCGCAAGATCCAGCGCAGGGAAATCCGCAGTTCGCGGTGCCTCGAACGTGAGTTGACTGAGCTCAGCAAAATCCAGCGGACGCAAATTGTTGGTAATTCGATCCGGCCACGTCACGGCATATTGAATGGGAAAACACATGTCTGAGTGACTCAATTGCGCGAGCACTGAGCCGTCCACGAATTCGACCATTGAATGAACAATGCTCTGCGGATGGACAATTGCTTCGATCTGCGACATCGGCACGCCGAAGAGCCAGTGCGCCTCGAGCATTTCGAGCCCTTTGTTGAATAAAGTGGCGCAATCAATGGTGATTTTGCGCCCCATGTTCCAAGTTGGATGCTTGAGTGCCTGTTCGAGCGTCACATTGGCGAGGTCAGCTGCCGGAGTTTTGCGAAAAGGCCCGCCCGATGCCGTGAGGATCAGGCGTCGGACCGTAGAAATGTCGCGTCCTTCGAGGCACTGAAAAATCGCATTGTGCTCGCTGTCGATCGGCAAAACGCGAACTCCTTTTTCCTTTGCCCGGCGCATGACGATTTCGCCTGCCATGACGAGGATTTCCTTGCTCGCGACGGCAATGTCTTTCCCAGCTTCGATGGCGGCCAGCGCGGGGGCTAGCCCAGCGGTGCCGACGATCGCGATCAAAACCAGATCGGCTTCCGGCAAAGTAGCCAATTCGAGCAGACCTTCTTCGCCGAAGCAAGTGTGCGTCCTCGGTGGCAAGTCCAATGCCTCTCGCTGAGTAACATCCACTAAACAAACGGCTTGTGGCAGGATCGTTTTTGCCGCCGACGAGAGGGCCGCGGCATTCTGGTTCGCCGACATCGCCACGATTTCCATGCGATCCGGAATATCTGCGGCGACGCGCTGCGCGCTTTCGCCGATGGAACCCGTGGCTCCGAGGACAACGACACGACGTTTTTTCATGAGTTGGGGAGGACAATGAAACGCAGGTAAAAGTACAACAGCGGCGCGGTGAAAAGGAGACTGTCCACAAGATCAAGCGCGCCGCCGATGCCGGGTAGAAATTTGCCGGAGTCTTTGACGCCGGTGCTGCGCTTGAGGAGAGATTCGGCAAGGTCACCGACAATAGCGGCAAAGCCGAGCGCCAAACCCAGCACCCAACAGTGAGTGGTATTCAAGGCACTCAGTTGACCTGGCAGCAACCACCAAAGCCCGAAGCTTGCCAGGAGCGAAAAGCCCAGGGCTCCCAAAAATCCTTCCCACGTCTTGGCAGGGCTGATGTGCGGAACGAGCGGATGTTTTCCGAACAGACTCCCGATGAGGTAGGCGCCCATGTCGCTGAATTTGGTCACAGCAATCAGATAAAGCACGTAAAATTGTCCGGTTGCTGATCCGTCGAAATTCCGCGGGACGATATAAACGATCTTGGTTACAAAGCTGAACAGCCAAGCCACATAAAGCAGCCCGAAAATCGTGAAGGCCATCGTGTCCAGCGGGGCCGGATCCCGCGTTTTTTCGAACATCTGCCGGGCAAACACGCCAAGCATAAACGCCAGAAGCACAAGGATTTCGAAATCATAAGAGCGCGTCGGGCCATCCTTGCGGCTGAAATAAAAACAGCCCGTGAACAGTACCAGGCCGCATACCATTCCAAAGATCCGGAATGTGTGTCGCCCGGATTGCTCCAGCATATCGAAATATTCCCACAGCGCAGTCATTCCAATCACGCTGATCAACAGGAAAAAGCCCGTTTCCCAACCTTTCAAAATAGTCGCCAACGTAAGAGTCCACAGTGCTGCCGTGCTTAAAACTCGAAGAAGGAAGACCGTTTTTTTACTGGGCGGCATCGTGTGGTGTGAGGAAAGACTGGAAAAAGAAGGCGTTACTTAGCTGGTTCCACACCGATGGGCAACAAGAGAAGGATAGAAGGCGGAAAGCGACCCACGACCTTCACGGAGCAGCAGAACACGACACTGGCTACCTCGAGAAAAATACCTGCTAACGGGCTTTGCTGCAGCCACAGGCACCGCCGCAGCCGGATTTCTTGCGTGCGCGCAGCAAACGGCGAGCGATGAATAGCAAGCTGGCTCCCAAAATGACAAAAACGGCAACGGTCTGGATTTCGGGACTCATGATTCGCGCAACAATTGTAGAGCAACTTCGTGCGGTGTGCTGCCTTCAGCGGAAAAAGCCGTGCCTCCCCGGAAAAGGACGGCACGCATGTTTAGCTGGCCGTTTTGCCATGTGGCCAGGACCCCGAGCGGGGTCTGGCAACCACCGCCAAGGAGTTGCAGAAGCCGACGTTCGGCGGTTACTGCGAGCCAGGTGGGTTCATGACGGATTACAGCGGTCTCCCTGTCGCCGGCGCGTGTCTCGAGTCCGATCGCTCCCTGGCCAACCGCAGGCAGTGTGATTTCCGGCGTCAGCGATTGGCAGAAAAATGTCGCGCCCTCACTCTCAAACCATCCGTTTTCCCAATCCAGGCCAAGCCGTTTCAACCCCGCTGCTGCGAGGACAATCCCGTTCCAGTCGGGGGCCGCGGCAAGTTTTCGAAGGCGGGTCGTGACGTTGCCACGAATATTCGCAACTTTGAGGTCCGGACGCTTCCAGAGAAGCTGCAGTTGGCGCCGCAAACTGCTCGTCGCCACAGTCGCGCCCTCCGGCAACTCGTAGAAGCCCGCTTCCGTTTTTGAAATCAAAACGTCCGCCGGATTCGCCCGCTCGAGCACAGCCGTCAATTCCAGACCTGGAGGCAATGTCGTTGGTAGGTCTTTGAGACTGTGCACCGCCACGTCGATCCGTCGATCGAGCAGTGCCTCTTCCAACTCTTTGGTAAACAGACCCTTATCGAGGGTTCCAGCGGCTTGTGTGAGACTCAGATCGAGCCGTTTATCGCCAGTGGTCTGAATGATTTCGACACGGATTTGGCGCTTCGGCCATGCGGCGCGCAGTGCCTCTTCGACTAGACGCGTTTGGGCGACCGCAAGGGCGCTTCCGCGCGTTCCCAAAATGATTTCCGGGTGCTCGTTCACGAGGCTGGGACGCTCCCCGCGTTATTCATATTGACCGGCGGCACCTCGATAAAACGCTTTCGGTTCTGGAGCCAATGAATGAAGTCGTTGACGTGTTTGTCGATCAGCTGTTCGCAGTGGACGATCTCGCGTTTCCGTTCCGCAAGCGATTCACGCGCAATGGCTTCCAATGAGTCGATGTCGTAAAGATACACCCCGTCCACATCGTTGGTGGCGGGCTCAATATCACGCGGCACCGCTAGATCGATCAAAAACAGTGGCCTCTCCGGACGCCGCCGCATCAGCGGTCCGAGCTTCGCTCGCGTAAGCACAAAATGCGGTGCCGCCGTTGAGCTGATCAGGATATCCAGCTTCGAAAATTCGTTCTCCCATTCGTCGAAATGAATCGCCCGGCCTCCAATGGACTCCGCCAAAGCCAAAGCGCGATCGTGGCTGCGATTGGAAACGACGACCGATTTTACGCCTCGCGACGCCAGCGCCCGTGCCGTCCGTTCGCTCGTGTCGCCCGCGCCGAGAATCATCACTTTGCAATGGTCCAGCCGTCCAAAGATTCGCTCTGCGAGATCGACTGCGACGGAGCCTACCGACACGCTGCCCCGCGTAATCGCCGTGTGAGTTCGAACGTGTTTTGCGACCGAAAAAGCGCGCTGAAACAGCTTGTTCATTAGCAGCGAAGTAGTCCCTTCGCCAGCTGCGACCGCATAAGCCTTTTTCACCTGGCCAAGGATTTCCGTTTCACCGAGAACCATGGATTCCAATCCACAAACGACACGAAATAAATGGGTTACGCTTTCCCGGAGATCGAGCTGAAAAACATTTTCGAAATCTTCGGCCTCTACGCCCGTTTGCGCGCGCAGCACGGGCAGGGCATCAAATTTCCCCGATGCCGATTCCGTTGCCAGATACCATTCCACGCGATTGCAGGTCGAAAGCAAAACGGCCTCCCGCACCCCGGCTACAGCGGCCGCCCGCCGCACGGCCTCGGGCAAATGAGAAGGCTGAACCGCGAATCGTTCGCGATCATCGATACCGGCCGTTTGGTGGCTCAACCCCACACAGACAAGATTCATCGCGGACCCTCCGAAATAATTGTCACGCCCCAGAGTGTAACCAGCACAATGCTGAACGCCACCACCGACGCCGTCGCCATCCAGCGCGGTGCAATCGCGTGCCATTTTCGACCGAAGAGAACGACGCCGTAAATCACCCATACGAGCAGCGACCAACCCACATGAATCATATTCAGCGGACGTCCGACGAAAAATCCCGCTGTCACCCCCAGCGTTAAAAGGATAAAACCCAACAAGACGAGCCGTTTATTCGCGATGGCCAGCTGATTCACCGGCGGCAAACGATAAAACGACGAGCCGATTTTACGCTGCTTGAGCTGGCGGTCCATCATCAAATACATAGCCCCTGCCACACCGGCCAGTAAGAAGGCCCCGTAGGCCACAATCGAAAACGATGCATGCAGCTCCAACCATGCATTTGTAGGGCTCGGCGTTACTTGCGGTTGATCTACCGGAAGGAGCAATGCTGTCGTCTGGATAAAAACCACCACCGGCGAAGTGAATGCGCCCATCAAACTGAGTCGATAGGCTGTCCCAACTATCATATAAATCAGTGCCATTGACCAACTTACGAAAATAAATACTTCAAATAAGTTTGTGAGTGGACACCGTCCGATGGCTTGTCCGCGCAAGTGCAAAAAGACGGTCTGAAAAACGAATCCCGTTGTCACGCAGATAAAATTGAACCGTGACGGCAGGAATCGCCCCGACCGGATCGCAAAAAGCGTGTAACCGAAGCTCAACAAATAGCAAAACGTGGATAGAACCAGCCAAAGGCGATCCATGATGGGCCGACAACCTTCCGCGGAATCGCTGAAAAAACAAGACCGCGAACGAATCCTGGGACGGGCTTCCGCCAGAGTGGTTCGCAGAAGACAGGATCAGTTTCGGGTCTTCCGTCAGCGGAGCGAGTAGACGCCCGATGCAATCCGGCGCCAGCAGCTCGTCGTTGTTCAAAAGGGAAAAAAGCCGGTTTTGACGCGTTCGATTCCAGTCATCCAATTGCCAACCATGCCGAGGTCCTGCGAATGCCGCACTCAGGTGACGCATGGCTCGCTGGCAAAGTGGGCTTGCATCGCAGGTATATCGTCGCGCACGAGGACCTTGACCTGGGGATCACGACCGGTACCCCTCGATCGCCGGATGCAGTTATCTCAACCGCAAGTTGAGCCTTCGACCAATGGCGTTTGCGAGCAGTCTCGGCAAGGCGCTCAGAACTTTTTTGAGCGAAAGGTGATCGAGACTGGCGCGCTCGAGGTGGAGCCGCGGATGCACCAGCGCAAGTTGTTCCGTGACTGTCTGCGCTCGAGCCTCTTGAAGGCGGGGACATTTCGCCAGCTCTGTCTCGCGCACGTAGAGCAATAGATTCTGGGCAAACCACCACTTCACGTCGATGTTATTCCAGATCGCAGCGCGGAGGCAATCGATCACCACATAGCCGTGCCGGCGGAAATGGTCCTCCCAATAGTCCGGCCACTGCTCGTTAATTTGATTCGGACCACCCTGCAGCGGAATCGGGGCGGAAAACAGGATGACCGGACTCAGCGCGACCAGGGATTTGACCGTCTGCCCGGCGAGCGAATCCGACAAATGCCCCACGACCTCAAGGCAAAGCGCGAGATCGAATTCGCGTTCTAGGTTTAACGGCTGGCGCAAATCGAAGGGTCTAAACCGGTGCGTGGGAATTAACAGGAGATCGCGATCGACATTGTCCAAATCGACGCCCACGACATCATCAATCCCTGCTTCTTGAAACGCCGCCAGCCAACTGCCAACCCCGCAACCCACATCGATAACTGAGCCGGGTTGAATCCACTTTAGAAGCTCCGGGACGATGATGGCGGCGGACCGGAGGGAACCGCCACTGCTTGGTTCCAGAGCTTCGTAGTAAGCGCGTCCATAAGGGGCCAGCCCCGGCTCGGTGATGGCCCGGGCGGAACTCGGCGCAACGGACGTTTCGGAACGTATTACTAGGTCACTGGAGTTCATAGCTACGATGCACATCCGAGATGCTGTGTCAGCAATTAGTAAGGCATGCATCTATTGACAAAAGATAGGCCATGATGACAAGAGAAATCTTCGTAGAATTTATTCTTATATCCATTCGCATCCGGAAGTGACTGCACCGGGTGGAGGCGATACGTTCGCGGCCTTTGCCAATGCCATTTACCGACTCTCTGCCGTCCCGCCAATTGCCACCAGCTTCTACGTGCCGATTCGGAAACGTCGTAACCAGGCTGTTCGTAGTGGCTATAGCGATATGTCTGACAGCTTGCGCGTCATCGGAGCGGCAGTCGCTCGCTTTTTCCCCTTCATTCGCCGCTGGGGGACGGGCAAATCCCCGGGCTGCACATGGGTTTCGCACGGTGATCATCGACGCCGGCCATGGCGGTCATGACTTTGGCGGACGCGGAAACGGTCTCACGGAAAAGAGACTGACGCTGGACACAGCATTCGCTTTGCGCAAAGAGCTGCGGGCGAGGGGGTTTAACGCGGTGCTTACGCGGACGGACGATCGTTTTGTGGACCTCGATGATCGCGTCGCTTTTGCGAATCGATACAGGAACGGCCGGGCAATCCTGGTGAGTGTCCACTACGATTCTTCCGGGCCGTCAGCCCGTGGCGTTACGACCTTTTTCTGGCGCACAGATAGCCACGGGCTGGCGACGCGCGTCCATCGTGCCGTTATCGCGGCTACCGGCCTGCCCAGCGTTGGCGTTATCCGGCGGCGCATCCGCCTCACGCGCAACCCGGAGATTCCCTGTATCCTCGTGGAATGCGGGTTCATGAGCAATCACAGCGATGCCGCCCTGATTTCCGAGCCGGGCTTCCGGCGCACCATCGCTGCTGGTATTGCTAAAGGTATCGCGAATCAGCTTCGCTTGGGCGATGGCGATATTCCGTCCGTTCCCGAGCTGAATGAGCCACTATCCAGAGCGACGGACCCGCGGACGTATTAAAGGGCGGGGCTGTGCCACGATCTTGACTACGGCACGTATTCGTTTGAAGTGTTTGAGCCGGGACTCGGAAATAAGAAACGTTGTTGCGCAATCCCCGGAAGCTTGGGATTGCGCCGATTCGGGTGAGGGTGTTGGTTGATTCGAGAGTCTCGGATTTGTGCATTCCGGAGAAATCGCTTCCCGCTAGGGGAGAAACGGTTTGCCCAGCTGCATCGTGCCATCGAAGGCGTCACCCAAAAAATGCTGATCCAGACCTTGCGAAGCATGGAACGCGATGGGCCGGTGGAACGAAAAGTCTACGCTGCACGGGGTCGTTCGACCGGCGGCAGGGAGAAGTCGCCGTGTCGCGCTAGCAGTACCATTGGCAAGCTTGAGGCTTTCATCTGCGGGAGTGTCGTGGGTGGCCCGCCGCCAGTCGATGCGCTCCAACCTCGGAAACGGGTGCGCTGGCTGGCAGCAGAGTCTGAACTTGGGTTCTCGATTCGCATGCCGTGCGCTGTGAAATGAGGTTTCGAAACTGCGCGGAATATGACAGATTATGCCGGTCTCGACCGGACGAAGTAGGACGCGTCGGAATCTGGCGCCAGATGAGTTGCTGGCCGCGGCAAAACTATGAATCCCGTGACACGAGCAGGGCAAAGCGCGCCCTTGGGCGCCGCGGTGGTGGACGACGGCGCGAACTTCAGCCTTTTCTCGCGACGCGCGACAGGCATTGAGTTGCTCTTCTTTGATAGCGAGGGAGACGCCCACCCGGAACGCGTCATTACATTCGACCCGGCGGCGGACCGCACGTACCACTATTGGCACACATTCGTGCCGGGTGTGGAGCCAGGACAACTCTACGGCTATCGGGTCAGCGGGTCATTCGATCCCGCGCGGGGGCTCCGTTTCGATCCTGGCAAGGTCCTTCTCGATCCTTACGGCCGCGGCGTGGTTGTGCCCAAAAATTACGACCGCGCCGCTGCCCGCCGGCAAGGCGACAACGCCGCGACGGCGATGAAGAGCGTGGTCGTGGACCCGCGCGCCTACGATTGGGAGGGAGACAAGCCGCTGAATCGTCCCTGGTCGCGGACGATCATTTACGAGATGCACGTTAGGGGATTCACCCGCCACCCCAGCGCGAACGTTCCGGAAGACAAGTGCGGCACCTTCGCCGGGCTTGTCGAAAAAATTCCGTATCTTCGGGAACTCGGAATCACCGCGGTCGAATTGCTGCCGGTGTTCCAATTCGACGCCCAGGATTGTCCTCCGGGGCTCGTCAACTACTGGGGATACGCGCCAGTCTCGTTCTTTGCGCCCCACCGGGCCTACAGCGCACGGCAGGATCGGCTGGGACCGGTCAACGAGTTCCGAGACATGGTGAAAGCGCTGCATCGGGCAGGCATCGAGGTCATTCTCGACGTGGTTTTTAATCACACGGCGGAAGGCGGCCATAATGGACCAACTCTTTGCTTCCGTGGGCTGGACAACAGCGCTTATTACATCCTCGAACGCGACCGGTCGCGTTACGCGAACTACAGCGGTACCGGCAACACGCTGAACGCAAACCATCCCATCGTCCGCCGAATGATCCTCGACAGTCTCCGGCATTGGGCCGGGGAGATGCACGTAGACGGTTTCCGATTCGATCTCGCGTCGATTCTTTCTCGCGGCGCTAGTGGCGAGGTGTTACCCAACCCGCCCGTGCTCTGGGACATCGAGTCCGATCCGACCCTCGCGGGGACGAAACTCATCGCCGAGGCCTGGGACGCCGGGGGCCTCTACCAGGTAGGCAGCTTCGTCGGAGACAGTTGGAAGGAGTGGAACGGACGGTTTCGTGACGATGTGCGCAGTTTTCTCCGCGGCGACGAGCGTTCGGTGCGGCCGTTCGCCGACCGGATGCTGGGCAGTCCGGAGATTTACGGCCACGAGGAACGCGAAGCCGAACAGAGCGTGAATTTCGTGACGTGCCACGACGGGTTCACCCTCAACGACCTCGTCTCCTATAACGAGAAACACAATGAGGCGAACCGTGAGGGCAATCGCGACGGCGGGAATGACAACCGGAGCTGGAACTGCGGCGTCGAGGGGCCGAGCGATGATCCCGCCGTGGAAAAACTGCGCGCCCGGCAGGCGAAGAATCATTTGACCCTCACAATGATTTCGCTGGGCGTCCCGATGATTCTGATGGGCGACGAAGTCCGGCGGTCCCAGCACGGCAACAACAACGCTTATTGCCAGGATAACGAAACGAGCTGGTTCGACTGGACGCTCGTCACGAAACACGCCGAAATGCATCGCTTCGTGAGGCTGCTGATCGCGCGTCGTCTGCTGCGCGACGTGGAACCCGAGCGCCAGAGGATGAGCCTGAACCAGTTCATCCGCAAGGCGCACAAGGCCTGGCACGGCGTCAAACTCAGCCAGCCGGACTGGAGCGATCACTCGCACAGCCTGGCGTCCTCCATGGAAGCTCGCAGCCAGGGGCTCCTCTTCTACCTCATCATCAACGCGTACTGGGAGTCGCTCGACTTCGAGCTACCCGGTTCAGGCGGCAGCCCTGCAAATCCTTGGCGGCGATGGATCGACACTGTGTTGGACTCGCCCGACGACATTGCCCCATGGCAGGACGCCCCAGCAATTCCAGGCCGCACTTATAGGGCCGGGCCGCGCTCCGTGGTCATGCTCTACACGAATATCGCTCCCGAGGGCTGAGTTTTGTCCCGTATGGCACGAGCACGCCGGGCAGTACCCTGCTTGGGCCCTGTTACGATCCTATCATTCCGTAATGCGATGGCCAGTCGGGATCTGACGTTTTGTTCCAGCCGCTTTTGGATTGCGACTGGGACGTAAACCCGGACCGCGGGCGCGGCCTGCGGTCATTTTTGCAATTAATTTGTGACGCACCCAAAATTCGCCTAAACCGTCCCTTGCAAAACATGCGCGATAAGGCAGGTTGCTAGCCCCCTCGGTCCCTGGGCAAGCCCCCTCGGTCCCGGGAATTCGCAGGTTGAAAATTTCGGAAAATTAACTTGCGAAGGGTGGCGAAATACCTACTGTTTGCGCTCCCCGCGTCTGGTGGGCCGAGTAAACCAAACCCGCCGAGGCGGGCTTTTTGTCCCCGGATTCCAGTACGGAGCCGAAAAAATTTTAGAAAACCATTCGATGCCAACGATCAACCAGCTCGTCAGAAAAGGTCGCCAAAAGGTGACGGTGAAATCCAAATCGCCGGCGCTTGTTAGCTGCCCGCAGCGTCGCGGCGTCTGCGTGCAAGTCATGACCCGCACCCCGAAAAAGCCGAACTCCGCTCTTCGTAAGGTCGCCAAAGTCCGCCTCACGAATGGTCAGGAAGTCATCGCTTACATCCCCGGTGAAGGTCACAATCTTCAGGAACACTCCATCGTCCTCGTTCGTGGCGGCCGTGTGAAAGATTTGCCGGGTGTGCGTTACCACATCGTTCGTGGTACCCTCGACAGCCTCGGCGTAGATGGTCGTCGTCGCAGCCGTTCCAAATACGGCGCCAAGAAACCGAAGCCCGGCCAGGAAACCGCAGCCAAGGGTAAAGGTGGCAAAGGCGGCAAGAAATAACGCGCGGCGTTCTCCTTAAAACTTACAAACTTTAAACTTTAGGCACCGCTTCCATGTCCCGTCGTCGCAAAACCATTCATAAAGTCGAGACCATCGATGGCCGTTACGGATCCCACGAGGTCGCGCAGCTCATTAGCACGGTCATGACTTCCGGTAAAAAGTCCATCGCGGAAAAGATCGTTTACACCGCGATCGAGAAAAGCCGCGAAGGCACGGACGTCGTTGATCCGCTCGAAACTCTCCACAAGGCGCTCGACAACGTGAAGCCTCGTCTCGAAGTTAAATCCCGCCGTGTCGGTGGCGCCACGTATCAGGTTCCCATGGAAGTCCCGCAGGCCCGGCAAATCGCCCTCGCCATGCGCTGGATTGTCGGTTTTGCGCAGAAACGCCGTGGCATCCCGATGGTGGATGCTCTCGCCTACGAACTCAAAGATGCTGCCGCCGGTCAGGGCAATGCGATCAAGAAACGGGATGACACCCATAAAATGGCGCAGGCCAATCGCGCCTTCGCTCATTTCCGCTTCTAAAATCAGCGAGCCGAATTTTTCGACAGAAGCCTGACTTAAACCCGACACGCAATGTCCGCCATACTCGAAGCCAAACCTATGACCTCGAACCCGAATTCCCCGGATCGCGCTTTCCCGCTTGAACGCACACGCAACATCGGGATTGCGGCGCACATTGACGCCGGCAAGACGACGCTCACCGAGCGCATCCTGTTCTACACCGGCATGATTCACAAGATCGGTGAGGTGCACGAGGGCACCACTGTCACCGACTGGATGGAGCAGGAACGCGAACGCGGTATCACTATCACTTCTGCCGCGACGACTTGTTCGTGGCTTCAGCGCAAGGAAGGCGGCGTTTATAAGGTTTTCGAGGGTATCAAACAGCGCATCAACATCATTGACACTCCCGGCCACGTGGATTTCACGGCCGAAGTCGAACGTTCGCTGCGTGTTCTCGACGGCGCAATTGCCGTTTTCGACGCGGTCGCCGGCGTGCAGCCGCAATCCGAGACCGTCTGGCGTCAGGCGAACAAATACGAAGTTCCCCGCATTGCTTTCATCAACAAAATGGATCGTGTTGGCGCCGATTTTGACGCCGCCATCGATTCCATGCGCAAGAAACTCAGCGCAAACGCCTGGCCCGTTCTCATTCCTTACGGGAAGGAAGATCATCTCAAAGGCCAGTTCGATATCATCAACAGGAAGGCCGTCGTCTACGTCGATGACGCTTCGATGGGTTCGAAATACAACATCGAAGAAATCCCCGCCGAATACAACGGTCTCGTCGATAAAGCCTACAACGATCTCGTTACCGCAATCTCCGACCTCGATGACGAAGTCGGCATGGCTTATCTCGAAGAACAGCCGATCACCCCGGAAATGCTGAAAGCCGGCATCCGCCGTCAGACAATCGCAAACAAATTTGTCCCGGTCGTCGGCGGCTCCGCCTTTAAAAACAAAGGCGTCCAGTTTTTGGTCGACGCCGTTGTCGACTATCTTCCAAGCCCGCTCGATATTCCGGCTGCCAAAGGCCAGAATCCTGACGACGCGACTCCGCTCACGGCGCTGACCGATGACAATGGGAAATTCTGCTCCCTCGCGTTCAAACTCTGGAGTGATCCGTTCGTTGGCAAGCTCGTGTTCTTCCGTGTTTACAGCGGCAAACTGACCAAGGGCGATACCGTTTACAACCCGCGTACGAACAAGCGCGAACGCATCAGTCGCCTGATTCAGATTCAGGCCGACAAACGTCAGGACATCGACGTTTGTTACTCCGGCGACATCGCTGCCATCGTCGGCATCAAAAACATCACCACCGGCGACACCCTTTGCGACGAAGATCATCCGATCCTCCTCGAGCCGCCTTCCTTCCCTGATCCGGTTATCTCGATGGCCATTGAGCCAAAGACCAAGATTGACCAGGAAAAAATGGCGACCGCCCTTCAACGCCTCGCCGAAGAAGATCCGACTTTCCGCGTTTTCACCAACGAAGACACCGGTCAAACGATCATCGCCGGCATGGGCGAGCTCCACCTCGAAATCATCCGCGACCGTATGTTGCGCGAGTTTAAAGTGGACGCGAACGCTGGCAAACCGCAGATCGCCTACCGCGAAACCATCACCAAAAACGCTCACGGCGTCGGCAAGCTCATCAAACAATCCGGTGGCCGCGGTCAATATGGCCACGTTGAAGTCGATGTCCGTCCTGCCGAGCGCGGCAAGGGCCTCGTCATCGAAAACAAGATCGTCGGTGGAACGATTCCCAAGGAATACATCCCGGCGGTTAAGAAAGGCATCGAAGAGGCTGTTCTCAACGGCATTTTGGGCGGCTATCCCGTCATCGACGTCGAGGTCGATATTGTTTTCGGCAGCTATCACGACGTGGACTCCAATGAAATGGCGTTCAAGCTGGCTGCGATTTTCGCGATGAAAGATGGATTCAAGAACGCGAACTCCATCCTGCTGGAGCCGATCATGAAGGTCGAAAACAGCACACCGGAAGAATTTCAGGGCGATATCATGGGTGACCTCAATCGCCGTCGCGGTCGCATCAACAGCATCGAAGCGAAAGCCAACCTCAGCATCATCAATGCAGAAGTGCCGCTTGCCGAGATGTTCGGATACGCAACCGCCATCCGTTCGCTGTCGAAAGGTCGTTCCTCCTACTCGATGGAACCCTCGCATTTCGAGCAGGTCCCGGCTCAGGTCCTCGCGGCTGTCCTGGACTCGAAAGAAAAATAATTCCGCATTCCGCCTTTTAACTTTTGACTTAATATGACTACCGGCCAACGCATTCGCATCCGTCTTAAAGGTTTCGACTACCGGATGCTCGACCAGTCCTCGGTCGAAATCGTCGAGACTGCAAAGCGCACCGGCGCCCGCGTTGCCGGCCCGATTCCGCTCCCGACTCGAATCGAGAAATTCACGGTGAACCGTTCACCACACGTCGACAAAAAGTCGATGGAACAATTTGAAGTGCGCACCCACAAACGCCTGCTCGATATTATCGAGCCGACGGCGAAGACGGTGGACGAATTGCGCAAACTGAACCTGCCCGCGGGTGTGGACATCACCATCAAAATCTGACGTGCCCGGCACGTTGAGATGGTCTTAAACACGAACCGCTTGAATATTTTATGAGAATTGGACTTCTAGGTAAAAAGATCGGCATGACCCGAGTCTATGATGATAAGGGTCGCGCGACGCCGGTTACCGTCATTGCGGCGGGCGAAAATACCCTGTTGCAGGTGAAGACCGTCGAAAACGATGGTTATTCCGCCGCGCAGGTCGGTTTCGACACGCAAAAGGAATCGCGCGTTACCCAGGCTGAACTGGGTCACTTCAAGAAAGCGGAGTCCGCTCCGAAGAAATTTGTCACGGAATTCCGCCTCGAAGACGGCGAAATTCCTGCCACGGACGTCACCATCGGGGTCACTCGTTTCCAGCCTGGCCAATTGGTCGATGTCATCGGCCAAAGCAAAGGCAAAGGCTTCCAGGGCGTCATGAAGAAGCACAACTTCCATGGCCAAGGTGCGGCGCACGGTTCCAAAACGCACCGTCGTAACGGCGCCATCGGCAACCGGTCCACTCCGGGTCGTGTCTGGAAAAACATGGGCATGCCCGGTCACATGGGTGATGAGCGTGTCACCGTGCAGAACCTCCGCATCGTCCAAGTGCGCGAAGAAGAAAATGTCATCCTTGTCGCCGGCGCAGTTCCCGGCGCGAACGGCGGATACGTTGTTGTCCGTCCGGCCATCAAATCTCCAGCTCCGTCGGAGGCGGCCAAATAACCATGAGCGCAAACGTTCTCACCATCGAAGACGCCAAGGCCGCCAATATCAATGTGATTGAGAATGGCCGCGGCACCCAAGCTGTCCACGAAACCGTAGTTGCCATGCGTGCGGCGCGCCGCAGCGGCACTGCGAGTACAAAGACAAAAGCCGAAGTCAGCGGTTCCGGCTCAAAACCGTGGCGCCAGAAAGGCACCGGCCGCGCCCGCGCCGGTTACAAATCCTCGCCAGTTTGGAGCGGAGGCGGCGTCGCATTCGGTCCCAAGCCGCGTGATTACTCGAAAAAAGTGCCGAAATCGGTCCGTCGTCTTGCGTTCCGCAAGGCGCTCAGCACGAAAATCGCCGCTGGGGACGTCCTCACCGTCGATGCGTTTTCGGTTTCCGAACCCAAAACCAAACAATTTGTCGCGCTCCTCAAAGAGCAGACCAACGAGGAAAAAGTCCTCGTGATCGCGCTGGCCTTTGATGACAACACCTACAAAGCCGCGCGCAACGTCGCCAACGTTCTACTGAACACCGCCACTGACGTTAATACTGAGCAGCTTCTCGCTTTCCGTAAAATCGTGATCGTGAAAGACGCTCTCGTCAAACTCGCAGAAAGGGCCGCCTGAAATGAACGAAGTCTACGATGTCATCCAAACCGTTCGCTTGACGGAGAAAGCGACCCTGCTTTCCGAGCAGAAGAATCAATACGTTTTCCGCGTCAATCCGGCAGCGAACAAAATCCAGATCAAGGCGGCTGTTGAAAAACTCTTCAGCAAAACCGTCGTCGCCGTGAACACTGCGAACTACGCCGGCAAAAAGAAGCGCGAACGTCGTGCCGACTTCGGCCGCAAGCCGCACTGGAAAAAGGCAATTGTCACTTTGAAGGAGGGCGAGAAGATCGATCTGGCTTAATCGGACCGAATCTCCGCGTTTACTAACCATGGCACTTAAAACCTTCCGTCCTCTTACTCCGGCAAGCCGTTACAAACAGCTGCCGTCTTTTGAGGAAATCACCAAATCCAAGCCGGAGAAGAGCCTCGTCAAGACGCTCAAGAAAACGGGTGGACGCAACAACAATGGCCGGATCACGACCCGTCACATCGGCGGCGGGCATAAGAAAAAACTCCGCATCATCGATTTCAAGCGCTCCAAGCGCGACGTCGTCGCCGAGGTTGTTGCCATCGAATACGATCCGAATCGTTCGGCACGCATCGCTTTGCTGAACTACACGGACGGAACGAAAGCGTACATCCTGGCACCGATTGGCCTTAAAGTCGGTGCGAAAGTCGCTGCCGGTGAGAATGTTGCGCCAGAAATCGGTAATTCGCTTCCGCTGAAATCCATCCCGCTCGGCACCAATATTCACAATATCGAGCTCGTTCCCGGCCGTGGCGGTCAGGTTGCCCGTAGCGCTGGCCAAGTGGCTGTGTTGAGCAACCGCGAGGGTGGCTACGCATTGATCAAGATGCCTTCTGGTGAAATCCGGCAGATCATCGACACCTGCTATGCTACTGTCGGCCAGGTCGGCAATATCGAACACATGAACGTATCGGGCGGCAAGGCCGGCCGGTCCCGCTGGAAAGGCATCCGCCCGACCGTGCGTGGTATGGTCATGAACCCGGTCGACCACCCCATGGGTGGTGGTCAAGGCAAGAGCAAGGGCGGTGGCGGACGTCACCATCCGATGAGCCCTTGGGGCCAGCTCGCGAAAGGCTTCAAGACCCGCCGCAAGCACAAGCCGAGCAACCGTTTCATCATCGAACGCCGCAAGCCTTCCAAGAAGAAATAATTTATGGGCAGATCACTGAAAAAAGGTCCGTTTGTGGACTTCAAGCTTATCGAAAAAATCGACAAGCAGAACGACGCAGGCACGAAGAAGCCGATCAAAACCTGGTCACGCCGCTCGTTGATCACCCCGGATTTCGTGGGCCATACGTTTTTGGTTCACAACGGCAAGATTTTTGCCTCGGTTTTCGTTACTGAAAACATGGTGGGCCACAAGCTTGGCGAATTTTCGCCGACGCGCGTGTTTAAGAAACACGGCTCCCACACGGCGAAAGTGACGAAGTAACGATATTTAAAAATTTAGAGCGGCGATCCGCCTGCACCCTTAACGAACGAATCATGCGCACCACTCAAATGCGTCTGGTTCGCTCAAAAGAGTGGATAAGCAGAACGCTGCTGATGGGAGTTCTGACTGTGAGTGCGACAGCACAAACAGTAAATCTCCCCGGTTCTTTAACAGATAACAACAAACAGATAGAGGCAGGCGAAGCGAAGCTGGCAATCCAGAGCGCTGTTGCCGAGAACGAGACGTTGCGGCAACAAAACGTCCTCCTCGCTGAACAGATCAAGTCGATCACCGAAACGCTGGCGCAAGCCCGCGTTGAGGCCGATGCCGCCGAAGCGGAGAATAAAGCGCTGAAACTGCGAATCGAAGCGATTGGTTTAGGTGCAGTCGGCAATGATCCGCGGAAACTCGAGCAACGACTCGTCAAAGCGCTGGGTGATTTGCAATTGGCGCAGAAACAGTCGGCCAAATATCGCGACGAACTCGGAGGACTTGCAGAAGCCGTTTTGACACTGCTGAAAAGCGCGCAGGAGGTAAACCCAGAGGCGCGGGCAGAAGTTGAAGCGCGACTCCGTTCAGTGAACGAGACGATGGGCTTTAACGGTGGCAATGTCGCCAAGGCCGAACCTATAGCACCGGACTTGACCAATGCTCGCGTGATCAGTGTCAAATCGGAACTCGGCCTCCTTGTCGGAAATGTCGGTACGGAAAACGGCGTCAAAGCCGGAATGCCGTTTCGCGTGATGAACGGCGATCAAACGATTGCTCTTGCCCGCGTGGTCGACGTTCGTAAACGCATCTGTGGCGCCCTTATCCAGGAACAGTTATCTGACCAGAACCCCGTAAAAGTTGGGCATCGATTGAAAGTCGATGCGGAATAAAAAGTTAAGAAACATGCAAGTTAAATCCATTTACAAATACGCGCGCATCTCGGCGTTCAAAGCCCGGGAAGTGACGCGTGAGATCCAAGGACTGCCGGTCGCCGCAGCCCTCGACATCGTCGCGTTCAGCCCGAAGAAGGCTGCCGCGCTGGTGGAAAAGACGCTTAAGAGCGCCATCGCCAATGCCGAGAACAACAACGACTTGCGTGCAGAAAACCTCGTCGTGAAGGAAGCGGTCGTCGGTGAATCCGCCACGATCAAACGTTTTCGTCCGCGCGCCCGCGGCAGCGCGAGTCCGATCCGCAAACGCACGTCCCACATCCGCATCGTGCTCACCGATGAAATTGAGATCGAAAAGCGGGATAAAACGCGGAAGCCAGCTTCGAAAAAGAGCCGCAAACCCTCAGCCAAACCAGTGAAAGCTTCCGAGCCGATTGAAGCGCAAGCCGAAGTGCTCACCGAACCTGTTGCCTCGGCAACCAAAGAATAAATTATGGGTCAGAAAGTTAATCCTATCGGCTATCGTTTAGCCCTGAGCCGCGACTGGCGCTCCCGCTGGTATGCCAACCGCCAGGAATTGCCCGGTTTCCTCAAGACCGATATCGAGATCCGCAATTACATCAAGAAAAAGCTCGCTCTGGCCGCAGTCTCCAAAGTCGTCATTGAACGCGCCTGGAACAGCATTCGCGCTACGATTTTCACCGCTCGTCCGGGTATCGTTATCGGCCGGAAAGGCGCAGAGATCGAAAATATGACGCGTGAGATCACCGAAATGGCGGGCGGCAAATCCGTCAAGATCGATATCCAGGAGATCAAGACGCCGGAACTCGATGCACAACTCGTCGCTGAGAACGTCGCCCTTCAGATCGAACGTCGTATTTCGTTTCGTCGCGCCATGAAAAAGACGGTGCAGCAGACGATCGAACTCGGCGCGCAAGGCATCAAAATCCGCAGCGCCGGCCGTCTCGGTGGTGCGGAAATCAGCCGCGCGGAATGGTATCGCGAAGGGAAAATTCCGCTTCACACGCTCCGCACGCCGATCGACTATGGCTTCGCAGAAGCTAATACCGTTTACGGTAAGATCGGCGTCAAAGTCTGGATCTGTAAGAAAGAGGACGTCATTGCGAAAGCGGACGCTCCGAAGGAAAAAGCCAACGCTTAATTTTTAAGAGGGACCTGTTATGCCATTGATGCCCAAAAGAGTGAAGTACCGGAAGACCCAGCGCGGAAGCCGCAAGGGAACGGCCACTCGTAATCTCAAAGTCGATTTCGGTGAATACGCTCTCCAGACTCTGGAGCGCGCATGGATCACCAACATCCAGATCGAAGCCGCTCGTGTGGCGCTCACCCGCAACATGAAACGTAAAGGAAAGCTCTGGATCCGCATTTTCCCTGACAAATCCGTCACGGCCCGTCCGCCGGAAACCCGAATGGGTAAAGGTAAAGGCCAGCCGGAATACTGGGTTGCCACGGTGCGGCCTGGTAACGTTCTGTTCGAACTCGACGGTGTGCCGGAATCCGTTGCTCGCGAATCGCTGCGTCTCGCCGCGACCAAGCTTCCGATCCGGACCCGTTTCATCAGCCGCCACCACGTTGCGACCGCCTAAGCCATGAAGATCAAAGAAATTCGCGGCCTCGACAAAGAGGCGCTCATCGCCCGGAAAGCAGAGCTGCGTGAGGAAAGCTTCAAGCTGCGCCTGCAACAGCAGACCGGCCAGCTTGAGAATCCGGCTCAGCTTACCAAGAACAGAAAATCTGTCGCTCGCATCGAAACTGTGCTTGCGGAACTCGATAAATAACGGATAGTCCCCGCCCCGCAAAAAATGAGCGAAACACTTTCACCTGAAACATCTGCCGGCGCGTCGGCGACCGAATCGGTCGAACGCGCCCGTGCGCTGCGCAAAACTCGCGTCGGCAAAGTTGTGTCGAACAAGATGGCCAAGACCGCCGTCGTCGAGACTGTCACGCGCGTGCCGCACCGGAAATTCGGCAAGATCATCAAGCAGTCCAAACGTTTTTACGTCCACGATGAAGACAATGCCGCACAGGTCGGCGATGTCGTGGAAATCATGGAGACTCGTCCGCTAAGCAAGCTGAAGCGCTGGCGCCTGGTCTCCGTTCTGAAACACTAACCGCGGAGATCAGCTACTTACCATGGTTCAAATTCGCTCCAGATTGGATGTTGCCGATAATACCGGCGCGCGCATGGCAACGATGATCGGCGTCATTGGGAAGGCGACGAAAACCGCCGCTGTCGGCGACATCATCACGGCCAACGTCAAGGAAGCCGCCCATAACGGCACTGTAAAGAAGGGCGACGTTGTTCGTGCTGTCGTAGTTCGCACCAAGCAGCCGATTCGCCGTGAAGACGGTTCCGCGCTCCGCTTCGACAACAACGCCATTGTCATCATCGACAAGGATCAAAACCCCCGTGGCACCCGTATCTTCGGCCCGGTCGCTCGCGAGCTTCGCGAGAAAAATTTCATGAAGATCGTGTCCATGGCCCCGGAGGTAGTCTAAAACCATGAGCCGAATCAAAACTCACGTCAGAAAAGGTGATGAGGTCACCGTCATCTCCGGCAACCACCGTGGCGCCAGCGGCAAGGTGTTGCAGGTTTTGACCGCCAAAAACCAGGTTCTGGTTGAAGGTGTACGCCTTATCAAGAAGCACATCAAGAAATCTCCGGAATACCAGAACGGGGCCATCATCGAGCGCGAAGGCCCGATTCATATTTCGAACGTCAAATTGGCTGCTGCCGATGCCGCGCCCGCAAAAGCGAAGACCAGCCGCAAAAAAAGCTAAATCATGGCTGCCACACTTTTAACCGAATATAAAGAACGGGTCATTCCGGCACTCAAAGAGGCGCGTGGTTATAAAAACGTCCATCAGATTCCCAAAATCTCGAAGGTCGTCGTCAACACCTCTATCGCTTCGCAATCCGATGTCAAACAGGCGCTCGAAGACGCCAAGAACGAGCTCGCTCTGATCACCGGCCAGAAAGCCGCTGAAACCATCGCCAAGAAGTCGATCTCGAACTTCAAGCTCCGTCAGGGGCAGGCGATCGGTGCGAAAGTCACTCTTCGTGGCGAACGCATGTATGAATTCCTGGAGCGTCTCATCCGCACCGCGCTCCCGCGCATCCGCGATTTCCGCGGAATTTCACCCCGCGCGTTCGACGGCAACGGCAATTATACGCTCGGCGTCGTTGATCAATCCATTTTCCCTGAAGTCGAACTCGACAAAGTGAAACGCAATATCGGTTTCGACGTGACGATCGTCACGACCGCGAAGACGAACGAAGAAGCCAAAGCTCTCCTCACGGAGCTGGGTGTTCCGTTCACCGATAAGGCCAAGAAACCGGTCGCAAAAGCGGCTTAGTCTCGGCATCTGAAACCAAATGAGCACACTTACTGACCCAATCGCAGACTTTTTGACCCGCATTCGGAATGCGGCCGCAGCGCGAAAAGCGCTGGTCGAAGCCCCCTACAGCCGTATCAAGGCGGATATCGCCAAGATTCTAAAGCAGGAAGGCTACATCACCGATTACGAAATCGACACGACCGGCGCACATCCGCAGATCAAGGTGACCACCAAATTCGTGAACCGGAATTCCGCCATTGCCGGCATCAAACGTGTGAGCCGTCCCGGCCTTCGCAAATACGTCGGAGCTACGGAAATTCCGCGTGTGTTGGGCGGTCTCGGAGTCGCGATTGTTTCCACCCCGAAAGGCGTTCTCAGCGGGCATGTGGCTCGCAAAGAGAAGGTCGGCGGCGAACTGCTCGCTTACGTTTGGTAAAGGAGAATAACCATGTCCCGTATTGGAAAAAAGGCAGTGCTCCTGCCAGATAAAGTAAAGTTCGAAGTCGGCGGCGACGGCGCGGTCAATGTTGAAGGCCCGAAAGGCAAGCTTTCCTGGACGTTGCCGAAGCAGATCAAAGCCCGCTTGGAAGGCAAGGAGATCCATGTTGAGCGTGAAAGCGATGTTCGCCAGGTCCGCGCTTTGCATGGTCTGACACGTGCGCTCGTTTCGAATATGGTCACGGGCGTCAGCACCGGTTTTGCCAAGAATCTCGAAATCCAGGGCGTCGGTTTTAAGGCGCAGGTTCAGGGCAAAGTCCTTAACCTTAGCTTGGGCTTCTCGCATCCAATCCTCTTTAACATTCCGGAAGGCATCAAAGTGACCGTAACGGAAAACACCAAAATCGCCGTAGAAGGCATCGACCGACAGTTGGTCGGTCAGGTTGCCGCGGATATCCGCGCTTACTACCCACCGGAGCCTTACAAAGGCAAAGGCGTTCGCTATGCGGGCGAGCATATCCTCCGCAAGGAAGGCAAAACGGTTCAATAACCTATTTCGAACATGGCTGGTTCAGGCAAAATCCAAATTCGTCACGCCCGCATTCGCAAGAAAGTCAGCGGCACTACCGAACGCCCTCGTTTGGCTGTGCATTTTTCGGGCAAGAATATTTACGCCCAGGTGATCGACGACACGGTCGGCAGGACGCTTGTCGCGGTGCAAACCACCGAAAAGGCTTTCCGGGCGGAAACCAAAAACATCAGCGCCAACCAGGCGACCGCCGAAAAAGTTGGTGCTCTGGTGGCCGATCGCGCAAAATCCAAAAATATCTCTGCGGTCGTCTTCGATCGTGGCGGCTTCAAATATCACGGCAAAGTCAAAGTCCTCGCCGACGCGGCTCGGGCTGGCGGCCTCCAATTTTAATATGGCTAATCCAAATCAAGGTGGTGGTCGCCGCGGTGACCGCGGTCGGGAGAAGAGTGAAGGTCCGAAGTCGGATACGACTGAAAAGGTCGTGTTCATCAATCGCTGCGCCAAAGTCGTTAAAGGCGGCCGCCGCTTTAGTTTCAGCGCGCTGATCGTTGCAGGCGACCACAAAGGCAAAGTCGGCGTCGGTTTCGGAAAGGCCAATGAAGTGGCTGAAGCGATTCGCAAGGCTTCGGAAGCTGCCCGCAAATCGCTCGTTCCCGTGGCCATCCACGAAAACACCATTCCGCATGAAGTGATCGGGGAACATGGTGGCGGACGCGTTCTGCTGCGCCCGGCGTCCCCTGGAACGGGCATTATCGCCGGCGGTGGCGTGCGTGCCGTCGTCGAGGCGGCCGGCATCAAAGACATTCTCGCCAAATCTCTCGGGTCGAACAACGACTCGAATGTCGTCAAAGCGACGATCCAAGCATTGCTCTCTCTGCGTCAGAAAGATCAAATCTTTAAAATTCGCGGCATCAAACCTCCGGCATCCGTCGCCTCTACGGCAAGCGTAGCTGCCTGATATCCGCAAGAAAGTAGGACTGGAAAATGCAACTTCACAATTTGAAACCCCGTCCGGGCTCCCGCCATCGGACCAAGCGTCTCGGTATTGGCGAGAGCAGCGGTCATGGCAAGACTTCCGGCAAAGGCCACAAAGGCCAGAAAGCTCGTTCGGGTGGTAGCATCCGCCTCGGATTTGAAGGCGGTCAAATGCCGCTCATACGTCGCCTTCCCAAGCGCGGATTTAACAACGCTGCGTTCAAAACGGTTTATGCGATCGTCAACCTGGACGATCTCAACGAATTCGACGCCGGCGCGACGGTCAACGAAGAAACCCTCCTCAAAGCAAATCTCATCCGCGGAAACTATGACGGCGTCAAGATCCTCGGACGAGGCGAATTGACCAGGGCTCTGACTATCGAAGCGGACAAAGTGAGCGAGGCAGCTCGTGCCGCCATCGAAAAAGCGGGCGGCTCGGTTAGCATTCGGACGGCTGGCAAGGCGGCGGAATAACGCAGGCGTGCCCCTAAGTCGCCCCGATGATTTCCGCTTTCGTCAATATCTTCAAAATTCCGGAGCT
Source organism: Chthoniobacterales bacterium (assembly GCA_036524675.1). Taxonomy (GTDB): domain Bacteria; phylum Verrucomicrobiota; class Verrucomicrobiia; order Chthoniobacterales; family DASVRZ01; genus DATDAW01. Next base: position 21,096 of record DATDBU010000053.1, on the reverse strand, counting down.
GAAGCAAAGGGTGCTTTTTACCCTTGCGATGCTCGTCATCGTGCGCATGGGCGCGGCGATTACCACGCCGGGCGTTAATGCGCACGTTTTGCATGAGTGGTTCCGGACCGCCGTAGATCCGCAGGCTGGTGGCAGCGTTGCGGCTCTTTTCTCGCTGTTTTCGGGTGGTGCGCTGGAAAATTGCGCGATCTTCTCGCTGGGCGTAATGCCGTATATTTCGGCGTCGATCATGATTCAGTTGCTCACTGCGGTGATTCCGCGGTTAGGCAAACTCGCACGTGAGGACGGCGGAAGGCAGAAAATCACGCAATACACACGGTACACGACACTCGCTCTCTGTGTTTTTCAGGGATACCTGCTGTCCTTGTCGTTTCTGCATCCGGAAACCAGCCCGTTCCTGCATGGCATTGGCGACACGATCAGACGGGTGGGACCGTTAGTCGTGTTCGATAATCCTGTTGCGTTCAGCATCCTGACAGTCATCACATTGACGGCTGGAACGATGTTCCTCATGTGGCTGGGTGACCAGATCACCGAACGCGGCATTGGTAACGGCGTTTCCATGATTATCACCGTCGGCATCGCGGCTCGTTTGCCCGCGGCGATGGTGCAGGCGTGGAAAACATTTGTGCCCTCCGATGCTTCTCAAGGCTCGCAGGTCACTCCGTTCTTCCTAGTAGTGATGATTCTGTTCCTGCTCATCGTCATCGCGGGAGTCATCGCGATTACGCAGGCGCAGCGCAAAGTTTCCGTTCAATACGCCAAGCGCGTGGTAGGCCGAAAGGTTTACGGCGGCCAGACCCAGTACATGCCGCTTAAGGTCAACTACGCGGGCGTCATGCCGATCATTTTCGCGCAGGCAATCCTGCTTTTCCCGAGTACAATCATCACATTCCTGTTCAAAAATCAGGGCTGGGCAAATGAACTGGCGCACATGCTGACGGCTGGCTGGCTTCATTACACCCTCTATGGCGCGATGATTTTCTTCTTCAGCTATTTCTGGGTGGCCACACAATTTCAGCCCAACCAGATCGCTGACGATCTTAAGAAGAACGGTGGTTACATTCCTGGGGTTCGTCCGGGAAAGCCGACGGCGGAATTTCTGAATTTCACAATGAGCCGCCTGACTTTTGCCGGCGCGATTTTCCTAACGATTATCGCGATTGTGCCTCAGGTGCTCATGGAAGCCATGCGTGTTCCCCAGGTGGTTGCAGGCTTTTTCGGCGGCACGAGTCTTTTGATTCTGGTTGGTGTCGTGCTGGACACGATGCGCCAGGTGGAAACTCATTTGATCCAGCGCCATTACGACGGATTCCTGCGCAAAGGCAAGATCCGTGGGCGTTTCGATCGGGCCGCATTTAACAAAGGGAATGTCATCGGTGAGGGGACGCTCGTGTGGATTTACACCGCGCTCGCGACGGTAGTGCTCGCCGGAGTCGTCATCCTCGTGTTCTTGCGAGACAGGTAAGGAGGACGGGTGAAGCGTCGAATTGTGCTGGTTGGACCGCCCGCCTCGGGAAAAGGTTCGCAGGCGAATCGGATCCATGAAAAGCACGGAATACCGGCGGTTTCGACGGGGCACCTGCTACGCGACGAAGCCAAGGCCGGTACTGAACTCGGGCGTCTTGCTGCAGAGCACACGTCCAAGGGACATCTTGCTCCGGACGAATTGGTGATCGCTGTTGTGGAGAAATGGCTCGATGGGGGACGTGAGGCTTTTGTTTTGGATGGCTTCCCCCGAACGCTGCTGCAGGCCGTGCGGCTGGAGTCGTTTTTAAAGAAACGCGGGACTCCGTTGGACGTCGTTTTTTCACTCGACTGCGAAGTCGAGACCATAGAAGACCGCATCCTTAACCGCATGCAGTGCCCGATTTGTAAATCGGTCTTTAATGTCCGGACACATCTGGGCGGAAATCATGATGCGCGGTGTCCGAAATGTGGGGGTCACCTGGAGCGTCGCGCTGACGACACACGAGAAGTTCTCAGGGAACGTCTCAGGGTCTACGCCGAAAAAACGAAACCGCTTATGTCATTTTACGCGGAACGGAACTTATTGGTCCGCATTAACGGCAATCGAAATGCAGATGCGGTTTTCGCTGACCTCGACGCCGTGCTTGTGTCGAACCCCGTGGTCGTATGATTCCGATCAAGACACCGAAGGAAATTGAGCGGATGCGCGCGGCCGGCCGGCTAGCGGGAGCGGTCATCGACCAGGTTAGTGAAATCGTCCGTCCCGGCATCACGACCGGTGAAGTGGATCAATTCGCAGCCGATTTAATCGCCCGAAATGATTGTACCAGCGCCTTTCTGAATTACCGGCAGTTCCCTGGTAATATTTGCATTTCGATCAATGACGAAGTCGTTCACGGTATCGGCGGTAAACGCCGCATCCAGTACGGAGACATCGTTAAGCTGGACATTGGCGTGTTCCATCACGGCTACGTCGGCGATACAGCGACGACCGTCGCGGCAGGCGCCATCGATCCTCGCATCCGACGACTGCTCGACGTTACCGAAGGTTCGCTTTACATCGGCATCCGGCAGGCATTCGCGGGTAACCGGGTAGGGGACATCAGCGCGGCAATTGAGGATGAAGTCGTTGCGAACGGCTATAATGTCGTGCGTGAATTTGTGGGGCACGGCGTAGGAAAAAAGCTGCACGAAGAGCCGCAAGTCCCGAACTACGGCAAATGGGGCTCGGGCCCGAAGTTGAAACCGGGGATGACGCTGGCGATAGAGCCAATGGTGAATATGGGCACGGCCGCAGTGAGAATCTTGCAAGACGGCTGGACAGTCGTTACTGCGGATGCGAGACCTTCCGCCCACTTTGAACACACTGTCCTCATCACAAACGGAGAACCCGAAATCCTCACATGGCGAGAAAAGACGCTATCGAAGTTGAAGGCAAAGTAGTCGAACTGCTTCCGAACACGATGTTCCGGGTGGAATTGCCGAACGGACATCGCATCCTGGCTCACATTTCAGGAAAAATGCGTTTGCACTTCATTCGTATCTTGCCAGGCGATAAAGTTATGGTAGAGATGTCCCCCTACGACTTGTCAAAGGGCCGGATTACCTTCCGGCAAAGATAGGACAGAGGACCTCTCAAACGCGCCAGGAAGACGCTTTCTGGAAGCGTTTTTTTGTCCCCTGAAGATCAATTTTAGAAGAACACCACAATTTGACCCATGAAAGTAAGAGCCTCTGTCAAACGCCTTTGCGAGCAGTGCCGCGTTGTGAAACGCAAAAACGTCGTCCGCGTCGTCTGCAAGAACCCGCGCCACAAACAAAAGCAGGGCTGATTCAATCGAGAATCCAAAATCCAAAATCCAAAATTTACTAACTTATGCCACGACTCTTGGGCGTTGAAATCCCCGGCGACAAACGCATCGAAGCTTCCCTGCCTTACATTTATGGCATCGGGCCAGCTACCGCCAAAAAGATCCTCGAACAGGCCAATATCGACCCGAATATCCGGGCGAAGAATTTGACCCCTGAACAGCTCGGCGAACTCATCCACGCCATCACCGCCAGCAAACTCCCGATCGAAGGCGATCTCCGCCGGGAAATCCAGGGCAACCTCAAGCGTTTGCAAGCTATCAATTGTTACCGTGGCATCCGTCACCGTCGCGGATTGCCGGTGCGCGGACAGCGCACATCCACCAACGCGCGCACACGAAAAGGCCCGCGCAAAACCGTCGGCGTTCAACGCGCCAAGGCGTAATTACTAAATCGAGACCATGGCAGAAGAACTGAATCCCGAAATCCCGGCCGCCCCGGCTCCCGAAGCCGCCGTCGCTCCGGCTGCAACCGCGGATGCGACTCCAAAGACCGCGAAACCGAAGGCTCCAAAAGCCAAGAAGGAAGCGACACACGCAGCTGAAGAGCCGAAAAAGGAAAACCTTTCGCTCGATCCGAACGATATCGAGAAGCCCAAAATCGTTAAGGCCAAGGGTAGCAAGAATATCCACACGGGCATTGCCCACGTTCTTGCGACGTTCAATAACACCATTGTCTCCATTACCGATCAGACCGGTGCCATCATTGGCTGGTCCAGCGCCGGCAAAGTCGGGTTCAAAGGCTCCCGTAAGAGCACCGCATACGCGGCGCAAATGGTTGCCCAGGACGCCTGCCGCCAGGCCATGGGGCATGGCTTGAAAGAAGTCGAAGTCCGCGTCAAAGGGCCGGGTTCGGGTCGCGAATCCGCCGTCCGCGCTTTGCAGGCCATCGGCCTGGAAATCAGCATCATCAAAGACGTCACGCCAGTTCCTCACAACGGCTGCCGTCCGCCGAAACAGCGTCGTGTCTGATCCAGTGGAGTTTTAAGTCTTAAGTTTGTAAGTTTTAAGACGACGAACTCTGAACCACGCTCTTAAGACTTACAAAACTTTAAACTTTTTTCTCATGGCACGTTATACAGGCCCCAAAACCCGCATCAGCCGCCGCTACGGCGTCGCTCTTTTCGGTGCGAACAAAGCTCTCGAACGCAAAAATTATCCGCCCGGCATCCACGGCCCGAAAGGTTCCCGCCGCAAGCAGTCCGAATACGCGCTCGCTCTCGCTGAGAAACAGAAGCTTCGCCACATGTATGGCGTATTGGAGCGGCAGTTCCGCCGCTACTTCGAAATTGCCCGCACTAAGCGCGGCGTTACCGGCGAGATCCTGCTTCAGCTTTTGGAAACTCGTCTCGACAACGTCGTTTTTCGTCTCGGTTTCGCCAACAGCCGCAGCGCCGCCCGCCAGAGCGTTTCCCACGGCCACGTGACCGTTAACGGCCGCAAAGTCGACGTCTCCAGCTTCAACGTCCGTCCTGGCGACGTGATTACGATCAAGGATAGACCGGCTTCCCGCCGGCTCGCTGCCAAGTTTGTCGAGTTGACCCAAATCTCGCCGGTTCCCGATTGGCTCACCGTGGACAAGGACCAATTCACGGGCAGCGTTTCCCGCATCCCAAGCCGCGAAGAAATCGCCCCGATCGTCAACGAACAGCTCGTCGTCGAGCTCTACTCGCGATAGGCCGCAGAGACATTCGTCCGATTTTCGAAAAACCCGCGCCCGGCACCGGACGCGGGTTTTTTCGTAAGCGGCGACCAGTCCATTGAGACTCATAACCATGACAGAGCTGAGTTTTTCGACAAAGGGCTTCTTGGCTGACTCGTTCCGGCTTAACAGATTGCACCTCCAGTTTGCTGGAGAGAAGGCTATCACTGATCGCTAATCAGCTGGACTCTGGGTTGAACTTTCGTCGGGTACCTGCACAGTGACCGCTTCCAAGAGAAAGATCGGAGAGCCATGTTGACGATACGCGATTTGAAGATGAGCCACGGGGGGCGAACCCTGTTTGAAAATGCCGCGATGCAGGTGAATTACGGGGAGCGCGTGGCGCTGGTGGGACCCAATGGCGCGGGCAAATCGACGCTGTTTTCGATCATCCTCAAGGAGAACGAGCCGGATACCGGCGCCGTGGAGCGCGACGAATGGACGATGATCGGTTACCTGCCGCAGGAGAGCGAGCAGGTGGGTGACGAGACGGTGCTTGATGTTGCCACCGGAAGGGCGGGGGAGCTCCCGGCGTTGGAAGAAAGATTGGCCGAACTGGAGAAGGCTGGAACCGTCGATGGCGCTGAATACCTGGAAGCGCACGCTAAATTTGATGCACTCAACAATCCGCAGGTTGAGGCGAAGGCGAAGAAGATACTGAGCGGCCTGGGCTATCGTGAGTCGGATTTCGAGCGGAAAGCGAAGGAGATGAGCGGTGGCTGGATCATGCGCGCACACCTTGCCCGTTTGCTCGTGATGGAGCCAGATTTGCTGCTGCTCGACGAGCCGACGAACCATCTCGACCTGCTCTCGCTGTTGTGGTTGCAGAATTATTTGAAAACCTATTCCGGCGCCGTGCTGCTGATTTCGCACGACCGGCAGTTCATGGATGAATTGGTTGAGACGGTTTACGAAATCTCGGACCGCAAACTCATTTCCTGGACGGGCAATTATAGTGCTTACTTGAAGCAAAAAGAGGCGGATTACGAACAGCGGGTGGCCGCCTATAAGAATCAGCAAAAGGAAATTGCGTCGTTGCAGGAGTTTGCGGATCGGTTCCGGTCCGTGTCGTCGAAGGCGGCGCAGGCGCAGAGCAAACTCAAGCAGATCGAGCGCATGGAAATCCTCGAAAAACCGGTGCCGCCGCGTAAGCCGTTCCGGTTTCAAATTCCGCAACCGCCCCGAGGCGGGCAGCGCGCGATTTCGCTGGAAGGCATTTACATGGCCTACGGCGCGCACAAGGTTTACGAGGGCTTGGATTTAACCATCGAACGTGGCGAACGCACGGTGCTCGTCGGACCGAATGGTGCGGGTAAATCGACGCTGCTCAAGATTCTGGCCGGTGTGGTTGACTTCCAGAAAGGTGTCCGGAACGAGGGGCACAACGCCAAAATCGGCTACTTTTCCCAGCATCGTTCGGCGACGTTGGATCCCGATAAAACCATCCTCGAGGAAGTGATGGCCGCCAACGGCAATCTCCGCGAGGACGAAACGCGCGGGATTCTCGGTTCGTTCCTGTTCCGCAAAGAGGAGATCTACAAAAAGACGGCTGTCCTCAGCGGCGGCGAGAAAACGCGGTTGAACCTGATCAAATTCCTCGTCGATCCGCCCAATCTGTTGCTCATGGATGAACCGACGACACATCTGGACATCCACACGGTCGAGTCGCTTATCCTGGCGTTGGAGCACTACGAAGGCACGCTGGTTTTTATCTCTCACGACGTGCATTTCATCCGTAAACTCGCCACCAAAGTCCTTCACGTTTCCGACGGCAAAGTGACTCCCTACGTCGGCGGTTACGATTATTTCCTCGAGAAATCCGGTGTCGGCATCGACGAGCGCGCGGCTTTGACGACTTAAGCGAATTCCGTTGTAGCGGCGGTCTGTGACCGTCGGCTTGGCCCAAGGAGAACGGCGGCACAGACCGCCGCTACAACTTGCTCAGCTCGTGAGCTTTCCGCGGATTTTGTAGAATGCCCATGTCCCAAGGACGACGGCGAAGGCTACCAAGATCGTGAGATGGAACAGGGCGGCCGGCGACCAGCGATCCCAGGCGGCCATCTGGAGCAGGCGGAGTCCGTGATAGAACGGTGAAAATTGTGCCACGACGTTGAGCACTGGCCGGTCGGCGACGGGGAAAAATACACCCGACAGGAAGTAAATCGGCGCGATCAGAAAGGAATAGACGGTTTGAAATTGATTGATGTTCCGGACCAACGACGCGGCGAGGAGACCGATGGCGCCGCACGGCACGGCGAGCAGTCCGGCAACGAACGGGAACACCAACACCGCCCATGGATTTGGGAGAAGCCCCATCACGGCCAGCACCAATCCGACGCCACCTCCCATGAGTGCCGCCCGGATGAAGACCCACATGAATTCTCCAAGCACGACTTCCAACACGCCGATCGGCGTCGTGAGCATCGCTTTAAAGACGGATTCAAAGGTCATCCGCACGTAAAAACCATAGCTGCAGTCAAAAAAGGCCGTAAACAGCGCCGTCGTGGCCACCATCCCGGGAGCTAGAAAATGGGCGTATGGCAGCCCCTGGATCTGGCTGATAAACGGCGAAAGCCCCATGCCGAGCGAGGCCATCATCAGCGCCGGATCGGCCAAAGTCGGCGAAATATTCGCCAGGAAATCTTTGCGGTACACAACCCAGTTGCGCACGACGACGTGCCAGGCCAACCGCAGCGAAACAGCGACGTTATTCATTGTCGTCGAGTTCCCTCCCGGTGAGCTTCAGGTAAACGTCTTCCAGGTTCGAGGGGCGAAGTTGAAGCGCTGTGACTCCGGCAATTTGTTGGAGCGTGGTTAAATCCTCGATTCGCGGAGCTCGGACGCAGCATTGCTGGCCCTGATGAAAAAGATGCCAGTCGGAACGGACGTAGGGCGTGAGGCGTTCGCCGTTTTCAGGGGAGAAAATCGCAACAAAACCGGGCACTTCGCGATCGATCAATTCCCGCGGTGACCCGGTGCCGACGACCGTTCCCCGGTTCAGAATAATGATCCGGTCACAAAGAATTTCCGCCTCGTGCATGTAGTGGGTCGTCACGAGCACGGTTTTGCCTGCGTCCCGGAATCCCTGCACTTTTTCCCAAAGCAAATGCCTTACCGTCGGATCGAGGCCCGTGGTCGGCTCGTCGAGAATCAGCAGCTCGGGGTCCGACAAGAGTCCGCGGACAAACGTCAGCCGCCGTTTCATGCCGCCGGAGAGCGTTTTGATCGTGGCATCGCGTTTGTGATCGAGCGCCATGTGGGCAAGCAACTCGTTGATCCGCGGAAGGGCGGCTCCGTTTGAGAGCCCTTCGAATCGGGCATAGAGCCGCATGTTTTCCACGACGGTCAGTTCCTCATCCAAAGCATTTTCCTGTGGAACGACGCCCAGTCGTTGTTTGATGCGCCGCGCGTCCTTCGTCGGGTCGTGACCAAAAACATTCAGCTCGCCACCACTGCGGAGAACGACCCCGTAAAGACACCCGATAAATGTGGATTTCCCGGCGCCATTCGGCCCCAGCAATCCGACACATTCTCCAACGCGAACGTCAAGATCGAGCCCTTGGAGAGCCACAAAATCACCGAACCGTTTCGTCACACCGCGAGCACGGATGATCGCATCGCCGTTGGCTGAGTTGAGAATGGAAGCGGCGCCCGGCATGAGACGGTTTTCTTACAGCGATAGAGATCACCTGACAAGAGGTGGCGCCCGGTGAGCGCACGGAGTCTTTCACAAGTTTTGCCGTTCGCAGGCGATGACCCCTGCTTGCCGCTTGACGCGCCGTGTTACCGCCAACACATTTCCGGCCCCTCCAACGCCACTTTTCATCCCTATGATTATCGTCACAAAACCGGGCACGACCCACGCGCAGATCGAGCATATTGTGCATCGCATCAAAGAGTGGGGGCTCAAGGCCGAAGTCAGCCACGGAGCGCAGCGGGTCGTCATCGGCGTTATTGGGCCGGAAGACATCATTCGTGAGAAACCACTCGCAGCCATCCCTGGTGTAGAATCCGTGACGCCCGTTTTGAAGCCGCACAAACTGGCGGCTTATGAATTTCGCGGGACGCCATCGAAGGTTCGGATCGGAAATGTGACGCTTGGCGGCCCCGAAATCGTCCTGATGTCCGGCCCTTGTTCGGTCGAGAGCCGTAGTCAGATCACGGAAATTGCGCAAATCGTAAAAAAAGCGGGAGCGAAGATCCTTCGCGGCGGGGCTTTCAAACCACGGACTTCTCCTTACAGTTTTCAGGGGCTGGGGGCAGAAGGGTTGAAACTGCTCGCAGAAGCTCGGGAAGCGACCGGATTACCCGTGATCACCGAAATCATGGACACGAAGGATTTGGAGGTGATCGAGGAATACGCTGACTGCCTCCAAGTCGGCGCCCGGAACATGCAAAATTTCGCGCTGCTCAAGGAGGTTGGCCGGAGCAAGCTGCCAGTGATGCTCAAGCGTGGCATGAGCGCGACGATCAAGGATTTATTGATGAGCGCCGAATACATCCTGAGCGAGGGAAACTTCAATGTTGTGCTGTGTGAACGGGGCATCCGGACTTTCGAGACGATGACGCGCAACACACTGGATTTGAATGCGGTACCGGTGCTCAAGGCCGAAACGCATCTGCCGGTTGTCGTCGATCCGACCCACGGTATCGGTCTGCGGGAACACGTGTCCTCAATGGCACTCGCTGCCGTAGCCGCAGGTGCCGATGGCCTGATGATCGAAGTGCACAACGCCCCCGAATTCGCGAAAAGCGACGGGGAACAGGCGTTAACGGAAAGCGCGTTTGTCGATTTGGTGAACCGGGTTCGCAAAGTAGCCGAAGCCGTAGACCGGACGGTGTAAGCCGAACACGCGAAAGCCGTGTGGCGTGGAATCCTCGCGCCATTCTTTCATGCATAGAGGATGCAAATTTGCATGCACGTCTGCTGGACGTCGGGGGTAAAACGCCGGAGGCTAACACCGTCATGGCCTCCAAACCCAAAGTGAAGCCGACCGGTGGACGGGGCAGACCGGTGGTGCGCTCAGGGACGGCCGAGGGTGCGCTCCCCGATCGCCCACGAGTAGGGCGCACACAAATCGCAGGCGTTCAGAGATTTGCGAAGTATCGCAAAGCGACACTGGCTGCCAAGCTGATCGGCGAAGTGCAACAAGGCGGTTCCGATGTCAATACGCTCTGCAATAAGTATGGCCTAAAACGCGAGGAACTAGGGAGAATGACCGGATTTTCCCTGCGTGCGCTCGCCGAATGGTCTGGAGGCAAATTGCCCAGCCAGCCAGCGAAACGTAGACTGCATGAGATCCGTCGGCTTCTCGACGCCCTGGACGAGATCGTTAACACGGAGGCGATTTCTCCTTGGTTACATGAGCCCAATCGCGCATTTGACGGTTTGAGACCGCTTCAGGTGATTGAACTTGGCGAGATCGACCGGTTATGGGGGATGATCTATGAGATGAAGGCCGGAAGCGTCAGCTGACTTCGGTATTTTATCGATGCCGCTGATGCTCGTTGATCACGATTTCAGCGCGCTCAGTGCAGGCTTGTTGGGCCTCTTACTACGGAAGTAGCATCGGCGCATGAGGATCCCACAAGGTTTGACGGATTTGCTTGCCAAGGCACAGCGCGTGACGGTGCTGACCGGCGCGGGAGTATCTGCGGAGAGCGGGGTGCCGACATTTCGTGAAGCGCAGACGGGACTCTGGGCGCGGTTTCAGCCCGAGGATCTGGCTACGCCGACGGCTTTCCGCCGCAATCCGAAATTGGTCTGGGACTGGTATGCCTGGCGCCGCGAACTCGTGGCCGCTGCTGAGCCGAATCCAGCGCACCTGGCGCTCGTTGAGATGGAAAAACGCGTGCCGCAGTTCACGCTTATTACGCAAAACGTGGACGGCCTGCATCAACGCGCGGGCAGCCGGGAGGTGATCGAACTGCACGGGAATATCACCCGCACAAAGTGCTTTGAGGAGGACACCGTCGTGGCGAGCTGGCCAGACACGGGCGACGTGCCTCCGAAATGTCCGCGGTGCGGCGGGCTGCTGCGACCCGACGTCGTTTGGTTCGAGGAAGCATTACCGGCGGTCGCTCTCTCGCTTGCGTTTGAGAAAAGCGCAGGTTGCGACGTGTTCTTTTCCGTCGGCACCTCCACCGTCGTGTATCCGGCGGCCGATCTACCATTTCACTCGAAAGCCAGCGGAGCTGCGGTCGTGGAGATCAACCCGAATGCGACGCCGTTGACCAAACAGGCAGACTACGTCCTCACCGGCGCGGCAGGCGAAGTCCTGCCGGAAGTGTTAAAGGCGCTGCTACCTCGCGAACAATGACGAGACCTCGCTCGTGTGTTCGGCCTTCCGACTTCCAGGAAAAATTGTCCAAGCTGCGGAGTGGCCACAGCCCAGTCCGACTGCCGGTTCGTTCGACAGATTCCGCCATGCGTGTTTCGTGCCCCAGGGACGTGCACAAAATCGCCAGCCGTTACCGTTCACAGGCACACAGAAGGACGTCTTCAAAATTCTTAACAAAATTGCATCTGTTCTGCCGATAAGAACGTTATAGTCTATGAGCAAGGTTTGCCCACTGGTTCCGAAAGGATCGGAATTGGCTCCCTCAAAAAGGGAAGAAACAATGGACGGCCTTGCTCGCTTCTTTTTTTTCAAAGCCTCAGCGCCTGAGGAAGCCATCGATGACGGCGCAGGCCCATGTGATTAGGCGTGGGATCTATTTACATTCCCTCTCGGCACTGTGAATGGCTGGTGATATCGATTTCAACAAGCGCCTTGTGGCTTTGGCTCGTTCGCGCTTTTTTCTGCTATGACTAACAAAACGATCCTTATCACCGGCGGCACGACCGGCATCGGCCTCGCCACCGCCCAACTCCTCGGCGCCGACGGAGCGAAAGTCATCATCACAGGCCGGAACCCCGAGACCCTCGCCGCAGCGCAGAAGCTCCTGCCCGCGGGCGCTGTCGTTTTCCAATCCGACGCCGGCTCTCTGAGCGCCGCCCAGTCAATTGGGGACGAAGTCAAAAAATATACTGACCGCTTGGACGGAGCTTTCCTGAATGCCGGCATCGCCCAGTTCGCCCCATTCGAAACAGCGACGCCGCAACAATATGAAGACATGTTCAGCATCAACGTGCGCGGGCTCTATTTTCAGCTCCAGTCGTTGTTGCCGCTGCTGGGAAATCCCAGCTCGGTCGTGTTTACCTCCTCGCTTGCGGCATCCATCGCATTTCCTGCCACGTCGCTCTATTCGGCAACGAAGGCTGCCGTTGTCTCCTTTGGGAAAACTCTGGCTGTCGAACTTGCGCCCCGAGGTATCCGCGTCAACGTGCTAAGTCCGGCCCCATTCAGACTCCCATCATCGAAAAGCTCGGTTTGACTGCCGAGGCGCAGCATGGCTTCGAAGAAACGGCTGCCGCCAAGTCGCTTTTGAAACGCTTCGGTACTGCTGAGGAAGTTGGGAAGCTTGCCCGCTTTTTGCTTTCGGAAGAGTCGAGTTACATAGTCGGATCGGAAATTCTCATCGACGGCGGCGTGCGCTTGACATGAGGAAGTCACGATCCCCTTCGACAAAATCGAGCTGCTCGCAACTTCGGCGGCTTGTCGTTGACGCCAGGCATGAAATCGCACGCCTGGCGCGCCCGGGTTAGGAGCCGGCAGTAACGATCTTCGATTAGACCGGCGGGACTTTACACCAGCTTTGCGTCCATCGAGATCGCCGTGTTCAACACTTTGGACACGGGACAACCGGCTTTGGCTTTGCCAGCGAGATCTTGGAACGTGGCATCGTCAATGCCCGGGATGGTCGCAGTCACATCGAGGTGGCTTGCCGTAATGGCGAATCCGCCGTCCTTCGGCTCGAGCGTTATTGTGGCCGACGTTTCGATCTTGTCCGGAGTGAATCCGGCCATGCCGAGGATCATTGAGAAGGCCATCGAAAAACAGCCCGCGTGCGCGGCGCCGATGAGCTCTTCAGGATTGGTGCCCTGCTCGCCTTCGAACCGGGTTTTAAAGGAGTAAGGCTTGGCAACGAGCGCGCCAGAGCCGGTGGTGAGGGTGCCGGCGCCTTCTTTGAGGCTGCCTTGCCAGACTGCGGATGCTTTCTGTTTCATATCGTCAGTATGGGGTGTCACATACGTCCACGAAACGGCTATTTTGCGACAATTCTGCGACCGGCAGGGCGGCGAAATTGACCGGCTTTTCTGGCAATTCGGGTACGTTTTGACGCTTCGATCCAAACCGGCTATGATCCGTTTCTGTCATGGCAACGCCCCCGACCGACGCATTCATGCTGCTTTTCCGAAACGCCGGACCGGAGGCTCATGAACATCTGTCGCTCGAACAGCGCGCGGAATTGGCGAAACAGTGGAACGACTGGTATGACGGCCTTGCTGCCAGAGGCAAAGTCCAGCACGGTCGTCCCTTGGGACTGCAAGGTCGCCTGGTTTCCGGCGCGCGTGGTCAGACGGTGATCGATGGTCCGTACGCCGAGGCCAAGGAAGTGGTCGGCGGGTATCTTTTTCTGAGCGTTACCGACTTCGACGAGGCTACGGAGATTGCCAAAATGTGTCCGGGGCTGCCTCTTGGTCTAACGGTCGAGGTGCGTCCTGTTGTCGCGTTTAGCCCTGTCCTGGAGGATGTGAGGGCACATTCACCGGAGACTCCGTAAAAAGGACTGGGACCATTTCCAAACCACTCGGGACGAACTCCCCGTCGGCGCACCAGGTCTCCTCCAATGCACCGATCGCGGTGGCTGGGTGTCAGCAACGGAGAGCTGTTGGGCATCCTTTTTGCGCAGTCCTTTTTGCGCAATCCGCCGATAATTTTTGGCAATACAGCGAAGGCGGCGCAGTCGCAGGAGCCGCTACAGTTTGCGGCAGATTCGGACGCCCTCCAGCCGTTTTCCGGATCGACAACCCACAACCTTGACCTTGTTCCTGCATTTCTAAATGTCTTCCAACGATCCGTCCACGCTCGGCAACGCTCTTAAACTAACCGCCGCCCTCGGCCTGGCGTTTTCTGGCGCTCACGCCCAAGAAGCCGCACCAGTCAAAAAAAAGACCGCTGAGACCGCTAATTCCGAAGAAATGCCCGAAGTCGTTGTCACGGGCCAACAGGCTGGCTCTCCTTATAAAGCGGATCGCGTCGAGTCGGTGAAATACACGGAGCCGCTCCTCGATATTCCGCAGACGATCAACGTTGTGCCCGAAGCGGTTATCCAACAGCAAAATGCGACGACGCTGCGTGACGTATTGCGCAACGTCCCCGGCATTTCCATGCAGGCCGGTGAAGGTGGAGGCGGACCCGGGGGCGACTTTCTCTCCATCCGGGGGTTTCAAGCACGCAACGATATCTTCATCGACGGTTTTCGCGATTTCGGCGGCTACTCAAGAGATCCGTTCAACACCGAACAGGTCGAAGTCGTAAAAGGCCCGGCGTCAAACTACACGGGACGTGGTTCGACAGGTGGTTCAGTGAATCTCTCCAGCAAAACGCCTCAACTGGATCCGTTTTATCGGGCCAACACGAGTTTCGGCACAGATGAGTTCAAACGGTTCACTATCGATATCAACCAGCCACTTTCGTTTGGTTCCGCGCCCGCTCCCGCGCCGGCACCGACTCCCGATGGGAAAGCGATTGCTGATGGTAAAAGCGCTGGCAAAAATTCCGTTCCTGCGGAAGCGGTAACGGCTCACGGCCCTGGCATTGCGTTTCGGCTGAACGGCATGTGGTCCGAAGGAGAAACGCCGGGACGCACCGACGTAGAATTTCGCAAATGGGGTATCGCACCTTCGCTGGCGTTTGGCCTCGGCACGGATACACGCTTGATTCTGAGCTACTTCCATCTCGAAGAAGACGGCACTCCGGACTACGGGATTCCCTGGGTACCGGCCAACACGGTCAATCCTGTCACCGGCGCGATTACTCCTGGTCAGCGCGTCCTGCCGCCCAGCGCGGCCAACGAGCCGTCCCCGGTGGATTTCGGTAACTTCTACGGACTTAAGAATCGCGACTTTGTTATCACGCGGACCGATCTAGGCACAGTGACTCTGGAACACGACTTCACCGATTCGGTCTCGGTGAACAACAGCTTCCGCTACGGCAACACCAGCCGCGATCAAGTCACGAGCGCGCCACGTTACATTGCCACCGCGACTGATCCCGCTGTCGCTGTCAACGCGCAATTCCAGTCGCGCGATCAGACGGATGAAATTTTCGGCGACAATCTTGCGTTCGAGATCAATCTCGAGACATGGGGCATCCAGCACGATATCGCTACAGGCGCCGACTACGCTCACGAAAAAGCGAAAAATCATGTCCGCGTGCAGTCCGGACCCGCGATATATCCGACCGACCTCTTCAATCCCGATCCGTCGCGTCCCTACTTCGGCCACATCACCCGGACGGGAGGGTATACGGAGGCTGAGTCCGATTCCGTGGGGGTTTATCTCTTCGATACCCTCAAATTTAATGAGCATTGGCAGCTCTCCGGTGGCCTCCGCTGGGACTATTACGGTTCTGATTACGAACAAAAAACAGTCAACCCCACGACCGGTGCTGTTACGCTTTTGAATCTGTCGCGTGTGGATCGGATGTTCAGTTACCGCGCAGCGTTGACCTACAAGCCGGTCGAAAACGGCGCGATCTATGCCGCGTTCGGCACGTCGTTCAACCCGTCTGCGGAAGGCGCCGTCTCGCTGAGCCCGATCAGCATTGCGAACGCAAATCTTGATCCCGAGGAAAACGATACTTACGAAATCGGCACGAAATGGGACATTTTCGACGGAAGACTCGCGTTAACTGCGGCGCTTTTCCGCACGGACAAAACGAACGCCCGTGTGACCGATCCCACAAATGACACTCAGCAGGTTCTCGATGGCGAGCAGCATGTGCAAGGCGTCGAGCTGGGCGTATCCGGCGAAATCGTCGAAGGCTGGAACGTCTTTGCGGGCTACACTTATCTGGATTCCGAAGTAGACAAATCCACCGATCCAACGCAGGTGGGCAACGAATTGCCGCAGACGCCGGATCAATCCTTCAACCTCTGGACGACGTACGAATTCCCGTTTGGTCTTACCGTCGGTGGCGGTGCGCAGTATTCGGGCACTCGCTTCAACAACACGAGCTCGCTGAACCGCCGGGAATCCGATCAATACTGGCTTTTCGACACGATGGCTTCTTACGCGATCACGAAGAATATCACCGTCCAGGCGAACGTTTATAACATCTTCGACGAGCAATATATCGACCGGCTTGGCGGTGGACACTTCGTCCCGGGCGCCGGGCGCTCCGCAACCGTCAGCGTCAACTTTTCATTTTAAAAGATGCTTATCCGAATTCCAGATGTCCTTACACAGGAACAAGTTGTGAAGGCGCGCCAGATTCTCGACAAAGCCGAATGGGTCGATGGCAAAGTCACGGCCGGTCATCAGTCCGCGAAAGCCAAGGACAACATGCAACTCCCGGAAGGAAGTCCCGCCGCACGCGAGTTGGGGGAAATGATCCTCAGTGCGCTGTCCAGGAACGCGCTTTTCCTTTCCGCAGCCGTTCCGTTGCGGGTTTTCCCGCCGCTATTTAATCGTTACTCCGGCGGACAATCTTTCGGCACACACGTCGACAACGCGATCCGACAAGTCCCGGGCACACCGCATCGCATCCGCACGGATCTTTCAGCGACACTCTTCTTCGCGGAACCGGAAGAGTATGACGGCGGCGAGCTGTGTGTGGAAGACACATACGGCGTTCAGCGCGTAAAACTCCCGGCTGGGCACATGCTGCTTTATCCCTCGACCAGTCTGCATCACGTGACACCCGTCACGCGCGGCGCGCGGATTTGTTCATTTTTCTGGATCCAAAGCATGCTCCGCGACGACACGCAGCGTTCGCTGCTCTTCGATCTCGATCTCGCGATCCAGCGTCTCGGGCGCGACTTGCCGAATGAACCTGTCGCCCAGCAAACGAGTGTTCAGCTGACCGGTGTCTATCACAACCTCCTTCGCCAATGGGCGGAGATGTGAATGAAAAAATGACGAATGACGAATGAACGAAAACCCATAGTTCCGGCGCGTGACGAAACATTTCGTCATTCGCTATTCGCCATTCGTCATTTCGCGGAAAGCGACCAGGAGATCCTGCAGATCAACACCTTAGCCAGTGAGAAGGCCCACAAGGGAATCGACTTGCTGGAACGCGGGGGGAGTGAAAATCTCATCGAGGCGATCCGATACTTCGATGAGGTCATTGCATTGCGCCGAAACATGCCTTTTCACGAACGGCCTTACCTTCGATATGGCTACACGGCGGGCTGGCTGAATCGCGGCGATGCGTTTACCCGGCTTGGTTCGCCGGTGCATCTGGTGGAGGGGCTGCGCAGTTTTGACATCGCGCTCGAAGAATTGCGCTATCTGCCGCCGGGCGAACACCCGCTTTTTCGCCGGAGGCATGCCATCGCGTGGACGAATCGAGGAAGGACTTTGTTGGAAATATCGACTCCGCAAAGTCTCGTGGAAGCCGTCCGCTCCTTTGATCGGGCGTTGAAATTGGTGGAACCCGGCGATGCGGAGCATCAGGCCATCATTTGGATGAATCGCGCGAATGCGCTGCTTCGGACCGGTCCTTCGCACGGGGAGGAAGCGGCAGACTCGGCCAGGCAATCCATTGCTCTTGCGGAAAATCGCTGCACTGCTTTTCAGGCGCGATTTGTTCTTTGTCAGGCGCTCAGCATTCACGCCGCGGACCGGAAGCCTATCGAAGAAATCGGAGACATCATCGACGAAGCTATGGAGCTGGCTCGCGGCGAAGGCGTCACTTTTCCACTGGTTGTCGATTTTTTCCGTTTCGGCTGCCGGTTTTACGAAGCGTGCCAGCCGCAGTTTCTGGCCGAGTTTGTCCTGGAGAACGTCGATCCGGAGAGTCCGGACATGATTCGTGCTGCTGAGGAGGCGATTCATCGAGGCATTCATAGCATCCGGAGCAACTTCAGATTCGTGGGGACCCCTGAGCACGAACTCGTTCTGGATCGCCTGCAGGACCTCCGCCTCGCCGCCGAAAAACTCGCCATGCTCACCACTCGACTCTCACCTTCCAGGCAATGAAACTTCGCAGCGTCATTTTTTGGACGCACCTCGCCGTTGGACTATGTGTTGGCGCCATCGTGCTGCTGATGTCCATCACCGGAATTTTAATGGCCTTCGAGCATCAATTGATTGACGTCGCGGAAAGCGGTTATCGCTCTACTATCGCTTCGTCAGCCAAAGACACACCTCTTGCTCCATCGGCTCTCGTTGCCAAAGCGCGCGAAGGATTTCCTGAAGGGAGCGTTGCAGGGATCACTATGAGCAGTGCGCAAGACGCACCGGCCACCGTCAGTTTTGGACGTGAGATCACTCTTTTCCTGAATCCTTACACCGGGGTGGTGCTGGGACGCGGAACGTGGCTTCGGCCGTTTCTACACGATGTGGAGCAACTTCATCGCAACCTCCTGCTTGGAGATCGCGGGAAGATCATTACGGGAACAGCATCCCTCGGTTTCCTTGGGCTGCTCCTCTCCGGCCTCTATCTGTGGATTCCGCGCCGGTGGACAAAGCTCGCAGTAAAAGCTGCTTCCCTGCCACGCTGGAACTTGAAAGGCCGCAGCCGCGATTGGAACTGGCACAACGCATTCGGGCTATGGGCGTCTATCCCGCTGCTTCTGGTGATTGTCACCGGGCTGATCATGTCCTTTCAATGGGCAAACAACCTGCTGTTCATCGCCACGGGCAGCCCCGTGCCTCCTCCGCGGAATGCAGCGTCGACGAGTGGCCAGCCACAGCGCGAGCGACCGCAGCAGAGCGGGAACCGTGGCGATTCACGTGCGCCAAATTTGGCGGGGCTCGACTCCCTGTGGGCGCAGATCGCCACGCAATCGCCTGGCTGGCAAACGATCAGCTTCCGGCTTCCGGCGCCGCGCACCCCAGGTAATAGTTTTCTTGTCGATACCAGCAACGGCGCCCGTCCGGACAAACGGGTTCTGCACACCGTTGATCTTCGCGCCGGCAAAATTACCAAAACGGAGACTTTTTCGGACAACAACAAAGGCCGGCAACTGCGGATGTGGGTTAAGCCGCTGCACACCGGAGAGGCGGGCGGGCTGTTCGGGCAGATCGTTGCGGCTCTGGCTGCCGGCAGCGCGGCCGTCCTGGTTTGGACGGGGTTTGCGCTAAGCTACAGGCGTTTTTTTGTAAGAAAAGGAGAGCGCGCTGCCAACGCTGCAGAACCCGACCCAGCCGTACTGCGTTTGAACTCTTGAGTTTCCTCCATCAGGAAAGGCTTTCCTGGCTTTTCCTCGGCCTTGCGGCGGTCAAAAAAACCGCCGCTCCTTGTGAATACCTTATCCCGCCAGCGCGTTCGATTGTTGGACGAAGCTGTCTCCAGACCACTCGGCATCGGCAGTCACCACGGTTTTCTTCGGCGCTGCAGCTGCAGCTTTTTGTGCAGCCTTGCGTTCTCGCTGGCGTTCGGCCAGATCCGCGTGGGTCGTGAAGAAATCCAGGCTTTTTCCTCGGAAATCCGCAACGGTCTCAAACCCGTGTTTGGCCATGAAACCGAGCAGCTCTTCGCACATCGGTTTGACGCATTCGTAGCCAAACTTCATCACACCCGTGCACACCTGCACCGTGTCGCTTCCCAGCAAAATAAACTGCGCCGCGTCACTACCCGTCTCGATACCACCCAGGCCGGATAGCGTCCGGCCGGGAAACTCATGGCGAATTAACGTCGCGATTTCCATGCACATTCTCAATGCGATCGGTTTGACGGCCTTCGATGAATACCCGCCTGGCGTTGTGAAACCTTCCACCGTTGGTTCCGGCCGCAGGGTTTCCAGATTGACACCCATCACGCTCCGAATCGTGTTGATAGCGCTGATTCCGTCGCATCCGGCCCGCAGCGCAGCCCGGCTCGGCTCCTCAATGCGCGTGATGTTTGGCGTCATTTTCGCCCAGACAGGTTTTTTCGCCGCCGACATTACCCAGCCCGAGACCTCTTCCAAAATCTCAGGATTTTGTCCCATCGCAGATCCCATTTTCCGTTCCGGCAAACCGTGAGGACACGAGAAATTCAGTTCAAATCCGTCCACACCTGCATCCTGGCAGCGCTCGACGATTTCAACCCAGGCGTCCTTGGAATATTCCTCCATGATCGACGCAATGAGCACTCCGTCAGGGAAAGCGTCTTTGCATTTTTTGAATTCGTCGAGCCAGATGCTGAAAGGGCGATCACTGATCAGTTCGATGTTTTCCCAGCCGATGACTTCCGATTTGTCTGCAGAATACAACTTCGCGTAGCGTGGCGTGACGTTGACCACCTTCGAAGCGTCCAGGCTGACGGTTTTTGCGATCACCGCGCCCCAGCCTTCACGGAAGGCTTTGGTGATGACATTCAGATTCGTACCCGGCGGGCCGGAACCGATGATAAATGGGTTGGGAAGTCTGAGGCCATTGAGCGAGGTTTCGAGGGTGGGCATGGAGTGTGGTCGCGAAAAAAAACGATAGATTGCGACCCGGGCGGTTGCGACAAAAAAAGCTTCGCCTTTTGCGGGGGATCCGTCATTTTTTGCCGCGAACATATGTCACACATCATTCGCAGCAGCCGCTCTGCGGCCACGGTTACATTTGCCGGGAGCAACAACCTGGGAGCAGCCGGAATATGAGCATCACCCTAGCCGAACTTAATGAGCTGAATCATGCTGAATTTACGAAGAAGCTCGCAAACATTTTCGAGCATTCGCCGTGGATTGCCGAAGGCGCCTGGATAGGGCGTCCGTTTCCGAGTGTGGCGGCCTTGCACGCTGCCATGCGGGCCGTTTTATCGGAGGCCGGGCAGGAAGCGCAGCTGACGCTTATCCAGGCTCATCCGGACCTCGTCGGCAAAGCGGTTTTGACCGCGGAGTCGAAAAGTGAACAAAACGGCGCCGGCCTCACCGATTTGAATGAGGAGGACGCGGAGCTTTTTGATCGTTATAACCGGGAGTACAAGGAAAAATTTGGATTCCCGTTCGTCATTTGCGTCCGCGAAAATA
>DATDBU010000052.1:0-16335 GCA_036524675.1 Chthoniobacterales bacterium | reverse complement strand
CAGGCGCAGGTGCAGACATGTATCGTGCATTTGACCCGCTACAGCCTGTCCTTTTGCGGGTGGAAAGAGCGCAAGGCCGTGGCGCGGGAATTGAGGGGGATATACGCAGCGGCTAGCGTGGAGGAGGCCGAGCGGCGGCTGAGAGAATTTGAGGAGGGAGCATGGGGCAAAAAATACCCGATGATCGGTGCGAGCTGGCGGCGGCACTGGACGGAAGGGGAGAACGACAGGCCGCTGCCACGCCAATTTGAAATCACAGCCAAAAATCAAATACTAACAACCCGACCCAAAACACAAAATTTCCGACACCGCCCCCCGCCATGAACTACGTTTGGCCCATCCGCCTCAAAACCCGGCTCATCGCCGACGCGCAGATCAAGACCGATAAACTCGATGCCCGTGCACTTACCGTAACTAAATGCCCACCATTGAGCTATTCTTCAATGCCGCGAGTGAGTCTCGCGTTCGCACGCTTTGGGACGAGTTCGCTTCCTTCGGCTCAGCCTTCATGCGCGACAGCGGCGCTCGCCCACACATTACCCTGGTTGCCTGCGAGCCGGTGGACGTCGCGGCAGCGAGCGAACTTCTTGACCGCTTCGCCACCAGCACCGTCATTCGCGGTCTCGCTTTCATCATAGCAGGGGACAGTTTACAACTGAGAAGAATTTGGTGTTTAGGCGTTATACGGGAGAATAATATGAAAGCATTCTTAATTTGGATTTGTATTCTCTTGTCTTTTGTTAGGTGCAAAGCCGAAAGCGACGAGAACGCCTCCCTTTGGATAGTTGTGTCACGGTCCTCTTCATCAAAAATAACGTACAGCATTCGCGGAGAAGCACTTACTTGGGATAAGTGCTTGGACCGATTGATGAAACATATACAAGAATATAGAGAGCGAGCGTCTGTAAATGCTATCTTCGAGCATAATTGTACTTTTAACGAGTATGCCAACCTAAGAGGTTGGCTGGGGAAAATTGGGTTCATTCACGAAAAGTATTTTCTAGCTGACACCAACCATCGAGCTATTGTGGAATTTACGATGATTGGAATGCAACAAGCCTTTCCCGCCGCAGCCGTTGGTGCGCATCGTGACGACGGACGACCTTCCCCCGAGTCACGGTAAATCGATGATTCATGAACAGCAGTCCCATAGGTAGGGAAAACGTAAGCGCTCGTTCGGACGAAACTACCTCCCTGAAAAGGACCTCGTTGGGGCGGGTGCGGACGGATCGAGTCCGGCGGGAAGCGATCCTCGATGAGTTTGAATGAAGCGGAGGCAGTGGAGCTCAGTTTGCTGCGATGCTGGGCATCGAGTATCAGACCTTTGCCACTTGGGTTCAGAGTCGTCGAAGACAACGGCGCGCCAAGCTCCCGACCAGCAATGAGGAAGTGCCACGTGTAACCCATCTCTCCGGTCACTTTGTCACTTTGTAACCCATGTTCCCGGTTTCATACCGGCCACGGTCACAAGATTCCCTATTTGGGTATCCCGTCACATACGATCATACGATGGCTTCTCTCAGAGATTTCATAGAGCATAGCCTATGACTCAATCTTCTAGTGGCGCGCAGATTTTGCCTTGGGTTGCTGGAACTTCTTTGCTTGGTGAGTGAATGGAACGCATTGGAATTTTTTAGTCTCAAAAACGACAGCAGAGACGTCTGAGCGAAGATGTGGCGCATCGCCTTGAGCAGCATAATCGAGGCGACTCGAAATGGACGAGAAGCAAAGGCCCATGGGAGTTGGTTTGGGTCAGCCGCGAATACCGCTTTCCGACGCACGACAACTCGAAAACCGGCTCAAGCGTCAAAAGGGCGGCAACGGTTTGGAAGCGCTACTCAAACAAATGGAAGGCTCATAATCCCGCTTGGCGGATCCCGGGTTCAAATCCCAGCCCCGCAACCAATTTCAACAAGGGTAGCTGTTTCGTCGATTCAACCTCTTGTTTACATGTTTTGAACAGGAGTTAACGGAGGGAACAGAGATGCATTGGGATAGGATAACAATGCGCTGATGCTAATTTAGAATCTCTCTGTTTCCTCCGTTCCCTCCTGTTTAAATGGGTTCAAGGCGCTTCTTAGCGTGGGTTGGAGGCGGTGGTCGTTTGTGCTGTTTGGAGGAGCGTCGATTTGCTTTCCCAAGCCGTTTTGACCGGGTGAATCGTCCATGCGCCATCACGTCTGGCGGCGCCGATTTTTCCCGCAAAATTTCCAAGATGGCCGATGTAGCGGTTTTGTTCGCCAAAATCCCGGACCCGGAAACCAAGGTGGTGCGCCAATGTCGGCAGATAGACTTCCAGGTAGATTGGCACCGTCTCCTCGAAACAAGCGACAGCGTCAAACGCTTCTCGTGTCCAAAACGATCCGCTGCCGAACATGCTCAGGATGATTCGGGGATCCGGACGGCAGGTGATCCGGCGCCACAGCCGGTGAAAGTCGGGGTCCGAGGCGTGGTAGAGGTAGTGAGGAAAACTCGTGCCGTTAATACGCATCACGCGGTGGCCCAGGACGTCTGCCCGTTCGCTTTCCAGCCGTGCCAACTGACGCTCGTTAAGGTCGTCGACGAGGGGGATATGATCGTATTCCGCGAAATAAACGTGCGTGAAATCCTGGCCGCGCATCCAATGGGATGCTTCACGAAAAACGGCGACGTAGCTTTGCTTTTCGCGCTGGTGATCGGTGGTGCGCATTCGCGGGTCCCCTGCGAAAACACAGGAACCGTCGTGGAGCTGTCCAAACACGTCGCGGGGCCCACCAAATGCCAGCAGAACGTCGTCCATGCCGAGTGTCCCCCGCCAATAAGCGAGCATTCGACTAATACGCGCCGGATCCTGATGACTAAGCAGGAGGTTTAGGACGCGTGGCATTTTCGGTTGTGATGTGGGGGAAATCAGGGAGTGCCGGTGTTTGGAAGCCGATTTCCTGCTTCCAATATGTGAGCCGTTTTTGGGGAAGGAAATGAACTTCGACGACGCTTTCAAGTCCGATGACATGAATTTTGCCGCCCCAGGCGAAAAGGAAAGCGCGTCCTGCTTTTTTCCCGGTGCGCGAGTCGATGATATCGCTGCCGAACCAGCGAATAATCGGTAACAGGAAATTCCTCAGGTGCTTGCGCATGCTTGTCGTGGGCTGCCCAGTGAAAGATTCAAACGTGCCGCCCGTTGACTTGTAAGGCATGGTTTACGATACGGCGAAAGCCTTCAACCCATTTTTGGAGCCCAGCGTTGTCCAAAAGCCATTGCCTTCCTGCTTCGCCCATCGCCCTGCGCAGAGCGATGTTTGCCTCGAGCCGAAGCACATGACTTGCCAGCTCCGTTGCGTTTCCAGGCTCGTGAAGATAGCCGGTGACGCTGTCCACGACCGTCTCGGTCAGGCCTCCCGAACGTGCTGCCAGCATGGGCTTCGCATAATCGTAGGCCTCGTAGGTGACCAGCCCAAGCGGTTCCCACCAGAGGGAAGGAGCAATCATAGCGCGGCACTGGGAAAGCAGCTTCGTCTTTTCGATTCCGGTTACCAGTCCGCGGAACTCAATGAGCGGATTTTCTTGCGTAGCGTGTCGGATCTGCTCTTCCAAGGGGCCCTCTCCACAGATGATAAGTCGCGGCGCCTTGTCGCCTTTTTCCATTCGCAGAGCATGCCACGCGTCCAGGAGAACCTGAACACCTTTTGCCGGAATAAGGCGGCCCAGAAAGAGATAGTAATCCTGATCTGAAAAACTCGGTGATTCGTTTTCGGGCTGCCAGCAATGCCGCAGCGTGAAGATATTCTCAGCCGGGACGCCGGCTTCGATAAAGCGCGCACGCATAAAGTCCGAAATTGCCACCCACGCTTTGACTCCCCGGAACCAACGGAGCCGATGCATGGCGGTAAGGATGGCCGCAAACCAGGCGGTCTTGGCGCGGGACCCCTGCCATGCGCCATGAGAGATTTCCTGCCAGTAACGCCGTTTTAGACCTTCGATTGCCACAGAATTGTCCGCCCACAAATAGCCGTTAACGGAAAACGGCCGGAAATTGTGAACGTATTGAATAACCGGTATCCGCAATCGCAATGCTTCCCGATAAACGGCGGCGGATCCGACAGGAAACACGTTGTGGACAATCCACGCCTGCGGCCGACGAGATTCCGTAGCGGTTCGCAAATGCCGGATCGACGCGGGATTGTAAAACATTCTCAACGCCTGCTGCCATGACGGAGGAGCCGACGGCCCTGTCCAGTCGTGACTGTCAAACACGCACTCAGAAATCTCATATTCCCTTCCGAGGATGTCTGACATCGTTTCGACCCACGACTCTTCTCCTCCCTTGTCCAGGTATCGATTGAACACCTGCAACAATCGTGGGTTAGAGGATGTATCCAAGTTAATTTTACTTTGGTAAATCGTCGTCCGTGGCGTTTTTTACAAGGAGGGGCGCTTTCCTAGCGCCCGTTTTCAGGCGGTTGGAAACCGCCTCTCCTTGGTTCTCCGCCCGAAACCGTCGTGTTCAAGTGCTGTTTACCAAGTAAACTTAAGGCTTTTGGCTTCGCGGCGTGCCACTTCCGCTGGAATGTGCCTCGCACCTCTGTGCGCAGGGAAGGGGAAACTTCAGGATTGTTCGCGCAGCCATTGAGGCAAATCCTGCGCCCAGTAAGTAATGATCATGTCCGCGCCGGCTCGTTTGAAGGCGGTCATGGTTTCCAGAACCACGCGTTTTTCGTCGATCCAACCGTTGATAGCGGCGGCTTTCACCATCGAAAATTCGCCACTCACATTGTAAACGGCCGCCGGTTTTTGAAACCGCTCTTTCACGCGCCATAAAATATCCAGATACGGGAGCCCAGGTTTTACCATGACGATGTCCGCGCCCTCGTCGATATCGAGCTCTGTTTCGCGCAGCGCTTCCAAGGCATTTCCCGGGTCCATTTGATACGACCGGCGATCTCCAAATTGAGGTGCGCTCTCGGCTGCGTCGCGGAACGGCCCATACATCGCCGAACAAAACTTCGCCGCGTAACTCATGATCGGCATCCGCTCAAATCCAGACTCGTCGAGCTCCTCGCGGATCGCTCCCACGCGTCCATCCATCATGTCACTCGGAGCCACCATATCCGCTCCTGCGACCGCGTGGCTGACGGCTGTTCGGGCGAGAATTTCGACCGACTCATCGTTCGCGATGTGAAAATGATTGCCGTCCTTATGCACCACTCCACAGTGCCCGTGCTCCATGTATTCGCAGAGGCAGACGTCGGTGATGACCAGCAAGTCTGGCACGGCATCTTTGATAATCCGGATCGTTTTTTGGACGACGCCATCAGGATCAAAAGCGGACGATGCGGCTGTGTCTTTTTCTTTGGGAATTCCAAAGAGCAGCACGGCTGGCACTCCGGCCTTTCTTAGACGCTCCGCTTCCGCTGCGACACTCGACAGCGGGAGCTGAAATATGCCCGGCATCGAAGCAATCGGTTTCGGTTGGGAAACATTTTCGCTGATGAACAGCGGCTGGACAAAATCGTAAGCGTTGAGCGTCGTTTCGCGGAGTATTTCGCGCAGAACCGATGATTCCCGGAGCCTGCGCGGGCGATGAAGGATGGGCAACATGGTCCGTTTACCATATCCCGGACGACCACCGTTTTCGAATTTGGAAATGGGAAAACGGCGGCGGGTGGGCGTCCGTCCGCCCGGTCCCGAAATTTGGCCTTTAGACTGCTGCGTTGCCCGTTTCCTCCGTCCGAATGCGAACTGCCTGATCCACCGAGATCACAAACACTTTTCCGTCGCCAATTTTTCCAGTACGCGCGGATTTGACGATCGTTGCGACGGCTTTCTCGGTGAGCGCGTCGGAGATCACGACTTCCAATTTTACCTTGGGCAAAAAGTCGACTGTATACTCGCTTCCCCGGTAAACCTCGGTGTGTCCTTTTTGGCGCCCGAACCCCTTTACTTCGATGATTGTCATTCCATCGATCCCTAGTTCATTGAGCGCTTCTTTGACTTCCTCCAATTTGAACGGCTTGATGACAGCTTCGATTTTTTTCATGAAAACGGACTCTTGGCGATGGGAGGAGTTGGATGATGTATTTTTAGGGGCACTGACAGAGGGTTGAGAGGCTTGCCCTCCAAGCACTCTCGTCCCTCCGTCATTGAAACGGGTGCTCGTTCCCCTGGTCCTTGCCCATGGTTCCCTGCCCTGGACCCTGAACGCGCACGGTTAATGGATAGCAACCCCCGTGCCACCGTGTTGTTAAGCGTTGACTACGGAGACAAGCGCAAGTTTCTTGGCCAATCGGTGGATCTCCAAACTGAACGAATCGCATCACTTATATCTTTCCAAGTGGCTAACGTGGCTAAAATTGGCCACGATACGCGCTCGACAATCATTTTATTGACCTTGTGAAATGCTGCCGATGACTGAATGGATTGCTCGCTTTGAAAGTTGGATTGCTCGCGGAGCCGCAGTCGATGTTGCCCATGATCTGTCGCACATCCGGCGCGTTGTGCGGATGGCGGAAAAACTGGCTCTGGCGGAAGCGGCGAAATTGGAAATCGTCATGCCAGCAGCGTGGCTACACGACTGCGTGACTACTGCGAAATCATCGCCTGACCGGAAAATAGCTTCGCGGTTAGCTGCGGACCGGGCCGTGGAACTTCTTGTCGAAACGGACTATCCACTTGAATTTCACAAGGCGATTCATCACGTGATTGAGGCGCATAGCTTTTCGGCCGCGATTGAAACGCGAACGATCGAAGCCAAAGTCGTGCAAGATGCGGATCGACTGGATGCCATCGGCGCGTTGGGAATTGCGCGCTGTTTCGCTCTCGGCGGTGCGATGGGCAGCTCCATATACTCGGAAGACGATCCGTTTTGTGCGGTTCGAGCGCCCGACGATCGGCGTTTTACGCTGGATCATTTCCCGGCAAAGCTCTTGAAACTGCGCAAGGGCATGAAAACGGTAACCGGCCGCGCGGAAGCTGAACGACGCACGCGGTTTATCGAGAACTATCTTTCCCAACTGCGCGAGGAAATAGCCGGGTCGTGAACAGCTTCGCGGCTATGCCTTTTTATTTTCCAAAGCACGGCTGCAAATACGGGTCGGAATCGAGCGCTTTTTCAATCTCTGGCAGGCAATCCCTGGAAGAAAGGACCGTGTAGAAATTGGATTTGATCGAGGGCGCGACGCGCGCGGCATCCAGCCATTCGGAACGGTCGAAGGGGTCTTTTGCGATGGCCCCCCAAAATCCGGTCGCATCAAACAGCCTAGCAATGGGCTCGGAATGCTGTTGGTGTTGGATGAGACTCATCAGATAGGTAGCGACGCCGACCTGGAGCCCATGGAGGCGGGGACGTTTGCTGGTGCTGTCCAATGCATGGGAAATGAGATGTTCACTTCCGCTGGCTGGGCGCGAGGATCCGCAGATCGCCATGGAAATGCCGTTCAAAAGCAGCGCGCTGCCGAGCAGCTTTGTCCCTTCCAAATCGCAGGTGGGACGGGCCATGAACTGATAAACGCTACTGTCGGAGAGGAGCGCGGCGAAGTCATCCACTGGAGTTCCCGCTGCGTGAAAGGCTAGCTTCCAGTCGGTGACGGCTGTGAATTTTGCTACCAGATCCCCGACTCCGGAATGCCAGAGAATCTCCGGCGCACCCATACATATGGCGGTATCGATGATCACACCGTGGGGCATGGTCGATGGAAGGGAACGCCGACGGCCGCCGACCGTCAAACTCGATTGCGGACTGCATATGCCGTCGTTCGACAGAGATGTCGGCACGGCGAAATAGGGGAGCCTGGAAAGAAAGCTTATGTATTTAGCAACATCCAGCGCCTTGCCGCCGCCGAAACCGATAATCGCGTCTATTCGGGCCGGAAGGCGATTGAAAAATTCGGTGGCTTCCTCAAAACTCGCCGATGCCACTGCCGTTTGTTGGACGATGTCGATGTTTCGCGACGCGAGCGAGGCGGTCAGACGATCTACTAACGTTAAATCGAGATCGCGGCTGTAAAAGAGAAGCACCCGCATGAATGCATTACGCTCGGCGTAGATCCCCATGCGATCGAGAGCATCGGGCTTGACGCGGACAACAGAGGGGATCGTGGTTTGTTTAGGTATCAACATGCGAGGTGCTCCGGTATCTGAGACCACTTTTCAAACGGGTGAAATTCCTCGTTTTTCTCAGTCAAAGCGCCGGCCAGCCAGCCCCGGGCGAAACGTCTCTCGGGCGGTACTAATAGGGATGGCTCGAAGTCCGGCCGACCGTCGCCCGCAAAAGCCACAAGGTCCGAGCGGCGAAGGGCGTCCTTAACGATTTCCAGTTTATTGACGCCCGTGGTGGGACTGAAGAATGGCGAATGCTCCGGCAAAGTCATCAACAGGCCACTGTCGGGGACGAAGATTCCCGGGTTGGAATAAACCGTGACCGACACTCCAGCCTTGGCCAGAAGATAGTTGATGTACCAGGCGCAGCCGGCGGAGGCGACTATGATTTCCCATCCATTGTCCTGCAAGGTGTGGATGGATTGTGCGAGACCCGTATCGAGTCCCATCGAATCGGCCAGTTCGAGCAAGGACGCTTCGCTTGTTCGGATGCGGCGGAAAATTTCGGCCAGAGCCTCGAAATGCGTAATTTTACCCGCAACGTATTTCTCCCAAGGATCGTCCTCGGGAGGAACCGGCCAGCGTTCACGGACTAGATCGAAGAAATCACGCTGCGTTAGGGTGCTATCAAAATCGGAAACCAGGATGCCCATTGTTTTGTAATGGCCTCGAGGATATAGAGGCAACAGCCACGGCAGAAAGCATTTTGTTTGGGGCTTGACGTTATAGGCGGAGCTGACACGCGAAAGTGTGAAGTATCTCCGCTTACTCCAACGTAAGAAGGCGTGAAGCGGATCGTGAATCCGTATCAGGATTTCGCGTCTTTGCCTGAGAGAATGTCGAACGGTCGGTCAGGGTGCGGCAGGCACATTTCCGAGGCATTTCAGCACTGCCGCGGCCGCGCGTCCGCTGGCGCCGCGTTCGCCAAGGGTTGCGATGACGCTTTTTAAATCCGCGTCGAGTTGGGCGCGGCGGATGGGGTTGAAGATCATCGGCTCGAGCGCTGCGGCTATCAGATCGGGCCGCGCGTTTTGCTGGATGAATTCCGGGATGACTTCGCGCCCGGCCAGGATATTGGCCATGCCGAGAAATGGCACGCGAATGACGCGACGTCCGACTTCGTAGGTAAGAGGCGAAACTTTGTAAATGAGCGCATAGGGCAAACCGAAAAAAGTCGCTTCCAGTGTTGCCGTGCCCGAAGCAATCATGCCAGCGGTACAGGTCTGCATGAGAGTGGAGGAGGTGCGCAGCTGGACGTCGCAGGATAGATTGGCTGGGGCCATCGAACGGATGAGCGTCTCTAGTTTTTCGCTCGCAGCCGGAATAGCGAAACGGAGTTGAGGGTATTTCTCCGCGAGCAATAGTGCGCTTTCGAGCATGATGGGAAGGATTTTCCGGATTTCCCGTTCGCGGCTGCCGGGAAAAAGGCCGACGAGATCGGCGTCGTAATGGGCTGCTGCGAGGCGCTTTTTTTCCAACTCGTCGAGCATCGGATGCCCGGCGAACTCGGTGCGAAGACCGGATCGGTCGTAGAGCTCCTTTTCGAAGGGAAAAAGGCAGATCATCAGGTCGAGCCATTTAGCCATTTTCGGAATCCGGCCGCGGTTCCACGCCCAGACCTGGGGGCTGATGTAATAGATGATTTTTAATTGCGGGAATTTCCCGCGCAAGGCCTTGGCGAGACGCAAGTTAAAGCCGGGGTAATCGATCAGGATGACGGCATCCGGTTTGATCTCGCCGATTTCGGCGATCATGCGATGAAATTGGCGGCGGAAGTAACCGTAGTTTTTGATGACCTCCCACAAGCCGACCACGGCGTGACTGGTCCATTCCGTGAAGTTTTTACCCGCGAGCCGTTGCATTTCCGGACCGCCAGCGCCGCTAAACTCCACAGGAGCAGCGCTTTGGATCGCGATGTCACGCATGAGCGCTGCGCCGTGGGTGTCGCCGCTAAGTTCGCCGGCTACCAAGTAAAGGCGGGTCATGGAAAAAGAAGTGTCAGACGGAGGCACGGAGAACACGGAGATTCTTAGGAATGAAGGTCTGGCACTTCGCCGAGAGCGACGCGTTCGATATTCCCTTTGAGGAAGCTTCCTCCGAAATTGATCAACAGGCCAAGTGCCTCCGTGTGACACTTTTTAAACCCTCGCCGCAGACGGCGTGGCTTCCACGGCGTGGGTGATCTGGATGGCCAATTCCAGGGCCGCTGCGGCTTCGTTGCCGGAGACCTTCGGTTGCATCCCGCCGCGGCTGCATTCTATGAAACTCTGGAGCTGGCGTTTGAGCGGCTCATCCCGTTCAATCGGAACCACTTCCCTTGAAATCGCGAACCCGTTTTTCCGGTAGATCTCTCCGGCCTGACTTCCATAATCGAGCGACAAATAGGCGTCCTCCTGGAATACCCGGATTTTCCGCATTTTTTCAGGACTGATCCGGCTGGCGGTGATGTTGGCAACGCACCCATTTTCAAAACGGATCCGGGCATTGGCGATGTCTTCGCGTTTGCTCAGAACCGGCACACCGACGGCATCGACGGATTTCACGGGGGATTTAACCAGATGCAGAATGACTTCCAGGTCGTGAATCATCAGATCGAGCACGACACCAATCTCGGTGCTGCGATTCGGATACGGGCTAAGCCGGTGGGCTTCGATGAAACGGGGGTGTGTCAGATGGGCCTCCAGCACACCGAGCACGGGGTTAAAGCGCTCCACGTGGCCCACTTGCAGCACGAGTTTTTTTTCAAGAGCGAGGGCGACCAGCGCCTGTGCGTCCGCGGTCGTTTCCGTGATCGGTTTTTCGATGAGCAGATGTCTGCCGCGTTCCAACAGAAATGTCCCGGTCTCGAAATGGAAAGGTGTTGGAGTCGCGACCGACGCACAATCGATCAAGGTGGCGAATTCCTCCAGGGAGGTGACGGCTATTGCGCCGTACAGGCCAGCGATTTCCTGCGCGGCGGCGGTGTTCGTATCGAATACGGCGGAAAACTGACTGTCCCCGGTTGCAGCCAGCTCGGAGTAAATGCGGGCGTGATTTTTCCCGATGTGTCCCACGCCGACGATCCCGGTTCGGATTTTGCTCATAACTGCCTCCAGTTCAGCAGAAATGTACGAGGAGAAAACTGAAAAGTGACGCGGCGATGCCTCAGGTTTGAGGCGGTCAAATTCGCTCCGGGAAATCGGACACCAGCGCCGAAGCAGCGAGCTCACCAAGTGGCCCGTGGAAGTCCACATTCCCAAAGGAATCGCAGACCAAGACTTCTCTGGCACCTCGATTGAAATAGAGCCGCATTTTGTCTTCCAGTTCACTTTCGGAGTTCGAAGGTGAACGGATTTCGACGCAGATCTCAGGCGCTTCCGGATAGGGCGTTGTTAACGCGTGCCTTCGGACAAAGTCCGACGAAAGCCATGCTACATCGGCAACTTTCGTGCCTTTTTCGGTGTTAACAGAGCACTCGGTGATGACTTCGCCTTCCGATGTCAATTGCGACAGCAAAACCACAATATGCGATTGTTGGCGGCCGTGCTGATTCGACGCAGGACTCATGACTACCTGCCCATACTCGTTGGTCTCGATCTTGTACGGCAAGTCTTGAAACGTCGGATCGTCGCAAATTTCCTGCCAGGTCATGCGCTAAGTATAGCGGCATCCGCATTGAAAGTGGAGAAATTGTTCGGGTTTTGGCAATCTCCCCAGTAAATGCTGAAATCCTACCTCGCGGTGATGGTCGTCGGCGCGCTCGGGTGCGCGGCGCGGATGTGGCTTTCGAATTCTCTGGGCGAAAAATATGGCAACACGT
The DNA here is from genome assembly GCA_036524675.1 of Chthoniobacterales bacterium. GTDB lineage: Bacteria > Verrucomicrobiota > Verrucomicrobiia > Chthoniobacterales > DASVRZ01 > DATDAW01. The sequence goes on along the minus strand of DATDBU010000052.1, from coordinate 4,463 downwards.
TTCCCGTTGGGACGCTGGTGGTAAATATTGCCGGTTGTTTCGTCATTGGCCTTTTTGCTGGATTGACGCGGCCGGAAGGCGGCTGGATCGTGCCGCCGATCGTTCGGCAGGCCGTAATGATCGGTTTTCTGGGCGGGTTTACGACGTTTTCATCGTTCAGCCTGCAGACCCTCACTCTGATCGATGATGGTCAGTGGGGCTTTGTGGCCCTGAACATCGCGCTGTCGGTCGTGCTCTGCATGGTTGCTGTCTGGCTGGGTCAGATGATCGCTTTGCAGGTGACGCGAGCCTAATGGGCGTAGGTGTGCATCCGCTATCCGACGAGACCTAGAATCTCACTGGCTCGACGACTTAACGCTCGGTAGCGCTCCGCGTTTTCGGGAAGTCTAATATCCTCATTCCATGTCGGGACCATTTCGTCTATTCGGGCCTTGCCTTCACTGGATTGCAGCAAATAGGGGAAACAGGTTTTGATCACTTCCAGGACGATGTTTACGGAAACCGAAGCGCCGGGCGACGCCCCGAGCAGTGCCGAAATCGTGCGATCCGCGTTTGTGATGACCTCGGTGCCATAGTGGACAATGCCCGCCTGGCCATCCGTTTTTTTGATTGCCTGGACGCGGATTCCAGCGTCGATGAGTTCCCAATCTTCCGCTTTTGCTGCGGGGTAGAATACATGGAGGACTTCCATGCGGTCCTCCATGCTTTGAGTGCCTTGCTGGACCAGGTATTTCACCAAATCGACGTTGCTAATCCCGATTTTGATGAGCGTAGCGAGATTGTCCGGCCTTACGGAAAGCGGGAGATCCAGGTAGCTCCCTTCCTTGTGGAGAAACTTGGTCGTCCACGCCGCGAACGGGCCAAAAAGAAGCGTCTTTTTTCCATCCAGAATACGCGTGTCGAGGTGCGGAACAGCCATCGTAGGCGCCGCGTCCAGAGCCTGGCCATAGACCTTAGCTTGGTGTTTTTTGACAATCTCCGGATTTTCACAGACCAGCCATTGCCCCCCGATGGGGAAGCCGCCCAGCCCTTTACTTTCGGCGATGCCCGACTTCTGAAGCAATGGAAGACTGCCGCCACCCGCGCCGACGAAAACGAACTTCGCGCGGTTTTTGAAGATATCGCCCGTCCAAAGATCGTTGATTTCGAGTTCCCAGCGCCGGCTGGCCTTGTGAAGCCGTTGCGTCCTTGTCAGGTCGACGACACGACAGTGGGTGGCAACAGCGCAGCGATCCTGCCGCGCGAGCCAACCGAGGAGTTTGCGGGAAATTGCCCCGAAATTCACATCCGTACCGCTGTCCATCCTTGTAGCGGCGATGGGGACATCTCCCCGTCCCTCGAGAAGAAGCGGCGCCCAGTTCGCGATAACTTCGCGGTCGGTCGTGTACTGCATTTCCTGGAAAAAATGATGCGCCGACATCGCAGCGTGCCGGGCCTTGAGGAAGTCCACTTGCGCCTCGCCGTGCACAAAGCTCATGTGCGGCACAGAATTGATGAATTCGCTCGGCTTATCGACCATGCCTTGGGCGACTGCATAGCTCCAAAACTGCCTGGACTGTTCGAACTGCGCAAAGATCTCGATGGCTTTCTTAACGTTAACTGTGCCGTCCGCTTCCTGGTGCGGCGTATAGCTCAATTCGCAAATTCCGGCGTGCCCTGTGCCGGCGTTATTCCACCCATGAGAGCTTTCCTGTGCCAGTTCGTCGGTGACCTCATACACCTGGATCGAGAGGCGGGGATCCAGACATTTAAGGAGGGCGCCGAGGTTTGCAGACATTACACCGCTGCCGATCAGAACGACATCCGGGTTCTGGATATGATTGAAAACGTTCATAAAAGGGGCCGAGCTTCAATAGCGCAACAGTGGTGTCAATCAAGCCGCTAGTGCGTCCGGGGCCGAAAATGCCACAGGACGGAGCACGACAGGGAATGCTTTGCAGCCAGCCGTTTCACGGGCATCCTTTCCGACACGATGACCATTTCTGGAATCCACCACGTCGCGATCATTTGCGCGGACTACGCCGCATCGAAGCGGTTTTATACTGAAATACTGCCATTTTCGATCATCTCAGAAATTTATCGCGAGGAACGAAAATCCTGGAAACTCGACCTGCAGATCGCAGACGGCACGCAAATCGAGCTTTTCACTTTTCCGGATGCGCCGCCGCGACCGTCGTATCCGGAAGCGCGCGGATTGCGTCATCTGGCTTTTAGCGTTCCCGATATCGACGTGGCGGTATTGAGCCTCACGCAAAATGGCGTCGTGACTGAGCCGATCCGCATCGATCCCGTCACCGGACAACGTTTTACATTTTTCGCCGATCCCGATGGGTTGCCGCTCGAATTGTATGAAGGTTGACCTCCGCATTCGCCCCTGACCAGGAGGCCGTCGTTTCGCTCTGGCGTACTTGCAATCTGCTCGTCGCCCACACAACCACCCGGATCGCGACATTGCGCGCAAACTGGCTCACAGCCCCGAGCTGTTCCTCGTTGGCGAATTCGACGATCAGGTGGTCGCCACGTGCATGGCCGGTTTACGAAGGCCACCGGGGTTGGATTAACTACCTCGCCGTGGATCCCGGTTTCCAGCGACGCGGTTTTGCCGCGGCGATCATGTCGCACGCTGCTCCGCGACGGCCGCTGTCTGAAGGTGCGCACCTCGTATTTGCTTCCCTTGCTGGCCACTGTAAGGCTTGTATCTTACATGTGTGATCACTACTATTTCCACGAAAGGTCAATTGATCCTTCCGGCCGAATTGCGTCGTCAGGACGAAATCGAGCCCGGTCAGGAATTCGATATCGAACGCGTGGACCGCGGGGAATATCGTCTTGTGCGCCGGCCGCATCTTTCGAAGGGAGGGATTGCCGATTTGCTTCTGGGATGTCCCGAAAAGGACTGGTTTGTCCCGATTGAATCGGAGTCCACCGACACATTGTTCAAATGACGACCTACCTTATTGATACAAACGTCTTGAGCGAGTCCACAAGAAAGCATCCGGACGAGAGCGTCGTTGTCTGGCTGCGTAAAAACGAACGTGCACTGGTGGTTGATCCCATTATTCTTGGAGAGATCGAGTCTGGCATCCTGATTTTGCCCAAAGGGCGAAAGCGGCGAAATCTTGAAATTTGGCTGGAAGAAATCGCTCACCGGATGGTTTGCGTTTCTTGGGATATCATTACCGGTCGACGATGGGCGCGATTGATTGCCAACCTTCGCATTGCCGGAAAAGCGATGTCGATCAAGGACAGCATGATCGCCGCATCCGCGTTGCGTTACGATTTCACGATTGCAACCCGGAATACACAACATTTTGTCAATGCCGGAGTGCCGCTGGTAAATCCGTTTGATTAGAATAGAAAGCGCTTTTCGTCGACCGTTCTGCCACGTCCCTTTACGTTGTCCAGCCCACGCAGCGACGGCTCCGGGCCCCTACTGTGAAGTCCCTGGTGCGTTGAAGGTTTTGGCGGGAATATCAGATTTTTTCCGCGGCGACGAGAGCAGCTTCGTAGATCGTTCGCAAGGGTTTCCCTGTGGATTCCGAGAGCAAACGGCAGGACTCGAATTCGGGAGTGCGCTGGACGATTTGGCCGTCGAGGAAGCCGAGTTTGATTTTGACAGGGCCAAATTCCGTGACGGCTTCGCGGATTTCGCGGGCGAGTTTGACGCGCGATTTTTCGCTGGTCCGGACGCCAAAGGTAGATGTTTCGCGGAAAATGAGATCGATGAGCGCTGGGGCCGTAGCGGGTTCGGCCAGGACGGTGAGGAGCACACCCGGCCGGTTTTTCTTCATCTGGACCGGCGTAAGAAACGCATCGAGCGCGCCGGCGCCAAGTAGACGGTTAACGATGGCGCCCGTGAGTTCGGGTGAGAGATCGTCGATGTTTGTCTCGATCTGCGTGACCGTGTCTGTTGTGTCGGGATTTTTGGGCTCGATTTCGGCGAGAATGGCGCGGAGAACGTTGGGGCGGTCAGGCAAGTACCGAGAGCCGACGCCGTAGCCGATTTTTTGGACTTTGAGTGGCGGCATCGTGCTGAATCCGGTTCCGAATTCGGCGAGAATCGCTGCGCCGGTTGGGGTGATGAGTTCGAACGGGACCTCGGTCTGCGTAACGGGAATCCCTGCGAGGATTTCGAGTGTCGCGGGGCCGGGAATCGGGAGGCGCCCGTGAGCGCATTGAATCCAGCCTGTGCCATCGGTGAGTTTCGAAACGATCACTTTTTCGACGCCGAGAGTTTCAATTCCGATGCAGGTGAAAAGGATATCCGCGATGGAATCGAGCGCGCCGACTTCGTGAAACGCGACTTCCTCGGGCGGGACGCCGTGGATTTTGCCTTCCGCGACGGCGATGCGCTGAAAGACGGCGAGCGATTTTTCTTTCACAAAAGGGGAGAGATCGCTGTTTGAAATCAATTCGCGGATTTCGCGATGGGTCCGCCCGTGTTCGTCGTGCTCCTCGTGCTC
>DATDBU010000051.1:0-59731 GCA_036524675.1 Chthoniobacterales bacterium | reverse complement strand
ACTGCCGCATGGCCGTGGCTAAAGATGCTTTTACCGGATTGGTCGACGCCTACTATGCGTCGCTCTACCGGTTTGCATATAGCCTTTCCCGCAACGAAACGGACGCAGGCGACCTCACCCAGCAGACATTTTACATTTGGGCGACCAAAGGCCACACGCTGCACGACGTTGCCAAGGCAAAATCGTGGCTTTTCACGACTCTCCATCGCGAATTCCTGCGCACTCGTCGCCGCGACCAACGTTGGATGTTCATTGAGGATCTGCCTATCGCGCAAACGGAAATTCCGGCGGAAGCAATCGATCAACTGCGACAGCTGGACGGAGCGGCAGTCATGAGTGCGCTGGCATCGGTGGAGGAAATTTTCAGAGCGCCACTCACGCTGTTTTATCTGGAGAACTTTTCCTATCTGGAGATTGCCGAGACGCTAGGGATTCCGCCCGGGACCGTCATGTCCCGGCTTTCCCGCGGAAAAACACAACTCCGCAACCTTTTAGCGACCGCCGAGGCTAGGCCTAACATCGTTCCATTCGACGCTTCACGCACCCGGGGGAAGCAGCAGCCATGAAACCGGACGAAGCCAAATTCATTCTTAGCGCCTACCGACCCCATGGCCGGGATGCTGGAGATTACGCTTACTCCGAGGCGCTGAAACTCGCCGATGCGGATCCGAACGTAGGACGCTGGCTGCAGCAGCAGCAGACCTTTGACTCGATTGTCGGTGAAAAACTGGCCACATTGTCACCACCGCCCGGTCTACGCGAGTCCATCCTCGCGGGCGCACGTGTCGGTGGACGAAGAGTTTGGTGGCGGCAGCCACGGTTGCTGGCCGTTGCCGCGTGCATGGCTGTTCTTGCCTTAGTCTCGCCCCTCGTCTGGTGGGCAGCCGTCCCCATCGGGGGAAGTTCGCTGCAAGAATACGCAATGAACTACGCCAGTCGTCCATTTATGCTGATGGAGCACAGCAAGGATATGGGCCGCTTGAAGGCATGGCTGGCATCCCGCAACGCGCCCCAGCCTGGCAATCTTCCCGGGGAACTCGCCCGCCTGGAGGGTCTCGGCTGCAAGACGATCGAATATCAGGGCAAGAAAATCTCCCTCGTCTGCTTCGACAGGAACGGCATGGAATACCACCTCTTCGTGGCGCGCCGTTCGGATTTCTCCAACCTCGCGGCCGCGCTGCAGATGCGATCTCATGGTAAATGGGGCTCCGCTTCCTGGGGCGACGCGGAGCATCAATACGTTCTCGTTAGCGCCGCGGGATCGGATGCCGTGCGAAGCCTGTTGCTCTAACCCGGCTATTTCCCAAGCAGCCGATCCAATTTGAGAACGATGAATTCGTTGTCGTCAGGCTGTCCAGAACCAACGTGTCGGCCGACGCTGAATGGGTAGTTGTTATCATTCAGAACGCCGATGTGTTTTTCGTCGAAAAACAGCACGTTTTCTATCGTTACAAACGAGAAGGCAAAATCTCTGCCCAGACCGACATCGCCGGGCTGTAAAGGAACGGAGATACCATGAGGATCGTTGATTTTCAGCAAATCGACGGCCGGCCGTTTCTGAACGGAACCTGGCGTCGCGGGCAAGGACACCTCGAAAACGGCTTTGAAGCCATTCAAATCGCCCTGCGACCCATCACGTTCGATGACCAGGCCGTTTGTCCGGCTGAACATGATGAAATCGCCGATATTCGTGCCGCGGACATCCAGCGGATATTTGTAGCGCACGCCGGTGAAATGACGACTTGCGATATCGAACTCGTGGATGAGGAGTGTGTTGGTGTCGCCGTCAGCCAACGGTTTTTCGAGAAGAGGCAGGAGCTTTTTTCCATCGGCAGTAATCGCCATGCCCTCGAAACCGCCGCTGGCCGATGCGCGGAAGGGATTGCTCAGCGCGGTCTTGCGGTAGGGCCACTGAAGGCCAGCCATCCACGGCGTGTTCGGTTCAGGTGAGCCGTCCCTCTTCCATTCGGAACCAAAATCGTTGAGCCCGCTCCAACCCGGATTCGCAGGCCACAGGATTGCAGGTTCGCTCTGAGGCTGCAAATTGGTGCCATCATCCGAACCATCGATGCTAGGGCGTGCGTATTTTGGGAAGTCGCCAACAAGACATACGGTGCGAATTTGCGGAAACCAGCGGTGCGACAATAGCAAAGTTCGGAAATCGAAACTCTGAATATCAGCGGCGTCCACGAGCCCATTGGCAACAATGGTTTCGGCGATTCTAGCGACGAAAATGCCCGGTCCAAAGGTCTCATTCGCATAGGAAACACCTTTCGGATTCCGATCGGTACGCGGGTTGAGTTTCGTCTCGATATTGTAACGGATTACCGCAGCGTTTTTCCAGCGACGCATAGCATCGGGATGACTCACGCCTGGGCCGGTTTCGTAATACGCGATGTAGAATTTTACGAAATCGAACACCTGCTGCAACGTTGGCAGGATGTAGATCTGTGACGTATTACCGCCAAAGAACGCTACACTCACCGGCGAGAGCGCCGGATCGTTCTGCTGCGTGGGGCCGCGGAAAAGCTTATCGTTGATATAGGTCTCTTGAATCTGAGCTGCAGCCAGATCTTTGATGAGAACTTCGTCCGCCACATCGTAAGGCGCTCCATCCCGGCGGCGGGCCTTCTCGGACAGAATGTAGGAATCGTGACTGATGATTGGTATCCCGTCCTTAGTAATGCCGGAATCCATTTCCAGCGTCGTCACGAGGCTATCGAGCGCGCCTTCGAAAGCAGGAATGGTGTTTTCCGGCCGTAAATTTCGTCCGCCGCGGTGACCCTGAGCGTCGAACTTCGTCCGATCGATGAGTCCGTCGACGCCGATAAAATCGCCGGGCATCCCGTCTTGGTCAGCGTCGAATTCCTCCACGGCTTCGCGCAATAAATCGGGCCGATCCGAGATTATGCCCGATACACCGAGTTTCATCAGTTCTAGCATTCGCGGTTTGCTATTGACCGTATAAGGCACCGTGGAAAAGCCGGCGGTTCTCAAGGATGCGACATTGTGGATTTCGCTCGAAGCAGGCTCGAGACCTGAGCCGGCTGGTACAGTTTGACGATTCTCGACGAAGGTGGCCGGATTTTTGTCGTCCAGCATCACCTCCCACGGAGAGAAAACAGGCGTTTTTGTGCTACCACACGAGCGTGCGTGCGCGCGGACGGCGTTCATGATCCGCAACGTGGCAGATTCTTCGCTGTAAGGATTCTGAGGGGAGCGGATTTCCAGCTCCGGATTGTCGAAGTCCGGCAATGGAATCGGAGATTCGAGCACTTTGCCGGTAGCGTCTGTGTGAAGAAGGAACGGACCAAACTCGTCGCCAAACCAGAGCGTTCCGTCGGGAGCCTTTTGCATTGATTCGGGGTCAAAATCAGCGCCCGTTAGAACGCGGTCGTGGGAGAAGTGGTTCACAATGGCAAATGGCACTTTGTGATCCGGGTCGCGCAATTGGATGAACCCAAGCACTTCGATATTTCCACGGCCGCCGGCTTTCGTCTCGAAATGCGGCCGGACACGATAGACGCGCAAGTTGTAATCAGCAGAATTCTCGATGCTGCCGAAGCCATTGTCCGACATAACACCAAACGTTCCGTCACCCATATCAAGAATGGCGGAGAACCCTTGCACGGGTTGTTTTCTGTCGAAAGGAACCGCCTGCCCATTGATCGGCGAGCTGCCGAGAAACTGTCCGGAAGTCGGCGCGTGGGCAAATGTTGCCGCTGGAAGAACGGCCCGGGCTTCGAGTTCATCAGCCGCGCAAGCGCGGACTCCAGACAGGCCAAACACGGCACAGACAGCGGCCATGGCAAATGCGGAACGATGGGGCACAACGCCGCTCAGGGGAAGGACGCGTTTCATAGCCTGGAGCCTGCCCGCATTCAATGACAGAACCGTGGCAAACGCGTAACATTCTTCCGACGACGCGTCAGGCGTGACTTGGGATCAGGCGTTATTTCATTGCCGGGCCACGGCTTCACGCCCAAGAGTCTTTCGGAGATATGGAGCGATCCGACTGCGTTTGGATTGGATAACTTTTTCGGGCGGGCCAGAGGCAACCAACTCGCCGCCCTGGGCACCGGCTTCCGGGCCGATATCGACGATGTAATCCGCCTCCGCAATGACACTCAGATTGTGTTCGATCACGATCACGGTGCTGCCTTCGTCCACAAGCCGGTGAATGACGCCCAGCAGTTGTTCCACATCCGCCATGTGCAAGCCGATTGTCGGCTCTTCGAGAAGATAAAGCGTGCTTTTGGGTTTTTTTTGGCGACGGATCCGGTCGTTCTCGGAACGGGCTGCGCCGAGGCGGAGTTCGCCCACCAGCTTGAGTCGCTGCGACTCGCCGCCGCTGAGCGTAGGGCTCGGTTGGCCGAGTTTCAGGTAGCCCAAGCCGGTTTCGGCCAGAAGGTTCAGCGTACGATGTATCTTCCGGTTCGCTGAGAAAAACTCTGCCGCCTGCTCGATGGTCATGTTCATCACGTCACCAATGCTTTTGCCGTTGTATTCGACTTCCAACGTTTGCGCGTTGTATCGGCAACCGCCGCAATCCTCGCAGGGAACATAGCTTGCGGGCAGAAAATTCATTTCCATTTTGATCGTCCCCTGCCCCGCACAGGTTTCGCAACGACCACCTTCCGTGTTGAACGAAAAACGAGCAGCGCTGTAGCCGCGGACACGCGACATCGGTAGCTGGGCGAAGTGCGCGCGGATTTCGTCGAAGACTTTGATGTAAGTGGCCGGAATCGAACGCGACGTCTTGCCAATGGGGGATTGATCCACTTCATAGACGGCCTCGATATGCTCGAGGCCTTTGATCAGAGGCAGCCCAGCGATTTTTTTCTTGTTACGGCTGAGCGCGTTCTTGACCGCAGGTAGCAATGCGGAGCGCATCAGCGTGCTCTTACCCGAGCCCGAAATGCCGGTGATCACACTCAATCTTCCGACTGGAAATCGGACAGTCAGGTTTTTGAGATTGTTAACGGCCGCATCCGAGACTTCGATCCAATTTATTCCCTCGAGCGGGCGTCGTTGTCCGCGCATCGGATGCTTAATCGGCACGTTGAGAAATCGGCCGGTTTTGGAGAGGGGATTGGCTTTGACTTCGGCAACCGTTCCCAATGCGACCACCTCGCCGCCGTGCATGCCGGCTCCAGGACCAAGATCGACGATAAGGTCGGAGCGAAGCATCGTCTCCTCGTCGTGCTCAACGACGACCAACGTATTTCCCTTGCTTCGAAGGTTCTCCAGCGTGTCGAGCAAGGCATCGTTGTCGCGCGGATGAAGACCGATCGTCGGCTCGTCCAGAACGTAAAGCACGCCGCGAAGGTTGGAACCCAGTTGAGCAGCCAGCCGGATGCGCTGGGATTCGCCGCCGCTGAGTGTTTTCGCGGAGCGATTCAACGTGAGATAGCCCAAGCCGACGTTCTCCATGAACGCGAGACGCTGACTGATTTCCGGAAGGATATCCTTCGCGATCACGCTACGATCCTTGTCAAATTTAAGGCTCCGCAAACGCTTGTCCGCCTCCATGACGGAGCTGCGAGCGAAATCGTCGATAGTCAGTCCGCAAAGGCGCACGTTTCGCGCGACGTCATTCAGCCGCGTACCTCGGCAGGACGGACATTCCGAAGCTTCGTCTTCGTCCAATGATTCATGGGCCCGTTCGATAATAAGTTCGCGTTCCAAAGCGGAGGCGTCGTCGTCAGCACTGGCAGCAGATTTCCAGACTTCGCCGAAGCCATTGCAAGTAGTGCACCAGCCGTGCGGGGAGTTAAACGAGAACAGGCGCGGGTCGAGCTCCTCAAACGCACGCCCACATTTTGGGCAACTCATCTCGGTGCTCAGAATGGTTTCCTGCTTTCCTTGAAGAATCTTCGCCGTGCCTTTGCCGACGGAGATTGCCCGTTCGACCAGAGGGCGGACATCGTCGGATTTGACCATTCCGAGGTTAGCGATCACAACATCGATCGTATGTTCCTTGAATCGCTCCAGCTTTTCAAAACCCGAAACCGCCACAAATTCTCCATCCACCAACAGTGTTTCGAAGCCTTCCCGCTCTGCCCATACAGCAACTTCGGTGTGAAAACCTTTGCGTGCCTTGATCACGGGGGCGAGCAAAAACGCGCCACTTTTTCCCACCCGACCGGCGACTTGCGACACAATTTTTTGCACCGTCTGCCCTTCGACCGGAATGCCGCAATCGGGGCAATGCTGGGTGCCTGTCTTGGCAAAGAGTAATCGGAGGAAATGGTAGATTTCCGTGACTGTGGCAACCGTCGATTTGCCGCCCCCGCGTGTGACGCGCTGCTCGATGGCAACGCTGGGCGGAAGCCCTTCAATGTGATCGACTTCCGGACGCTCAAGCTGTTCGACAAACTGCCGGGCATATGGCGACATGCTGTCCAGAAATCGGCGTTGGCCTTCGGCAAAAAGGATATCAAAGGCCAGAGTCGATTTTCCCGAACCGCTCAAGCCCGTGACGGTGATCATTTTGCCGAGCGGCAGAGTTAAAGAAATGTTTTTGAGGTTATGCTCACGGGCGCCGTGGATGGCGAGAGCGCCCGAACGATGAATGCCTAATGGGCGGGAGCGGACCGGCGGTTCCGAAAGGCGGGAACCGGACAGGACAGATTGCAAGTATCTACCCGTGTGAGACTTATCATTGGCGGCGACCTGCTCGGGCGTGCCTTCCGCGATGACGTGGCCGCCATCGGCGCCGGCTTCGGGGCCGAGGTCGATGATATGATCGGCCGACTTGATCACTTCGAGGTTGTGTTCGATGACGATGAGCGTGTTACCGCTGTCGACGAGCTTCTGAAAAACCTTGAGAAGCAGGGCAACGTCGTCGAAATGGAGGCCTGTGGTGGGTTCGTCGAATATGAGGAGCGACTTCTGCTCGGCGTTCGCTTTTTCGACAAGGTGGCCGACGAGTTTGAGTCGCTGGGATTCGCCACCGGAGAGCACATTGACCGGCTGGCCAAGCTTGAGATAGCCGAGGCCAACACTTTCCAGCGTCCGCAATGGCTCTATCACTTTCCTGTTGGACCCGTTCGTCTCAAAAAAAGAGATGGCATCGCTCACCGTCATCTCCAGCACGTCGTGAATCGAAAGGCCGACGAGTTTGACCGCCAGCAAATGCGGCTGATAGCGTTTCCCTTCACACTCGGAACACCGAATGAAAAGGTCGCTGAGGAATTGCATCTCCACTTTTTCGAATCCGATGCCGGCGCAACGCTGGCATCGACCATTTCCGGCGTTGAAGGAAAAGGAACTGGCAGTGAATCCGGCGGCTTGTGCATCCGGTGTCTCGGCGAAAAGCCTCCGAAGCTCGTCGAAAACACCGAGGTAAACGGCTGGTGTCGAACGAGGCGACCGGGCCAGCGGAGATTGATCGACCATGACCACCTGATCGATGCCGTGAGCACCCGTGATGCCCTTGCATTGGCCGATCATTTCACCCGTTGGCAACCCTTTTAGCCGCAGCAGGTTTTCGTGCAGGACCTCATGCACAAGCGTAGATTTTCCCGAACCGGATACCCCGGTGACACACGTAAAAATTCCTAATGGAAAACGGACGTCAATCTCTTTCAGGTTGTGCTCGGAAGCTCCTTTAACCGTTAGCCATTTCCTCGGTTGGCGGCGTTTGACCGGAACGGGAATCGTCTTGCTTCCATAGAGATAGGCGGCGGTCAGCGATTGCTTGTTCTCCGCGAGCTGTTCCGCCGGCCCCGCAAACACCAAGTCGCCACCTTGAGACCCGCGGCCCGGGCCGATGTCAATGAGATGGTCCGCGGAGCGGATAACCGCTTCTTCGTGCTCCACGACAAGCAGCGTATTTCCTTTATCCCGAAGGCGTTGCATTACCCCGATGAGACGCCCCACGTCGCGGGGATGCAGGCCGATCGTTGGCTCGTCGAGGACGAACAGGGTGTTGACCAGCGACGCGCCCAGACACGTAGTCAAGTTCACCCGCTCAACTTCACCTCCGGAAAGAGTCCGCGTCGGTCGATCCAGATCGAGGTAACCGAGCCCGACCTGATCCAGATAGCGCAACCGCGTGACAATTTCGTCGCGAACGAGATGCGCGGTTTTGTCGTTTTCCGGGAGAGCCAACGAATCAAGCATTTCCGCAAGATCGCGCACCGACATTTGGTGCATTTGCGGCAGCGTGAATTGGCGCCCTTTTGCATCCACAATCCGGAAATTGAGTGTTTCGGGCTGGAACCTTCCGCCATCGCACGAAAGACAACGCGTGTATGCCCGATATCGGCTCAGAAAAACGCGGACGTGCATCTTGTAAGTCCTCGCCTCCAACCAATCGAAAAACCCTTTCACTCCGTACCATCGGTCGTTTTCCCAGAGCTCCTCGGAAGTCGTGTCCGCCCCGCGTTCACCCTGCAGCACCCATTTTTGATCCGCATCGGGCAAATCCTCAAACGGACAGTAAACGTCCACGTCTCGTCGTGCGGCGTGGCGCAGAAGGTCCCGTTGGCATTCCTTGGATTGTCCACTCTGGAACGGCTTCACAACGCCCTCGGAAATGCTGAGCGATTTGTCCGGTAATGCGCGGTTGAGATCAATGCCAATCGTCCGCCCAAAACCGCGACACGAAGGACAGGCGCCGAGGGGATTGTTGAAGGTGAAGAGACCCGGTGAAGGCGGGCGAATCGTCTCGTCACAATGTGGGCAATGCCATCCCTTCGAAAAAGGATGCGCTTTGAAGCTGGCTGGATCGGTAACGGTAATCCGTCCCTTGCCGAAGCCGAGCGCCGTCTCGACAGCTTCCACGATTCGGGCCTGATTGTCGGCCGTAAGGGCAAGGCGATCCTGTATAACCTGGACCTGGGCCGGGAGGCGGACAACCTCAGGCTCTACATCCGTCCGATGGATTTTGCCCTCGACCCAAACACGCAAATAGCCTTGGGCATTGAGAAACTGAAAAAAATCCACCGGTTTCGTTCTTTCTGGAACGGCAACCGGAAAGGTGATGAGCACGGTTTGGTCGGGGAAAAGCTGTCGCGCTCCCGTCGTAATCGACAACGCCGTTTCCGGCCGGACTTCCCGCTGGCATCCAGGACAAAACGCCCGGGCCAATCGCGGCATGAGCAGTTTTAAATAGTCATTGATCTCCGTCATCGTACCGACGGTCGAACGGGTCGACTTGACCCGATTGGCCTGTTCGATCGCGATGGCTGGCGGAATACCCCGTATTTCATCGACGTGCGGCTTATCCATCCGATCCAAAAACTGCCGCGTGTAAGGCGAAAACGTCTCCACGTACCGCCGTTGCCCCTCGGCGTAGATCGTGTCAAAAGCCAGACTCGATTTCCCGCTTCCGCTGGGGCCCGTGACCACGATGAGCTGATTCAGTGGCAAATCGAGGTCGATTCCTTTTAGATTATTCTGCCGGACGCCGCGGATTTGAATGCTGGTTTCGGGCGGACTTAAGCGGCTTGCGGGCATGTTTGGACAATAATAGCGTTCTAGAATAGGAAAGCTGAAAACTGGACACCATTCCGCTCGATGCCGCGAGGGAAAAGCAGATTATTGAGCTTGCCAAAATTTGCTCGGCTGATTACTCCCGAGGCTCGATGGTCCATCACTTGCTCCTTTTAAAACTTAAACCGGAAGTTACACCGGAGAAACTGGAGGAAATGATGCGGATGACCCGTGCGCAACTATTGCGGATTCCGGAGGTCTTGTCCGTGAAATGTGGGAAACGGATCGATCTGAATAACGAATGGCCGCTCTTTATCGGGCTCGACTTCGAGAACATGGAGACAGTGGGGTTCTACCACGATCACCCGCTATATCTGAAATTTCTCACGGCCGTAATTAATCCGAACGTCGCCGATAAAATGACTCTCAATTTCGAAATGGAGCCAGGAAAAGATGTGACCTATTCCTAAATTCTTGATTTTCGATTTTCGATTTTAGTTTGGATTTTCCCGCCGAGCCAGTCGGCTACAAACCTGATTTCTTCGTCGGAAATCGCAAAAGGCGGCGTAAACGAAAGAACGTTTCCGGCCATGCCTCCGGCAAGAAAAAGAAGTCCATCGCGGAGAGCGGTTTTTACCAGGCGAATCGCCTCTGGGCCATCGGGCGAGCCGTCAGGTCGGACAATCTCCATGCCAATCATCAGGCCGAGACCTCGGACAGGCAGGATCTTCTGCAGCGCATTTTTCAAGGTATTTCCTTGAGTGAAAACAAGTTGCTCAGTGGCCGGGTGACGATGGAGGGCAATGGATGCGAGCGCCATGCGGCAACCGAGCGGGTTGCCCAGGAAAGTGCTCGTATGCAGAGCTTCGCCGGATGATTCCGGCCAGGAATCCATGATTTCCGCCTTCGCAACACAAGCGGAAAGCGGAAAACCGGAAGTGAGCCCCTTCCCGAGGCAGATCAAATCCGGAATCACATGGAAGTGATCACAGGCAAACAGTTTCCCAGTCCGGTTGAAGCCCGTGTAAATCTCATCAACTACGAGCAGGAGACTATTTTCATCACAGATTCTGCGGAGAATCGGCAGGAATTCCAGCGGTGGAACGATTTCTCCAGCCCGGCCCTGGAGTGGCTCAACTAGAATGGCGCCAATATCGTTCCCGTTAATGATCGCGCGGATTTGCCGTTCGATTTCGGGCAAGGCTTCGGCAGTCTGGGGGAAAGGCACGAATTTTGCAAAGTCAGCAAGTTGTTTGAGGAATGGCTCTCGGAAATACGGCATTCCCGATGTCTCGAGCGCGCCGTAGCCGAGTCCGTGATATGCGCCCTCGAACGCGATCACTCCGCGTTTTTTCGTGTGGATAAAGGCTGTCTTAAGCGCGGCTTCGACCGCTTCGGAACCGGAACTGGCAAGCACACATTTGCCGGATCCAGCATCCCAACGCTCGAACGTGATCGCACTAAGTTCCTCGCAAAGAAGGACTTTTAGCTCCGTGGGATGAACGTCGCCCATCGCATGGTAGAGCGTGCCCGCCTGGTCGCGAATCGCTTCGACGATTTCTGGTGGCCCAAAACCGAGTCCGGCAACGGCAAAACCGCTCGTCAAATCGAGAAACCGGTTTCCATCGGCATCCCAGACATTCGTCCCCGCCGCACGTTCCCAAAACACAGGAAATTCAGGATCAACGTAAGTGATGTTCTGGCTTTCATGGCGCCTCAAACGCGTTGCGAGAGCGCGCGAACGCGGTCCAGGAATTTCCGTAACCAGTTTCGGTAACATGACTTATGCTGATTTTTGACCAGCAATTCGCTTCCAGACGGCGACGGCCCAGAACGGAACATTCACGGCAAAAATGATCAGCATCCAGATATTTGTGGTAAACGTGATTTGCATCGTGAGGCTGATCAATCCGTGCATGGCGAGAAGCGCCAGGCCGAGAATCGCAGCATGGCGGCGGCCGTATGGGAGGAGGAATGCCGCCAGCTCAACGATCAGTCCCGGCCCAAAAAACGGATATGCAAGCCAGGGATGCGCGATAAGCTGGCTGTTGAGCCAATCAGTGAGCCCGGGGTTCGGGTGACGCAAAAAATCGTAAAAAAACTGCTCGTTGGTTTTTTCGATCTGAACCGTGATGTTCGGCAATTGCGCCAGCCACATGCCGTCAGATTTGATGAGTTTGGTGATACCGGCCACGACATAAGTCGCGGCAATAACTTGGAGGCTTATCGAAATCTCCACATCACCGAGCGAACGTCCGTCTTTGGGCCGAAACCGGCTGATGGCGGCGAAGATATGAAAGAGCGTTAGCGCGAGAAGCGTCAAAGATATGATCTGGTCCGTGTGGCCAATCCATCCCTGGGAATTCCAGAGGGTGTAAACGGCAACATTCAAGCAGAGCAAATAACTCAATGCCAGTGGCACAAGCCGGCCCACAACGTACAGCGCGAGCATTGCCAGAAAGATCCATCGAGCTGGTGTGAAAATGGCCGGATTGGCGAGAAACGTGAGGTCAATCCAATGGGCGAGACCGTTGGGAAACGGTTGAACCGTCGGGGGCACCGCGTGGGGCATGCGATACCACAGCAATCCCGCGAAGCCGAGGCGCATTAGGGTTATTTCCCAAGGGGCATATCGGACTGCGTCAGGCTTCCAACTCATCTCAACGCTACCTCCCCGGCCGTTCGCGTTTCTTCAACCATTTTTCCGTCACGCATCCGCACGTCTACACGTACAAGTCGCAGGGCCGCCAAATGGGAAGGCCGTTCGCTCCGTTGCGCGATCAGGTAACGTAGCGTCTCTTCCGCTGCGGCACGTTCCTGCTCCGGACTGAGCTTCTTTTTCTTCGGAAGTGTGGCTTTGATACGATTCAGATTGGCATCATACGCCTTCTTCAGCCCATTCGTCGGCACACCAAAATCCATCGCTGGGATCGCTTTTCCCGCTTCATCGGCCAGGTAGACGTACCAGGTTTTACCCGAAAAATTTCCGAACATCGGGAAATTGGAGAATGGATACGCTTCGCCTATCAGCAGGCACGCTAGGGTGACGATCCACATTCCTTTCAACGGAACAGAGCGCCAGATTTTCTCAAGAACCAACCGCATAGACCTCCAGTCCAGGATGCAAATACAGCACCGTTCCGCGGGGACGAGACCATAGCGGCTTTTGCTCGCGCAACTTGCGATAAAATGCTGCGCGTCGCTCGAATTCCGCCGACAATCCGTCCTTCGGTCGCAACGATTCGAGAAAAAATCGCCCGTACGTGCTTTCACTTACGACGACGTACTTGATTTTCTCGCCCGCAAAACCGTCGGATTTCTCCGCCACGTCCGCGACGTATTGTTCCCGCAACAGCCTGTGAGGCAATGGGTTCCGCAGATCATGATAGACTTCTTCGTCCGGTAAATTCACCCGAGCATCGTAGGCGATCGTGTCACTCGTGGGAATATTTTCCCGAATCCATGCCGCCAATTCCGCGCGGTCGTCGCGGCTAAAGGCACGAGCGTAATTCGATGTCTGGGCTCCCTCCCATACGAGGCCGGCTGCCAGAACAACGACCAATCCAGCGCGCCTCCAGCCCTTGGTGGTTTCCCAAAGAAATGCCGCACCTGTTCCTGCCATCACGTAAAAGAGACCAGTCAAAGGCAAAAAATATCGGTCATTCGTTTTCGGCGAAAATGACATAAGAAGCAGCCAGCCAACTGCTGTCGCGACGATAATGCCTGGAATCGATTCGGCACGCGGTCGCCGCCAGAGAGCGACGAAACTTGCGATGAGAAGCACCCATACGACGGGCGTGGTGTTTTTTACAAAAATATTCAGATAAATGGCGTGTGGCACGCTGCGCGTCACGTCGCCCTGGCCGGTCGCAACCAGGTCCATTTCTTTCCCGAAGCTTTGGCTGAACGCCCCCCATTGCCCAAAAAGCCGCCAGTTGATTACAGCGAAAATAACAACGGCCGCCGCAGCCATCAGGATGGCATGTCCCTTCCGGGCGCTTTTTTCTTCCGATCGGCCGCCGATCAGAATCGCTGCCACTGACGGAATGAGCAGAATAGCTCCCAGATACTTGGCCGAGGCCGCCACACCCACTGCCGCGCCGACGGCGATAACAGATAAGGCATCCTGTTTCCGTGAATAATGAACCAATGCAAGACAGAACAACCCAACGCCGAAATACAGCGAGGGGTCCTCTTTCATGTAGTGAGCAAGTTCGAAAACTTGATGGTGCAACGTCAAAAACAATCCCGTTGTCACCGCTGCAACTGGCCCCGCCCAACACCATGCCGCAAGGAAAAACGCAACGGTGCCCAGCGCGCAAAAAATTGCGCTTGTAGAGCGTCCAAGCTCCACAACGCGTTGGTTTTGCGGACGTCTCCCGGTCGCCTCCCACACCCATTCGACAGAAGACAACATCAACAGTGGGTGATTGAAATTCCGCATTCCGGTGAGCACCTGACGCACTTTTCGCGCTTCATCCGGATGATAATAATACGCAAACTGATTTCCGAACGTATTCAACCACCAGCCACCGCCCAGGAGCAGCGCCGCAACAACCGGCAGCCACCATCGAGCGCTCATGAAACTCCGGCAGAAACAACGGCGGGCGATCTCTTCCCCCTCAACCATTTCAATCCAGCGTAAAACAGCCACGGCGCATTCACATAAAAGATGAGCAATAGGTACACATGGTGTTTGAACTCAAGGCTCATAACCACATTGATCATCCAGTGCATTCCAACCATCCCTAGACCGATAAACAGTGCCCACCAGCGATTGATCAGCGCCAGGAAACAGAGCAACTCCAGTAAGAGTCCGGCACCGAAAAGCGTCCGAGCCAGGTACGGATGCTCGACGATCCAATAAGCAAAATTCTCGGCAACCTGCGACGGCTTTTCCAGGTTCGTGTAATAAGTTTGCAGATTGGATTTCAGAATCTGAAGAGCCATGTATGGCACACGCGCGATCCAAAACTCACTGCTGGCGAATAACTTGCAAACGGCCGCTGAAACGTAACTTGCTGCGATCATCACTTTCGCCCAATGGACGGCACGGACATGGGATTCGTAACGCGTCCATCCGCATTTCGAACGGAAACAATACGTAGCGAGCATGGTCAACGATACGAGCGTGATCAGTTGCAGTGCGTGATTCGTCGCCCCCTGCGAATTGATCAACGTCCCTTTCGTGACCAAAATCGCCGAAATGATTGCAAGCGCCGGTATCACCCAGCGTCCAGCGACAAATAGCGCGCCGGCAATCCAAAAAACTCCGTTGAGCACCATCTGCACCGATGGATTCGCCAGCCAGGTGAGGTCAACAAAATGCGCGATACCATTGGGCCGCGGCTGTGTCCCTTGCACCGTGCGCTGAACCACAATCCAGAACGGCCATAGCAAGAATGCTCGCATCAGCACCATCTCCCAAACGGCATGAGGGATAATGGTTTCGCGTAAGATGCTCCACTTGAATGACTTGAGATACCTCACGATTTCAACTCTCCGACGACTGCGGTTTCTTCATGGAATCCCTTCTTATCCATCCAAAGCACTGTCCGTTTTAGTTTCAATCCATGCTTGCGAATGTCACTCGGAGGATTTTGCCTGAGTTGCGTGGGCAGAAACGTAGCTGCGATATATTGACCCGCTTGGCGAAGATCCTCGTCAGTCGCCGATGTCGCAGGATAGCCTTTCTTTTTACAGATGCTCTCCAGCTCCGCGTTGAACGACTTCTTGATCTTCGAAGCCGACAGCCGGAAATATTTTGCAATCGCAAGAGGTCGATCTGCCGCATCGGTAACGAATAGCACGTTCGTTTCGTCCGAAAACTTGGCGTACATCGGAAACGGAGAGAACGGGAACTGCTCGCCGACGACTTGCAGCAACAACACGATTGCGAACGTGGAAGCAAACGGCAGCGTCCATAACCGCTTCCACCATCCAGGGACGCGCGACCAAAACGAAGGGGAAGCGGCGGTCATCAGGGCCTTCGTAGCACGCCTTACAGCCGAACGTTCAGCATGGCGGCATGCTGTTCATCGGTGCAAGGGGCATTCGTCGGGACGTTAACCGGGGCGCTATTTTCCGAAGCCAGACCGTTCTCGAGAAGGTATTGTTCGACTTCTTCTCCGGAAATATCCGCAAGCATCTCGCCATTGATCTCGACGCAGGGCGAGAGAGGCTGACCGCTCTTCTGTTCCATCTCCCAACGGAACGCCGGGTTCTTGATGATGTCTTTTTCGGTGTACGGAAGGTCGTATTTGGCGAGAATCGCGCGGACGCCGTTGCTCCATCCGCAGGAAGTTTTCAGGTAGGCCGTAATGGTGGGTTTTTCCATGGGCGAAGATTAGTGCCAGAGATGTGAACAGGCAAGGGCGGGAGTGCCAGGGGGGAGAATTGAACTCCCGACCAAGGGCTTATGAGTCCCCTGCTCTACCTCTGAGCTACCCTGGCAAAAGTGGGGCGCTAAAATAACCAAGCGATCCGCAGTGTCAAACCCGCGGCGTGATGGAAATGAAAGTCTGAAGCACCCTAATCGTAGCGCAATTCGCCGGCGCCCGGAAATACTCATCGCCACTCGCCGCGGGTGACATTTCAATTTCCTCCTGCGCTTTGAGTTTCCGTGTGACACAATTGAAAGACCTCCTCAAGATATGACCAAAATTTCATTTGTTGGGATCGGACGCATGGGTGCAAACATGGCGCGACGACTCCGCGAATCCGGATTCGATATTTCCGCAGTTTTCGATACATATCGCCCTATGGCTGAAGCCCTCGCGGCTGAACTTTCCAGTGCGGCCCCAGCAACGCTGGCTGAGATAACGGCCGCTTCAGATGTGATCATTACGGTCGTAACAGACGACGCGTCGATGCGATCCATTTTTCTGGGAAAATCGGACTCTCTGCTGACGAACGCAGCAGGCAAAGTTTTCATCAATTGCGCGACAATCACACCGTCGGCCCATCAGGAAATTGAGGCAGCCGCAGAGGCCGTCGGAGCGTCTTCGCTCGAAGCGTGTATGGCTTCGAGCATCACGCAAGCGCGCGAAGGCACTCTGTATCTGATGTGCGGTGGGAAACGCGCCGTCTTTGACCGCGTGTTGCCGATTCTGGAAAAACTCAGTAAATCGCCGCGTTATCTCGGACCTGCTGGAACGGCGGCCCAGGTAAAAGCGCTGGTCAACATGGTAATGAACATCAATACCGCGGGACTCGCTGAAGGCCTTGGGCTGGCAGCCGCATTGGGACTGGATCTGACGACGGTGCGCGAAGTTTTTAGTCAAACAGGCGCTGGATCGCGGGTACTCGCTACTGATGGGGAAGACATGCAGAATCGCGATCACGCGTGTTTCTTTTCGGCGGCGCATGCTGCGAAAGACAGCGGCATCGCTCTCGCCCTTGCTCAAAACGCCGGATTGAATCTTCCTTTGGCCGCTGCGACCAAGGCCCAGTATGACAGAATGGTCGCCGTAGGCCTTGGCGAATTGGATAAATCAGGAATCGCCGAACTGACATTCAAGGGACGCGGCAAGAATGGATAATCGAAAATCAAAAATCGAGAAACAAGAATCCGTCATCCTTGCCATTGAAACTTCGTGCGACGAAACGGCCATCGCGTTGTTCTCTTCCGAACGCGGCCTGCTTGCCTCTGAGATTTCCTCCCAAATCCCACTGCATCGTCCCTATGGCGGCGTCGTCCCTGAAGTGGCTTCCCGAAATCACCTGGAAATGGTCGAGCCATTGATTTCTGTGGCGCTGGAAAAATCCGGGGTCGCCATTTCTGAAATCGAAGCGTTTGCAGCTACGTCGGGGCCTGGGTTGGCCTCTTCGTTATTGGTCGGCTCATCGGTTGCAAAGGGCCTTGCCATTTCCGTAGGCAAACCTTACCTGGCGATCAATCACATCGAAGGCCATCTTCTTTCGCCTTTCCTCGAAACGCCGCATTCAATCCCTCCGAATGTTGCGCTCGTCGTCAGCGGCGGGCACACCCTGCTCGTCGATGTTGCGGCGCCGGGCGAATATCACCTGCTCGGGAGCACCGTCGATGATGCGGCAGGCGAGGCATTCGACAAGGTCGCCAAAATGCTGGGCCTCCCCTATCCCGGGGGGCCCGAAATCGATCGTGCGGCGAAAACTGGCGACCCGAAACGGTTCAATTTTCCACGCTCGATGCTCCACAGCGGAGATTTTAAGTTCAGTTTCAGCGGACTAAAAACGTCTGTCCGGTATTTGCTGCCAACTCTGCAACCGGACGATTTGGCGGATGTTTGCGCTTCGTTCCAGGAGGCCGTCGTCGAGGTTCTCATAGCCAAAACGGTCGCGGCAGCACACGCAACGGGCAGAAATTTGATCAGCGTCAGCGGCGGCGTCGCACAAAATTCCCGGCTGCGGGAAGCAATGATCGCAACGGGGCTCGATGTTCGTTTCGCCGCCGGAAAATTCTGTGCCGACAATGCAGCCATGATCGCCCACGTCGCCGAGCAAAAGCTCAGACGCGGCCAATTTTCTCCGCTCGACGAAGAGATCGATCCCAACCTCAAACTCGACTGGCTGTCAGGCACTCGCGTCTGCGCGTAAATTTCTCCGTGAACGGCTTCTCCCGATCAGGAATCGAAACAGCGCTCGTGGAATGCAGCGGACTCTTTGCCGGACAGAACCCACAGTCTACCCCGCTACTTCTGATAAAGCTGGCCGTTTACGGTCAGGTCCTTAATCACCGTCGACAAATAGACAGGCTCCGGATGGAAATCGCGGTATTTGGTGATTTCGGCTCGGTTGAGCACTTTAAAGCCATACCGCTCAAACATTTGTGTCCCCCGCCGGTTCCGAAATGTAACCATTTGCCCACACACTTTCTTCTCCCCACTACGCACCAAGTAGGCAAGATAAGCGTCCATCAGCGCCCGCGTGGTCGGAACGTTGCGTGCCTCGGGTAACAAATTGATGTGGAAATGCGGCACATACCGCGGTGCAGACGGCACTTCACGCCAACCATTCAACACGATCCAGCGAATGAATTTCTTCGACGCCTCATGATACCGCCGGTAACGCGTGATGCCCCGCCAAAACAGACTCCAATTTTGGACAAACCCATGCAATTGATGCAGAAAGGGCCGTCGTGATCCTAGCAAATACCCTTTCAACTCCCCATCGACCTCGATGACCAGGGAAGACTCCGGCTCATAGTCCAAATAGTATCCCGTGAGATAGTCCGCAAATAGTTCGCGATCCTCAAAAACCGGATCAATCGGGCTACCAAGGAACCCGGTTTCACAACAAAGAATACGCACTTTTTCGCGATCGTACGGTTCATAAAAACGGATGTTAAACTGGCGGGAATCAGTCCTTTGCACATGAAAAGCTTGGAGGAGCGGCTGTTCGTTTGCAAGCCATAGCAAAAGGCGACATTGAGTGCCGCCACCCTGGATATTGCGTCGGGCGATTCAACACTTGTAAAGATGGATCATGATCATCCCCTACTATCACGTGGACGCTTTTACCGTCGGAAATCAGCCGTTCTCGGGGAATCCCGCGGGAGTTTGCCTTCTGAGCAGCTGGTTGCCGGACAGTGTGCTCCAATCCATCGCAGCAGAACACAACCTCGCCGGCTTTCGTCATTCAAAAAAGCGCCAACGAATTCGATTTGCGCTGGTTTACTCCCGAGTTTGAAATGGATTTGTGCGGTCATGCGACCCTCGCTCCGGCCCATGTCATTTTCGAGCATCTAGGGTTTTCCGACGAATCAATCGGATTCGATACGCGTTCCGGACGGTTGACCGTGAACCGCAACGACGACGTGCTGGGCCTGGACTTTCCTTCGCGCCCGGCCGCCGTATGCGATTTCCCGCCAGACCTGATCGCGGGACTGGGTATGGCGCCCGTTGCCTTGATGAAGTCGAGGGATTATCTCGCTGTTTTTGACTCTGAGGAGGACGTGGCTGCTATCAGACCTGACTTTTCGGCATTGGCAAAGGTCGAAACGCTGGGAATCATCGTCACGGCGCCGGGGAAAAATTCAGATTTCGTTTCCCGCTTTTTCGCACCCCGTGCCGGTATTGCTGAGGATCCCGTAACCGGCTCCGCACACAGTACACTCATCCCGTATTGGACGGGCCGGCTCGGCAAAACGAAGTTGCACGCCTTCCAAATCTCGAAACGCCGGGGCGAATTGTTCTGCGAGTTCCGAGGAGACCGCGTCGGCATCGGCGGGCGGGCGCTGACGTATTCCACGGGATTTCTACGGATCGAACTTTGAAAATAGACCGCGAGGATCGCGGATGAACAATTCACACATTGCGCTTGCTCCGATAGAGAAGGGGAAACTATCTTCACCAAAAGTCATGGCCTCCTCCACCATCGAACTCGAATCGCCGGATACTCTCGCACGGACCGCTCAGGCCGTCGACCACGAGGTTCTCGGGGAAAAGCTCGTTCTGAATATGGGGCCGAGCCATCCAGCGACTCATGGGGTACTCCGGCTCCTTCTCGAACTCGATGGCGAAATCATCACAAAAGTCGTTCCCGATGTCGGCTATCTCCATCGCGGTGACGAGAAAATTGCCGAGAACATGCAGTACAACCAGTTCATCCCTTACACGGATCGACTCGATTATCTCGCGCCCCTGGCCAACAACGTGGCCTATGCCCTCGCCGTCGAAAAATTGATGGGCTGGGAATTGCCTCCGCGCGGAAAAGCGATCCGCGTCATCTGTTGCGAGATGGCTCGCATCTCTGCCCACCTGCTGGGATTGGGTGCATTCGCCATGGATACCGGTGCAATGAGCGTTTTTCTCTACACGTTCACTGAACGGGAAAAGCTATACAATTTGATCGAACTTCTAACCGGGGCACGCTTTACAACGAGCTATACCCGCATTGGCGGGCAGATTCGGGACCTTCCAGAAGGATTTATTCCGTTGCTGGAAAAGTTCATTCGGGAATTCATCCCAAATCTCCAGGAAGTCGACAACCTCCTGACAAGGAACCGGATTTTCGTCGAACGCACCCGCGATATCGGCGTCATTACCAAGGAACAAGCCGTTGCCTACGGCATCACGGGCCCCAATCTGCGTGGTTGCGGCATCGAGTACGACGTTCGCAAGGCGCACCCTTACCTCGATTACGACCGATATGATTTCGATATTCCACTAGGAAGTGTCGGTGATTGTTACGATCGTTACTTGGTTCGCCTCGAAGAAATGCGGCAAAGCGTGAAAATCCTCCGCCAGGCGATCGATAAGCTGCCAAACGGCCCGATTAACGTCGAGGATCGGAAAAATATGCCGCCCTCCAAAGCCGAAGTTCTCACAAAAATGGAGGAGCTTATTCACCATTTCATTATCCACACCGAAGGCATCGACGCACCGGTCGGCGAAGTCTACTTCGGTGCGGAAAACCCGAAAGGTGAACTCGGCTTTTATATCAACAGTCGCGGAGGCGGTGTTCCTCACCGGTTAAAAATCCGCGCCCCCTCGTTCGTGAATCTAAGTATCTTATCGGAAATCCTCAAAAACCACATGATAAGCGACGTTGTGGCCATCCTCGGGAGCCTGGATTTCGTAATGGGCGAATGCGATAGGTAAAATGCCCGTGGGCGTGCCCGTCCGCCCTGTCTTATAGCTGTATATGGAGTTCACAATCACGCCACCTCCCACAATCCCTGGAGTTTATCGCGGCGGTCGATTTCAAAACGAGCAGCCACGGCTTGCATTGGGCTCCGGGCGCCTCGGGAAGCGTCTTTAAAGCGGACACAGCTGTCTTTTTTTAATACACTTTTTAGCCCTTTGTTAAGGGACGCCTTGGGATAACGCGGCTGGTACCGCGTGTGCTTAACAAGTTCTCAGATCCGTAATCGCAACCCTCAACCGAAAGGAGATCCCATGCTTTACACCTTCGATTCCGGCGCGCCCCTAGCCGTCCAGCAGTTGACGGACGAAGAGCTCATGCGGGCAGTCACCCGCAAAGATCATCGGGCTTTTAACGAATTGTATCGTCGACATTCCGCGGCACTGTGTTCTGTCGTCAATCGTATCGTGCACGACGAATTCGCCTCCGAAGACGTCGTCCAGGAAATTTTTATCGACCTTTGGGAATCCGCCCGCCGTTATTCCGAAGCCAAGGGCAAAGTCGCTGGATGGCTCACGACAATTTCCCGGAGGCGAGCCATTGACCGTCTTCGCAAAATTCAATGCAGGCAACGTGCACACGATCGGCTCGAGAGCGACATCGAGAAGCAGCCCATCGCGTGGACACACACCCGCATCGAAAGCGATATCGAAGCCTCCGAGCTCCAACGGATACTTGCCGGAATGATCGAGCGCCTGCCCAAAGCTCAACGGGATGCGGTGCATTGGGCCTACTACGATGGCATGAGCCAGCGTGAAATCGCAGCCCAGATGCAGATTCCGCTCGGAACTATCAAGACCCGACTCGATCTGGCGATTCGAAAGCTTTCCGGAGCGGTTCGCGAAGTCTTGAACGATGCCACAGCGGTCCCAGCGACGGTTTGAAAATGTTGGTCGGAAAATAAAACAACAACTGTCGTTTATTGATTGACGGGTGCCGCGAAGAACTTACACTTCCCGGCATTCATCTATGAAATTCCTAACATTTCTCTCCGCCGCATTGCTCGCGGCCGCGTCTCTGTCGCCAGCCTTGGCGGCAGACACGTACGAATTCGATCCGGCACATTCGACCATTGGATTCCGGATCCGCCACCTGTTCAGCGACGTCTCAGGGAGGTTTAACAAATTTTCCGGTAAAATTGTTTACGATGAAACCGACCCCGAAAAATCCTCGGTAGACGTCACGATTCAGGCCGATTCCATCGACACTGCCAATGAAAAACGCGACACGCATCTGAAGACCCCTGATTTCTTCGATGTCGCAAAATATCCGGAACTCACCTTCAAAGGTAAAAAGGTAGAGAAAAAGGACGCCAAAACCTTTGTCGTCACTGGGGAACTGACTATCCATGGCGTCACGCACGAAGTTCCCGTAACTGTCGAGTTTCTCGGTAAAGGCAAAGGTATGGAAGGCCAACCTGTCAGCGGATGGAGCGGCAGCACGACTATAGACCGCACGAAGTTCGGACTCGTTTACAATGCCGTTGTCGAAGGCGCCAAAATCCTCGGCGACGACGGGAAGATCGACGTTCAGGTCGAGGCTCACGGCGCAAAGTAATCTTTCTTCCAAAATCTCACTCTTGCTCTTGCTCTGCCGGGCGGGAGGGGGTGACACTCGGGGGATGTCGATCTCCCCTCTTTTCGATCTCTCCGGCCAGATCGCCGTCGTCATTGGCGGCACTGGCGTCCTGGGTGGTGCACTGGCGGACGGTTTAGCAGCGGCGGGAGCTGCGGTCGCGGTCGCCGGAAGAAACCGGGAGCGAGGCGAATCGCGAGCGGAGGAGATCCAAACAGCAGGCGGCACCGCAGAATTCGTCGAGTGCGACGCGGCGGATGCCGCGAGTGTCCGGGCCGCCGAAGAAAAAGTCACGGCCCTTTTCGGTCCGGCGGATGTTTTGGTCAATGCTGCGGGAGGAAATGATCCCAAGGTAACCGTGGTCAACGACCACAAATTCGAACATATCGATCCAGCGGATTGGCGGGCGTCGTTTGAGTTAAACCTGGTTGGCGGCGCACTTTTGCCGTGTCAGATTTTCGGACCTGGGATGGTTGCCCGCGGCCGAGGTAGCATCATCAACATCGCTAGTGTTGCCGCACATGTTCCTCTCTCACGCGTAGTTGCATATTCCTCGGCCAAGGCTGCGGTGATCAATCTCACCCAGTTCCTCGCAAGGGAATGGGCACCATCTGGTGTGCGCGTGAACACCATCACCCCCGGCTTTTTCCCCGCCGAACAAAACCGGCGCCTGCTTTTTAACGAAGACGGAGCGCCCACGGAGAGAGCACAGGCCATCCTTGGTCACACCCCGATGAAGCGCTTTGGTGACGCA
Source organism: Chthoniobacterales bacterium (assembly GCA_036524675.1). Taxonomy (GTDB): domain Bacteria; phylum Verrucomicrobiota; class Verrucomicrobiia; order Chthoniobacterales; family DASVRZ01; genus DATDAW01. The sequence continues at coordinate 36,336 of DATDBU010000051.1, read as the reverse complement.
AAAGAACTCGTTGGAGCGCTCGTATTTTTGGCGAGTCACACGGCAAGCAGTTTCGTGACAGGCACCGATTTGCGCGTTGACGGCGGCTTTTTGTGCCAGACGATTTAAGCAATGGAATCGGCCCCCCTGATCGGCAATCGTGCTCCTGCCGACGAAGCGTTGAGCACAGCGGAAGTTCACGAAATCGTCGCATCTGCTTTAGATCCAGATTATTACGCGGGGAAACGCATCCTCCTTATTGTCCCGGACGGCACGCGTACGGCACCTGTCGGTCTGCTGTTTAAAGAGATTTTCGACCGCATTTCTTCCGTGGCAGTCAGAGTCGACGTGATGATCGCTCTCGGCACCCACGTCGCGATGTCCGAAGCAGCCATTTGCGAGCGGCTCGAAATTTCTCTCGAAGAACGCCACTCCAAATACAGAGCTGTCACCTTCCTCAATCACGAATGGGACAACCCCAGAGCGCTCCACAGGCTCGGTGTCATTCCTGCCAACGAAATTGGCGAACTATCCAACGGCCTCTTCGCGATGGACGTGCCGGTTGACATCAATAGGCGCATTTTCGATTACGATCAGCTCATGATCGTCGGCCCTGTTTTTCCACACGAGGTGGTCGGTTGTTCTGGTGGCAACAAATACCTTTTTCCCGGTATCGCAGGTCCCGAAATCCTGAATTTTTTCCATTGGTTGGGCGCTGTGATCACCAACCCGATGATTATTGGGAATAAATGGACTCCCGTTCGCAAAGTGGTCGACCGCGCGGCTGCGCTCGTTCCCGTAGACAAATTTTGTTTCTGTATGGTCGTGGACAAGCCCGGGCTGGCCGGGCTGTTCGCGGGTACTCCCGAGGCTGCGTGGGACGCGGCGAGCGATCTTTCCCGGGAACGGCATATCGTCTTTAAAGATCACCCCTTCCACACCGTGCTTTCTTGTGCGCCGCTGATGTACGACGAGCTGTGGGTGGGCGCAAAATGCATGTATAAACTCGAGCCCGTCGTGGCCGATGGCGGCGAATTGATTATTTACGCGCCGCATATTCACAAGGTATCAGAGACGCACGGAGAAATGATCGAGACAGTCGGCTATCATTGTCGGGACTACTTTGTGAAACAGTGGGATAAATTTCAGCATCTTCCGTGGGGAACGCTGGCGCATTCGACACACGTCCACGGCATTGGCACCTATGAGAGCGGGATCGAGACCTCTCGGATTCGTGTGACACTTGCCACCGGCATTCCGGAAGAGACGTGCCGGCGGATCAACCTCGGCTATCGTGATCCACAAAGCATTGATGTGGAATCTTTTGCAAATCGTGAAGACGAAGGCGTCCTGCTTGTGCGCAAAGCCGGCGAGATGCTTTACCACTTGCGTAATCAACCCGCGTGGGCGGGAGGCCAACTGTGAGCGATATCGTTCTAGCCATCGACGTCGGAACGTCGTCGTCGCGCACTGCGCTCTTTAGCCTCCGTGGGGAACGTATTCCCAACACGTTTGCGCAGCGCAGCTACACCCTCGACGCCACTGTGCCTGGCCAGGCCGAACTGCGGCCATCGGCGTTGAGAAAGGCAATTTCCGAATGCCTGGAAGAAACTCTCATCGCACTTCGCAATGAAGGTGCCAATGACCACATCGTTGCATGCGGAGTTTCGACTTTCTGGCACAGCCTGATTGGTCTCGACTCTCGCGACACCCCTACCACAGAATTTCTTACTTGGGCAGATTCGCGTTGCGAAGCAGACGCAGCGGACCTGCGCAAACGTCTTAACGAAAATAAGATACATTCCCGCACTGGCTGTATGCTTCGGGCGTCGTTCTGGCCTGCCAAATTGAAATGGATCGCCCGTGAGCAGCCAACTACGTTTGATCACGTAAGACTTTGGCTAAGTCCGGGTGAATGGCTGCAGCGCTGGTTCTGCGGCCCGGCACACGCATCCGTTTCGATGGTGAGCGCCACTGGCTTATGGAATCCGACGACATTAAAATGGGACGACGCGCTGCTGGCAGAATGTGCCATTTCTGAATCCCAGATTAGTCCGGTTTCGGACGAACCTTTGCCGATCGGCGGCGAGATCGCAGAAAAATATCCCGAATTGCGAAATGTCCCATTTTATCCCGCCATCGGAGACGGCGCGGCTGGAAATCTTGGCAGCGGCGCAACGCGTGCCGGTTGGGCGGCGATCAATGTCGGAACCAGTGCCGCCGTTCGCGTCGTACAAAGCGATTCGAGCAAAGCAGTTCCATTCGGCCTGTTCCGGTATCGAATCGATGCAGATCGCGCCCTGGCGGGCGGCGCCGTAAGCAACGCTGGCAATCTGCGCGCGTGGTGCCTCCGCGAACTAAAAATCCCCTTGACTGGGGAAGCTCTGGAAGCAGAACTGGCGGCCCGAAGGACGCCGAACCATGGCTTACGTGTCTTGCCATTTTGGGTTGCAGAGCGCGCCCCAACATGGCGTGCAGACTCGACCGGTGCGATTGTGGGATTCCAGGCCGGAACGACCGCCACGGATATCTTGCAGGCAACGACAGAAGCAGTCTTTTATCGGATTGCCCGTATCGCCAACATGCTCGGCGAGAAAAACTTACAATTTATTGTCGCCGGTGGCATTCAGCACTCCTCGAGCGCGATGCAACGGCTCGCGAACATCCTCGATTCTCCGGTTTTCGCGGCGCGCGAACCGGAAGCGTCCTTGCGAGGCGCGGCAGTTTTTGCGCTGGAGAAAATCAACGCAAAAATTTCCAGCGATAATACGGGGAAAATCTTTGAGCCGGAACCGGAGGCGGTGGACGTTTACCGCGAGGAGCGTCGCCTGCACGAGGAATTCGAACGGAAGCTTTATCCATGAATCGTCCGCTCAAACAGCCGCCAGCTTACAAGTACGCGCGGATTCCGCCTGCAAAAACAACCAGTCCCAAAGCGGTTATTGTTCTTGTAGCGGTCCTGGGCTGGGGCGTTTACATGGCGCTTACGGCAGCATTTAAACAGCCCGAACCGGAAAAGTACACGACCAAGGCTCCAACTCCTGCCGAGTCGCCTTATGTTATGGTCGACCTGCGCGGCCCCTTTTTTGACAAAGGTCGTTACGAGGGATTCGAAAAAGGAAAAGACGCTGCGGCCAAGGGATTTACGATGCCTACAAGCAAGGTTCTCGATTTCCAGGCGAATGAGGCGGCGCAGAACGCGAAAGCGTTCGAACGAAACGAACTGGATGATTTCGTGGCTGGTTATCGTGTGGGCTTCGAACAAGGCTTGAAGGAAAAGCCGCAAAGACGGTAACGGCGGCTGAATTCAATACTCTCCAAGCGAAGGGGACGCGCGGCCTTCCATTTGCGTGCCGCCGCGGCACGATTTAGATCTTCGGAACCAACAATGAAAATTGCGCCTTTCTCATTTGGATTTGGATTCTCACCTTTGATAAAACAGAGTCATTTTCAAGGACCGCGGTCAGTTCAAAAATAATCAGAACTCGGGAATGCACGTTTCAGGGTTTCAGTTTTTGACAAATTCGTTACGCATTTCGATAATCGGTCTGTGAATCTTGATCTGGACAATTTGTTGCAGGATTGGCCCCATGAGCCCGGACAAATCAAAGTTCGGAAAATCTTGGGCAATGACAACAAGGAGAAACTTCAGCTCCGCATCGATCTCGGCGTGATTCAAATGGAAGTCGACGGACGTCCTGATGGGGTACGTCCGCATGGCTGCGAAAGCCTGCTCGCGTGGCATCAGAAAAAAGCTCGAAAAGTTGAGAATGGCGGCGAGATCTACACGCTGACGGCGGATGACTGCGGAGCGTTGCAGCAGGAAAGCATTCAGTATTACCACCGCTACATTTCACTGTTTCAAATCAGCGATTTCCAGAACGTGATTCGCGATACTCAACGGAATCTGGATTTGGTGTCGTTCGTTTCCCGCTGCGCCGAAAGCGAGGAAATCCGGTGGTCTTTCGAACAATTCCGTCCGTATGTCGTTATGATGAACACGCGGGCGAGGGCGGCAATCAAGCTGCAGAAAAAAGACTTCTCGGGCGCGCTCAAGGAAATCGCAAAAGGCCGCGCATTGATCGTAAATTTGTTCGAAGAAAACGATCAGGGGGAATCCGTCTCGAAGAGCCCAGAAATCGGCTTCCTGGACGAGTGGGCTGAGGAAATCCGGAAGAAAAAACCGATTTCCAAATTGGAAGTCATGCAACGCGAGATGGAACAGGCCATCTCTGTCGAGGCTTACGAGCGCGCCGCTGAGTTGAGGGACAAGATCCGAGCGTTTGGAAAGAAGACAGCGAAGAAGTCTTAAGACTGGCTGGCTGGCAGCGACCGCCGGAATTATGGCGTCATCCGCGCTGCAGGGCTTTCTACAAACCTAAGACTTAAAACTCTAAAGGCTTTGCCTTATGCCATTCGGTGCTCTGCTCGTAGGCATAAGCGATCTTCAACAAATTCGCTTCGTCGAAGGATTTACCGAGGAGCTGGAGGCCAATGGGAAGCTTTTTGCCGTCCTCTTCTGCGAATCCGCATGGGATACTGATGCCAGGAATTCCTGCTAGGTTCGCAGCAATCGTGAAAATGTCGGCCAGATACATGCTGAGCGGATCATCCACGCGTTCGCCGATTTTGAAAGCGGGCGTAGGCGATGTCGGACAAATGATGGCGGCGACTTTCTCGAATGCGTCGGTAAAATCGCGACGGATCAGCGTGCGAACTTTTTGCGCCTGAACGTAATAAGCGTCGTGGTAACCGGAACTCAGAACATAAGTACCGAGAATGATCCGGCGTTTAACCTCGGGCCCAAAGCCTTCCGCACGAGTCTTCAAATAGTGTTCGATCAAACCTGCTGTGCCTTTGGCTCGATGACCGTAACGGATGCCATCAAAACGCGCCAGGTTCGCGGAAGCTTCCGCTGTGGAGATGATGTAGTACACGCCGACGGCATGCCGCGTGTTCGGCAACGAAACTTCGACGACTTCCGCACCGAGCGTTTCGTAGTGCGCCGCCGCATCTCTCACGGCTTTTTCGACCTGCGGATTCATACCGTCCACAAAGTATTCCTTCGGCAACCCAAGCCGTACGCCTTTCAAATCCTGGCCCAGTAAAGCGGTATGATCCGGAACTTTTTCGTCGAGCGATGTCGAGTCGAGTGGGTCGAGTCCGGACAAGGCATTGAGCAACAGCGCGGAATCCTCGACCGTTTTGGTGAAAGGACCGATCTGATCGAGCGACGAAGCAAACGCGGTGAGCCCAAAACGCGAAACACGGCCATACGTCGGCTTCAGCCCTACACAGCCACATAACGCCGCAGGCTGGCGAATCGAACCTCCCGTGTCCGAACCGAGCGCAGCAAATGCCTCATCCGCCGCAACTACCGCCGCGGAGCCGCCACTGGAGCCACCCGGAATTCGGCTGAGATCCCATGGATTGCGCGTAATCTGATACGCAGAATTCTCTGTGGATGATCCCATGGCGAATTCGTCCATGTTGGCGCGACCAAATGGAATTGCTCCTGCCGCGCGGAGCTTATGAATTGCCGTCGCAGAATAAGGCGCGCGATAATTCTCAAGGAATTTCGACCCACACGTATTGGGTTGACCTTCTACGGAGATGACGTCTTTGATGGCGATCGGCACGCCTCCCAAGGGCAACGAAACATCCGCTTTTTCAGCTTCAGCAAGCGCCTCGTCGAGAGACCAAGACAAGTAACCCTGGATTTTGGGGTCCACGGCTTCGATGCGTTCGGCCAGCGACTTGACAACTTCAGCGGGCGAGATTTCGCGGGAGCGCAGCCGTTTTTGAAGCTCCGCGACAGAAAGGGACGTGATCATTTATTCGAGCACTTTGGGGACGACAAAAAGCTGGTTGGCTTGATGAGGCGCATTTTCGAGGGCTTCCTTGGGGGTAAACCAATCACGTGGTGCATCGTCACGGAAGACGTTGAAAATGGGATACGTATGCGCAGTTGGCTCGACGCCGGAAACGTCTACGGATTGCAGCTGCGCGACGTGGGCGAGAATTTCGGAAATTTGTGACTGAAACTTAGCGGTTTCCGCGTCGGTCAATTCGATGCGGGCAAGGTGCGCAATGTGACGCACGTTGAATTTGGAATCGGATTCGGACATTTAAACCAATTACTTAGAGACTAGAGAAAAAACCGGAGCGCGAAGATAACCGCCAGAATCAGAACGACAACCAGTGTGTAGAACTGGATCTGAGCAGCTTTCTGTTCGCCCTTGCGCCGGCGCCGAACTGGGATCGCCGCAGTTTCGGCGCGCAACGCGAAGCGTTTATCAGGAATGCGGGAGAAAAAATCCGTGCCGCGGCGCTGTTCGTAGCTGCGGAGAATTTCGTCGCGCTGTGATTTCAGGGCCTGTTGACGGCGAGCGGGCGCTTCGACGATCTCTCTCTCGAGATCTTCCATCTGTTTTTTCAGGCGCGCCTCCTCGTCAGCAAGCTGACGTTGCCGGGCGTTGATGGGCGAGGCGCCCTTGGTTTTGGGCGAACGGGTAGGACGGCGCTTCACAATTTATTTGGCAGGTGCGTGAACAATGAAAACGATGATCGCGACGACCCCCAGAATCAGGATCGGCAGAGTAAATGCCAGTCCGGCATTGAACCAATACATAAACGGCCTTTCCGTGTCGCCGTCCAGGGCGGGATAAGAAGTTTCCGCCGTCTCCTGATTGGGCGAAACGGGATCAACTGCAAGTTTCGCGCGATGTTTGGCGAACGTTGTGCGAGCCTCTTCGACGTCGCCGATGGCTTTGGTAAGCTCTTTGCCAAGTTCTGCCTGCGCCCAAGCTTTGGGATTGATAGCTTCCAAAACGTCAAGATGCTCGGAAAAGGAGTCGTAGGTCTGGCGCAACGTCTCGACCCGTTTCTCTGCATCGGCCGTTTCACGCTCGATAATTCCCAACGCTCGAATGAACTTGTCGATCATCTCGGATTTGCCGCGCTCGAGCTCGTCCTGGCGATGGCTCAATTCTTCCAGTTCGCGCTTTTGCTTTTCGATGACCTCTTGCTGACGGCGCAGTTGCAAAAGCTGCTCCTGCGCTTTTTGGACCTGCGAGTCCAGCATCGCGCTCGGGTCTCGGTTTTGTTCGGGCAAATTCAAATCCTGTTCGGTGTGCGTAAGATTATCCGGCATGTATTCCTCCAGAATTCCACGCAGAGTAAGATGCGTCACCCAAAACTCCAGAATTTTTCCCTTTCTTGTGGCGGAACGGAAGATGTCGGAAAGGATCGGCCAGAAATCAACGTCGGCTGAGCGTCAAGAGAGACTCGTTTTCGCCAACGAAGGCCGTCCATGGTAATCTCCTGGCATGTCACCAATGCCGCTTGCTACTTGGATTCGAGAAAAAGACGAGGCGCCATTTGCGCAATTTACGGCGCCGCACCCGGAAATTGCCTTACAAAACGCTCGCACTCAGCAGGTAGACCTCGCCGAAGCTCGCGGCTTTTTGATCACGGGAGGTCCTGATATCAGCGCGGGATTTCATCGCGAGCCGGTTGCCGATTTGGAGAAGATCCAGGATCCGGAGCCAGAACGTGACACCTGGGAGTTTGCGGCCGTGCGTCACGCGATCGAGCATGGTCTGCCACTTTTGTGCATCTGCAAGGGGCACCAAGTTCTGAATGTTGCTTTGGGAGGGACGCTGCATCTGGATATTCGCGGACACGATTTACCGGAAATGCGGAGCGCTAATGTACAACCGCTAAAGTATGCGTCCGACGTTGCGGAACGCCATTGTTTTGCGATGGTTAACAGCTCCCATCATCAGGCCATCGACAAGATCGGCGATGGTCTTGAGGTCGAGGCCTGGCACGCTGGGGACGGCGTCATCGAGCAAGTACGAGTTAAAGACTTCCCTTGGGGCCGGGGCGTTCAGTATCATCCCGAACGCGATTTGATGTACAGAAGTTTATTTGAAGATTTTTTTGCCCAACTCGCTCGTAGCTAATTTGCCGGAAACGCATGAATCCGTTCAGCCCGTTCGCCAGGAATGACCAAGCCATGATCGACATCCGATGCGGTCTTGAATTTACCTATTACACTCCGGCGGCGACCCCGGTGTTGCTGCTGATCGCACCGCGGCTTGAACCCGGGCAAATTCTCTACCACGAGACTCTCCAGTTCTCCAACAACTACGCGGTCATGAACCTCGATTCGCACGGAAATGTTGTTCATCGCATCATGATGCCCGCGGGACAATTTACCATCCGTCATGATTTTTTCGTCAGTATGCCAGCCGTGCCTGAGAACTTCCATGCTGTGGACGGCGCGATTCCTGCCCACGATTTACCCATCGAAATGTTGCGCTATGTAATGCCGAGCCGTTACTGCGACTCGGATACGCTCAGCGATTTTGCAAATTCCACGTTCGGCCATATCGCACCGGGACTTGGACTCGTACAAGCGATTTGCAACTGGGTGCATAACAATATCGCGTACCGTTGGGGATCCGGCAGCCCCTTCACCACCGCCAGCCAAATTATCAATCAACGGTTTGGCGTATGCCGCGACTTTGCCCACGTGGCGGTCGCGTTATGCCGATGTTTCAATATTCCGGCCCGCTACACAACCGGCTACGTCCCGGATATCGCCTACGAAGACAACGGCTCTCCGATGGATTTCCATGCGTACTTCCAGGTCTATCTCGGAGGCAGATGGCAGACCTTTGATGCGCGTTTCAACACGCCGCGAATCGGCAGGGTCCATATCGCAGTCGGCTTGGATGCCGTGGACGGCGCGTTTGCAACGCTCTTTGGACCGGCAGTGATGACGTGGTTCAGCGTGTGGGCCTACCAGATCGATCCCTACGAAGTCAGACCGGGCGATCCCGTTGATCTAACCAAACGTCTCTGTGGAACAACCACTCTCAGATTCCCGATGCCGCCGCAAAACCCGGGAATGCGGTAACATTGTCCGAGTCCGCCATCGAAGGTTCGCTCTCGAGTTCGTCAAATCCGAAGCCAATTCGGGCATCGCGGTAAAGCTTGATAAATACGTCGCGGTTGGCCCGGATGCATTCTTTGATGGATTCCGCGTCTTTTTCGCAGAAAAGCGCCGTTTTCCAGGAGAAAAGGTGCTTTGGTTTGTGAAAGTCGCTGTTGGCTATGAACGGCAAACGTTTCAATCCCACCGGATTGAAAATGTCATCGCGGTTCGCAACCTCCCACGCGTCTAACAACGGCGCATATTTCTCGATGTTATGCCAAAAATAAAGCGTGTCCTTGCCCCATGCCGATTGGAACTCATGAGGATGCGATGCCACGGCCAGCGCGCCCTGGCTGTGAATCGCGGCGATCGTCTCCACGATACTCAGGCTGGGATCGATCGGTTCCTTTAAATCGATGCCTAACAAGTGCGCGGATGTTTTTTTGGTTAGACCATCCTTGTTGAACTCGAGGCCAGTCATCAGGATCAAATTATACTTTTTCCAGGCCCGCTTCTTTTCTTCTTCAATTACCGAAAAATACTCATCGACCTGTCCGGGCGGCAGAACCAGACCGCTCAAATTGGTCAATTTCCCCAGCACACGCCGATGGTCGCAAATGTGGTCGGTGATGCACAACGCATCGAATTGATGCTGGCCATACAAGTCAACCAGTTCACGAACCGTCAGCTTCCCGTCTGAATAGTTCGTATGCGTATGCAGATCGCACATGAGGAGGCTCTTCTCAGACGACGCCGGAGGCACCCGCTTTTCAAAAATGTTCAATTTACGAGGCGGCGTATTCTCAGGAACTCCGCTTTCAAGGACGAATCGCGCGATATCGAGGGAAGCGCCGGGCTTGCTCAGCTCATTAATTTGTCTGACCCAGGTGTGATATTTCTCCGCCTTGTGCCGAAAAGCATCGTCGACCGCAGCGAGAATGGCGTCCGGGTCAGTTGCGATACAGCCACAATTGTTCTCCACGATGAGCCGCGCGTTACCTTCTTCCTGACCAGGAACAACCTGGGTAATGATCATCGGTGTGCCGCTGGCTACGGCTTCCTGAACCGTTGCCCCGCCGGCTTTACTGATGAGGATGTGATTTTTGAAGAGCAACTCGGGAATCTGGGAGGTCCAGCCATGGATTTCCACGGGGTTGGGCGCATCTTCGACGGCTTGCTCGATTTCTTTGCGAAGCTCAGCGTCGCGGCCCACGGTCACTGTCAGGAACGTGTTCTTTTGTCCCGCCAGATGCCGTGCAACGGCAGGGGCCTCGCGTTTTCCAGAATTGATTACAAACAAGATGCGGCGCCCTTCTTCGACGGGCGGTCTCGCAGGTTTCAGTGCGGCGAATTTATGGGTAACCGGGAAGCCGAAAACCCGGATCTTCTCCTCTTGCACGCCAGCATTGCGCAGAACACGTCCGCTGTCTTCATTTGCAACGAGGAAGAAATCGCTCGAACAGCGGTACCAAACGGAGTTGATCGTCAGCGAATCGGTGATGACGGTGATCTGCGAAAAATTGCGCTGCCGTCCATCCTGGTAAACCTCGTCGAGCAAGTAATTGTAAACCGGATAAGTGCTCAGCACGACGTCGGGCTCGACGCTCAAGAGCAACTCGCCAAGCGCTTTTTTCATTCGGCGTAGCGCCAATAGATTGCTCTCAACCATACGGGTGCTGTCGAGCAGATCGTAAATTTTTCCCCAGACCCGCGGCGTCTTGTTGATGGCCGCCAGATACGCTTTCCGGACAAATTCGTTGACGCGTCCGTAGCATGTCTCAAAAAGATCAAGAACCTCGACCTGGACTTCGTCTGGAGCGACAAATTCGAGGGCATCACGAATATTCCGGGCAGCCGTATTGTGGCCCTCGCCGAATCCAGCGGTAAAAATGAGGATCTTTTTCATGAGCGTGTCACATGGAGGGAAGGAAAACGGAAAACCGATGACTGAATTGGGGATATTGTGAATAACTCATGGAAGCCGCAATGAAAAGGCCCGCCACGGAATCGTAACCGGAGTTTTTTGTCCCCGCACACTTGCCCGCCGAGTTGGGAGCCTCTAGCCTCCGCACCGTGCGCCCTTTAATATTGTCCGTCGTCATTTTCTGCTTTCTAGCGGGCGATGTGACACACAGCCAAATGTCCGACGAAACCCGGCGAAAACGCGAGACCTTTCTCAAAGCGCGCGAGCAAATGAAGGCGCTACCACCTGAACCGGCGGAGACGCCAACGCCAAAACCCGTCACGACTCCACGCAAACGTCCCGCACCAGATCAAGACGAAACACTAGCGCCGCGGCGTACACCATTACCAACGCCGGAGCCCGATGAGACCCCGGAACGGCGTCGTACGCCCAGCCCCACACCGGAACGGGACGAAACCCCGCAGCCGCGCCGTACGCCTCGGCCAACGCCAGAACCGGAAACAATTCCCACACCCCGGGAACGCACCACACCTGCGCCAACACCGACCCCGGAACGGGAACAGCGGCGTCGTGAAGCACTTTCAGCGCGGCGGGACGTTGAAGAAGCACCGATCACGATCCGGAAATCGGGCGACCTGGACGAGGCCGAAGTTGCACCAGCACCCCGCAGGTGGTTTGGCAGCCGTTGGAAATATCTCTCAAAAGGACTGCGGCGAGCCATCGACCGGGCGCCCGTCCGGCGCGGACGCTGGAAATACATCATCGTCCACAACAGCGGCACCGCCTCGGGCAATGCAAGGGCCTACGATTATTACCATCGGCGTACACGGCACATGCAGAACGGACTCGCGTATCATTTCGTGATTGGCAACGGGCGCGGCGCTGGCGATGGCGAGATCGAAATCGGTCCCCGCTGGACTCGCCAGATTAACGGCGGACACGTGGCCTCGGATTACCTGAACTATATCTCGCTCGGCATTTGTCTTACTGGCGATCTCAACGAAAGGCCGCCGACGAAACGGCAGCTCGCAGCCCTCGACGAATTGATCCGTTACCTGCGGTCGCGGTGCGGAAAAGTGCAGGGGCGCTACGCTATTGTCCGGGGCCATCGGGAGATCAACCCGAAGCCGACGGATTGCCCCGGAAACAAGTTCCCTCTGCGCTGGCTGCACCGGAGATTTGATTGAGGAAGGAGTTTGCACGTATCGAGTCGCACGTGTTTAAGAAGAGCAAAAGACGAAGCTCTTGGTTCGTCCGGAATTAAAGACTGTGGTTATCGGCATTACAGGAGTCACGGGATTCATCGGGAAAAACCTTGCTGCTGCCGCCCGGCAACGCGGACATTCCGTCGTCGGTTTTTCGCGCAGCGCCCATACAGCGCTTCCCAGTTGCACTGAGACACGGATTTTTTCCCTCAGCCGTCCTCTTGATTTGAGCCATCTGGACGCAGTCATCCATCTCGCAGGCGAATCCGTCATGGGCCACTGGACCCCGGCTAAAAAGAAACGGATTTTTTCGAGCCGAATCGATACAACCCGGAAGATTGTCGAAACCATCGGCCAATCGCGAGACAATCTAAGAATCTTCCTTTGCGCCTCGGGAGCTGGCATTTATGGAGAACGCAAAGACGAGATTCTGGATGAATCCGCCCCTCCGGGGAAAGGCTGCCTGGTGAACGTTTCCCTGGCTTGGGAAGCTGAGGTCGCAAAAGCCACGGCTTACGGCGTTCGCGTTGTATCGCTTCGTACGGGGCTGGTCCTCGGGAAAAATCAGGGCGCTTTTCCGTTGCTCCGTCGCGTCTTCTCGCTGGGACTAGGAGGGAAACTCGGCGGTGGTCGCCAGTATCTCCCCTGGATTCACATCGACGATATCGTCGCCCTATACCTGTTCTGCCTCGAAAACAACGCCGTTCGTGGTCCGGTCAATGCCGCTGCACCAGGAACGTGCACGAATGCCGAATTCACCCGGGCTCTCGCCGCTGGAGTGCATCGCCCGGCGATTTTTGCCACGCCTGAGTTCGTGTTGAAAGCCGCCCTTGGTGGCCAGGCTGGCCTCGTCCTGGAGAGCCAGCGCGTCGTTCCCCAAAAAGCTCTCGCCGCCGGATTCAATTTCGCGTTCCCAACATTGAATTCGGCTTTTTCAAACCTGCTCGCCGCAGTTTAATTGACATTCGCCCCTCCCGTTCGTTGTTCTCCGAACCATGGCTGACTCCCGCCCACCCCAAAGCTCACTTGAAGCCATTCAAGCATTGCGCCAAGCGCTTCAATTATCCCCAGACAGCGCCCCGCTTCAGCGCATGCTGATCCAGCACCTCATCGATGCCGGACTTTTCGCCGAAGCCGAGCCCCAGCTTCGATCTGCCCTCGCCCGCGACCCTGACAACGCCGCGCTCAAATTTGATCTCGCCCGGACATTTCACGGCGAGGGAAAAAACAGAGAAGCGCTCGTCCTGCTGGATGATTTGACCAGAAACCCCAAATCCCCGACTGCCGCTTTCCTGTTCCACGCCCGACTCCTCTTTTCAGCCGGGGAAATCGCACAGGCTGTTGTCCAGTACAAACGCGCCATTCAGGCCGACCCGTTGCTCGCCGACGCCGAACTCGCAGCCCGTCTCGGTATCGGCCGATCACCGGAAACCAGCGAAGTCGTCGACGGAAAAATCCGCGCCGGCTGGTCAGGTGACGAAGTTGAAGCTACGGACGGCGAATTCGAAGGCGAGGTCGAGCGCCCGAAAATCAATTTCAACCACGTCGGCGGGATGGAAAAAGTGAAGGAAGAGGTAAGGCTAAAAATCATTTACCCGATCCAGCACGCCGACATGTTCAAAGCCTACGGCAAAACCATCGGCGGAGGCATCCTCCTATACGGTCCTCCAGGGTGCGGCAAGACCCACCTCGCGCGCGCCACTGCAGGCGAGATCGACGCCGGCTTCATCTCCGTCGGAATCAATGACGTCCTGGATATGTGGATCGGCAGCAGCGAAAAAAGCCTGCATGCTCTCTTCGAACAAGCCCGGGCCACCGCCCCGTGCGTTCTGTTTTTCGACGAGGTCGATGCCCTTGGCGCCAGCCGGACAGATATGAAATCGAGCGCCGGACGGCATCTCATTAATCAATTCCTTGCCGAAATGGACGGCATCGGGGCTTCGAATGAAGGCGTTCTCATCCTGGCCGCCACCAATGCTCCCTGGCATCTCGATGCCGCATTCCGCCGGCCCGGACGGTTTGACCGTATTCTGTTTGTCCCCCCACCTGATAACCCGGCGCGCTCAGCCATCTTGCAGATCCTCACCGCGGGAAAGCCTCTGGAGAATATCGATTTCGCCGAAGTTGCCAGGAAATGTGACGGCTTTTCTGGTGCCGACTTGCGTGCTGTGGTCGACGTTGCCGTGGAGGCCAAACTCCAGCAAGCGATGAAAGAAGGAGTTCCACGCCCGATCGTTACCAAGGATCTCCTCAAAGCCGCTGGGAATGTGAAGCCGTCAACGCGGGAATGGTTTGCGACTGCCCGAAATTACGCGCTGTATTCCAATCAAGGCGGGACTTACGACGAAATCCTGCAGTACCTGAAAGGGAAATGAGAGCGGGAATTTCCGGAGAAAGTTTGAATCTTTCTTCTAACTCTTGCTCTTTCACTAGGCAGGAAAGAGTTGGCAATGCCTCTCATCGTTCAGGAACGGGCGAACTTATCTTGGGATGCCGCGCCCGGAACAGCGCAAGATCAGGAGAAAGAGTAATAGCAAGAAGGCTCGCTTCGCTCGCATGAACACCCATCTAACCCGCGGCCAGCTGTTCTACGAACGTGGACGTTTTGCCGAAGCCGGCGAACAGTTCCGCCAGGCACTCGGCATCGATCCAAACGATCCCTCAGTAAAGTCGTGGCTCGCCCTGTGCCTTCTCGAGCAACGCAAACTCGACGAAGCAACTCAACTTGCCGAGGAATCCGTTCATACGGCTCCGGATGACGAATTTTCCCATTACGTCCTCGCCCGGACCCTTTGGGCGCGGAATCGTCCGCGCGAAGCGCTCGCCTCGGTCCGCGAAGCCATCCGTCTCCAGCCGTATGATGCCGCAAATTTCGCTCTTAAATCCCAAATCCACCTCGACTTGCGTGATTGGCAGTCTGCCCTCGATTCGGCTGATCACGGACTGGAAATCGACCCTGAAAACGTAGGCTGCAACAATCTCCGTTCCATCGCTTTGACTAAACTGGGCCGTGGCGTCGATGCCAGCACCACAATGGCCTCCGTCCTCGCGCGGCATCCCGAAGACGCTCTCAGTCACGCTACGCAAGGCTGGAACTATCTGCACGGCGGCAAAACCAAATTGGCGCTCGAGCATTTCCGCGAAGCCATGCGGCTCGACCCCAACCAGGAATGGGCGCGCGCCGGCATCGTCGAAGCGCTCAAAGCCAGAAATCCCCTTTACGGTCTGCTGCTCCGCTACTTTCTCTGGATGAGCCGTCTCAGCGGCCGTGCGCAGGGCTTCATCATTTTTGGTGCTTACTTCGGAAATCAAATCCTTCGGAACGTCGCCCGAACATACCCCTCACTCGCGCCGTGGATTCTACCGATCCAAATCGCCTACATCGTTTTCGCTCTTTCGACTTGGCTGGCTTCCCCCTTCTTCGATCTAGTGCTGCGCTTGGACAAATACGGGCGCCACGCATTGTCCCGCGAGCAAACCATCGGTTCAAATTGGCTCGGCCTCTGCCTCGCCATCGCGGTGACGGGACTAATCGGCTGCCTTTTCGCCGGTTTTGACAGCCCGTGGGTCTGGGTCTTGATCGTTTTCGGCATCATAGCCATTCCTGTTTCCGGAATCTTCCGTGTTGCCAAGGGCTGGCCTCGCGTCACCGTGTCGCTCGTCACCGTCGTCCTCGCTCTGCTCGGCGCTGTCTCGATCGCCTTGTTCTGGATGAAACATGAGGACGCGGCCGCGAATCTAGGGGGACTGTTTGCCATTGGCGTTTTCGTGACATCCATCGGCATCAACGCGCTCATGTTCCATCGAATGAAAAGATGAAACGGCGCTGTCGGACGTAGTCTGACTTGGATGGTACTTATGCCAGATGCAAAAGCCTTCGGAGGTTGCCCCCCATGACAAGCTCGCGTTCCTTCGGAGTCAGCGTTTCTTCAGCTTCAACGCGCTGACGCCAAAAATCCGGTTCCCGTGAATCCGCCGGATAGCAAAGCAACGGATAATCCGTTCCGAAGAGGATCCGCTCTGGTCCGATGAGGTCGACGATACTTCGGAAGACGCGCTTGTCGTAAAGAAGCGGCGTCGCCGCCGTGTCGTAGTAAACATTTTTCAAAAGGGCGCGTACCTTTGGATTGAGCTCGTAGAACGGGATGCCGCCGCCCCAATGAGCCAGGATAAACTTCGCGCTCGGAAAGACTTGCGCGATTTTTACATAATCCTTTAGCGGCGCCAGGTGCGGCATCGACGGCGTCTCCGTGAGCGGATCCGATACGTGCAGGTTGATCGGCACATCACGTTCCACAGCGATCTCAACGAGGCGCCCCCATACCTCGTCTTCAAACGTAAACCGTTGGGCTTGGGGGAACAGCTCGCCGATTCCGCAAAGTCCCGAGTCCAGCGCACGTTGTAGTTGATCCAGCGCCTTTGGCCCCTGCGCGGGTTGTACACTGGCAAACCCCAACAAACGATCCGGATGTTGCCGGATCCAGTCGATAAACCAGCCATTCTGCAGATCGCAAGTTTCCTGGTGCTCCCAGTACCAGCCTAACATCACACATTTCTCGATTCCGGCACGATCCATGTCGGCTAGCAGCCTCGGCATATCCGCCCACCCCTGGAGCGTCCGCCGTCCAGGTGGTGCCACGCAATACGTCCACCAAGGTTCACGGTGAGCAGTCCCCCACCCCTTCGGGTCGGTGTAAACCTCGGCCGGGTACATATGTATATGGCTGTCGATGATCCTGTTCACGCTCAACGAATTTCAAAATGCACGAACACAGTCGACATCCGCACTCCATTTTTTGACCCAACGGAACGCTGATTGAGACGCGCGGCACACTGTAGCGGCGGTCTGTGACCTGATCTTTGCCCACCAATGATCGGCGACCTGCGCGCGAAGCGCTCTGGAGTGCGTCGCTGCTGCGGCGCTTTGGTTTAACGTGTGGCTGATGCACAAATGGCGACTGAAAATAGCAAACCGCACCCGCCCTCATCCAAAGCGGCGCTCGCAAATCGTATCAGGCTTGAAATAAATAGCTTGGCCTGCGTCGTCAACAACGGCGTTTCTCTGTCTCTGTGCCTCGTATTTTTACTTTGGTAAATCGTCGTCTGTGGCGTTTTACAAGGAGGGGCGCTTTCCAAGCGCCCGTTTTCAGGCGGTTGGAAACCGCCTCTCCTTGGTTCTCCCGCTCTAAACCGTCGTGTTCAGTGCTACCAAAGTAAAAGTATGCGATTCTTCTTCATCGGTGCATCGTTTTGCCTGCGGCTTCCTTCAGACTCCGCCTCGCGACGGACGCCCTTGCCTTCTCCCCTTACCGGATGTGCAGGAGACTTGAACCCCAAATACGTGCGCCCTGCCGGGCGCACCAACCACGGGTGCATATGCCAGCTTAGCGGCAATACACCCTTTATTGTTAGGCGCTTCCGGTCGCATGCGGAAAATCGTTGAGCGTGAACTCATCGGTAGTGCCTGGATAATACAGCTTGCCGCCGCGCTGAATGAAGTCCGCGAGGAGTGAATGGACGAGGGACAACGCAAGGCAGAGAGCCTGCCAGGAATCGATCCCGTAGATGTCTCGGGCCTGCCCGTCGAATGGGATGGTCACAGGGCAACGCCAGTCGGACTGCGGCTCGTCTGTGACTGGCGAAGGGCGTCCGAGCTGGACAGTGAATGCAAACTGCTCCCCCGTGGGGCTGACGCAGGAGAACTCACGAGTGGCGAATGGCTCGGTCATATTTGGTCTTCGTTTAAACGGGACGCGAGGCAGCGCCTGGTCAGGCGTTTCCAGGCGGTTGAATGATTGCATGGAACTACAACTGACGAAAGAAACCGTCGTGCTGCATAGCCCGCCGTGCGGCCAAAGAGCGTAATCAGGAATGACGCCGCACCGCTGCCAGCCGAGGCTGGAATAAATGCGTTCGGCATCGCTGCCGGTAACGGTATCGATCGCGAGGGTTAGCAGTTTGTTCATGAGCTGGTCTTCCAGCGCGTGTCGGGCTTCGGCGGTGTCGGTTTTTTCAAATTTCACTTCGCCGATGGTCGCGAGTTGAGCCGCTCGGGCCGTAGTAAAACTGGTTTTCAAACTGACAAAGCGATCCACAAAGGCCTGCCCGAGGACGCCCACGTGGCGAGTGGCAGCATTGATGAAGCGCGTCATGAGCGTTTCCACGTTTGCGAGCGTGGCCAGGTTGTATTCGTCGAAACGAAAAATTTATACGTGACTCCGCGGGAACGGATAGCAACCAGGAAGCGGCACAAGCACGAGGGGAAAGGGGAAAACGGACGAAGTGACCTTCGGCTGTTTACGGATGGCTTCCCATTTTCCATAGGCTAACCCGGAATCCCGCGCCCTTAGTCAGAAGAAAACAGTGGCATGGTAGAAGGCTGTGGCCCCATTCCAAAATCGGCAATGCCTAAACCGAAGTCTGGAGCCCTATTTCCAAAATCGGCAATGCCGCAACCGATGTCCGGAGCCCTATTTCCAAAATCGGCAATGCCACAACCGAAGTCCGGCGCCCTATTTCCAAAATCGGCAATGCCGCAGCCGATGTCCGGAGCCCTATTTCCAAAATCGGCAATGCCACAACCGGAGTCCGGAACCCCATTTCCAAAATCGGCAATGCCACAACCGAAGTCTGGCGCCCGATTCGATTTCGACTGCTTCCTTCTTGTTCGCGAACACGGTGTTGAATTGCAAAATCGCGTTATCGCCATCGGGAGCGAAATCAACTCGTTGCCAGCGCGTATCTTCCGGAGCGGTGCGTCACGCGGACGGGATGACCAAAGGTCTCGCTGAGCCAGCGGGAGTTTAGGAGTTTTCTTACCGGACCCGCTACGAGCGCCCGGCCATCGCGCAGGAGCAGGGCGTTATCGAAGGATGGCGTAATTTCTTCCACGTGATGCGTCACGAGAATGAGCGTCGGGCCATCTTTGTTCTGAGCCAGCGATTCCATTCGCACCAGAAAATGCTCCCGCGCAATCGGGTCCAGGCCGGAACACGGCTCGTCGAGGATCAGCAACCGTGGATGCGCCATAAGCGCCCGGGCGATAAGCACCCGTTGACGTTCTCCCTGCGACAACACGAGCCACGGCCGTTTGGCAAGGTATCGGCATTCCAGACGCTCCAGAATTTCAAACGCTTCCGCACGCTCTGCTCGCGTCACTTTGCCCCAATAATCAATCATTGCCTGCCTGCCGCTGACGACCGTTATCAGCGCTTCCTCGTCATCGGGAAGTCGTTGCCGCACGGACGAGCTCACGATGCCGACCGATTTTCGTAATTCACGCCAGTCCGTCTCGCCAAATCGTCGCCCCAGCACGTCCACGGTCCCCGAAGAAGGCGTCAGATAGCCGGTCAACGCCGAAAGCAGGGATGTTTTTCCGGAACCGTTCGGGCCTAAAATGACCCAATTCTCTCCCTGCTCAATCTGCCAGGAAATTCCACGGAGAATCTCTGCTGGACCGCGTTTGACCGTAAGATCTTGCAAATGAAGGACAGGGACGGGCGGCGATTGCGTCAGAGACATGAACGCTCAACGTTGATCGTGCAGGGGCGAAAATCAAAAACTGCGCACATTTTCACCTTTCCCCTTTCGCATCCGCCTGCTTCGATCAGTGAGGAGGGTATCTTAAAAGCATGTCTCCCCAAAACAGACACGGTCAGCTCGCCATCATTCTACACGCACATTTGCCGTTTGTACGGCATCCGGAGCACCCGGATTTCCTCGAAGAAGACTGGCTATTTGAGGCGATTACGGAGACGTACATCCCATTGCTGCGAATTTTTCTGGGCCTCGAGGCGGACCAAATCCCCTTCAAAATCACGATGTCCCTGACGCCGACATTGTGCGAGATGCTGCGGGACCCGTTGCTGCAAGAACGTTACGTTCGCCACATTGACCGAACCATCGCGCTCGCTCGGAGCGAACTGGAACGTACGCGGGACATGCCCGACATCCACGAACAGGCGAGGGCCTATTTCGATCATTTTCTCAGGTGCCGGACGTTGTTTGTGGAAACGTGGGGACGCGACCTGGTCAAAGTTTTCGCGGGAATGCAGGACCGCGGTTTCCTGGAAATCATTACGTGCGGAGCCACGCACGGTTTCCTGCCGCTGATGAGCCAATTCCCCGAGGCAATTCGGGCTCAACTTTTGATCGCACGCGATTCGTACCGCGAGTGTTTTGGGCGCGATCCACGCGGCATCTGGCTTCCGGAATGCGGCTACTTCGAAGGCCTGGAAGCCTTCTTGCAAGAGGCGAATTTGAAGTGGTTTACCATCGATTCGCACGGGCTGATGCTCGGCCGGCCTAGGCCGCAATTCGCGATCTATGCGCCGTGTTTTACACCCTCGGGACCGGCCGTTTTTGCTCGGGACCGGGCGTCGTCGCGTCAGGTCTGGAGTGCGGAGGAAGGTTACCCGGGCAATCATGCCTACCGGGATTTTTATCGAGACGTGGGATTCGATCTGTCGACGGATTACCTGCGCCCGTTTTTACCGGCGGACGGTCGGCGGAAGTTTACCGGCATCAAATATCACCGCATCACCGGCCGGGTGAAGGAGAAGGATTCTTACAAACGCATCTGGGCCATGGCAGCGGTGGAGGCGGATGCGGGAGATTTTGTGCATCACCGCATACAACAATTCGACAACCTTCTCTCCGGGACAAACATTGAGCCGATTGTCGTTGCGCCCTTTGACGCGGAGCTTTTTGGTCATTGGTGGTTCGAAGGACCGGAATTCTTGAATTTGTTCATCCGGAAAGCGGCGCGCGACCAGCGTGTTTTCCGGCTGACGACTCCCGGCGACTATCTTGAGCGCCATCCGACCTGGCAAATGATCCGTCCATCTGCGTCGAGTTGGGGACACATGGGTTATTCTGAAGTGTGGCTCGACCAAACGAATGGCTGGGTCTACCCACATCTCCATTCAGCGACCCAAAGAATGATCGAAGTGGCTACCGCTGAAGATATTACGAAAAAGATCGATCCGACTCGGGAAAGGGCGTTGAGGCAGCTCGCACGTGAGCTTTTGCTCGCACAAAGCAGCGATTGGGCATTTTTGATGAAAACCGGCACAGCCCGCGAATACGCAACGAAGCGGACCAAAGATCACATCCTGCGTTTCAACAAACTTCACGAACAAATCGTCGGAGATCGCGTCGATCCAAGTTTCTTGGAGTTCTGTGAAGGACGCGACAACCTCTTTCCCGCATTGGATTGGCATTACTACCGCAACCAATGAGGTGGGTAATTCTTTGCCTCCTGGCAATGGCAGCTTTGCCATTGCCGGCGCAGGAAAATGCCCCGGCAACAGAGAAGAAGAAAATCTCAGTTCAACTCACCCCGCCACCCTTTGAAGGGACCGTTTCTGCGGGAGTGTATGACGAAAAAGGAAATTTGATCCGGACCTTGCTGAAGGAGGCAGAACCCGAAAGCCTGCCAGCGGCACTCAATGGTTGGATACTCTCGTGGGATGGCAAAAGAGCCGACGGCACCGAAGTGTCTCCCGGAAAGTATTGGATCCGCGGCGTGATCTCCGGCGATGTCAACATCGAGGGCAAGGCATTGCACTTCAATGACTGGATGGACCCGGAACACCCGGAAAATGCGCCGGTAAAAACGGAGAATGTCGAGTTCTTGCCAGATGGTGGATTGCGAGTCACTCAGATCGATACGACGGGCAAGACACGCCTGAACGAGTTGGATAAGGACGGGAAGCTTGTTCGAAACGAGGTTTTAGAATCCAGGAAACGCCCGCCGGATCATGGCTTTATCGCACGCGGAAATGATCTCCTGCAAGTCGATGCAACAACCGGTGTGGAAACGAAGGCCGGCTCCCTGTCATCCCCGATCACGCTTGTCGTCGCGCGTGGCAAAACAGTATTGGTCTCGGACGGAGCCAAAATCTTCCAATGGCTTGAACAAAGCCTTGTGGAAGTACCTGTCGAAATTGAAGGAAAGATTCGCGACCTCGCCATCGGGAAGGAAGGCGGCTTTTGGGTGGTCGTCGATGAAGGAAAAGGAATGGAACTACGTTCGTACGATCTTGCCGGGAGCTTTGATCGGCAACTTCCAGCCGACTCGCAATCGCTTCCGATTGAACATGTTACAGTTTCAGAAGACGATCACACCGTGGCGTTGATCGGCCGGAACAGTTCGTCTGAAATGGTACGTGTTCTCCAAATTACCAAAGCGTCCATGCCGGAGCCGGGTGACGCCGAATCCGTCTCTTATTGGAAAACGATTCTTCAGCGACAGATCGTCCAATGCCAAACCTTCGGGATCGATCCCGCCACCGGAAAACCCATCCCAAAAGGCGATCTCCCCAAAGCAAGTCCCATTGAGGTCACCCTCATTGATAATCCGCTCGAACCGGGCAAAAGAGAAGCTCTCAAGCTTCGCGCCCAATCCTTGGAGAACGGGGTCTGGATTTCCACCGAAAATGGCTTGCCACTCTTTCGAGCCGTCGCTGGTGAACAAAGCGATCGTTTTGTTCTCCTGCCTGAAAAACAGACCGGTTCGGCCCGTCTATTCGTTCTTCAGTTCGGCGCAGTCGCGGAGTTCGAGATTACTGGTCTGGAGCAGCTTATGCAAATTTCCAGCGACGAGATTACGTGGCCTCCAGTCGCATCGCAGAAAATCGATGAGGACGAAATGGATCTCCCCGAAGACAAAGACGATCTGTGACGTACTTCGACCCGGGCGACTCTATTTTCTTTCGGGAAGTGAAACGATCTGAATTCCGCCGACTCGGAGACCCAATGCACGCTCGGCAACCGGGAGGAAGCCGCTGGATTGATCGGTAAACGCGACGTGAAGGGCACCATTGTGGCCGTTTTTGGCAGCCAAATCGTTTTCAGAAAGCAGTTCGTCGACCGCCGAAGCGCAATTTTGGGCAGAATCGACGATGACAACTTCCGGTCCAGCGATTTTTGCAATTGCCTCTCGCAGAAGCGGATAGTGTGTGCAACCGAGCACAAGCGTGTCGATTCCCGCGTCGAGAAGCGGCCTCAGATAGCGCTCGATTGCCTGGTCTGTAATTTTGTCATTGAGCCAACCTTCTTCGATCAATGGAACGAGGACCGGGCATGCATGACCGATGATTTTCGCAGATGGCAAAAGAGCTTTGATCGCGTGCTCATAAGCGCGACTGGAAATCGTCGCGCGAGTGCCGATGACACCGATCCGGCCATTCCGGGTGGCGCGAACGGCTGCGCGCGCGCCAGGAATGATCACGCCGACAATCGGGACATTGAAGGCGCGTTCAAGCCGTGGGACGGCGAGAGCAGAGGCCGTATTGCAGGCAACGACAATGGCTTTGGCGCCGTGGTCGAGAAGGTATTGCCCGATTTCCAAGCTGTATCTCTCGACCGTTTGAGCACTTTTCCCGCCATACGGGACACGGGCCGTATCGCCCAGATAAAAAATTCGCTCAGCAGGTAACGCTGCACGCAGGGCGGCGACCACAGTGAGGCCGCCAATCCCGGAATCGAAAACACCAATAGGTTGGGGAAAAGACATTTCGACCGGAACAGAACGAGGCGGACGCCGCAAAGAGAAGCACGAAATCCAAAAAATTTCGTTTCTGCGCGTCTGGGACGTTTGATCGAAACGCCCCTAACAAATCCGGCAGGGGGGTTCGATGAAACCGCTTTTTTGGCAATTGAAACTGCACTGAAGGCTCAGGGAGTTTGTTCCTTGGAATCGGCTGAAGAGGGCGAGACAGACGGGACGGTGTTTTTCGCCAGCTCAGTGAGAACCGGTCGTTGTTCACCCGGGACAGCCAAGGCATAGCGCCGGACAGCCTCGGTGATTCCCTGCGCCAATGCCTCACGATAGAGTGGCGAAGCGATAGAGCGGGCGTCGCCACCGCTCAAATACCCGCCCTCGACAAGCACGGCCGGGATTAGAATATCGCGCAAGACGTGAAACCGCGCCCGCCGCACGCCGCGATCGGGCGATTTCAGGCGTTTTAAAACCGAGCCATGCACCGCAGTGGCGAGCGCGACGTTTTGCGCGTCAAGAGCGTTGCCAGGATTGAAGAGAACATCCGTGATTGCAGGACGATTGTCCGTCGATGGAACTCCCTGAGGCGCCAGACAATACGTTTCAATCCCCCGAGCTGGGCCCGCGTTAAAATGGACGCTGATGAAGACCGCGTCTGGATTCTGGTTGGCCAAACGTACTCGCTCGGCTAGCGGCACGTAAACATCGGAACTGCGCGTGAAAGCAACGGAATATCCATGTCTCTGGAGCAACACCGCGGTGCGGTTGATCACGTCGAGCGTAAAGATCTTCTCGCTGCCCAGCGACGACCATGTCCCGTTGTCGTTCCCGCCATGACCCGCGTCGAGCACGACCGTCCGGACAGGTGAACCATTTATCCGCCACGGACGCAGAACGGGATCGATGGTGTTGGCAAGATCTCGCCGGGAGATAAGAAATGTGCCGTTCCATTTCACGATCGGCGCCGCGAGTGCGAAGCGCAGATTATTGATGAATATGTGGTATGCGTCCGCCGCACATTGAAGAATTCTGTCCGCGCTCGAAAGGCTGATGGCCTGCGCGGTAACGCTCAACCGGGTGAATTCGTAAAAAGACGCCACGTCCTGGAGCGGAACGTAGTCGCGTCCATTAATCGAAATGACATTCCATTTGCGGAACGCCTCTGGTTTCGCGACAAACGGAAGTAAAGGAGCAGATTGCGCAATGTCCGGGGTGGTGATTTTCGGCACGATCTGTGAAACGGATCCCAGTGCGGAAGCAGCGGTTCCGGGCGCAGTCGCGGGAAATTTCTGGCCGGCGGTCGGGATTAGGGGGAGAAATAGCGCGCCAGCGACGCCGGCGTAGCCCAAGAAAGCCCGGCAAAGTTTCCCCGCGAACATCGGCGCGGACAATCCACGATCCGTCGCCTACTGACAAGGGGAATTTGTAAGAGAAAAACCTATTCTCTGGTCCACCAATTCGACAGACGCGCGGCCGGAAGATTCGGGATCGCAAGGCCGGCATCGTCATAGTGCGAGGTATCGTTAAAAAGCGTAAGCCGTGCCCGGACGGTGTCTTTGAAGTCGACGATATTTAACGCGCACGGATTCTGATCCAGATTGTCCCGATAGCGGCGAGGATCGAATCCGAGCAAAGAGCTAAGGAGCAGCCGGATGGTGGCCTTGTGCGAGACGATAAGAGCCGTTCCATCGGGATGTGCGCGGACGATTTCGATCAATTCCGGCAACGCACGCGCCGTCACGGCAAGTCCGCTTTCCCCCCCAACAGGCGCAAAGGTGTAGGGATCCCGGTCCCAATCCTCCATTTCGTCCGGAAAACGCGCTTCCACCTCGTTGCGGGTGAGTTGTTCCCAGCGGCCATGAGAAATTTCGCGCAAAGCCTCCCGGGGATGCACCGGAAGTTTGTGAGGCTTGATGATTAGGGAAGCCGTTTCCATCGTCCGGCTGAGCGGCGAAGCGTACACGGCATCGATCTTTTGATCTTTAAGCCGAAGGGAAAGGCGTTGGGCCTGATGCCGGCCTTCATCGGAAAGCGGCACGTCGGTGGCTCCGGCGAATCGGTCTTCAGCGCTGAGAACAGTGGCTCCGTGACGGACGAGAAAGATGCGTGTGGACATGAAAATCGAGATTATCGGTTATGGGTTCTCAAACATCGAACCCGTTCAGTCGAGATTGATCTCGACAAGCGCCTGGCGACAACTTTGAAAAACAAAAAAACCATGACCAAAGTCAAACTTGGAGTTGTCGGGCTCGGATGGCCAGGCGAACAACATGCCAAAGCGATCCTCGCTAGCGAGGCCGGTTATCTTTACGGCGCCGCAGATGTTACCGAAGCGCGGCGGGCGAGGTTTGCGGAACAATTCTCTCCGGAGAAAACGTTTGCGAGCCTCGAAGATATGCTGGCAGATCCCGCGGTGGATGCTGTCGTTGTCTGCCTGCCGAACACATTGCATTTTCCGGCAACGTTGGCTGCGCTCGAGGCAGGGAAACATGTTCTCTGCGAAAAGCCGCCGACAATGAATGCAGCGGAGATGAAAGTTCTGCAGGAGGAAGCAGAGCGGCGCGGGTTGATTTATTTCTTCGGAAGGCAGTCCCGGTTTTCACCAGAAATGCTTGCCGCGAAACGCCTTATCACTGAAGGCAGGCTGGGCCAAATCTACTTTGCCAAAGCTATCTGGGTCCGTTCCCGCGGCACACCCGTGGGAATCGACGGGTGGTTTACCAACAAAGCGCGTTCCGGCGGCGGCGCGCTCATTGATATCGGCGTTCACGCCCTGGACGCAGTGTGGTATCTGATGGGAACGCCAAAACCCGTTTCCGTCAGCGCACAGGCGTTCCGAAATTTCGAGCACATCGTCAAGGTGCCGAAGTTCGATGTGGATGACGCAGCATATGGGTTTATCCGGTTCGAAAACGGCGCCGTTGTGCATCTCGAAGTCTCCTGGGCGGCGAATCTGACCGGCGACATTCCGGAAGAGGTCAAGAACGGCCGGGAATTGAGGAATTCCGTGCTCTACGGGCCGAAAGCGACCGTCCAACTAAATCCCCTGACACTTTTCGAAGATCAGGAGGGTAAGTTAGTCAACGTCCCAATCGAGCCAGAGGGCAACGCGAACCAGTTTGAAGCACAAATGGGAAATTTTCTGGCGGCCGTCCGCGGTGAAGCGAAAGCCATCAACGACGCGCAACAGGCCGTTTACCTCATGGAAATGCTCGACGCCATTTATCTCTCCAGCGAGAGAGGCCGTGAAATTCCGATCGCCTGATCTATGCCGGCCAAAAAATACTGGATGGTAAAACAGGAACCGACTGCCTATTCCTGGACGCAATTCGTCTCGGACGGTTCGACGTTATGGACCGGCGTCCGGAATTTTCAGGCGCGGAATTTTCTCCGCCAGATGCAGTTGGGCGACGAGGTTTTTTTCTACCATAGCGTTGTTGGCAAGGAAGTCGTCGGCATCGCGAAAGTGAGCAAGACCGCCTTCCCCGACCCGACCGCTACGGAAGGAGACTGGAGCGTAGTCGAGTTGAAACCCGAAAAAGAACTGAAACGGCCCGTGACCTTGGAAGAAATCAAGACCGATCCCGAGCTGGCCTCCATCCCGCTCGTCAAGCAATCGCGCCTGTCCGTCATGCCTCTCACCGAACCAGAATTCAGCCGCATCCTCGAGCTTGCGAAATCCTGACAACGACCGCCGATCCTTTTCTCTATGGCATCCGAAGAACACATCCTCGTCATCCGTCGCGCAACCTTTGATGCCGCTGGGGCATTTCAAGGGCTCAATTTCGAAGTGGACCGCTATTTGCCGCTCATTCTTGCCCGGCAGAACAATTTCTTCATGGCACGTTCGCTGGCGGAATCCGATCCGAACTTCAAGCAGATCATCCCCTACGCGCTGCTGGTTCACGAAGGGAAAGTGCTGCACTACGTGCGCGGTAAAAAAGCTGGCGAACAACGGCTCGTGGCGAAAGGTTCCATTGGAATTGGCGGCCATTTAAACAGTCTCGACGAGGGCCTTTTCGCTCTCGATCGTGACGCGTATCTGGCTGGCGTTCAGCGGGAAGTGACAGAGGAACTTGATGTGGCGACCACATTTGAGAATCACATCGTTGCGTTGCTCAACGACGATTCCAATGACGTTGGCAAAGTCCATCTTGGCGTCGTTCACATCCTGAAACTGGCCTCGCCAAGCGTCAAAAAACGCGAGTCCGTCATCACAAGCCTGGAATTCCTGAGCCCCAGCGAGCTCAAAGCCAAACGCGAAAACCTCGAAAGCTGGTCGCAAATCTGCGTCGACAATCTCGATCAGCTGTTGGAATCCACGCTTTAATGTCGATGGTCAAAACCGGTCTGATCCGCCAGTGGATTTCACGCGGATGCGGGCGTAAAAGGGTTTTCGGCCATGTGTTCCCCTTTCCTCGAGATCAGAGATCCGCACTGCTCGGCACGCAACGAAGCGCTGGGCCGCTACCGTATTCTCGATACGGAACGCGAAGAGGATTTTGACGACATTTGCCGGCTGGCGTCCCGTATTTGTCACACACCGATAGCGACGGTCAGTTTCATTGATTCGGAAGATCGCCGGAAATGGTTCAAGAGCGAAATCGGGCTCGGAATCCGGGAACTCCCTATTGAGGAACCGCAGTTTCTCGAAACCATCCTGGAGAATGAAACGCTCGTTATCAATGATACCGACAAGGACGGCCGGCTGAGCTCGGATCCTTTGTTCTCTGGTGCGTGGAACCTGCACTTTTACGCCGGAGCCGTGATTCGCACCCCGGACGGCATTCCGATCGGGACCGTGGCGGTCATGGATCATTACCCGCGGAAAATTCACGCGTCCAAAATCGAGGCGCTGCGCGTGCTCGCCCGGCAAGTGATGACCATGCTGGAATTGCGGCGGCGCGTCGCAGAAGAACAAGCCAATGCCAAAATGCTGCGCGAGAGTGAAGAACGGTTGCGCGTCAGCGACCTGCGCCACCGCGCGCTGACGCACGCCGTAGCCGACATTATCTGGACGACTGTGTCAGATGGCCACATGAGGGGCGAACAAAGCAGTTGGACACGATTCACCGGCCAGCCGACCGATGAGCTCCAGGGCGAAGGATGGGCCGCCGCCATTCACCCGGATGACCGGCTCCCCACCTTGGACGCATGGCGCCGGTGTGTCCGCCAGCAAGCGGAATTCGATTTCGAACACCGCATTCGGCGCACCGACGGCAAATGGCGTATTTGCCGCGCACGCGCCGTGCCTGTTTTTGAAAATGGAAGGGTTCGTGAATGGGCAGGCGTGCACACAGACATTACCGACGTGCGCATGGCCGACGAAAAACTTCGCGAGGCTCTCGAAGCCGAGACGCGCGCGAATTCCGCTAAAGACGAATTTCTGGCAAAGCTTTCGCACGAACTCCGCACGCCGCTGACCCCGGTGCTCATGACCGCTGGAGATCTGCTCGAACAAGCCGACCTCAGCGAGGAAGTCCGCGAGGATTTACGAACGATCATGCGCAACGCCGAACTCGAGGCCCGCCTGATCGACGATCTGTTGGACGTAACACGAATCGTTCACGGAAAACTGGAGCTGCGCCTCGAGGAATGCGACCTCCACCGGCTCCTCGAGCATGCCCTGGAGATTTGCGCGCCGACCATTCGCCAGAAGCAAATCCTCGTTTCGCTCCAGTTCGAAGCTACCGCCTCGGTTGTTCGTGGGGATCCGACACGGCTCCAGCAAGTATTTTGGAACCTCCTGACGAATGCCGCAAAATTCGTGTCCCGCGCAGGCCGGATCGATATTTCGACGACAGATCATCCGGAAAATCGAACCGTTCAAGTGGTCGTTCGCGACAACGGAATCGGTATTGAAAAAAATCGGGCCGGGTCGCTCTTCGATGTGTTCGAGCAAGGTGGACAGAGTTTCACCCGGCGTTTCGGTGGCCTCGGTCTGGGTCTGGCGATTTGCAAAGGCATCGTCGAAGCGCACAACGGGCACATTTGGGCGGAGAGCGACGGCCTTGGCCGCGGAACGAGTTTTGCCTTGGAACTGCCTATTACGCCCAAGCCATTACCGGTAATCCCGTCGACGGAACCTGCCCAAGTCCTCGAAGCGCAGACATCAGGCCTGGCAATTCTACTGGTGGAGGATCACGTCCCGTCCGCCGAAATCATGATCCGCCTCATGCGGCGTTCCGGGCACCGCGTCGAACATGCCACCAGCATCCGTCAGGCACGTGAAATGGCGGAAAAAACGGCATTCGATTTCGTGCTCAGTGATCTCGGATTGCCCGATGGCTCCGGATTGGAACTCATGTCGGACCTTCGAGATCAATATGGCCTGCGCGGTATCGCGCTCAGCGGCTACGGCACACACGCGGATGTCGCTGCCAGCCGGGCAGCCGGTTTTGTCGAGCACCTTATCAAACCGATCGATTGGAAAGTTCTCGCCGCCGTCATCAGCGATCATTCCAAACGCGTCGGTTCGCGATAAGAACTCTTCGATTTCAGACTGACAGGTTTGCTGCCTCGATTTTGAAACAAAAAAGAGCAGCCATCTCGCCGTGCTTGGTTCAGGTTGCGGCCGTCAAATGCTGCCCAAGTCCATCTGGAAACCTGATTGGTTCATGTGGGGAATGGCCGTCGCCGTTGCGCTAGCCTGGATTTTTCCGAACCCAGGCGCTCACGGCGGATTCCTTCACCCGGAACTCCTCAACAAAATCGGCGTCGCCCTCATTTTCTTCCTGAACGGCGTGTCGCTCTCGTTCGCCGCCCTCAAATCCGGCATGATGCGTTGGCCGGTCCACGTTGTCGTTCAGCTCTGCACGTTTGTTCTGTTTCCGATCGCCGGCCTGCTGCTGAACCATCTCGCCGACGGCCATCTCGCGCCCGGGCTGCAACTGGGCATTTTTTACCTCTGCGCGTTGCCTTCGACGGTCTCGTCGTCTGTAGCCATGACCGCAGCCGCCCGAGGCAACGTGCCGGCGGCAGTGTTCAACGCCACGCTCTCGAGTGTCATAGGCGTTTTCATCACGCCGCTTTGGCTCGGCGCCGTCGTCCATAGCTCCTCCGGAAATGGCCTGCCGCTCGGCAAAGTGATCCTCGACCTCTGCACATGGCTCATCCTGCCACTCGTGCTCGGGCAAATCTCCCGTCCCTGGCTTGCCCTATGGGCCTCGCGAAACAAACGCGGCATCCATTTCGCCGACCGCGGCACGATTCTGTTGCTCATCTACACCTCGTTCTGCGACTCCGTAAAATGGGGGGTGTGGTCCGCGCACGGCTGGAACATCGTTGTTCTAACAATCGTTGGCTCCGTGCTCCTGTTTTTCGCCATGTTCGCCGTTGTCCGTTTCTTATGTGTGCTACTGCGGTTCCCGTTTCCCGACCGGATCACTACCGTCTTTTGCGGCTCCAAGAAAAGCCTCGCCTCGGGCATCCCGATGGCGCAGATCATTTTCGCCGGCAACCCTCAGCTAAGTCTCATTCTGCTGCCGATCATGATCTATCACCCGTTACAGCTGGTGATCTGCTCAATCCTAGCCGGCCGCTGGGCCCAACGCCCGCCGGAAGAAACCCCAACCGCTGTGCCCCAACCCCAGGAGAGCCGCCGCTGAGGATTGGTCTTGCCCTTGGCAAAAGCTTACCCAAAAACGTCTCGCCGACGGTCCTCCTTCCTCCTCGTTCTCGTCCCTCGTCCTCGATGTTATACGCTGAAAGCGCGACAACAAACCCGATGCAGGCCGAGAAGCGGATAGCAGCCTGCTGTCTTAGTTCATGCTTCCCAACTGCGCCATCACCCGGTAAGTTCCCTCGAGTTCCCCAAAGTCGTTTGCGCTTCCGTCTTGGTTAGCACGACTGGAATTTTTGCCGGACGCCGAGCACGTTAGACGCCTTTGAGCAGCACTCCAGTTTCTTCCGTGGTCAGCACCACGGGAAGTCTTTTCGAGTGCTTTGCTCGCACTGCGTTAATGCCTTCCAAATCCTGCTTGAGCACGTCCGATACAGGAACAACAGGGCATTGAGCGCCTGATTCTGAGAAACGGCGCCCAGGCGCCGATTCACCGCCTAATGGGTTAAAAACGCTTCGGTCTCGGGCGCGCCCATTTTTGCCGGGTGGCGTTTCCCATGCCAGAGAACAAATCTCCGATACCAACCCACGTAAGACTCCTCGGTTTTCATCGAATACTGTTTAAGTCGGATAGCCGCGCGCAACTGATCTTCGAGCTTCATGTTGATCATTCCGCATGAAATATGATGCGCATGCGAACACAAACTAACATTTTTGTTGCCTATGACGCTAATTTGAGCCAAAACCAACAATCATGTCCGCCGCTCCCCGTTCATATCCAACATGTTGTTGCCCATAAAGACGCTCACAAACCCGACAAATTTGTTTGTGATCCAATAGTTAGGCACAAATAAATCGACCTTACCGAGCGGCAGCACCATGATTGCAAATACACCAACCGGCGACCATTATGGCAAAAAATGACGAGCTAGACCAGCTTCTCTGTAACGAGAGGATGACGGACAAGGACTTCGCAGACTTCTATGAAGTCTTAAAGATCAAATGTGGCGTTCCCATTGCCCAGCGCGTCGAATTCATGAATCAGAGTGTTCGTCATGCCTACGGGCACAAGATCGTTAACTTTTCCAGAGACTGCTATTCGCCAGACTACTCAGAGATTATTCGGGGCACCGCAAAAAAACTTAAAATTCCAGTTAAAGACAATAATACTCTGCGGGAGCTCGAAGATAAGATTATCATCGAGGTCATT
Organism: Chthoniobacterales bacterium; assembly: GCA_036524675.1. GTDB lineage: Bacteria > Verrucomicrobiota > Verrucomicrobiia > Chthoniobacterales > DASVRZ01 > DATDAW01. Next base: position 4,010 of record DATDBU010000051.1, on the reverse strand, counting down.
GAACAAATCCGCGAACAGATAATCAAAACAAAAGGAGAGGAGGCTTGGCGTGAGATTGAGAAGAATGTCATTGAAGAGATCGATCGCCTCATTGCAGAAGGGGTTCTTCCTCAAGATGTGGCTGAGGAACTGAAAAAGCTGCGTGGTGCGGCCCTTTTTGCCGCGCTTATCGGAGGACGCCTTGCTGGTTTTTCCCTCTACATTGTAATCACACAAGCATTTTACGCCATTTCGCGATGGCTTGGACTTGGCATCGGCGTTGCAGTTGCCGGTCCCATAATTGGACCAGCTATTGCATTTATTCTCGGCCCGGTTGGATGGATTCTCGCTGGAGTTCTTATAGCCTTTGATCTAGGAAACACTGAGTGGGGAAAGGTAATTCCTGCTGTGGTTCTCGCGATCAGTTTTAGACGACGATTTGAGTATGGAGGCTGACAATTTGCAAGCCTAACGAATCCGTGCACCGAATCCCTGTCCCTTCGGGACTTCTGGCATTTCGCCTGCGGGGCAGGCTCGGATGCCAGAAGCAAGCAGGGATGCGGTGACGGAGGTCGTTGATATGGCTGTCTAATTGTCAACGGACAAAGCGGTCTATCATCGAATTGCATCGATTTTTTCTGGCCGCAGCTGGGTTGGCGCGGCGCTGACGTGCTGAACGCACGCAGGAGATGAGACGGTCAGGGGGGTGATTAGTTACCCGGCGGTAGTGTGTCGTAAATAGCTTTCACTTTTTCGAGCTTAGCCAGAATGGCCTCAGCCGAGGCGGTCCAGACGAAGGGTTTGGCGTCGTCATTATAGTTATCCAGGAAAGTTTGGATGACAGGTTCCAGATCGGCGACGCTGACGAACGCGCCGCGCCGGATCGCTTTTTCTGTCAGTTCCCGGAACCAGCGCTCGACCAGGTTGGTCCACGAAGCGCTCGTCGGCGTAAAGTGCAGTTTGAAACGCGGATGCTTGGTTAACCAACCGCTCCACTTTGGGGTGCTTGTGGGTGCCGTAGTTATCGAGAATCAAGTGCAAGTCGAGTTCAGGCGGAAACTCTCCATCGACGGTGCGTAGAAACTTCAAAAACTCCCGATGGCGGTGCCGCGGTAAACATTGGCCAATGACTTTGCCATCGAGGATATTAAGTGCGGCAAACAAAGTCGTCGTGGCGTGTCGCACATGGTCATGGGTGTACGTGCCGCAACGGCCTTTTTTGAGCGGCAGACCCGGTTGCGTGCGATCCAGCGCCTGGATCTGGCTCTTCTCGCCCACGCACAGGACCACCGCCTTATCGGGTGGATTGAGATAGACGCCGACGACGTCGGTGAGCTTTTCGACAAAGCGCTTGTCGCGCGAAAGCTTGAAAGTCCTGCTCTGATGCGGCTTGAGTCCGTGCAGATTCCAGATCCGTTGCACGGTTTTGAAGCTGACTCCCTTGGCTTTGGCCATCGTGCGGCAACTCCAATGTGTCTGACCCGGAGGCTTGCGATGTTGAGTGGCGTGAATGAGGGCCGTAATCTTCTGGCGCTTGATCTCCGGCTTGCGACCACGGCCCGCAGCCACCTGCGTCAAAGCCTGGGGACCGCCCTGCACAAAGCGCCGCTTCCAAAGCCGGATCGTTGGTTGGCTGGTCTTAAGACTTTCGACAATGGCTTTGTCGCTTTTGCCGCGGTGCGCTTCCAAGATAATCATGCTCCGCAAGGCGATGTTCTGAGGGGTGGTTCCGGCTTTGACCCACCGCTCCAATTGCTCCACTTGCTCGTCACTCGCACGAATCGGTAACATGCGTCGCAGCTAATCAGAGTCATGACGATAGTGAAAGCTATTTGTGACACACTACACTAGAGGATATCGCATTCCGTTTTGTAGCTTTTTAATCCAATGCCCCGGGGACGGCAGAGGCACCCGGGTGACACTCTGGCTAACACGAGCCTTGAGCGGCCCTCGTCCCTTCACGATAGCGGCGGCGAAAGTGTCGAGGATGAATATCCAGGCCGACGACGCGGTCCGGATTTAGCGGTATTTGCGATTGTATTGCTGGCGGTGATTTCATAGGTGTTGGTTTGTCATGAGCTCGGAGCGCGAGACCGTAACAGCGGGAAACCGTTTGCAAGCAGGCATTCGGAGTCGGCCTGTCCGGAGCCATTGGCCCCGGACCCATCCGCTCCACGATGGTGTGTCCGCGTATGGCCCAGTCAGCGAAAACGGAGAATGACTCCATGGCAGCGCACGGGCTCAAATTTACGGTTGGCGCTCTGGTGGTGGGGTTGCCCCTTTCCATCAGGCGCCAGTTTGCCGGTCATCGACCTCCGGCAACTTCAACAAAACCCACATTCCATCAGCGAACTGCTCCGCGCGTCACGCTGGCTGCTGCGGACCACCCCGCCGCCTTCGCCCATCCCGCCCCCGCCCCCTTGCCGCAGCCAGCGCGCCGCGCTCCGCAGTCGCTGAGCTTGGGGTCGTTAGGCCTCGCACCACGCATCTCTTTCCGATAAAACCCTGCAAAACCCGAAGTATATGAGCTTATTTACGAGATATTCCATCAACATTGATTGTCTTCTGTCATGGTTTCCGGTGCATAACCGGGCTCAACTCAAGGATACAAGAATGAGGAGATACAGGTTCAATCACGGCAATGAGGATCCGGACTTGAAGCCATTCAATAGCGTGACTCATCTCCTTGGGAGTGACGAAGCCATTGGCTCCGACACTGGCGTGGACTCCACGAACTCCGTAGCGGGATTCGTCACCGTCGAGGTGAATTCCGGGTTGGAATTTGAGGTCGAGATCGAGGTCGCTCTCGGGGGGCGACGGCGCAAACAGAGATTGATTATTCGACCCGATACGACCGTTCCGTTCCTCATCAGCGAGCGTGCGTCGCACCAAGAAGGCTCTGCTGAACTCGCTGATACCGCCGTCGCCTTGCAAGGCGTGATCACGGCCGGACATCGTTTCAGTCTGTCGGACTGGTTTGGGACCGTATTTGACCCGCAGAGGACTTTTCCGACCCGAGGTTTGGCCGGCGCCGCAACCGGCACCACAAAGACCGTCGTCCAGAGTTCTGCCCTTTATTCTCCTTGGGCTTACGGAGCGGTTATCGTTGTCGGCCTCGTCGTCGTGCAGAAGGGAATCAAGCAACTGAAACTAGCCAGAGCGTCGTAAATGACTCCAACCGCACGGCCTAACCTTGAAGATTGCATTCCGCGATGGCCGGAATTCAACCCTTGTTGAACAAGCCCGGGTTTCGCCGCCGACCGTGGCAGGAGATGGTTATGCGCTTTCCATTATTTGAGAGTTCCCGGCCTGAGAGCCGCTTCGCTTCGCCGGCAGGCTGAAAACTTCCTTCTCCCGCCAATCGCGGTATTTCTCCCCGGTCTTTCCACTCGTTTCCACACGCCCGGTGGTCTTTCCGCGCACAAAACGCCTCCCATGACGGCACGCAGGCATGAAAGTCCCTTTGCCGGAGGGCCCGTTTCAGGCCTCCACGCCGGTGCGGGATGGGTAGAGCAACGCTTAGTCATCACTTCATTCTCCTGTTCACGGCGGACGCGCCCGAGGAAAACGCTTGATGATCGTCAGCGCTGGACGTTTGCATCGCTCGCAGCGCAGATGGATAGGGATATTCTCAATGCCATCCGGCTTCGGCTTGAATACCAGTGCCGCCTCCAGCAAGGTCTGCACGATTAGCAACCGTTTCAGCGCTCGTGGATGCAGCCATCCGAAGTAACGGATTTTATGAAATCCGCCTGGCAGCACATGCGCGAGGAACCGGGCTATGAAGGCCATTGGGGCCAGACTCAGCGTCTCATTGCAGCCGGTTTTCGCGTCCGTATAACCAAAAGTGACGCCACGCTCATCATCAGCCAGGATGCGTTTGTTGGAGAGCGCCGTGCGGAAGACATAGCGTGAAAGGTAACCAACGACTTCCCGTCCCGTCCCGACCGCCTGGCTGTGTACTACCCAATCCGGATGCCATACGCTTTCGGGCACGGATGCGAATAACTCCGGCGATTGCCCGGCAAGCG
>DATDBU010000050.1:0-11664 GCA_036524675.1 Chthoniobacterales bacterium | reverse complement strand
CAGGTTCGCGACAATATTCATTCCTATGATGTCGCGCGATTTATTCATGCATTCGTAGAAAATCCGCGAAGCGGCGAGGTCTACAATATCGGCGGTGGCCGCTCAAACAGCGTTTCAATCATTGAAGCGTTTGATAAGGTCGCCGCGTTGAGCGGGATCAAAATGCGCTTCGAGTATGTAGATCAGAATCGCGCGGGAGATCACATTTGCTATATCAGCGATCTGACGAAGATTAAGACGCACTATCCTTCCTGGGATATTTCCAAGTCGCTTGATACCATTTTTTCCGAAATATATTCGGCGGTATCTGCCCGCTAATGTATTGAGAGAGAAGTTTGTGACACAAGATGCCTCCGCGAAAACTCTAAACTGGCAACACTACAGAATAGTAAGCTCTGGCGCACGAAGGACGCCCTGGCGCATCACTCCTTGGATGCGGGGGACGTTCGATATAATCAAGCACTGCCTGATACAGAAAATTGCATGAAAGTTCTTATAACGGGCGTTTGCGGATTTGCCGGCAGTACATTGGCCACTGCCATCGCAGAATCCGGCGCCGGCTGGACGATATTCGGGTTCGACAATCTTTCGCGTCTTGGCAGTGAAAGGAACCGCACGGCTCTTTCCAGACTTGGCGTAAAACTCGTTCACGGAGATCTGAGATGTCAAAGCGACGTGGACATGCTTCCATGTGTGGATTGGGTCATTGATGCTGCCGCCAATCCAAGCGTGCTAGCCGGCGCCGACGGAAAAACGAGCAGCCGGCAGTTGATGGAGCATAACCTTGGCGGCACGGTGAACATGCTGGAAAAATGCCGCGCCGATGGCTCTGGTTTTTTTCTGTTGAGCACGAGCCGAGTTTATTCGATTCCGGCGCTGACGGCGCTGCCGGTTGCCGTCTGCGATGGCGCATTCGATCTCACTTCGGACGCAAACCTTCCGGTAGGGGCAAGTCGTGCCGGGGTTGGAGAGACGTTTAGCACGATGGCGCCGATTTCCCTCTACGGAGCCAGCAAGCTTGCCAGCGAGGCATTGGCTCTCGAGTATGGCGCGGCATTTAACTTTCCGGTCTGGATTAATCGCTGCGGAGTGCTCGCTGGGGCCGGTCAGTTCGGCCGGCCGGATCAAGGTATTTTTGCCTATTGGATCAATGCCCATCTCCGCCGGAATCCGTTGCGTTATATCGGCTTCGATGGAAGCGGATGCCAGGTACGGGATTGTCTGCACCCCAGGGACATACTGCCCCTTCTAAGATTACAGATACAGGCCGGAATGGACCCCGGAAAGCCGCGTCTGCTCAATGTCGCTGGCGGACGGGACTCTGCGATGTCCCTCAGGCAATTGACAGCGTGGTGCGACGAACGCTTCGGTCCGCATGCAGTGCAATCCGACTCGCGACCGAGGCCTTTTGACCTGCCTTGGGTCGTGCTTGATGCCTCCCTGGCCGAACGAGTGTGGGATTGGGTACCTCAGACCCCAAAATTTGATATCTTGGAAGAAATCGCCGCGCATGCTACCGTTAATCCGGATTGGCTCACAACCACCGGCGCCTGAGACACTCGGAATATCGGTGCGATATAACAAGGTGTGTTAGACAAGGAATGCGTGAGCGCCGGCTTTAATGTGTTGATGACTTGGAAATATGCCACAGACGAACTCCCCCAAACCGTCGGATGGAACTCCGGCATTGCACCTTCTTAGCATCGTTATACCCGCCCGGGACGAAGAAGGCTGCATCGCCGCAACCGTTGAACATCTTCATTTGGAATTGGTACTCCACGATGTGCCGCACGAGATTATAGTTGTCGACGATGGGAGTTCCGACAGAACCTGGAACATCCTAAAGGACCTGGAAAAACACGATTCCGCACTGCGGCCGATCAAAAACGAAGGACTCCACGGGTTCGGCCGCGCGATTATCCGTGGAATTGAAGAAGTTTCCGGAGACGCGGTTGTTGTCATGATGGCTGACGAATCGGACGACTGCAGGGACGTTGTGAGATATTGGAAACTTCTTAACGATGGCTGGGACTGCGTATTCGGGAGCCGTTTCATGAAAGGAGGAGGAGTCATCGACTATCCTTGGCTCAAACTGCGCATCAATCGTCTAGCGAATTTCTTTCTCCGTGTAGTCTTCCGCATCTCGCTAAATGATACCACCAATGCATTTAAGGCATATCGCAAAGCAACGCTTGACGGGTGCAGACCGTTTCTCTCCCCACACTTCAATCTTACAGTTGAATTACCGCTCAAAGCAATCGTAAGAGGTTATTCATGGACGGTGATTCCAATCACGTGGCGCAATCGCTGCACCGGACTGCCGAAGCTTAAAATCCAGGAAATGGGCAGCCGATATTTTTTCATCGCGGCCTATCTATGGTTCGAGAAGTACTTCAGCCGCGGGGACTACCAAAAGTCGCTCGAACCACCGGAGAATGACTCAACGCCGTCGAATGCGACGAGTTTGCCCGTAGCAGACCCGCTGCAAGTGAGATCGTAGTTCCGACTCGCCTCCGTCAGTCGAACAGTTCGATTCCGCAAACCGCAGAATGAAAGAATCGGATTCCGTCGGGGTCGGACGGCAAGCTCGACACAGAGTGCACGCAGAATCATTGGTTTCGCAAGCGGAACGCTTCAAAGAATGTCCGGAAATGTTCGCGACCGAACTGCAAATGTTCCCAGTATGAGCGCGTTTGCTTTTCCTAACGACACCGACGATCCGGCGCAGAATGTCGTCGCCTTCACTCTTTGCGAGCCGCACTACTATGCCGGGGCGGCGGCGCTTCTCAATTCGCTAATTGTCCGTGGATTTCGGGGAACGTTTATCGTCGGCATCAAAGGAGAACCAGCGGGTTGGCTGACCAATCTCCCCACTGGACTGCCCGCAGGGGTTTTCGTCCGGGTCGTCTCAACGCCAAATGACCGTCACCTCGCCAATAATAAAGCTCTCTTTGCATTGCACATTTTCGACGAGCTCGAACCGGCCTGCAAAGGTGTGGCGTATTTCGATCCTGACATCGTTGTGAAGGCAACCTGGAGGGAAATCGTCGAGCGCATTGTCTCCGCCTGCTCGGTGTGCGCCGATGAAAATACGACGTCATGGGCCGAGAACGCGGATGAGTGGAGCCTCTTCGCCTTCGAATGCACCGGTCAAAGCCCCTCGATGAACGGGCCTTCTTGCAACAGCGGTTTTATCGGCGTCGCGCGCGAGCACCGTGCTGTGCTGAGCTTGTGGGAGGAATTGCTGCTCGCCTGTTTCAAGCGCGGCTTCGACCCGAAGTCTTTTGTGTGGCACGGTCAGCGCTCTCTGCCGTTCTATTTTGTTGATCAGGATACACTTAACCTCACCATTCGGCTTACAGACGTCCCTGTTTGGATCGGCGGACCGGAAACGATGGATTTCGAGCCGGGCGGAAATTGGATCTCCCACGCAATCTGCACGCCGAAGCCCTGGGACCGCTGGTATCTTCCTCGCGCGCTTGCAGGCCGGAAAGTCCGGCGGTGCGACATCGCGTTCTGGCAACACGTGACCGCGCCCATTCCTGCTATGCCCCGGATTTCGCGCTGGTGCCATCGCATCGACCTCGCATGCGCCCGGCTCCTTGATCGCAACTCTTCACCATGAACTCGCATGAGTGCGCTGTCTGCACCCTCTTTGAAGGGCATTACCACCTCGGAGCAGCTGCATTGATCAACTCATTGTATGCGTCCGGTTATCGCGGGCGGGTAATATGCGGCGTGCGTGGAAGTCTTCCGTCTTGGGCTGATCCAATTCGGATCGTTGAAAATGAGATACGCGCAACCCATTTTGGCGAGGGGTTTGAAGTGTGCTTCGTTCCGCTGGCAACGACAATGCATCTCACAAATTACAAACCCACATTCCTGCTGGATGTATGGAATAAGCTGGCAACGGGAGCGTCAAAAATCTACTATATCGACCCCGACGTGGTAGTTAAATGTCGATGGGAGGTGATCGACCGTTGGGCGGAAGGCGGTCTCGCGCTCTGCGAAGACGTTCACCCAAATCTGCCTACCCGCCATCCTTTTCGTCTTTCATGGAAGGAGTGGCTGGCGAAACACGGGTTCGCAGTCGCCGAGCCTGGCAGGGATAAGTATTATTCCGGCGGATTTATTGGCATCCCGTTGGAATGTCGCGATTTCTTAAAGATATGGAGCAATGTGATCGCCGAAGCCGATCTAGCCTGCGGATCGCTTTCGGCTCTGAAACAAGGCGACCCGACCTCGTTGTTTCACTCCGCGGATCAGGACGCAATGAACATGGCACTTATGACCTCCCCGGCGGCGGTGAACGCGACCGGACGCGAAGGCATGGACTTTGAAACGGGCGGTCACCTGCTTTCTCATGCAATCGGAACGCCGAAACCATGGCAGGGCCAACACATTTGGGAGGCGCTCCGAGGGTACCCCCCTGCGGCAGCGAGTAAGCAGTACCTCCAGCATTTGGCCACACCCATTCGAGTGTTCAACCAAAGGACAAAGTTCTTTCTGAGCGCATCTCTCAAAATCGCAGCAATTATTGGACGTTTCTACCGGCGCGCTTGAGAAAAATTTTGACTGCATCTGCGGCACGTGACACCGAACATCGCGACGTTACTTGCCAAGCCGATTAAACAAGCCGTTCCTTTTTGAAGCGGTCAACATAACGACTTTTTAAACTTTTCATGAAACTGTTATTTTATGCGCCGCAGATGGCTGCCTACGGAGGCATGGAGCGTCACATTTGCCTTCTCGCTCAACTCTGTGCGGGCACCGGCAGCCAGATCACCCTGGTCACAACCAGCAATTCCTTGAATGAAACATGGCGGCGCGAAATGGGTGGAACCAACGTACGCCTTAAGGAACTCCCGATCGAACGTGGCCAAGCTGGTTCTTTGACAAAGTCTCTTTGGCTGTTTCAAACAGTTATTCGTCTGAAATCTCTCCACTGGGATGTGATTTACTCAAACGGGCAAAGTGGATTGGCGCAACTCTCATGGATGGCTCGGGGGACCAATACACGAATTATCCATCATCATCATACGGCGGCTGACGAAAAAGAGCAGACCACCTGGTCATCAAGCTTTCGGTCGGTTTTGAAATCTGCTCCAGAACTCGTCGGATGCAGCCAATCAACCTGCGAAAGATTGCGCAACGCGCTACGACGTGATGGGACAACCTTCCTGCCCTATCTCACGGATGATTTGGGCGGTCTCAGCGAAGAAATTTCTGAAAGGACTTATTCGGCGAACGACACGTTAAATTTCGGCTTTGTCGGACGGCTTACATTATCAAAAGGCATAGACACTATCTGCGCCCTTAGCGAGATGCCGGAACTGGGACATATTCGTTGGCACATCTATGGTGAAGGCGAGGAATATCCTTCCTCCTGGTTTGATCGGTTTCCACGCGTTCTCTGGCACGGCCGGTACAAGACGAAGGAACAATATTCGAAGATTCTTGAAAGCCTTGATGCACTCGTCCTACTTTCCAGGCACAATGAGGGAATGCCATTAAGCCTGATCGAAGCCATGTCCGCAGGCATGCCGTGGATTGCGACAGACCAGGGAGGGACGCGGGAGCTAGCGCTTCGCGAAGAAAACTGCGTTCTAATTCCTGCCGGGGCAACGCTCGAAGAAATCTCATCCCAAGTCGCTTTATTCGCAAAAAAAATCCAGCACGGGCATACGTCGCGTAAAACACAGAGATCATCGTATGACACAGCCTTTTCACCAAGAACGGCAGGAGCTCTTTGGCTTCGGTATTTTGGAGTCACGAACGCCACATCTAAGGCGTCACTTATTGGATCAGGCGTCGGGTCTCTTCATCGTTAGCTTCCGAAACGTTCAGCCCGGACATTACCACGACTACCGCTTTCTTTACCCGGAATTGTGCGAGGCTCGCTAGCAATAGACTAGCGAGCCTTTTGTCGTACGTAACAACTCTTACTAACGAATCGACACCCAATTCCAGCGGGACAGAGCCGCTATTAGCTGCCGATCGCCAGCCAGCTCACCTCGACGCCATAGACCCGCGTTTCCATCCAGGTCGTCACCGACGTGACAAACCCGGCCGCTGTGACGTCGGAAACCACCACGCTGATGCGCGCGCTGTCACGCTGGTCCAGGTCAAAACCCGTCAATGAGGCATGCACCAATGGCGCCGAATTGAACGGTTTCGAGAAAGTGATTTCCGCGGAAAAAGTGCGCGGCACATCGAGGTCGCTCTCTGGAATACGGGCAAGATTCCAGCCTTCAGAGTTCACGCCTGCGCAAAAAACGGACGACGCTGTTCTCCAGGGGATAATGGATTCATTCATAAGTCAATAATTCGTAGGGAGAGCCAATAAGGCGGCGGACCCCTCCGATTTCCAGCGGAAACTGAGATTTCCAGGTTACGATTCTGCGACCCGATGTACGTCAGCAGGAATCCTTATGGCAAGGCCTGCGCCGGTATTCCGAGCTAAAGTGCCTTCTTCTGCCTCAGGCCATTTGTTCCATTTGCCATTGGCAGCGGGTACAGCCCTGGGCAACAGCCGTAAACTTCATGAAACGCCGTGCTGAAATGGCTCGGGCTCGAATACCCGACCTCGAGCGCAACCTGGGTCACGTTCAAGCGGCCTTCACGCAACAGTTCCGCCGCCTTTTCCATCCGCAAATCCCTCAAATACTGAAAGATGGTCTTTCCCACTTCCTGGCTGAACACGCGGCTCAGATAAAAGTGGCTACACCCCACCCGTCTGCCAATCTCCTCCAACGAAGGCGGACTGATGAGATCTTCCTTCAAAAGCGCAATCACTCGCTGCACCCGGTCGCGACTTTGGCGCTTTTGACGGTTGCAAAACAGATCCTCGTCCGCCGGCGCGTGATACAGCAACGCCGAAGCCACTTCCAACGCTTTCGCCTGATACCACATCCGATGCGCTGGCGCGAAAACCGGCGGCCGCCGCAGACTGGCAATCATTTGCTGGTGATCGCTCCCAAGGCGGATCGACTCGGAAACCGCTGCCTTTACGTCGCCTTTCGTCAGGGCTCGCAGATGCGCGTGCAATCCCGCCTCGCCTGGAACGAGATGCCGGTTCAGGAAAGCAAACGAGAGCTCGATCGTAATAAATTGATGACGTTCCCCGCCCATGCGCACTCCAGAAAGGCCGCTGTCTTTCTGCAAATAAAATCCGGCAGTTAAAGGCTCCAGATCCAGCCTCGCGGTCTTCGTCTGCACCATTCCTTTTCCCAAGAGATTCAGGCAGATCTCCACTCCGTCCGGATGAAAACTGGGCGCCCAATCAAAATCGCGTGCCGCCGAAAAATCATGCCACTCGATGCTGTAACCCAAGTCTCGGAAATTGCCGTGCAAATGCTGCCAGCTTCCCTTGCCGACACGCGCCCAGGCTGCCTCTTCGGTAAACGGAGGCTCCCCGACGCGGCCAGCAGCCGGATTTTGGGAAGAAAAAGGAGCAACGCGAGCCATGTGAAGAGGTCCGAGTATTTCGCAATTGAGACTGGATCTCAATCATTTTCTCATGAGGACATTCGCTCCACCTGCGACCGAAGCGCTGACTACTTTTGATGCCGGTCTTGATTGAGTCTGCACCCGTCGCTACGATTCTCCGGCTGACAGCGCGTTGACTGGAACCGGAATGTTGGGCATTCTCAGACTATGGAAACGGTTGTGGCGACAGAACTTGACGGCATGACCGCCGCCGAATTCGCAAAGCTCCCTGAAGGGCCACCGTATTATCAGCTCATCAACGGAGATTTGTACATGTCCCCCAGCCCTAAAAGGAAGCATCAGGAACTTATCGTCAATCTCGTCACGCTCATCGGCGGCTTCTTGAAAAAAAATCCGATCGGTAAAATTCACATCGCTCCCAGTGATGTGGCCGTTAACGAGCACAATGTCTTCAACCCGGACATTTACTTCGTTTCCAATGCGCGTCGGAATCAGCTTACGGAACAAGGCTGCAATGGGGCACCGGATCTGGTCGTCGAAGTGCTATCGAAGAGTACCGCAAAGCTCGATCTCGGTCCGAAACGTGAAGTCTATGCCACGGCTGGCGTCATCGAAATGTGGGTTGTTTCTCCGGCGGCGCAGACAATCGACATCTGGCGTTTACAGGAAGATGCGACGAAGCCTGCGCAAAAATTCACGGCCAAAGACGCCCTCGCATCCCCTATCCTGCCCGGCCTGAACATCGATCTGACAGCGGTTTTTGCTGAGTAGGGGTATTCCTGTCGGTTGACTGCCGTTCTCAGATTTTTGGCAGTGAAACCAGAATGGCATCCAAGCGTCCCAACGTTCCGTGCTGTCCACACCAGTGCCGAATATACTCGAAATCCAGCGTGCCTCCCTGAACAGCAAGCACATTCGTTGCGTCATCCAAGTCTTTCGTTCGCGCCCAGCGTAACTTCTGAATCACGACATCTTCAGGGGTCGGCATCCAGACGTTACGACCCAACACATGGATCAGCTTACGTCGCGTGAATCGCGCCTGATGGTGAGGATCGGACGATAGAAGGAACAGTTCTATTTTGAAAACGGTTTGGGGATGCCGGACCTCAAGCTTTTGCGAGCCGGTCATTGTTTCAAAGGTCAATTGATCGTCCACTGCAAAATCTGGTTGGAACACTTCCCACAGACGGTTTACTTCCGTACCCGCTAGTTGCAGAACGAAATCTACGTCTTTGGTCGAACGCGGGATCCCCCAAAAATTGCTCGAGAAGGACCCGACAAGCGCGTACGGAATTCCGGCCTTGTTCAGGCGGTCGATCACTTCGATAGCCAGTTGCTCGACATTCATTCCGTTACATCGGGAACAGGACGCACTGAAAGCCGGTCGAGTTTCTCGCCAAGGGCGAGACGCTGGCGCAAAAGCCGAAAGCGTTCATCTTCATCAGCCTCTGGATGCTGCACCGCAATACCAGCCAGAGTGAACTTGCAGGCAAAATCGAAGAGTTCCTGTCCGGCCAAAAGCTTTTCCTCAGGTGACATCGCCCGGGCGCGGCGGACTTTGTCTTTGTAAATTGCCTCGGCTAACGCGTCGAATTCACCCATGACACTTCGAACTCTATCGCGGTTCGTCGACGCTGTCAGCAATCTCGTCTTACGCTTTCCCGAGCTTGCTTCATGCCGCGGCTTTGGATAGCACGGAAAATGTCCCCCCTTTTCGCCTTCCCCATGCGCACCGCTCTTTTCTTCTTAATAGGTCTTGTTGCGCTCACAGGCTGCTCGACGCCACCACCACCGGTACAAAGCGCCTTCTTTCGCACTGGTGTGGCCACCTACAGCCGCAACCCCGACGGAACCGCCAACGCCGTCTTTCACCTTTCGGTCTCGTCAAGTGCGCCCCTGCCCCTTTACGTGGAAGCCACTCTTCCCTCACCAGATCCGGCAACTACGGTCACCTCGAGGAAATCCATTCCGCCCGGCCAGCCAAGCGTAAGCTTTATGGGCCCAGACGCTTCAGGCTGGCAATCTGGAAAGATCTACACCTTCAGTCTGAAGGCCTTTACCGACCCCGGCTACCGTCATCAGGTCGACGCGCTGACGCAACAGTCTCTTTACAAGCGGCCCCTTTTTCGTCCGGGCTCATGATGATCGCCCGATGCTGATTCGCGGCACCTCACGGTCAATGTCCAATCAGCGTTTTCTTTTCTCCAACGTTCCGTTTGCCCGCTGCCGACGGCTCTGGTAACAAAGCGGTCCCGCTTTTCCGCCATCATGCCTCGAAATCCTGACCTCCATAAAATCCTCCTCATCGGCTCCGGGCCCATCGTCATTGGGCAGGGATGCGAATTCGATTACTCCGGCGTCCAGGCATGCAAAGCGCTTGCCGAAGAAGGCTATGAGGTTGTCCTCGTCAATTCCAACCCGGCCACCATCATGACGGATCCGGAGTTTGCCTCCAGGACCTACATCGAGCCGATCACGGTCGAAGTCATCGAAAAAATCATCGCCGCGGAAAAGCCCGACGCGATTTTGCCGACGCTCGGTGGCCAGACAGCGCTCAACGCCGCGATGGATCTTTACCACCAGGGCATCTTGGAAAAATACGGGACGAAACTCATCGGGGCCAACGCCGAAGCGATCGCCAAAGGCGAGGACCGCCTCCTTTTCAAACAGGCCATGGACCGCATCGGCCTCGAATCCGCACTTTCAGGCGTTGCACACACCCTCGACGAAGCGCGCTCCGTCGCGGCAGAAATCGGAGCATTCCCGCTGATTATCCGGCCCGCATTTACCCTTGGCGGCTCGGGCGGCGGCATCGCCTACAACCGCGAAGAATTCGAAACTATCGTCGCGCGCGGGCTGGACTTGTCGCCTGTGAGCGAAGTGCTCATCGAGGAATCGCTCCTCGGCTGGAAAGAATTCGAAATGGAAGTCATGCGCGATCACGCGGATAATTGCGTCATCATTTGCTCCATCGAAAACCTCGACCCGATGGGCGTGCACACGGGCGATTCGATCACCGTCGCCCCGGCACAAACTCTTACTGACAAAGAATATCAGCGGATGCGCGACGCCTCGTTTGCGGTCATTCGCGAGATCGGCGTCGAGACGGGCGGCTCGAATATCCAGTTCGCGGTCAATCCAGAAAACGGCCGCATGATCGTCATCGAAATGAACCCGCGCGTCTCCCGGTCGTCGGCGCTCGCATCCAAGGCGACCGGATTCCCGATCGCCAAAATCGCCGCCAAACTGGCTGTCGGTTACACGCTCGACGAGTTGAAAAACGACATCACGCGGGAGACCCCGGCGAGCTTCGAACCGACGATCGACTATTGCGTCGTCAAAGTGCCGCGATTCACGTTCGAAAAATTCCCTCAAGCCGATCCGACGTTGACCACACAAATGAAAAGCGTCGGCGAAGCCATGGCTATCGGGCGGACGTTCAAGGAAGCCCTTCAGAAAGCGTTACGGTCGCTTGAAGTCGGTCGTTTTGGCCTGGGCGCAGATGGAAAGACGCTGCCCGGTTGGAGTTCGGACGGTTCACACGATATGGAACTCATCCATCATCAATTGGTCGTCCCGAATGCCGAGCGGATCTTTTACTTACGCCTCGCCTTGCTCGCAGGGATGAGCGTGGAAGAAATCCACGAAATGACCGCGATCGACGTCTGGTTCCTGCGGCAGATCGAGCAGATCGTCGAAGCGGAGAAAGCAGCGCCGGAAGCGCTTGCAGGAATTTTCACCAAGGAAAAAAGATCCTCCTACACTCTGCGCAAATACAAAAAGCTCGGCTTTTCCGACCGCCAGCTCGGATTCCTTCTCGGCAAACCCGAGCTCGAAGTCCGTGTCGCACGCAAAGCTCTCGGCGTTGTCCCCACCTACCGGCTCGTCGATACATGTGCCGCCGAGTTCGAAGCGTACACGCCGTATTACTATTCGACTTATGGCGACGAAGACGAAACGCGCGGTGGCGACAAAAAGAAAGTGATGATCCTCGGTGGCGGCCCGAACCGGATCGGGCAAGGAATCGAATTTGACTACTGTTGCGTCCACGCCGCGTTTGCCCTGAAGGAACTCGGCTTCGAGACCATCATGGTCAACTCGAACCCTGAAACTGTGTCGACCGATTACGACACGAGCGACAAACTGTATTTCGAGCCGCTCACATTCGAAGACGTCCTCAATATTTACGAACAGGAGAAGTGCTGGGGCGTCATC
>DATDBU010000049.1:0-35465 GCA_036524675.1 Chthoniobacterales bacterium | reverse complement strand
ACAGCCATTCGCTGATCAGAGACGGTGAGTACAATGTTAGCTAATTCAAAATTAGTGCCCCCCTTACCTCTTCTGTCTTTTCCGAATATATTACTTTCAGCCTGCGCGGTTTGTTTGTCAGGTTTCCAATTGTGCAAGTCGACCCGGAGTGTATATGGAAGCGCTTTTTTTCCATACACTATTCCATTCACTTCCAAATTTGTCGTGGAATGAGGGATCTCCTCCAAGGAAGACCAATCCACTACCCACGTCCCTTTATTCTCAAGTATTTCCGAGCGGGACGAACCTTCTGGGTATATGAGCGAACAGCTAAACAATACAAGCAACCCGTATTTTGCTTTCATAATTTTATTTCTTGGGCGTATTTTTTAATGGAATGAAAGGAAATGGAGACGCCGGCAATGCAGGAATAACACCTTCTGGTAATGTTTTGAAATGGACCGTTGTTCCTCCGCTAGAGGCATTGTTTAACAAGGAGGGGCGCTTTCCAAGCGCCCGTTTTCAGCGCTGTTTGCGAAAAAAAACTAAAACGAATACTGCTCGAAGAATGGCACCCAGGTATCTGTTTCGGTCGCGGGGCCGTGGCGGCGGACAATATTTAAGGTGACCTGCAGCTCCTGCAGTGCCCGGTCGAGTTGATTGCGCGCCGGAGGGTGCGTGATGGCGAGTTCTTCGCGGAGGTGCTTCGTCGTCATCGGGTCGAGACGGAGAATCCCATAGATCTTTTGCGCCAGAGCGCTGCATTGATCGGGCGGCCGGTGGTGCCTCGGATAGTGTTGTGTGCGCAGATAGTCCATGCTCAACAACACCGCGAGGCCGCCTTTGGTCTTGCCATAGAAAATTTCGTCCGGCCACCGAAGCGGCAGCTCATTTTTCCAGGTCCAGATCACCGTAACTTTTTCACCCCACCCTTTCTCGCCAGGCTGACGATGCGGCAAATCCACCGCATTCCAAAGAGACGCCATCGCCCCTTTGGCATCCGAAAAAATACCGCAAATCCCGGTCTCCAGCACGAACGCGCGTGCCTCTTCCAATGTGTGAATACCATGGCCGGGCGCCGCCTTCTTCATCGGAGCACTCCGTTACGAATGGCGGCATTCAGTTCAGATTTCAGGTAATCCCATAATTCCTGGCTGCCCTCTGCGATGCCGGCATTTCGTGCGAAGACCTGGGTAGACGTCACGCCATGTTCCGTCCAGCTCCGTCCGTTATTGTGAAGATTGTGTAACACAGGCATCATCCGGTCGAGTGCTGCGGCGAACCGCGCTTCGGACGTTGCACGACTTTCAAACTCCTCCCAAAGCACTCGCATCTGTGACCCTTGATCCTGAGGCAGGAGACCAAAAATGCGGTCCGCAGCCAGCCTTTCGCGTTCCGCCTTCGTTTCGTTGCCAGCGGCGTCATAGATAAATGTGTCGTCTGCATCGATCTCAACCAAATCATGCACAATCAGCATGCGGATCACCTTCAGTGTGTCGATCGCTGCATTCGCATATTCGGCAAGTACCATCGACATCAACGCGATGTGCCAGCTGTGTTCCGCTGAATTTTCGCGGCGTCCACCCGAAATGACATACGACCTGCGCTGAACATCCTTGAGCCGGTCGGCTTCGAGGATGAACTGAATCTGAGAGGCAAGGCGATCGGCGGTCATGATAAAGGACATTGAACCCAAATTCCGGTCCCCCGCTCAACCTTTGTTGCCGTCTTTCGCTCCCTGGGATATCCTGGCCGCGATTTTTGACCCTTCATGGCTGACTCCACTCTGAATTCTCCGCGCGATTTGTCGTTCGGCGCGATGTTGAGATCGCTCGTGGACTACGCTCGGAAAAACGCGCTGCAGGCCGTCCTCTTCGTCGCTCTGGTGGCGGTGTTCGTCTATTTCTACGGATACGTGCCGTTGTGGAATGGGGGGACTCACTCGACATCCGCTTGGGCATGGAGTGCATGGAATCCGGAGGGCAACCAGGAGCACGGAAGGCTCGTTGTGCCGGCGGTTTTGTTTCTTGTGTGGTATCACCGCCGCGAGCTGGCCGAAGCGCCCAAACAAGGATCAAATTGGGGGCTGCTATTCGTGGCGGTGGGCGTGCTGATGTTTATCGGCGCAGCACGGACGGTGCAAGCGCGCATGGCTATCGTGGCTCTGCCGTTCCTGGTCTTTGGCGCGGCTTACTATTTGTGGGGCCGTCGTGTAGCCCGGATTTTATTGTTCCCGTGCGCCCTCCTTATTTTCGCCGTGCCCTTCGGCGCGTTGGAGCAAGCCACATTTCAATTGCAGTTCATTATCACGGGCATTGTCGGCGCCCTGAGTCATCTGTTTGGAATCAAAATCCAGGCCGTCGGGACCACGCTCTCGGCCGCAGCGGACGCAGCCACAGGAGTTAATCCCTGGAATTTTGACATCGCCGAAGGTTGCAGCGGCATCCGGTCACTCATGGCGATGACCATGATTACGGCGCTGTACGTGCATCTGACGCAGGATAAATTGTGGAAAAAGGTCGTCATCTTTTGCGCGTCCGCGATTTTCGCGATCATCGGAAACGCAGGTCGGATCTTTACGATCGTGCTCGTGGCAAAATACTGGGATCCGAAGATCGCGTCCGGGATGTATCACGACTATTCCGGTTTCATCTTTTTCCCGATCGCGCTGGCCGCGATGCTTGCTTTCGGAGCATTGATCAATTGGAAAACCGGGGCCCGGTCGGTGGTGATGAAGATCGATCGAGCCGCACACGCCGGGAGCCTCGCGGAGTCGCATGCGACAAGCGGAACACGGAGAGTTAAAACCGATGACCGCTAAACGGCTGGCGATTTTGGTCCTCGTGCTCGGCATCGGACTGAGCGGTATTTACGCACTTCCCCACGTGTCGAAACAGCAGCCTGTCGGCATCAATCTGAAGCTGCCTTCGTCGATCGGCGTATGGGAAGGCCGCGATTCTGAGATATCGGAGCGGGAGATAGCGATTCTGGGTAGAGATACGGAATTTGCGCGCAAATTGTACACCAACCCTTTTGGGGACGCGATTTTTGTGTCCATCGTTCTTTCCGGACAGGACATGAACACGAGCATCCATCGTCCGGAACGCTGTCTGCCGGCACAGGGCTGGACGATTGTTAATTCGCGCAAACAGACTATCCCCATGCAGGGACAGCAGGGCGGCGGCTTGACGGTCACTCAGTTGCACAACGTGACGATGCGGCAAACGCGCGACGGTCAGAGCGTAAAGGTTTACAGCCTCAATGATTACTGGTTCGTAGGGCTGGACACGACGACAGCGGATCACAATGAACGAACCCTTTTCGATATCCGCGACCGGCTGCTGAGAGGCTACAACCAGCGATGGGCGTACGTCACCGTCGTGTCCAACATTACGAAAGGGTTTCAACCCTTCGGCCGCAACGAGACGGAAACGGACAAGATGCTCAGGCAGTTCATCGAAGAATTGAGTCCGTTAGTCACCGCACAAACGGTGAAATACCGGTAAGACGAGGATTCATCGGTGCTCCCTCTTGAACTCCGTGCCAGGCCAAAGCAGGATGAATGGTGTGAACGAAGAGAGCATTCCGCAGATTGTCACGCCGATTCAGGTCATGTTTTTCGATACGGACTGCGCGGCCATGGTTCACAACCTCGCGTATTTACGGTTTATCGAAACGGCTCGAACGCTGCTCGCGGAACAAATGGGAATGAATTTACGCTCCATGTCGGAAGGGGGCGAATTCCCAATCGTTGTGCGGACAGAAATCGATTACAGGTCGTCGGCCGTTCTGGCCGACCGGTTGGAAGTTCACGGGCGTCTCGAAAAAATGCAACGCAGCCGATTCTGGGTGGCGCTGGAAATTATCCGTCCCGAAGACGGGAAATTGATCGTCACATGCCGGCAAATGCTCGCGTTAATTCGCATGCCCGGCGGCAAAGTTATGCGGATGCCAGTCGAATGGCTCGAGAAATATGGCCACCTGAGATAAGGTAGAGAATCCGGCTAGGGAGACCATTATGGCACAATCCGCCAGCGGCTGCGCGACTCTCGATACGACGCTTGTCGACACCCAAAAAACGCCCGTGGACCGGCGGGTGCTCATCGGACTTCTCCTGGCGCTAACCGTATTGCTGCATGTGGCCACTGCGGGATGGGGACCGTTAAACAACGGATCGGAAGGAATTGCTGCGGCAACCGCCCGCAGCATGATCGAGAAAGATGGTGGTTGGTTGCATCCAGACTTTGCCGGCCAGGAAATCGTGCCGGACGACTGGCTGTCTACCTGGCTGACCGCCACCAGTTTTCAGATTTTGGGACGGACGGAATTTGCTGCCCGGCTCCCGCAGGCGCTCGGGGTGCTTCTGATGGTCTGGTGGATATTCCTGATTGGCGAACGTCCCGGCGGGACCTGGCGGGGAATGGCTGCAGGATTGATCGCGACAACATGCATCGGCGCTTTCCCGTATGGAAATGCGGCTGGCGGTGGAACGCTGTGGGCCGCCCTGGTGACTGGGGCATTGTATTATTTGTGCCGCTGTCTGGAGCAAGTGCCTGATCGAAAGCCGTTTGTCCTTCGGTTCTGGCTGCTGATGGCGCTATGTGTTTGGGTAGGACCCCCAGCTTGGTTCATATATCCTTTTGCAATTATCGGGCTTTTGATCGGCTGTTTTCGCACGGCTCGAATGCGGCTGGGCGATCTGCGAAAAGGATGGGGACTCTGGCTTTTCGGGTTTGTCCTCGTCGTACGCCTTTGGCTGACGTCCGGTTCGGGGTTCAGGGAATTGGCTACAGCTTCCAGCGTGCCTCCCCAGGCGGTTTTCTGGTACTTCTTCCCGTGGGCACTTGTCGTTCTTCTGCCGTTTTTGCTGCGCTGCAAGAAAGTGCTCAGGGTGGCTGAAATGGAGGCTACCGATGCACTGCCCTGGATTTGGCTGGCCCTAACGCCGTTGGTCTTCGGGTTCGGCCATTTCGATATCCTCGTCGCACTGTCCTGGCCCGCTTTTGCAATTTGCGCGGTAATCGTTTGGGAAAGGATCACTTCCCGCATGCGCCTCTTCGGCATCGGACTACTGCTGGCGACAGCGATCGCGGCCTTTTTCGCGATGCCACACTTTACCGGGAAAGAGATGAGTGCCGCTCTTTCACCCGGATGGTGGCTATCCTGTGGGGCAATCATCGCATTCGGACTGGTCGCCTTTGCTGTGACAATCATGGGTCAAAGCAGAGCCGCGCTTTTGGCGATCAGCGCAGCAGTGATACCGCTAGGATTCAATCTTCTCGACGCACAGAAACATGTTGCCGAATGGACGAGCGGACGTTCGCTGGCCGAGGTTTTTCTCCCGGCCACACATGAGAAAGACGTGCTTTACACAAACGAAAATCCGGCGACCATCAGCGGGTTTTTGTTCTACTGGCGGGGCGATGTGAAACGCTTGGATCAAATCGCTCCGGCGAAGAAGGCCTTTCTTTTAGTGCCCAAAGCGTCCTATACCGGGCATGGAAAGCGGCTCTCAGAAAATGCTTCCCACGTGCTGTTGCTTCAGGAGCCAGGGCAATGAACCGCGCGATCGCCGGCTGGCTGGTGCTGGCAGCGACGTTTGCCAGCTGTCTCGCCGGGTATCTGTGGTGGAACAATTTCCCTTTTTTTTATCATCCGGATGAAGAAAGCAAAATGCTGCAAATCGTTCAGCATCATCGGAATTTCTGGCACCCGCTTCTTCTGGTAAACGGGACAGAAATCTGGGCTGCATTGTCCGGAGCAGGCCCGAATGAACAAGCCGTAACGCGTTGCGGGCGTGCTGTTTCAGCGTGGTGCGCAGCCGCAGCAGTGACGGCTGTAGCGGGGCTGGCCTGGCGACGTCACGGGCTGATGGCTGCGATGATTGTGGCGTTGTTTTTAGGAACGCTGCCGATGCTCTTCGAAATCGCGCATTACATGAAAGAAGACCCGGCACTGCTAATGGGTTTGGCACTGGGTGCATTGTCGTTGGACATGTTCCTGGAAAAGCCGGACAAGAAGCGCGCCTTCTTCCTGGGTGCGTCTGCAGCAGTCGCCCTTTCGGCGAAATATCTCGGTGTGATCTTTCTGCCCGTCGCACTTGGGGCAGCGATTTGGAGGAGACAGTTCCTGGGATGCGTTGGAAGCTTCCTGGCGCTGACGCTGGCGATCAACTGGCAATGGCTGACGCATTTCTCCGAAGTTCTCGCCGGCTTGCACCAGGAGACGAGTACCGTTGGCTGGGGCAACGGCAAAAGGGCATACGGCATTTACTGGAAATTGTTCGTTTTGCACGCAGGATTGCCAGTCATTGTTGTTGGCGGTGCCGGGCTGGGAATTGCGTTGGCGCAGAAACGGAAATTCGAAATTGGATTGGCGATATTTGCTGTCGCGCTGTTTGCCGGACTTAGTTTTGCGACGAAAACCAGCGACCGGTATTTGCTGCCAATAATAGCCATTACGCTCTATTTTTTCGCGGCAGCGCTGATCCATATGGCCGGCAGATGGGCCGCTGTGCTGGCAGTCGCGCTGTGGATCCCTCAAGCAAAAGTCCTAAAGACTTATGTCACTGAATTTCAACGCGATAGCCGTGGGGAACTTGCCGGCTGGATTGATGAGAATCTCCCCCGGAACGCCAAAGTTGCGACGAGTCTCTGGACGCGTCTCCCCGACAGAAGCCCCGGTCAATCCAAAGAAGAACCGCCGCCTCTGGAATTTCTCGCGGATCGCGGCTCGGTGGCGGATTTGAAAGCCGAAGGATTTCGTTACGCTGTGATCGCGAATCCGGAGTCCGACCGTTTTTTGGGCAAGGCTGCGCTTGGTGGAGGGCCAGCGGGCGATTTTACACGAAGACGTAAGTTTTATGAGACTTTGACTCGCGGAAAATTGCTCTGGCAAGCAGGACCGGGCTGGATGTATGTGCTCAATCCGGGCCTGCAGCTGTACGAATTGCCGAATTGATTAGCCACGGCATTGTCACCGACAATTTGCTGTCCGCGACGCGCGGTCCATGGCAAAGTCGAGGACAAGTAACCGGGCATCACCATGGACAAGAACGAAGAATCCTCCGAGCTTCTCACCACCAACCGCAAGGCGCTGAAGATCAACCTTGAGCTTCCCCTCTATGGAACATTTGCGGAAATAGGCGCCGGCCAGGAAGTAGCCCGGCATTTTTTCCAGGCAGGCGGCGCTGCAGGGACGATCGCCAAGTCGATTTCGGCGTACGACATGAAGTTTTCCGACGACATCTATGGGAAGTCGGCGCGTTACGTTTCCATGGAGCGCCTTTCGCTGATGCTCGATCACGAATACAGGCTGCTCCAGGAGCGCCTCGACGCGACGCGGGGGGAAACTACGACATTTTTCGTTTTCGCCGATACGGTTTCTGCCCGGAACTACAAAGGCACGAACGAGTGTCATGGCTGGATGGGCGTCCGATTCCAAACCGAGCCACAGGGGCCGACCAGCGATATCATTGTCCATATGCGCATGTGGGATCGCGAGAATGTCCTCCAGCAGCAGGCACTCGGAGTTTTTGGCGTAAATCTCGCCTACGGCGCTTTTTTTTACCGCGACGACCCCGAGACGTTAATTCGTTCGCTCATCGACAATCTTTCGGTTGAACGCATCGAAGTGGACATGATCAATTTCCGCGGTCCGCAGTTCGAGCATGTGGACAACCGCCTCATGTCCCTGTTGCTCGTGCAGTACGGTCTCACCAATGCCGTCCTTTTCGGCCCCAACCGCTGGGTGTTGCAGCCATCTGAGGTCCTGCGAAAAAAGGCGATTCTCGTCGAGCGTGGTAGTTTTCGGCCAGTTACCCAGGTCAACATGGACATGCTCAACTGCGCTTTAGCGCAATTCGTGCAAGAGCCTCAGACCAAGGATGTCCCTGTCGAAATTCTCATGGAAATCACCATGCACAACCTGCTCGCCCTCGGCGAACTCGACCATCGCGATTTCCTCGCTCGAGTCGATTCCATCGCCGCCATGGGACAGAACGTGCTCATTTCTAATTACTCGGAATACTTCCGGCTTACGTCTTATTTTCGCCGCTACACGCAGGAGATGATCGGCGTTGCCCTGGGCATCAACAACCTGCTCGAGGTCTTCAACGAGAAATATTACGAAAATTTGGATGGTGGCATTCTGGAATCCTTCGGACGCCTCTTCCGGAACCGGGTAAAGCTTTACGTCTATCCCATGCAGCAATCTTCGTACGATCGCTACTCGCATTTGCATAGCGACGAGCCCGCAGCGCGGATCCGACAGGGTTTTGCCCACAAGGTTCTCATCAAGGCCACGAACCTTCAGGTGCCGGCGAATCTCGGAAATCTGTATCAGCACTTGCTCGAAAACGATTACATCGAGTCGATTGTCGGATTCGATGACACGATCCTCGACGTTTTTTCCCGGGACGTTCTCAAGAAAATCGCCGAAGGCGACGCAACATGGGAGAGCATGGTCCCGGCCCCCGTGGCGGCTCTCATCAAGGAAAAAAGCCTTTTCGGCTATGGAATTCAGCGCCCCGAATTGTCGGTTGCGGGCTAACGCCCGGGCGTGCATGGTTGGCGGCGACGGATGAATCCTCTGGAAACGCGTATTGGATATAAATTCCGCAACAGCCTTCTCCTTGCTGAAGCGCTTACGCATTCAAGTCTCGGGCACGAGACCCAGAGGCGGCATTTTGATAATCAGCGACTCGAATATCTCGGGGACGCTGTGCTCCAACTCGTCATCACGGAGTATCTGTTCAAACGTTTTCCGGAGTTTACGGAAGGTCAACTCACCAAACTGCGTTCCCGACTGGTGTCGCGCGAAGGGTTGAAATCCCACGCCCTGGCCATTGGTCTTGGCCAGTATTTGATGATGGGCCGCGGCGAAGAATCCAGCGGTGGGCGGGAACGGGCATCGATTTTGGCTGATGCCTTTGAAGCATTGGTCGGCGCCATTTACTTGGACAGCAACCTGGAATCCGTTCGCAAATTCATTCTGGCGATCGCCGATGAAGACTTGAAAAATCTGATGGAACAGCCGCTGGAGCTGAATCCGAAAGGCCAGCTCCAGGAAATTCTACAGGCTATTTCACCGCAAAGTCCGCAGTATCGGATTGTCGCTCAGGACGGCCCCGAGCACGAAAAAGCCTTCGTCGCCGAAGTGCACTGGGAAGGCATTTTGATGGGTAAAGGCAACGGCATGAGCAAGAAACAGGCGGAAACCGCAGCCGCGCTGAATGCCATGAGCAACAAACGCTGGGCGGCGCCATGGGAACATCAAACGGAAAACGCGGCGAAATAGTTCCTGCTTTTGCCACGTCGAGTCGCGGAGACGCAATTTGGAATGGATTCCCGCGACTTCAGCTCTTATAGAGCCGTTTTGTGAGACTCCGCCTTTCTGGCCGCAATCTGTTGTCCGCAGTCGCATTTCTGGCGATTAGTGGGTCGTTGCCGAATTCAGGCCAGGCTGCGGACTCTTTTCTTCAGGATTTTTCCTTGGGGCACGAAGTTGATCTGCCTCAATGGATGGGCGGCCTGCCGCTCGCGACGCCGGCCAAAAACGCAACCGTAAGTTTTCCGATACAACCACCGGAGACGGATGAAGATTTGTTGGTAACCGTATTTTTTTCGGAGCAACCGGGAGGCTTTTTGCGGGTTTACTGGGCGGACAGCAGGAATCAGCAGATGCTTTGCGCCAACCTCAATGAAGGCATCGGTATGGACAATCGCCGTACGCTTGTCATCAAACGCTCCGTTTTCGATGGCGAAGGAATGCTCACATTTCAGTCCAGCGAGCCAATTTTCGGCGTGCACCGCATTTTCTGGCAATGGACGCGGTCACAGGCGGCCTATCTCGATGACACTTATTTCGCCGGCGGCTTTCTTACGCGCAGCGGTGAATGGCTGCGCGACGATGAGATCGACGGGTTCCCGCCAACAAAGCCTTCGGACAACTGGCTGAACGATGTAGTCACGGCTCCGATTCGTATTGAACCGGTCCGGATCGAAAACGGTGTCGAATTCTCTGCCAATTTGCAGGAAATCCCGAAGTTGGCGCGCGTGAAAGTCAAAGTCTCCGGCCTCGCAGTTACCTCCCGCCTGCGGCTTTGGCTCAACGATCAGGATGCCGGCGAGGTAAGCCTCATCGTACCGGATCTGACCGATCCGGGCCTAGAACCTGCCCCGGACGGGACGGTTCACTTTACCGGCTGGCGCGAAGGCACTTTGCTGGTAAATATAGAGCTGCTCACCATCGGCGAAAACCGGTTTCAATTTGGAGCCGAACCGCAGGCAACCCGGCTGGCCGTTAAAGATTTCGACCTGCAACTTCAATATCCGTAAGACCCATGAATATCGCCCCGCTTCACCCCCGGCGTTCCATTGCAAGACGCACAGCGTTTACCCTCATCGAAATCATCCTCGTGCTCACGATTATTTCCATTCTCATGGGCGCCGTGATTTATATGGTTTCCGGCAATCTTGATGACGCCCGAGAAATCCGGGTCAAAGGGGACATCCAGTCGCTGACCACGTCGATCAAACGTTATGAGATGTCGAATCTGAATGCTCCTTCGACCGAGCAAGGTTTGCAGGCGCTGGTGACGGCACCTACCGGATCACCGCGGCCGCGTTCCTGGCGTCAATTGCTGCCTACCGTCCCGGAAGATCCGTGGGGCATGCCGTATCAGTATTCAAACCCCGGCAGACACAACCCCAATGGCTTTGACCTTTACTCGTTCGGTCCGGACAAAAAGGAGAGCGATGACGATATTGGGAACTGGCAAAAGGGCGGTTGAGCGGGGTTTTACCCTTCTTGAGGTCACCCTTGCGCTTTTTATTGTTCTCCTTGTTCTCGCTGTGGCGTTGCCGTTCGCCGGCGGGTTGAATCGCGAAGCCTCATTGCGAGAGCCATCTGATGAGCTGAAAACATTGGCCCTGACCGCCCGGCGGCTGGCCATCACAAACCAAAAGACATATGAGTTGATCCTCGATCGCGATCGTTATCTCCTGCGCGCCCTCCCGGCCGGTCCTGGAGATGCCGATGAGAGAGATGGCCGTAGGACACGCGTAAGCGAGAACGAGATTTTGCAGCGATACGAAATGCCGCGTGACGTGACGTATGGGGTGAAACGTTGGGACGAAAACGATTTTAACAAAGAGACGGATTTGCACTGGCGTTTCATGCCGACGGGGATTTCCGAGCCGATTACCGTGCGTTTCGCGCGAAACATAGATTGGCTACTTTTCAGTTTTAACCCTCTGACGGCGAACGCGGAGGATGAAGCGTTTTATTTTCCGTGATGAAAGTACCTGCCCGGGCAAAGGCGCATTCCGAATATCGCTATCTGCGATCGGGAAACGCGCGCTTTCATTTTCAACACGGCATGATCCTCCTCGAAGTCATGCTGGCGACCGCAATTTTTGCGATCGCGGCAGTATCGCTCGCAGTCGCAGTGGACCAATCCATCGATGCCTTTCACGACATCCGGCGTTCCAGCAATGTGCGAGTACATCTGCAAAGCTTCCTGGCGGAAGCGCGCGGTCAGAAATTGACCGTTGGCAAGGATGACCTGGAAACCGAAAAAGGCTCAGACGTTACTTACACTCGCGAAGTGAAACGGTTGGAGCGGAACAATTTCAAAAACGATCCGTTGGGGAATCTGTACGAAGTCATCATCCGGGCCGAGTGGAGCGAAAATAACCAAAAACAGGAAAGGACGGCCCGCGAGTATGTATTTCAGCCGTAAGCCCGTGTTGCCAATTCGCAACCCGCATTCCGCATTCCGCATCCGGGCCGGCTTTACCCTGGTTGAGGTCGTGCTAGGCGTGTTGATTCTTTCGCTGCTTGCCGGCGTACTGTTTACCTTGGTTCAAAGCACGCTCGAAGCTGCCGCTGAGCTCAACGTTCACCAGGGACAAACCCAGGAATTCAATGGATTGGTCGAAGTTTGCCGCAAGACATTTCAAACTCTTGATGGGAAAGCAGAGTTCACCGCCAAAGTGGTTCGCGCGAAAGGGGGCGGATACGTTCAGCAACTCAGCATCGTCAATGCTCCCCTTGCCCTTGCCTGGCAGGGCGACGGCACGGAAGCTGGTATTACCCTCATGGCACCGCGGCCGCAGGCGAACGGACTTCTCGCGTTCTGTATTCAGCACCAGTCCGGCGACGTGCAAACTAATCAGTTGGATGAGCCTACCAAGTGGTTCGTCCTCGTGCGAGATCTGAAAAAACTCGAATGGCGTTTCTACGACAGCCGCGCCAACCAGTGGCGCAAGGAATGGCAGGACACCACATTCCGTCCCACCCTGGTGGAACTGATCATTAACTCCAACGCAACTCGGGACGACGAGCGGATCGTTTTTCCCATGGTGCCAGCTGCCCAGGGATGAAAAGGAATCGGGGATTGCGCTGTCGCCGCCGCCGAGGTTTTTCTGAAATCCGCGATCCGTCCCGCCACGGCGGGACATTCCGAAATCGGAAGGGCTCCGCACTTTTACTGGTGCTGTGGGCTATCGTGACGATGTCTCTCGCTGTTATTGGCGTAGTGGAATATGTGGGCTACAACCTCGATGAAGCACAGGCTTTGAATCGCGATTTTCGGCTCCGGCAAATTGCGGAATCCGGACTGGCGTTCGCGTTCCATCCGCAAGTGGAAGAAGGCGATCCATTGCTGCGCGGCGATTTCGACGATGGCGGGCGTTTCGACGTGAAACTCCAGAGTGAAACGGCCCGGATCAACATCAATTTTCTCATTCGAAACGGCCATGAAGACATTCTGGAACGGCTTTTTACGCACAATTGGAAGCTTTCCAGCTCCGATTCCAGGGCGGTGATCGCCGGTCTGATTCGTTGGATGGGACGCACGGGCGATTCGCCCGAGGAGATGCAAGTCTTTCGCAATTTCGAAACTGTCGAGCAAATTGCCGGAGCCGAATCCATGGAACTCGTGGCAGCCAAAAAGCCGGATTGGCGGGAGTCCTTTACGGTTTTGGGAGACGGCCGGGTTGATCTCAACGGCGCCACGGCCGAGATCATTGATGCGATTTTTGGAGTCGGTGATCGACGTGCACAGAGCTTCGTGCAATACCGGCGCGGTGCCGACAAAAAGGAGCACACCCTCGACGACTATAAATTCCAGCAAATCTCCGTAGCCGCCAGCGTCCTCGGTATTCCGCAGAATCAGATGGAAAGTTTCAATTCGTTGATCACGCTCGAAAACGCGATTTCCCGGGTCGAAAGCAGAGCCACGCTGGGCAATCATTCCAAATTGATCCGCGTCATCCTTAACCGGAAAACCACGCCGCAGCTGATTTACAGGTGGGAGGAAATCTGATGGGTGTCACTCGCAGGTCCCGCCATTCGGCCGAAGAACATCTGGCCAGGCCGACCGCGGATGGAGGCTGGGAAGTCTGGACGCTAAACAACGGCACCCCGCCACGTTTCCTGCGCCGGGCCGCCTCTCTGGCGGAAAAGGAAGATAAGTCGCTGCGACTGATTGGGCTCCCGACGTCGGACCTCATCGGGTTCTCCAGATGGATGCAAACTTCCGATGATGCGCTGCTGCCGGATCTCGTGCAGGCGTTCCTTGATCGTCACGGGTTAACGCCAAAAAGCACCGAGGGGAAATCGGTCGCGATTACGCCGTTGTTTCGTGAGGAAACACGCACATTGGTTTTTATCCGCATTCTTTCCGCATCAGTACCGCAGAACGTTTTGCTGCCGCAGATCGAAAATTACGAGCCATCGGCCGAAATGCTCGATCTGCCTGCCAACGGCCTTGTTCTGTGGAAGGAAAATGGACGCTTGGCAGCCGTGTTCTCCAGGGATGGAAAAGCGGCTCATGTGCAATCGTTCGCAGACGTGACACTAACACCCGAGGTCGCCAGAGAGTTGCTTTGCACCCGGCTCGAACTGGAAACGGAAGGTGTCCTCAAACAGTTCGATGGCATTGAACTCCGCGGAGAATTTCCGCCTGAAGATTGTGATACGCTCGGGGGAATTCTCGGAGCGCCCGTCACCGTTGCGCAAATCGGTGACCCAGCGCCCCCGGTCACCCCATCGGGCCTGTTGCCGCCTCTTGCCGCCCAACTCCGAAAAAAGGTCGCCCGCAAACAACAACTCAAACGCATCCTATTCGGTGCCGCCGCCGTGTATGTCTTTGCATTGGTGACACTTATCCTCAACGTGGCCTGGCTTGCGTTATCCAACGAAGCGCTCGCCAAAAAGATCGCTGTGGATCGCCCGACCGCCGAAGCCATCCAGGCAACGTCGCGCCGCTGGCGCGCACTGGAGCCAGCAGTGAATCCGGCATTCTATCCTGTCGAAATCCTCTACCAATCCGCCAAACTCCTGCCCGTGGACGGCGTGCGATTTACTCTCTTCGAGTTGAACGCGAACAGAATCACCATTCGCGGGGAGGCCAACAACGCCGCGGCCGCATTCAAACTCGTCGAAGACATCAAGGCCCAGCCGGATCTCAGCTTTTTCAAATGGGAAATGCCCCGGCCGAACATTCTTCCCAACGACAAGGCTGAATTCCAAATCCAGGGAACCTCGCCCGATGCGTAAGCTAACTTCACTCGAGAAAAAACTGCTGATCGCTCTCGGCGCGACAATCTTCATTCTCGCGAACCTATTTGGCGTAAGCGCGCTCCTGAAGCAACGCAACGCACTCAAGCTCCAGTCGATTCAACTCCGTGGAGCGGAACAGGACGCCGCGATGTGGCTCTCCGAGAAAGAAGTGTGGTTGAAACGCAAAGAATGGCTCGACGCCAGACAGCCCAGGATCAGTCAAGCCGAAGTCGCGCAACCCCAGTTCTTCCAGGATCTTCAAAAGTCGGCCCGCGCGCAAAACCTGGCCATCGACGAACAGGGTTTCGGCGAAATCTCGGAAACGGCACAATACAAAGCTGTCACCGTCCGCATGCGCGTATCGGGAACCTTGGAAAATGTCATAAAATGGCTCGTGACGATCCAGCAACCCGAGCTATTTCAGGCTATCACCCATTTTTCACTTCGGAGTGAGAAAGATCCGCCAAAAGTGAATCTCGAGCTCGAAATTGCCAAATGGTATGCCCCCGCAAATGGATAAGCCCGTAATACATTTTACGCTTACGCCTGCCCGTAATCCCTTCCGGGAACGCCGATTAAGGTGGCTAGCGCGAGTGGGAGTGGGGCTTCTTGCATTTGCTGCACTGGCCCCGCTCGCGTTTGGCGATGACGTCGTTCCGCAAGGTCATAAACCGGACCGTTATGCGCGGGTCTGGCAGAAGTCGCCATTTACCGTCGCGTCTGTCGTCGCGCAGCCGGCGGCCACCGAAACCGGCCTGGCCGACGCTTACACCCTCGTCGGACTCGCCACCGCAGGTGGCAAACCGATCGTCACGCTGCTCGACAACGCCTCGCAACAGAGCCAACTCGTCACCGACAAAATCAAACAGGAAGGCGACATCCGCGTCGTGAAATTCGTCAACGACATCGATCCCGCAAAAGTCGAAGTGACCCTTCAGAAAGGCGGCGAGACCGGTGTGCTCAAATTCAACCTGAACACTTCAGTTGCCGCGCCATCGTTCGTCGGGGAAGGTGGGCAACCGCCTCCCAATTTACCCAATCCGCCCCGGCCGCCCAATATCCCCGCACCGATTGCACCAAATATCGTCCGGCGTCAGCCGCCGGTGATTCCGCGTCCGCAACAACCCGCAAACATCATTCGCCGCCCAACCACTCTGCCCGGCGCAGACCGGCGCCAGCGCGCCACGCAAAACCAGAGAGTCCCGCAGCGGAACACGCCTGTCCCAGCTCCTCGACCTGATTGAATCCTGCCCTGATGAAACGCTACGTTCTCTTCCCGTTGCTTTGCCTCTTGTTATCGGCGGTCGCTCCTCAGGCTCAGGTCCCGCCCCCCATCCAGCCTGGTGAACCCATTCTCGATCCCACAAATCCAGCCAATCGCGATCCCAATGCCAACGCCAATCCCTCTCGCGATCCATTGGATGAAATGGTCACGCTCAACTATCCCGACACGCCGGTTCCTGCCATTTTGCTGCTTTACGAACAGTTCAGCGGCAAACGTCTGATCAAGGACGCGACTCTCGCGGGTGCCAATGTCAGCCTCAACGTGGCCGAGCAAGTCACCAAACGTGAAGCTTTATCCATCATCGAAGCCACGCTTCTGCTGAACAACTTCGCCCTCGTCCCTGCCGGCGAGAACCAACTCAAGATCATTAACATTGTTGCCGGAAAAAATCCGCGCAGCGAAGGCATCCGCGTCTATGCGAGTCCTGCCAGCTTGCCTCCTGGGGACCAGATCGTGACGTATTACATGCCGTTCAAATATCTCGACGTCCAGGAAGCCTATAATGCCATGACCAATAGCATTCTTGTACACTCGTACGGCGTCATAGCACCTGTCCAAAGCGCTCAGGCGTTGCTTATTACGGAAAACGCTTCCGTCATCCGGCAAATGCTCGACATCAAGGAACTGATCGACGTTCCACCAGCCAAGATGGTCTCCGAATTCGTCTCCCTCATGCGTGCCGACGCTGAGCGGGTCGCAGACACCATCACCAAGATGATCGAGGCTCAAAAAGGCACCACCTACCCCAGCGGCCGAGCAGGCGGCGCCCCCGCTGCAAATGTCCCGCCTCCGAATCCTGCTCAACCTCTTCCCAACCTTCCCGGCCAAGGCTCAGCGGAAAGCTCCGCGAACAGTCTTGTCTCCGGTAATGTGCAGGTGATTCCTGATACCCGGACGAACCGCATCCTGGTTATTGCGCGTCCGGCCAGTTTTCCTTACGTGAAAAGTCTCATTCGCGACTTCGATCGCGCCGTCGGTTTTACGGACCCACTCGAGGTCCGTCTCAAATACGTCACTGCCGCGGAAGTTCTCCCCGTTCTACAGGATTTGCTTACCGAGGATACTAGCGAAGGGTCGACCGGGGGCGCCGCGCCTGGCGCAACGCCGGGCCAGCCACGTAATGTCAGCACCGGTGGCAACCGCCGTTATTCTTCGGATTCCGGGAACGGTATGGGCTCCAATACAAGCGCTGCGGGTGCCCGTGCATCCGACTTGCTCACCGATAGCGAAAATGACACCACTCCCGAATCGGTCATAGTCGGCAAGACCCGCATCATCGCGGACAAAAAGGCAAACTCCATCCTCGTCATCGGCCCGCCCGAAAGCACCGAACGCGCCAGGAGCATTCTAAGCCGGCTCGATCAAAAAACACGCCAGGTCTACCTGTCCACCGTCATCGGCCAGTTCAG
Organism: Chthoniobacterales bacterium; assembly: GCA_036524675.1. Classification (GTDB taxonomy): domain Bacteria; phylum Verrucomicrobiota; class Verrucomicrobiia; order Chthoniobacterales; family DASVRZ01; genus DATDAW01. Next base: position 18,224 of record DATDBU010000049.1, on the reverse strand, counting down.
ACTCAATGACGACAATGAGTTCGGAATCGACTATCTTCAAAACTTCCTGGGTCGCGATTCCGGCTTCGCAAGCGGCAATGTCACTCGCGGCATTACAACGGCGCCGCTTAGGACGCTGATCGATCCGTCCAATCTAAAAACCTTTTCTAACATTCCGATCGTAGCCGGTCTGAATATCTACGGCACCATTGGTGACCAATTGCACGTTTACCTCCACGCATTGCAATCCACCAATCGTTTTAAAGTGCTCTCGCGTCCGATCGTGTATGCCTCGAACAACAAAAGAGCCACCATTTCCTCCGGCCAACGCATCGCGGTTCCGACTCAAACCCTCACCAACACCACGCAAAATGTAGACGGAACCACCAATGTCACCTCCAACATCGATTACGAAGACGTTGTGCTCGAACTCGCCGTCATTCCGCTCATCAACGCCGACAACGAAGTCACGCTCAAAGTCGTGCAAACCAACGACAGCGTCGCCGGCAGTCAGACGATCGGCGGCGAAAACGTGCCCACCATCGCCACCCAGACCGTCGACACTACTGTCACCGTCGCCAACAAACATGTCGTCGTCCTCGGCGGTTTGGTCACGGAATCCGACACTAACAATAAGAGTGGCATTCCGGTCCTCAGTTCCATTCCCTATCTGGGCTATCTTTTTAAATCTACAAAAAAGGTAAAAGAACGGAACGAGCTGATGATCTTTATCCAGCCAAATGTCGTCGGTACCGGTAACGACATCCTCCGCGCCAGCACTGAAGAAGCAGGACGTGCGGACATCAGCTCCGATGCCTTGGAAATGGCCGAACCCCCCATTCCCCGCGCCCAGCCCGTCCGGACACCTATCCGGGCGAAAGCGCTTCAAAAGTAAAAATCCACCCGGCTGTGGTGGTCCTGGCATAAGCAAAATTCCGCCCGGCCAATAAAAGGCCCACGATCGGTCGCCTCAAACCAAAGAAAAATAACAAGATCCATATTCCTCGCAGAATACGGTTGCGCTTCCCTGCGCGATTATCAGTATCCCACAATGACGCCCGAACACATCCGGCTGGGACAGGACAAGCGCCGCGAGAAAAACTGGAAACGGTGGGGACCGTATCTCGCCGAGCGCCAATGGGGAACAGTCCGCGAAGACTATTCAGCAAACGGCGATGCGTGGAATTATTTCCCCCTTAGCCACGCCCCAAGCAGGGCGTATCGCTGGGGTGAAGACGGATTGCTAGGGTGGACGGATCGCGAATGCCGGCTCTGCTTTTCCCCTGCACTATGGAATGAACGCGATCCCATCCTGAAGGAACGCCTGTTCGGTCTCAACGGGCACGAGGGAAATCACGGCGAAGACGTAAAAGAACACTATTTCTATCTCGACTCGACACCCACCCATTCCTACGCGAAGTCGCTCTACAAGTATCCGCAGGCGGAGTTTCCGTATGATCGGCTCGTCAAAGAAAATCAGAAGCGAACCAAGGAAGATCCGGAGTTCGAGGTCGAACAAACAGGCGTTTTTGACGGAAGCCGCTATTTCGACCTCTTCGCTGAATACGCAAAAGCAGATGCGAACGATATCTACATCCGGATCACGGCGGTGAATCGGGGGCCGGACGCGGCTCCGTTGCATATCCTTCCGACATTATGGTTTCGGAATTCGTGGATTTGGGGGTGCGAACACGAGGGCTGCTCGCTCAAGCCGCGACTTTGGATGGCAAACGGAATGATCGAAACCCGCCATCAGCTTCTGGAAGACTTTGTTTTCTGGGCAGCCCCGGCGAGCGATGACACGAGGCCAAAATGGCTTTTCACCGAAAACGAGACGAACACGCAGAAGCTGTTCGGTCATCCGAATTACACATCGTTCGTAAAAGACGCCTTTCACCGACGAATCATTCATGGCGAAACCGGTGCGGTGAATCCTCAAAAGCACGGCACAAAAACCGCCCCCTGGTATCGCACAACGATTCCCGCGGGCGGCGAGGTTGTGATTGATCTGCGGCTGACTCAGAAAGCTCTCTGGGACGGCCCCCCTTCCATGGAGAAGCGCAATGGAATTTTCGAGCTGCGGCGCGCCGAAGCGAACGCGTTTTATCGGCGCAACATGTGGAGCGGCGCGACTCCTGAGGAAACGCTCGTGATGCGGCAATGTTACGCCGGCCTGCTTTGGACGAAGCAGTTTTACCACTACGTCGTTGACGATTGGCTGCGTGGCGATGCTGAACAGCCAACCCCTCCGCCGTCCCGCGAGAAGATTCGCAACTCCAGCTGGCGTCACCTTTTCAATCGCGATGTAATCTCCATGCCGGACAAGTGGGAATACCCGTGGTTTGCGCATTGGGATCTGGCGTTTCATATGATCCCGTTTGCTGAGATCGATCCGGATTTTGCCAAGAAACAGCTGCTGCTCTTCTTGCGCGAATGGTACATGCATCCGAACGGAGCGGTGCCGGCATACGAATGGAATTTTTCCGATGTGAATCCACCAGTCCATGCGTGGGCGACCTGGCGCATTTATAAGATCGCGGGCAGCAGCGAAGGTTTCCGTGATCGCGATTTTCTGGCGCGATCGTTCCAAAAATTGGTGATGAACTTCACGTGGTGGGTCAACCGGAAGGATGCTGAGGGCCGTAACGTTTTCTCCGGCGGGTTCCTCGGTTTGGACAACATCGGAGTTTTCGACCGGTCACGTCCCCTGCCTGGCGGGGCCATGCTTCAACAGGCTGACGGCACTGCGTGGATGGGATTGTATTGCGGCTCGATGCTCTCCATTGCACTCGAACTCGCCTCCGAGCGCCCTGCCTACGAAGACATGGCGTCGAAGTTTTTCGAACATTTCATCCGCATTTGCGACGCGATTAACGGCAAGGACGGAGACGGATTATGGGATGAAGAAGACGGCTTCTATTACGACAAAATGTTGTCCGAACACCGTACGATGCCGCTCAAAACCCGGTCACTCGTTGGTTGGATGCCTCTCATCGCCGTCGAATTGCTCGACGTTAGAGTGCTTAACAAGCTCCCCGGCTTTTCGAAACGGATGCGCTGGTTTTTAAAACATCGTGGCGACCTTTCCGGCAGCATCAGTTATCTGGAAAACAACGATCAGCTACACAACTATTTGTTGCTCGCCATACCCACGCGGGAACGGCTGCGGAGAACGCTGACGTATCTCTTTGATGAAGAAGAGTTTCTGTCTCCCTACGGCTTGCGTTCCCTTTCGAAATTTCACCAAAAACACCCATACGAATTCGCCTTCGATGACGGCGACACATCGCGCGTCGCATACGATCCAGGCGAATCGACCACCGGTATGTTCGGCGGCAACTCGAACTGGCGTGGGCCCGTCTGGTTTCCCTGCAATTATTTGTTCATCGAAGCCCTGGAGCGATACCATCGGTACTATGGGGACTCCTTCAAAGTGGAATATCCGACACGCTCCGGCGTCGAACTCACGCTGGGTGAGATCGCCAAAGATCTGTCACGCCGTCTCTCCGCATTGTTTATCCGCGACGAAAAAACCGGCCGGCGCCCGTGTGATGGCCCCGATTGGCCGTTCGCGAAAGATCCGCACTGGCGCGACCACGTTTATTTCCACGAGTACTTCCACGGGGATAACGGGAAAGGCCTCGGTGCGACCCATCAAACAGGCTGGACCGCATTAGCTGTTCGCAGTCTATCCGACCGCGTCTGGCAACGAGAACACGCAAAGAAGTAAGGCAGAAGGCAGAACCAATGCGTAGAATGCCGGCTTCATTGGAAAGAAAGGCCGCTCCGGCACGAAGAAAGACGGCCTTGTGACCCTGATTCGCGAACGAACAAATGTTGACTGAATCCGTTCGTCAAGATAGCCGCATATGATCTGGCGATATGGCAGCGTAAGAATATTTGTTGATAGAGATTAAAGAGATGGACACCCCAAAGCCGCTAAACGAAGTCGTTCTTCCACAGCAGGTGGTCGGTCCACTCACGCGCGCGGCGATTTTTCTGGCCGTCTGCATCCGTCCCGAGCAGGACAACTACGCGATCCTGCGATCCTTTTTTGCAGGCCTTGCGGGGCTGGTGCGCGCCGTTGAATTTCGGAATGTTGAAGCGGGCCTAACATGCGTCGTTGGGTTCGGCTCCGAGGCATGGGACCGGCTCTTTGGTTCGCCTCGTCCCGCTGAGCTTCATCCGTTTCGAGAGATCCGCTCGGGCAGTCGTCATGCCGTCTCCACTCCGGGTGACATCCTGTTTCACATTCGGGCCAAACGCACGGACATGTGTTTTGAATTGGCAACTCAGATCATGGAGGGCCTCGGAGAGGCGGTCTCGGTCGTCGACGAGGTTCACGGGTTCCGCTACTTCGATGATCGCGATGTCCTCGGATTCGTCGATGGCACGGAAAACCCGCGAGGAGACGGCATGAGGGAAGCGGCGATCGTTGGCGACGAAGACCCGGCCTTTGCGGGCGGCAGCTACGTTATCGTGCAGAAGTACCTTCACGACATGAAGGGGTGGAATGCTCTCCCCGTTGAGACACAGGAGCGCATCATCGGACGCAGGAAACTTTCCGACATCGAGTTGAGTGACACCGAGAAGCCGGCATTCGCGCACAATGCGCTGACGAACATCATCGAGAATGGAAAACAGGTCCAGATTCTGAGGGACAACATGCCCTTTGGCAGGCCAGGCCACGGCGAGTTCGGCACCTACTTCATCGGTTACAGCCGCACCCCGCGCATCACAGAGACGATGCTGCAGAATATGTTCGTCGGCAACCCCCCGGGCAATTACGACCGGCTCCTGGATTTCAGCCGCGCCGTCACCGGCAGCTTATTTTTTGTGCCCTCGGCAACATTTCTCGACGACATCAGTACAGATGGGGCAGCCTCCACAGCAATCGATACATCGCCGCCGTTTGAGACATCTGACCCGTCTTCGTCTGTGCGCGAGACATCACTCAGAATAGGATCCCTTAAAGGAGAGAAAAATGAATAACCTCCATCGAGAGCTTGCACCCATCTCGGACGCTGCGTGGTCGCAGATTGAGGACGAGACGACAAGGACGCTGAAGCGGTATCTGGCCGGCCGGCGGGTGGTGGACGTTCCTTCACCCGGCGGAATCGCCCTGCCTGGAGTCGCAACTGGCCATCTGAAATCGGTCTCCGCTCCCGCAGAGGGCATCATCGCAAACCAGCGCGAGGTCAAACCTCTCGTCGAGTTGCGGGTGCCGTTTGAGCTATCACGTCAGACCATCGATGACGTGGAGCGCGGATCAAACGATCCCGATTGGCAGCCCGCGAAAGACGCCGCGAAGAAACTCGCCTTTGCCGAAGACCGGGCCATCTTCAATGGATACCGAGAAGCGGGCATCCAAGGCATTCGGGAAGGCACCAGCAATCCAATCGATGCGCTGCCTGCGGATGTGCGCGATTATCCCGATGCGGTAGCCCACGCATTGAGCCAGCTACGTCTCGTTGGCGTGAACGGCCCCTACTCGGTCTTGCTTGGAGCCAATGAGTATACGGCACTCGCCGAAACCCGTGATCACGGATATCCCGTCCTGGAACACGTCAAGCGCATCGTTGACGGCAATCTCATCTGGGCGCCGGCGATTGAAGGTGCGTTCGTCCTGACAACGCGAGGCGGCGATTTCGAGCTAAACATCGGACAGGATGTTTCCATCGGCTACCTCAGCCACACCGATTCCGTGGTGCGGCTGTATCTCCAGGAGACATTCGTTTTCCGCGTCCTGACCAGCGAAGCCTCTGTTGCGCTGTCGCCGTCGCAGAAACCTTCGTGAGACTCGTTCGTCCCGGTGTTGGCGCTGGTGCATTGATGGACGGGACGTCCTTTTTTGCCTTTCCGGCCGCAGAACCGATATGAATGCGCACGTCGTCACCTTGCTTTGGACGGGGTTGGTCTTCCTTCTCCAGCTTGTCGTGGCCGCGCGTGCCATGTTGCGTCCACACCGCCAGCCCGCTTCCCGCTTGGCTTGGGTCGTAATCATTTTTGCGCTGCCCGTGCTCGGAATCATCGGCTACCTTCTGCTGGGCGAGACGAATATCGGACGCAGGCGCGTGGAGCACATGCGCCGGGCCGTGGGAGAAATTCCCGATGTGACTCAAACTCCCGGCTGGGAAGGCGCGGCCCTCAAGGCGGATATCCCGGACCGCTACCGCCGTGTTTTCCACGCCGGGCGGTCGGTCAATGGCTTCGAACCGATCGGCGGCAACCACGCGCGCCTGATGAAGGACTCGAACGCGGTCATCAACTCCTTGGTGGACGATATCGATACGGCGCAGGAAACCGTCCACATCGCTTTCTACATCTGGCTGGCCGACCACAACGGACGGAAAGTAGCCGAAGCCCTCAAACGCGCCTCGGCCCGTGGCGTTACCTGCCGGGCCATGGCAGACGGGCTTGGCTCGCGGATGCTGATCGCCTCTCCGCACTGGCGCGACATGCGCCAAGCCGGGGTGAGACTCGCTGTCGCTCTGCCCATCGGGAATCCCCTCGTGCGGGCGCTCACGGGACGCATCGATCTCCGCGACCACCGCAAGATTGTGGTCATCGATAACTGGATCACCTACTGCGGGAGCCAGAACTGCGCCGATCCCGAATTTCTGGTAAAAGCGAAATACGCTCCGTGGGTGGACGTGCTGATGCGTTTTGAAGGCCCCATCGCGCGGCAGAACCAGCGCCTCTTCGCCGACGGCTGGATGGCAAACAGCAACGATGACCTGCTCAGCCTCCTGCTGCAGCCTCTGCCAGAAGTCGAAGCGGGTTTTACCGCCCAGGTCATCGGCACCGGGCCGACCATTCGCAACTCAGCCATGCCCGAGGTTTTTGAAAACCTCATCTACGCCGCACAGGACTCGCTTTTCATCACCACGCCCTACTATGTGCCAGACGAGGCCATGCAGGCGGCCCTCTGCGCCAGCGCTCGCCGGGGAGTGGAGACGACCATCATTTTCCCCGCGCGCAACGACTCCTGGGAAGTCGGCGCGGCCAGTCGCAGCTATTACGCCGAACTCCTCGCTGCCGGCGTTCATATCCACGAGTATGTAGGCGGCCTGCTCCACGCCAAGACGCTGACCTTCGACGGGGCAATGACCCTCATCGGCTCCGCCAATATGGACCGTCGCAGCTTCGATCTGAACTACGAGAACAATATCCTGTTCCACGACGCCGGGCTAACCGCCGAACTCCGTGCGCGGCAGGAGGAGTTCCTGGCCCGCAGCCACCCCGTCACGCAGGAAATGGTGAATGAATGGTCTGTCTGGGAGCGTTTTCGCAACAACGCCGTGGCATTGCTCGGCCCCGTGCTGTAAGGCTTTCGGCGAAGCAACTGGAGCGATTCCGGAAAGGGAAACTGGTCAAACCTCGCAGGAGGTTTTTTCCGCCGGATCATTCTTCTGGCCTTTTATTGAGCTTCCCGATCCCCAAAAATTCCGACTTCGTTATGAGCAACAAACTGAACCAATGCATCCTTCGTTTTGAGGAAAACCTCAAATCCGCCGAGTCTTATCTGATCGAAACCAAAGACCACCTGACTGCCGCTGTGAAAGAGAGCGCGGATGAGTTGGAAACGCGCGCAAAAAACGCGCTCGCGCGTCTGGAGGCAAAACGTGAACAGGCAGCATCCGCCAAGCAAAAGGTTCTTCACTATCTGGAAGAGAAAAAGGACGAACTGATCGCGAAGTTGGAAGATTGGCGTGTCGACCGCGAGATCGAAAAATTGGAGAAGGCGGCGGATGCCAAGGAGGAGCACGCGGTGAATGCAGTCATCACGGCTGCCTACGCGCTGCTGGAAGCAGAGGCAGCCGTTCTCGATGCTTTGAAAGCCCGCAAAATTGCTGTGGAGGTGGCAGGTTAAGTTCCTTCTCGAATAGGTCGATAGCGCAGGCGCCTATGCTGGTGGGCGCCATGTGCTTGGAAGTCGGGTGCCGCAAATTTTCGAAAAATTTGGGCACAGGTCCACGAGCTGATCCACTTCACTTTGCTTTCGCGGAGGCGAGGCTTTTGCCCAGCGACTCCAGGATGCAGGCCGCGGCAACGAAGACGCGGCGCGAGTCGCGACTGACCAGCTTCTTCAGGATGGAGAACACCCCCATGGGCCTTGGCCTGGCGGCTTCGGCGAGTCCCTCCGGAACCGCGCGCTCCAAGCCTTCGAGCAGGCCGGGGTCGACCGTGTTGGCGAGCTTGGCCAGAATGATGCCGCGGCGAATGGCGCCAATGGCCTCCGGTGTGTTGACCGCGTCGACGGCGATTTGCAGGACTTTTTCGCTGGAACCGAGCGCGCCCTTGGCCAGCTCGAGGAGGCCGCGGTCGTGGAGTCCCTGCAGGATGTCGCATGCGGCGAGGAGCGCCTCGGCGTGCTCCTTGGGCGCGTTTTCCAGCCGGCGATAAAGCGCCTCGCGCGGGTCTTGGGGCGGGAGATTCAGGACAATGGGTGCGGCCATATGGTCTCCTTAGCTATGTTTAGGCGCCGCGTGGATCGGTTCACCCGCGGGCACGGGTTCGCCCTTCGGCATTTCGTAATCGATCCGTTTCCATTTGCGCTCAACGTCCACCCCCATTTGCGGCGTGGGATGGTGGAAGCGCGAATTGACCTTCGGCAACGGGCTGTCGCCGATTTCATCCAGCACGACCATGCGCACGGAGGCTTCCTTGTAGGCGGGCGTGTGGGTGGCGGCGTCGGTGAAATTGCCGGTCAAAAGATTCACCGGATGCTCCGATGAGTTCATCGGCATGTAGAGTTCCTTGCCGTGCACGCGGTCGGTCACCAGCGCGCGGACGCGGAGCTTGCCGTAACGCGAGATGAGCTGCACCCAGGTGCCGGTTTGGACACCGCGCTCCCTGGCCAGTTCAGGCGAGACCTCAAGGAACGTGTCCGGCACTTTCTCGCGAATGCCGTGGACACGATAGGTCATGTTGCCCTCGTGAAAATGCTCGAGCATGCGGCCGTTGTTGAAGTGGAGGTCGAACTCCTCGTTGGGCTGATCCTTCGGCTTCGAGATGGCGAGGGGATAGAGCCGCGCCTTACCGCCGGGCAACGCGAACTCTTTGGTGTAGAGAAGGGGCTGATCGGCGCCATCGGCCGAGACGGGCCACTGGAGCGACTTGTAGCCTTCCAGCCGCTCGTAGGTCACACCGGCAAAGAGCGGCGTGAGCGAGGCGATCTCCGCGTAGATTTCGGACGGATGCGTGTAGTTCCAACCCGCGCCCAGCAGATTGGCGACATCCTGGATGATGCGCCAGTCGGGCCGGCTGCCCTCCAGCGGTTCGAAGACCTGGTAGAGGCGCTGGATGCGACGCTCCGTGCTGGTGAAAGTGCCTTCCTTTTCCAGGCTCGGGCTGGCGGGAAAAATCACGTCGGCATACTGGCAGGTCTTGCTGAAAAAGATGTCCTGCGCGACGAGGAACTCGAGTTTGGAGAGGCCGTCCTGGACCTCGTTGGCGTTCGCGTCGACGAGCGCGATTTCCTCGCCGAAGAGATACATGGACTTCAGCTTGCCCGCGTGGATGGCGTCGATCATCTCGCGGTTGTCGAGGCCCTGGGTCGTGGGCAGCTTCACCCTCCACGCCGCCTCGAAGCGGGCGCGCACCTCGGGGTCGTGGACGTTCTGGTAGCCGGGCAGGTTGACCGGATGCGCGCCGTGATCGCCCGCCCCCTGAACGTTGTTGTGGCCGCGCAGCGGATAGGCGCCGGTGCCGGTGCGCATATAATTTCCGGTGACGAGCAGCAAATTCGAAATCGCGGTCGAGCTGTCTGAACCCATGCTGTGCTGCGTGATGCCCATCGCCCAGAGGACGCAAACGCTGCTCGCATCCACGATCATGTGCGCGACTTGCTTCAGCAGGTCGACACTGAGCCCGCAGGTCTGCGCGGCGAATTCCAGTGTGAACGGTTCGAGGCTCTGGCGGTATTCGTCGAGGCCGTTGACCCACTGGTCCAGGAACTCGGTTTTCTCGAGGCCACTGTCGAGGATGTAGCGTGTGATGGCGCTGATCCAGGCGATGTCGGTCCCGGGCTTCGGCCGGAAGAAAAGATCGGCGCGCTCGGCCATCTCGTGCTTGCGCAAATCGGCGACGACGAGCTTCTGCCCGCGCAGCTTGTGGGCCTGTTTCACGCGCGTGGCCAGGACTGGATGCGCCTCCGCCGTGTTGCTGCCGATAATGAGAACGAGCCCGGCGTTTTCGATGTCCTTGATCGAGCCTGAATCGCCGGCATAGCCGACCGTGCGGAACAGGCCCTCCGTCGCCGGCGCCTGGCAGTAGCGCGAGCAATTGTCCATGTTGTTCGTGCCAATCACGGCGCGCGCCAGCTTCTGCATGAGATAGCTTTCCTCGTTGGTGCACTTGGACGACGAAATGAACGCGAGCGCGTCCGGGCCGTACTTCGCCTTGATCTCGCTGAAACGCCGCGCGACCAGGGCGAGCGCTTCCTCCCATGTGGCCTTGCGGAAATGATCTCCTTCGCGGATGAGCGGAGAGGTCAACCGGTCGGCGCTATTGACAAAATCCCAGCCAAATTTGCCTTTCACGCAGGTGGAGATGCCATTGGTCGGGCCATCGTTGGGCTCGATTTTCAGGATGTGCCGGCCGCGGGTCCAGACATCGAAACTGCAGCCCACGCCGCAGTAGGTGCAGACGGTCTTGGTCTTGCGCGTGCGCGATTCGCGCATTGCCGATTCAACCTCGGAGACTTCCAGGATCATCCGGTAGCCCATGTCGGGCTCGATACCCTTGATGACATCGATCATGCCGTCCAGCGCCGGCTTCGGCAGCCCGGACATGTAGCCGGCTTCGCCCAGCATCGATTTTTCCATCAGCGCATTGCAAGGACAGACGGTGACGCAGTGTCCGCACGAGACACAGCTCGATTCGCCGATCGGTTTGCCTCCGTCCCACAAGACGCGCGGATGCGGGTCGTCCCAGTTGATGGAAAGCGTCTCGTTGACCTCCACGTTCTGGCACGCCTCGACACAGCGTGCGCAGAGGACGCACTGGTCCGGGTCGTAGCGGTAAAAAGGGTTGGTTGCGTCGATCTCGTACGGCTTGGGCGTGTAGGGGATGCTCTGGTGATCTACCGCGAGCATCCTGGTCGTGTTGTGCATCGTGCAATTGCCGTTGTTGTTGTCGCAGACCGTGCAGTAAAGCATGTGGTCCTTGAGCAACCGGTCGAACGCCTCGCGCTGCGCGGCATCCGCCCGGATCGATTTGGTTTGCACGACCATGCCGGAAGTCACTTTCATCGCGCACGCGCGCACGAGCTGGCCGTTGATTTCCACCATGCACGTGTCGCACGTCTGGATCGGCCCCAGCTGATGATGATAGCACACCGCCGGAACCTTTTCCTCCCGCCTTAGCAGCAGATCTATGAGCAACTCGTCCGTCTTCGCTTCGATCGTATCCCCGTCCAGCGTCAGTTTAATGGTCATGAAAAATCTCCTGCGTCGTTGAGTCGATTTTAGTTCTGAAAAAGTTTTTTGGCGAACAATCCCTAGTTCAAGACGCCTTTTTGATTGGATCGGCACGCCCATATCGGCGGCTCCGGATCCCAACGATTCACAGGCGTCTTCGCCAGGCAACGCGATAAAATCGCGGACAGTGCGGACGCCCCATGCGCGAACGCCCTGAATTTCGCCGGAGAACTGGGACGATGCCAGCGGTAACAGAGCTAGGAACGGAGCGGCGTTCTTGACGGTTATTATTGGATGAGTGAACCGGGCAGTGAGAAGCGCTAGGAATGGTACGGTGGTGATGCCAAACCGAGTAACCTGCACCGATGCGGGTTCGCCAGTCCAAACGGAATCTTCCGCAGAAACTCGATTTAATTTTGCCTGGCAAGAAGCTGCTTCAGCTTGCAGCGCAATGGCAGAGCTTCGTCGTTGATCACGAAGACAATCTCGAACCTTTCAATGCCTTGAGTGAAGCTCCTGGTGTCAAGAATGCATTGCATTAGACCCCCCCGAGATGCTTAAAATGCACCTCAAATAACCAGCGTCCACCAAGGTCAGAACCACTGTCCTTTCGGATCCCTCACCGGAGGTGCTTATGATTGTTTGCGCTAACTCTTGGCTGATAACGTTGGCGATTTAGGTTAATATGAAAATTTTGCACTTCCACATGACGGATAAAATCTTGCGGGATTATCACCTGATGTTGGATGCCCACGGTGACCAAATCTTTTCGATGTCCGATGACATCGCCACGGCGAACATCATCGCCTCTGGGAACAGAAACACTCTCGAACCGGAGCGGCGGCCATGACCCCGGAATCCGAGTATGTTCCAAGCGCCGCCCAAGCCACCGGTGGCTCGAAGCCCACGGCGGTGGAGAAGCCGGATGAACCGGCCGCGCTGAAGGAGCGCTACCTACGCCTCGCGGCTGACTTCGACAATTTTCGGCGGCGCACTGCGCGGGAAACCGATCGCCGCGCCGCGGCGCAAAAAGAGGCCTTCATAAGCGAGCTGCTGCCGGTCATCGATAACCTTGAGCGTGCGCTCAACGCGGAGAGCTCGCATGACCAGCTTCGCGAAGGTCTGCAGATAACGCTTCAACAATTGCAGCAGCTCCTGCGCAAGCACAGCATCGAGGCCGACGACGCGCTTGGCCAGCCATTCGACCCGCATCGCCAGGAAGCCCTGGCGGCACGCCGCGATCCCTCCCAGCCAGACGGAGTCGTTCTCGAAGTCTTCCAGCGTGGGTATCGCCATGGCAACCAAGTCCTGCGTCCGGCTAAAGTGATCGTCAACGATCGCGATCGCGCGGAAGGTCATCGCCATGCCGGTTGAATTCCAGGACTACTACGCCACGCTGGGTGTCGCGCGTGATGCTACCGAGGAAGAGATTAAGAAAGCTTTTCGCACCCAAGCGAAGAAGCATCATCCCGATATCGCGAAGGATAAGAAAGCCGCGGAGGAAAAATTCAAGGAGATCAATGAAGCCTATGAAGTTCTCGGCGACCCGGAGACAAGGAAGAAATACGACCGACTCGGCGCGCGCTGGAAGGAAGGTGAATTTCAGCCGCCTCCCGAATGGCAGAACAGGACCGCCGGTGGAAATGGCGCCGCGCAACAGGAGCATCATTTCGGAGGTACCGGCTTCAGCGATTTCTACGGCCAGTTCTTTGGCGGCGGACGTTCGCGCGATTTCGAGGAGATGTTTCGGGGCGGCCGCGGCGCGCCAGAGGAGGCGGAGGAGCCGGGGTTCTCGATACCCGGGTCGGACATTGAAGGCGATATCGTAGTCACGCTCGATGAAGTTCGGAAGGGTTCGACAAGGACCATCTCCCTCCAACGGGTGAACCCGACGACGGGACAAACCGAAACCGACACCATCAAGGTCCACATCCCGATTGGCGTGCACGACGGCCAGGCGATTCGCGTTCGCGGCAAGGGTGGGCAAGGCTTGGGCGGCGGCCCGGCGGGCGATCTCTACCTGCGGGTCCGTTTCGCCGCACACCCCGATTTTCGCGCTCGTGGCGCCGACCTCTATTACGATTTGGCGCTCGCGCCTTGGGAGGGAGTGCTCGGCGTCACCCCGCTAGTGCCCGCGCTCGGGGGCGGTCAAGTGAAAGTGCGCATCCCCTCAGGGAGCAACAACGGCCAGCAGTTTCGCGTACGCGGGCAGGGCCTGCCAAAAGGCAAAAGCGGTGAACGCGGCGATCTCTATGTCGTCGTGAACGTGCGATTGCCATCGCAGGTCACTTCTGAGGAACGCGACCTTTGGGAGAAACTGGGCCACGTTTCGCAGTTTAACCCTCGTGATGAACCATGAACGTCGCTTTCGAGCCGGCCTTGCCCGTGTTGGCCGACTTTTGGGCTCCTTGGTACGGCCCGTGCCGGATGGTGGCACCGGAATCCGAGAAAGTTTCTGCGCAGGGTGCCGGAGAATGGGTGGTGGCCAAGGTGAACTCCGAAACCTCCCCGCCTTGGGAGCCCGATTTCAGGTTCGCGCCATTCCCACCATGGATATTGTTCAAGGGAGGGTGGGAGCCAAAGAGCATGCTAAACCGAAACCTCCCATGAACATTATCCAGTTATTTGAGCCCAACCCAAACATTCTTTACACGCTCGACGTGACGGCACGTCTCGCCGAAATGTCTCGGCACGCGATTCTCGTTTATTCCAAGCATGGCCTGGTCGTCCCCGTCATAGATGAAGCGGGTGCCTACTACTTCGATGACGATGCCATTCGCGTGCTACGGCGCATCCAGCGCCTGCGTGCCGGTTACGGCCTCAATTTAACGGGAATCAAGATGGCCCTAGATCTCTTGAATGAGGTCGAGCGTTTGCAGGCCGAAGTCCGATTTCTTCGCCGTTAAGACGTATTGCTTCTGCCCGAATTCGACGTTCTGCGCCGTATACATGGCGGCGGCCTTTGCGGCGTGCGGGCTCCTTCGGTTCACCGCTTCTGCCTTCTGCATTCCGCCTTCTGCCTTTAAAAAAACGGGTTGTTTTCCCGTTCCAGCGCCACCGTAGTCAGTGGGCCGTGCCCTGGACAAATCACCGTTTCCGGACGCAGCGACAGGATTTTTTCCAGATTGTTTCGCAACGCCAACTGGTAGGCATTCGCCGCGCCGCCCATTGAACCGGCAAACATCGAATCGCCGACAACGGCTACTGGAACCGCCAGGCCATCCACGACATATGTCGTCCCGCCAAGCGAATGGCCGTTGGTCAGCACACTCGCAATCTTCAGTTTTCCTGCACGAAACGTTCGCCCCTGTGCAAATGGAGTCGCTCCCGGTACCGATTCCTGCTCCGGGACAAACGCAGCCGCTCCGGTTTTCTCTGTGAGCCGGTCGAGATCGAATACGTGATCGCCGTGCGAATGCGTTAATAAAACCGCCGTCAGCCGGAGGCCGTTCGACACAATGAAATGCAGCATTGCCGTGGCATCGGCTCCGGAATCGAAAGCCACAGCCTCTTTTGTTGCAGCATCCCACACGAGATATGCGTTCACCGTCATATCGGAATACGGCGTTGTGAACATCGCCAATCCCTCTGGCTCGGCGACATCCGGCCTATATTTTCCAGTCGCAAGAGCCAATAATGCCGTCGGTTTCAAATGCAATGCTTCGGCAACCGCCAAAATTACCGGCTCCGAAATCTTCCCGCTTTTTAGGACCTTAACATCCTCCAAACTCACACCAGATTTTGCTGCCAGCTGGCTGTCAGCAATCCCCGATCCGCGCTGCGCCTTGGCGATGATATCTGTATAGCCGTCTTCGAGTGGTATGGACATGGCTTCGTTTCAGGTCTGTAAGTATCGCGACTCAGCTCTTCGGCGGATGCGGTGGAATAAAGTCACCATTCATGATGGGCGACAGACGGTTCGGTCCGCAACTTTTTCCTTCAAAATGCAAAATGCGCGGGTACAGTCTGCGAACGTTTGCCCCGTTATTTAGCCTTTCTCTCCCAGAACCGTGCAACACTCCCCGGAAGCGTCCCCCCCTGCACACATCGATCAATACCTGTTTATGGGCGTTGAATCCGGTGCGTCGGACATCCATCTCGGTGTCAACAGCCCGCCGATTTGGCGCCGATTTGGCGTCCTCGAGCCCATGTGGCTACAGGCACCGCGATTGGCTGCGGCAGACACCGCAAAGCTCATCGAAGGTTTTCTCACCCCGGAACAAAAACGTCACCTCGACGAGCGCGGCGACGTCGATTTTGCCTACGCAAACGCCCATGGGCGTTTCCGCACCAGCATCGTCCGACAGCGTTTGGGCATCGACCTGGTTTTTCGCATCATCAACTCGAAAGTGCGGACCATGGATGAGATCGGGTTGCCGCAGTCGCTGAAACTGCTGACGCAATACCATAACGGTCTCGTTCTGGTGACGGGCTGCGTGGGTTCCGGCAAATCCACGACGCTTGCAGCGCTCATCGAGCAGATCAATCAGGATCGCCACGACCACATCATCACGCTCGAGGACCCCATCGAATACATTTTCTCGCCAAAAGGCTGTCACATCACTCAGCGCGAAGTGTTTACGCATACGAAATCGTTCGCCGCAGCCCTCCGCGGTGCGCTCCGTGAAGATCCGGATGTCATCATGGTTGGTGAAATGCGTGACCTGGAAACAATTTCACTCGCGATTACGGCTTCGGAAACCGGCCACCTAGTGCTTGGCACCCTCCACACGGCAAATGCCGCGCGAACCCTGGACCGCCTCCTCGACGTTTTCCCGAACGATCAACGCGATCAAATCCGCACGATGGTCTCCGAGTCATTGCGCGGCATCATCTCGCAGCAGCTCGTCCCGCGTGCTGACGGCAACGGGCGTGCGCTCGCCATGGAAATCCTAGTCAACACCCCAGCCGTCGGTAACGTCATTCGCGAGGCAAAGACCTTCATGCTCCCCGGTATCATTCAAACAGGGCGGAAACTCGGCATGAAACTGATGGACGACGCCCTGCTCGAGCTTTGGCAAAAGCGCATCATTTCCACGGAGGAACTCATGGCTCGCGGCGAACAAAAACAAATCCTTCGCGCGCAGGTCGCCCAGTACTCGTGACCTGAAAAAATTCTTACCATGCCCTACATCGACGCGTTTTTTCAGTATCTCATTAGCGTAGGTGCATCCGATTTACACCTCGGTCAGGGGCAACCGCCGAAAATCCGGCTTCACGGCGACGTCATGCCGGTGCGTGAAGAGATCCTCGATCACGACGAAATCGAATACATGCTGCATGAAATCTGCAGCGAAAAAGGCTGGCAGATTTTCCTCGAACGCGGCGACTACGATTTCGCCTATGAGATGAATGAGGAAGCACGCTTTCGCTGCAATTATCTCAAGCAGGCCAATGGATATGGCGCCGTTTTTCGGCTGATTCCGACCAAGATCGCCACGTTGGAACAGCTTGGGATTCCACCCGTTGTCAAAGAATTCGCGAATCTGCGCGGCGGCATTGTCCTCGTAACGGGTCCAACCGGATCCGGCAAATCGACGACGCTTGCGGCACTCATCGATCACATCAACACGAATTTTGGCCGGCATATCATCACCATCGAAGAGCCGATCGAGTTCGTGCACTCCAACAAAAAAAGCATCATCACGCAGCGTGAAGTCCCCGAGAACGCTTCCACGTTCCCCGCCGGCCTCAAAGCCGCCCTTCGGGAGGACGCCGATATCGTGCTCGTGGGCGAAATGCGCGATCTGGAGACCATTGCTCTCGCCCTCACCGCTGCGGAAACGGGCCTTCTGGTTTTCGGCACCTTGCACACGAATAACGCTAGAAAAACCGTGGACCGCCTCATCGACGCCTTTCCAGCGGATCAACAGGCGCAAGTCCGCACCATGCTTGCCGCGTCGCTTCGCGGCGTCGTCGCCCAGCTTTTGCTTAAAAAAAGCGCTGAAGCGGGGGGCGGTCGCGTCGCAGTTAACGAAATTCTCGTTTCAAACAGCGCGGTCGCGGCGATCATCCGCGAAGGAGCGACGCAAAAACTGCAGGACGTCATCGTCGCCGGGAAAGGCGAAGGCATGCAGTTCATGGACGACGCCATCTGGTTCCATCTGCAACGAGGCAATGTTCCTCCGCGCGAGGCCTATATGAAAGCCATCGACAAAGCCCGATTTAAACCTTTCCTCCCCCCGGAAGACATGGATCTCGGGAATTCATCCGGCGCGGGACAGGACGACAAAGGGCGGCGGAAATAGGGTTTGAATCTCAGTTTTCCGATTCACCCGGCCGCTGTCTGAAAACTGAACCCTGAATCCTGAAAACTTACCCATGTCCATCTATCACCCCTCCATCGAAGGTGCCCAGCACGGCGCGAAATCTCTGGGCGAATTTCTAGTGTACGCCAAAAAATCGGGCGCCAGCGGAGCGCAGCCTAGCAATTTCATGCTGGAGAATGGTGGGAAATTTCGTTCGGCCAAAGAAATCAAAGACGCTTTCGAGGCGAACGGGCTGCTCCTCGATGGAATCTCAGGGCATTGTCCGTTCTGGGTGCACACAAGCGCGTGGACGGGAAGTCCAACCGTGAAGCCATTCGTCCCGGCAGAAATTGCAGGGAAACCAACGGCAGCCATCGAAGCTTGGGCCGAAGATTATCTCCTGGGGCTGCTGGACTTGAGCGCTGAACTTAGTGTGAAAATTTTGCCGATGTTCTGGGGTATCGCTTTTGGCTGGGAATTGGCAACCGGTTACCCCTGGGGCTTCTGGGCAGGGCCTGGATATGATCTCCTGGCAGAGGGCCAGGAGCGGTTCGTTACAAAAACTGCCAGAATC